>CAMAZP010000009.1 GCA_945863605.1 Chitinophaga pinensis
TCTCCTCCACCTCCAGAACAACCCGCTCCACCACCACCTGAAGCAACAATAATTCTATTTGATAAATTATTTCCTCCGAATCTAACATCAGATGCACCACCACCACCACCCGAACAACCAATTGGCCCAGCATTCCCGCCTCCATTCCAACCACCTCCTGAATTCACATTACATCCAAGACCAGCTCCGCCGACGTAAATCAAAATTTGCTGTCCTGCATTCAAATTAATGGTACCTGTCGCGTATGCTCCACGTCCTCTATGGTTGTTACAATCTGACCCGCCCCACGCACCCCAACATTGAATTGTATAGGTTCCAGTGATTGGGGCAGTGAATGTTTGGACATTCGAATTAAGATAAAATTGTTGAGAACTAGTTGAAGTAGAATTATTTATCGTTTGAAGATAAAAAGTGGTTGTTGAATTAATTTGTGTTGTCGTGAATGGATTGCCTGTTCCGATAAGATTAGTGCCATTCGAATTAGCATACCAATTGAAAATACCGTTACTTCCTGACGCTTGTAAAATGGCAGTGCCTGGTGCACAAAGTGTAATATCAGAAACGATTGGCGTCGGTGCAGGGCATTGACCATTTAATAAAAAATGGAAAAATAAAAAACATATAACAATTATAAATCTATTCATAAGTATGATCTACAAAATTAAATACTTCAGAACAATTCAATATTAAATAATTTATACAATTCAATTAAGATTATGTTTATTTTTGATATTAAAACTGCTGAAATTACACTTTAACTAGCTGTCTGAAAGTAGTGGAATTACAATTATTAGTTTTGTTTCCAATAGCCAATTTACTCATACAACAAATACTTAATTCGAGTAACTTTGAAATTGTCAATTCCATCCTTCCAAGTGGCGCGTATTTCTTCTTCACTCCAACATTCGTGTAATTGGTCGCGAAGGATTGAATTTCCTGCTAAACGATTAAAAAATACGTTTTGATTGATGAAAATTCCTGAATCTGCTAGCAATTTATTGGCATTGATCAAATATTCTAAATTGATTTTTGTTAAACGCGTCGGAGCATTCGATAAATCGTAACCGTTGCATTTTTTGTTTAACTGCGTCGAGGTTTTCGCCCCCGGCATCGGAATTGGTGTGAATTCAAAAGCAGTTTGAGGAAATTTTGGATGTCCGTATAGCTCAAATGGTCGTTCAGTGCCGCGTCCTAAACTAACGGTTGTTCCTTCAAATAAACACAAACTTGGATACAGCGCAATTGCACGATCCGTTTTTAAGTTGGGTGAAGGTGCAATTGGCAGTGAGTAACTCGTTTGATGGGTGTAATTTTTACAAGGTAAGACACTTAAGTCGCATTTCACGCCATTCTCCAACCAATTCTCACCATTAATCATCATCGCATATTCGCCAATCGTCATTCCGTAAATAATTGGTACAGGATGCATTCCAACAAATGAAGTAAATTCTTTTTCTAGAACGGGACCATCCATGTAATGCGCATTTGGATTAGGCCGATCAAGTACAATGACTTTTTTTCCATTCTCAGCAGCAGCTTCCATTACATAGTGCAAAGTAGAAATGAAGGTGTAAAATCGCACACCAACGTCTTGAATATCAAATACAATTATATCCACATCTTTCAGTTGGTCAACGCTAGGTTTTTTGTTGTTTCCATAAAGCGAAACCAAGGGCAATCCTGTTTTTGAATCGACCGAATGATTGATTTTTTCACCAGCATCAGCTTCGCCACGAAATCCATGTTCAGGAGCGAAAACTTTTACAACTTCTATCTTTAAAGCAAGTAAAGTATCAACCAAATGAACATTATTTAAAACCGAAGTTTGATTGGCAACTACAGCAACTCTTTTTCCTTTTAACGAGTCAAGAATTAAATCAATGCGCTCAATTCCTAATATCGGTTTGGTTTTCGTGACAACATTCATTTCTTTCTTTAACCTCAAAGAATCTTCCGAAATCACACTTGTTTGACCAAAATTGATAGTTGTTTTATCTGGATTGCCACATGAAATAAGTAAAAACACCAAAAATAGGTGTAAGCCAAAAAGCTTTCCGTAACTTTGAAGGCTAAAAAAAGAACTATTGTCTTTTGAATTTTTCATATCGCAACGCATGATTCGTAATCGGGAACAAGGTACTAAAGTTTCCAAACCGATAATTCGTATATCTGTCATAAGTATTTCACTTGCAATTGTTGTTAATTTAATTACTGTTGCAATTGTTACTGGTTTTCAGAACGAAATTCGTACCAAGATTACAAGTTTCAATGCGCCTTTATTCATTTCAAAAGCTGGAACAGTTGGTTTTTATGACTGTGAACCCATTTATAAAAACGGATTAAATCGCTACGATATTGCCAAAATCAATGGTTTAGCTGCAATAAATAACGTTTCTTATAAACCTGCGTTACTTCAATCGGACAAATTTCAAGACAAAATTAAACTTGCTTCCGGAAAAGATTCTTTGATTTCGAGACAAGAAATTGCTGGAATAATTATGAAAGGAGTCGAGCAAAATTACAATTGGGATTTCATCAAAAGTAATTTAACGCAGGGTCGAATTCCTAATTTTAAAGCCTCTCAAGTTTCCAACGAAATCCTTATTTCTGAGAAGATATGTCAACAGTTGAATTTCAAATTGAACGAAGAAATTGCTGCTTTTTATGTGAAAAACCAACCGGTTCAACGACGTTATAAGATTGTTGGGATTTTTAAAACTGGATTGGAAGAATACGATAAAAAGATACTTTTCTGCGACCTTCGAGAAGTACAAAAAATGAATGATTATGGTATTTCTTCATCGATTGAAATAGCTGATACTTTATCTACAAATGGTTCGCTCATCGTAAAAGCTTCTATTTCTGGCTCAATGGAAAATCTTCAGTTTGATTGGGGAAATGGAAGAGATATGTATAGTGGTTTTTATTTGAACACGATTAAAGACACTTCTATTCGCTTGATTGTTTATCAAATGGATTACAATTTGAACACGGCAAAAGCAATGGATACCGCGTATTTGAAAATTAAAACAACACGTAACTTTCCTGCTCAAGCGTTATTGAAAAACGAAGACAGAACGCTTCAAAAAGCAGTAATTAATACCAACTTAATTGAATTGACTGACGGTACAACAAAAGTGAAAATTGAATCAAAAGAAGGTGCTGGCAATTATCAAGATTTTATCGCTGGAATGGAAGTGCATATTTCAAATTGGAAAGATTTAGAAAAAGTAGAAGAAGCATTGAAATCAAAATTGGAAATGCACCCAACTAGTCAAGGGGAATTATTACAAGTTTCCAGCATTTTGGAAAACGAAGGAGATTTGTTTACTTGGTTAAGTTTTCTTGATTATAACGTTATGATTATCTTATTCTTAATGTTGATTATCGGAATTATTAATGTAGGTTCAGCAATGCTTGTTTTAATCGTAATGCGCACAAATTTTATTGGAATGTTAAAAGCAATGGGTGCAACGAATTGGAGCATTCGAAAAGTCTTTTTGTACCAAGCTTCTTATTTAATTTTGAAAGGTTTGATGTATGGAAATATTATTGGAGTTAGTTTATGTATAATTCAAGCTCAATTTGGTTTGTTTTCACTTGATCCTGCCGTTTATTATTTAGATAAAGTTCCAGTGGAATTAACACTTTTTAATTGGTTGGGAATTAACTTACTAACATTTTTTGTTTGTCTTACTGCTTTGTTGTTGCCAAGTTATGTGGTAACACGTATTAGTCCTTCAAAAGCAATTCGATTCAATTAAAATGCAGTTCAAAGTCGGAGATATCGTTTCACTATTGCATCAAACGGGTAAATACACCATTCTCGCAATAAATCATACGCAAATAACAATTGAGGACGAACATGGATTTGACCAAAAAATTGATGTAAAACACTTGGTTCCACAACGTCCAATTACAGTTTCTGAAGTTCTAATTTTTGATAAAGATTCGAGTCCGAATTCTAAAGTATTTCCATTAAAAACGAAGAATGAATATTTTGAAATTGATTTACATATTGAAGCATTGATTTCAAAAGATGCAGGATTGTCTGCGCATGATAAATTCATGTTACAAATTAAATCTTTCCAAGCGTTTACGAATTTAATGATCGACAAACGACAGAAAAAATTCCGTATCATTCACGGTGCAGGCGAAGGTAAATTGAAAAATGAAATTCGTTCAATGCTCTCTGCTAGAAATGGTTTCACTATGCACGACGACCAATATTCGTTTGGTAGAGTTGGCGCATCAATCATTGAAATCAAGCTATCGGTTGCTGCTAAATTTTAAATTTAATTATTTTCGTTTTACTTTTTCAAGTTGCTTTACAAATTCTTTAAGAATCAATAAATTTTCAGGTTGTTGTTTGTAATACCGTTCTGGATGCCATTGCACTCCTAAAATCCAACGTTTATCTAGCCCTTCCTTCCATTCTATTGCTTCGATAATTCCGTCAGGACTTGTTGCGCTGATTCTTAAATTTTTTCCTAGTAAAGAAACGGTTTGATGGTGCCAACTATTTACATTCGTTTGTCCAATACCAAGAATTTTATATAAATCAGAATTTGAATTAACTTCAATAGAATGAATTACATCATTTAATTCTTTTGGGTCGCGATGATATATGAATATACTATCATTACTACAAAAAGTTGGGATATCAACACATAACTGACCTCCAAAATAAATATTCATTAATTGCATTCCACGACAAATTCCTAGAATTGGAAGTGAATCAAACATTGCATTATTTAAAAGTAATAATTCAATTTTATCTCTTTCAGTTTCAGTTTTACAAAATGTTTCTAAAGAATCTTGTAAATAATGTTTTGGGTGAATGTCTAATCCTCCGCTTAATAACAAACCTGAACATTTTTTAATGTTTGAATTCCAATCCTTTTTATCAACTTTCATAAAGTCGATTAATTCAAAATTTGTATTAATATCTTTAAAATAGTTTTCTATATTTTTATTCATCTTTGCAGTTGCAATGTAGATTTTATCAGTTTGTCCAAAAAAATTGATACAAACAATTAAGAAAGAAATTAAAATAAGATTTTTCATTTATTTGAGAGTTGAAAAGGTTGTCGATGTTGAATTGAACGTCCTAATGTAACTTCGTCTGCATATTGTAATTCTGATCCTACTGAAATTCCTCTCGATAATGTTGTTATCAAAATTTCATATGATTGTAATTTTTTGAATAAATAGAAGTTTGTGGTATCGCCCTCCATTGTTGGACTTAATGCAAAAATAACTTCTACAATTTCATTAGAAGTTGCTTTCTGAACAAGCTTTTCAATATTTAAATCAGCAGGACCAATTCCGTCCATTGGAGAAATAAGTCCACCTAATACGTGGTATATGCCTTTAAATGTGGATGTTGATTCAATAGCCATAACGTCTCGAATATCTTCAACAACACAGATTATTTTTTGATCGCGAGAAGGATTTGTACAAATCGAACAAATTGGTTCATCAGAAATATTCCCACAACTTAAGCAATTATTAAGGTTGCTTTTTAGCTCTAATATAGCTTTGGTAAAATCGACGATTTCTATTTCAGATCTTTTTAATAAGTTCAAAGCCAAACGTAAAGCTGTTTTTTTTCCAATTCCGGGTAATGAAGCAATTTGCTCTGTCGCATTTTCAAGAAATTTAGAAGGAATTTGCATTTATTCGTTTTCTTGTCAAAAGTAAGGAAAACTTTCACTTTCTAAATTTTTGAAATAGAAAGTTGTGATCGAATATTTAGCTCAATAACTTATAAAAGTTTTAGAATGATTGTTTTTCTTAATTTTGTATTATGTCAGTCAAAGAATTAAATATTCGAAACAAAAAAGCAAAATTTGAATACCATTTAGAAGATCAATTCACCGCTGGAATTCAACTATCAGGAACTGAAATTAAAAGTATTCGCAGTGGCAAAGCAAGTATCCTTGAAGCATATTGTATTTGCGAAAATAGGGAAGTTTGGATTCGTAATATGCACATCAATGAATATGTTAATGGTTCGTTTTATAATCATAAACCAAAAGCAGATCGTAAATTATTATTAAATAAAAAAGAAATAATTTCAATCGAAAAATTTTTAAAAATCAAGGGGAATACGCTTGTACCAATAAAACTTTTTTTATCAGATAAAGGTTGGGTGAAAGTAGAATTTGCATGTGCTACCGGTAAAAAACTCCACGATAAACGCCAAGATTTAAAGGAGAAAGACGATCGGCGAGAAATGGAGAGAGCGATGAAGAAGTAAACTCATTTCTTTGACATATTTTTTTCACTCAATTTTATGAAATTATTATTTTGTTGATATTATTTCAATAAAATCACAAATTATTCCAATCAATTCAATCAAAAATAAATACATTTACCCCACAAATTTTCAACTATGAATTTACACGAATATCAAGGAAAATCTATTTTAAAAAGCTACGGCGTTGCAATTCAAGAAGGAGTTGTCGTTGATAGAGTAGAGGATGCTGTTGAAGCAGCAAAAAAATTAACAGAGCAAACTGGTACTAGCTGGTATGTTATAAAGGCTCAAATTCATGCAGGTGGTCGTGGAAAAGGTACTGTTGAAGAAACTGGTTCTCATGGTGTTGTTCTTGCAAAAGGAATTGATCAAGTTGAAGAGAAAGTAAAAGGTATCTTGGGAGGTCATTTGACTACGCTTCAAACAAACGGTAAGGGTAAGCTAGTTAGCAAAGTACTAATAGCTCAAGATGTTTATTATCCTGGTCCATCAGAAGTAAAAGAATTTTACATGTCTGTTTTATTGGATCGTGAAAAAGGGAAAAATGTAATCGTTTATTCTACTGAAGGAGGTATGGACATAGAACATGTTGCAGAACATACCCCTGAAAGAATACACAGAGAATTTGTTGACCCACGTGTTGGTTTACAAGGTTTTCAAACACGTAAAATTGCTTTTAACCTAGGTTTGTCAGGTGAAGCATTTAAACAGATGACAAAGTTTGTTGCAAACTTATATAAAGCATATGAAGGTATTGATGCATCTATGTTTGAAATCAATCCATTGTTTAAAACATCAGATGATAAAATTATTGCAGTTGATGCCAAAGTTACTTTAGATGGAAACGGTTTATTTCGTCATCCTGATTATGCATTAATGCGAGATAAAACAGAAGAGGATCCTACAGAAGTTGAGGCAGACGAAGCAGGATTGAATTTTGTGAAGCTTGACGGAAATGTTGGATGTATGGTTAATGGTGCAGGTCTTGCTATGGCAACAATGGATATCATCAAATTATCAGGTGGTAATCCTGCTAATTTCTTAGACGTTGGAGGAACGGCAAACGCAGAGCGTGTTGAAAAAGCTTTTGGAATCATTTTGAAAGATCCAAATGTAAAAGCAATTTTAATCAATATTTTTGGTGGTATCGTTCGCTGTGACCGTGTAGCTCAAGGTGTTGTTGATGCATACAAAAATATGGGTTCAATTCCGGTTCCTATCATAGTTCGTCTGCAAGGAACAAATGCAGTAGAAGCAAAAAAATTAATCGATGATTCAGGATTAAATGTTCATTCAGCAGTTCTTTTACAAGAAGCAGCTGATTTAGTAAAGCAAGTTTTAGCTTAAATTAAGTGGTATGATATCTAAAGCCATCGCTTTAAGCGGTGGCTTTTTTGTTTATATCTTATGCAGAAATGAATTTTAGGTAGTATTTACAATAATTTCAATAGTTCACTTAGTTTATTTAAATCAATTTATAAATAAATGATTGATTTAGTATTTTTATCATTGAATTAATTTTACTCTTTTAAAATAATTCTGAACTAAAACAGAAATTAATTTACAAAATATTAATATATCTTTTTCCCAAAAATACATCCCTTTTTTTTGAAATCAAATGGTTTTTCACTCATTTCAACATTGTTTGTTTATTAATAGTCAAAAAAGATAGTAAGAAACCTAGTGAATCGAATTATCTTTGTGCCATGCATGAAATGATTTTAGTTTTAGATTTCGGTTCTCAATATACGCAATTGATTGCCAGAAGAATACGTGAACAAAACGTATATTGTGAAATTCATCCTTGGAACAAAATTCCTGAATTAACACCCAACATTAAAGGTGTAATTCTGTCAGGTAGTCCATTTTCAGTGAGAGATGAAGCCTCTCCACATCCAGATTTGTCAGCGATTAAAGGAAAAATGCCATTGCTGGGAATTTGTTTTGGTGCGCAATATCTTTCACATCATTTCGGAGGTGAAGTGTTGCCTTCCAATACGCGTGAGTATGGTAGAGCGCATTTGACTTTCGTGGATGAAAACAATATTTTAACTCAAGGAATGACTTTCGGTTCGCAAGTTTGGATGTCACACGGCGATACCATTAAAAAGATTCCAAGTAACTATAAAATTATTGCAAGTACGCACGATGTAGAAGTGGCTGGATATGAAATTCAAGGGGAAACAACCTTCGGAATTCAATTCCATCCTGAAGTTTACCACTCAACAGAAGGAGCTACTTTATTGAGAAATTTCGTTCGTACTATTTGTGGCTGTAAAGGCGATTGGACTCCTGATTCATTTGTGGATGAAACAACTAAAAAGTTAAAAGCTCAATTAGGTGACGACAAAGTGATTTTAGGTTTGTCAGGCGGAGTTGATTCATCAGTTGCTGCGGTATTGTTGCATAAAGCAATTGGTTCAAATTTGCATTGCATTTTCGTTGACAATGGCTTGTTGCGCAAAAATGAATTCAGTTCTGTTTTGGAATCTTACCAAGGAATGGGCTTGAATGTGAAAGGTGTGGACGCATCGGATAAATTCTATGAAGCTTTGAAAGGATTAACAGATCCTGAATTGAAACGTAAAGCAATCGGTAAAGTGTTTGTGGACGTTTTCGATGAAGAATCAAAAAAAGTGGAAGGTGCAAAATGGCTTGGTCAAGGGACGATTTATCCCGATGTGATTGAGTCTGTTTCTGCAACAGGTGGACCTTCACAGACGATAAAATCGCATCACAATGTGGGAGGTTTGCCTGACTATATGAAATTACAAGTAGTGGAGCCTTTGCGATTATTGTTCAAAGACGAAGTGCGAAGAATCGGACGTTCATTGGAGATCGATCAACGCATTTTGGGAAGACATCCTTTTCCTGGGCCAGGCTTAGGAATTCGTATCTTAGGTGAAGTTACTGCCGAAAAGGTACGTATTTTGCAAGAGGTAGATGCATTATTTATTGACGGTTTGAAAGAAGATAAATTATACGATGAAGTTTGGCAAGCTGGAGCGATTTTCCTTCCTATTCAATCTGTTGGTGTAATGGGCGATGAGCGAACGTATGAGAATGCAGTTGCTTTACGAGCTGTTACTTCAACCGATGGAATGACTGCTGATTGGTGTCATTTACCGTATGAATTTTTGTCAAAAATATCCAATCGTATTATCAATCAAGTGCGAGGCATTAATCGTGTTACTTATGATATTAGCTCTAAACCACCTGCAACAATCGAATGGGAATAATGAAAGTTAAAAATGTTTTTTTCTTGTTTTTCTTTTTCTTGCTGAGTTTACAACAATTTGCTGCACAGCAATATGCACTAATCACTCAGAAAGAAGGCAAAAAATACTACAATCACACCGTTGTTGATGGTAATAGTATTTTTGGTTTACAGCAAATGTACAATTGTCCGGTTGAAGATATTTTGGAGGCTAATCCTGGAATTGAACGCGGTTTGAACGATGGTCAATTGGTGCTAATTCCAGCAAATGAAAAGATAATTTTACATACAGTTCAAAAACAAGAAACACTTTATAAAATCTCTAGAATGTATGCCGTTCATGTTGACACTATTATTTCAAAAAATCCAGGTTGTGAAAATGGTTTAAAGGTTGGTCAACGCTTGAAATTGGAAAATGCAGTGCCGCTAATTCAAGTTGATTTATTGAGTGTAAGTGTAGAAGAAAACACACGCGAAGTTCCAAAACCAAGCGAAGAAGTGAAATCAAAATTTATCATTTCATTTAAAGATTCTATCATCAGCCACTTGGTTTTGCCAACGGAAACGATTCACTCAATTTCGAAACGCTTTATGATTCCAGTGGAGACTTTGAGAAGTCTCAATAACTTGAATTCCAATAAATTACAAACTGGACAAAGCATAAAAATTCCGCTTAAAAAAGAGAAAATTGAAAAAGTAAAAATACGTGAGGTTCCAATTAAAAATCGAACTACGAAGGACTCTTTATTGGTGTTTGAGAAAAAAGAAATGTACAATGTTGCATTGTTTTTGCCTTTTAATTTAGATTCTACAGCTAGTTTCAATAAATCGGTTGTAAACGCAGCTTTTGATTATTATATGGGCGCAAGTTTGGCAATTGATTCGCTTCGTCGAATGGGTTTACGTGCCAGTTTCTACGTATATGATTATCAAGCAAAAAACGAAACGATTCAACAGCAATTGGCAAAACCAGAATTTAAAGATATGGATTTGATTTTTGCACCTCTTCAATTAGCAGAAGCTGAAATCGTTGCAGATTGGGGAAGAAAAAATAAAGTAAGAGTGGTTTTGAGCGTGAATATGCCTCCAAAATTGTTAGAGTCAAATCGCTATGTTTATGCATTGAATCCAGATAACGAAATTCTTATTCGGAATTTAGCGTATCATATTTATCAAAAACACGACAATCAACAAATTGTTTTAATCAAAGGAACGAAACCCGATGAAGATTGGATGAATCAAGTATTCATGAATTATTTCAAAGAGTTTCCTACGAAAAATTCACGTCCACGAGTGATAGAAGCAGATTGGGCCAATTTAAAAAATTTCGAAAGTTTAAGTGCACAAACAATGTTTATTTTCTTATCAACGGACAAGGATAAAGTGCTGAAATTATTGGATAAATACAAAGAAAATCAAACGGTTAGTCTTTTTGGTTTAAAAGAATGGGCGGATTGGAAAGAAGTGAATGGTATTATAATGAATAAGTACGAATTTACATATGCCTCACCAACTCATTTTGATTTGCGCGACCCACAAGTGATTAATTTTCACAAACTTTACAGACGTTCTTACAATGCCGACTTAACCAAAACTGCTTGTCAAGGTTTCGATGCAGTACTGAATGTTTGTTCGACTTTCTTCCTTGATATTGAAATGAAAAAAGGATTAATCAATTCATATCAATTAAACCAAATTGGAAAAGGAAATGGTATTCAAAATGAAGGAGGTTTTGTTTTGAAATTCCAAGATTTTGAACCAAAAGTTGACAATCAATGACAAGTGAGTACATAAAATCAGAGTTCAGAAAATTGCAATTGCACATTTCTGATGCGCTAGAGAAAATTGACGGTTTAGCCCTTTTTAATGAAGACGCTTGGACGAGAGAAGAGGGTGGAGGAGGATTCACGCGAACTATTTCAAACGGAAATATTTTGGAAAAAGGAGGGGTTGCATTTTCTGCAGTTGAAGGCCCAGTAAGCGAAACAATGACAAAACAATTAGGAATGGAAGGCAATGATTTTTTTGCTTCAGGTGTTTCGATTGTATTACACCCTTTTCATCCGCGTCATCCTATCATTCATATGAATGTGCGTTATTTTGAATTAGATAATGGAACTTATTGGTTTGGTGGAGGTATTGATCTTACACCACATTACATCAATAAAGAAGCAGCTAAACTATTTCATCTGAGCTTGAAAAAATTGTGTGATTCTTACCACAATGAATTTTATACCAAATTTAAACCTTGGGCAGATACCTATTTTCATTTGCCACACCGTGGAGAATCTCGTGGAATTGGAGGAATTTTCTTCGATCATTTAGATGAAAAGTTTGGTATAGAGAAATCTAAAATATTTGAGTTTTGTATTGAATTAGGTAAATTATTTCCAATTCTGTATGGCCAACAAATTGATTTTACCAAGTTATCACAAGCAACAGAAGCAGAATTAGCTTGGCAAGCTTCCAGACGTTCGCGATATGTGGAATTCAATTTATTGCACGACCGAGGTACCAAATTCGGAATTTATTCAGGTGGAAGAACAGAATCCATTTTAATGAGTATGCCTCCAATGGCAAAATGGGATTATAATGTACAACCAAGTCTAAATTCAGAGGAAGCAAAATCTTTAGAGCTATTAAAAGAGGTAGTTGATTGGCTTATTTAATTATGTTTTAATTATCATTTACTGTGGATTAACTCATATTAAATAAAGTCAAAAACTTCAAACTGCCATATTTTTATAAGTTTAAAACAATTATTAGATATTATATGTTTGTAAATCATGGAAGTATGGAAAAGTATTCCAGGTTTTTCAGACTATGAAGTCTCTGATTCTGGATTAATTCGTTCAAAAGATAGAATTAAAATATATAAGAATGGTCGTACTATTCACTACACAATGAAATTAAAATTATTGCGAGTACATACTGATAATGGATTTTTAATGACAGATCTAATCGATGACAAAGGGGTTCGTAAAACAGTTTATCCTCACAAAGCAGTTGCACAAGCATTCATTGAAAATAAATTTACACGCAAAAAAAAAGTTGTTATTCACATTGATGGAAATTATAATAACAATAATGTTTCGAACTTAAAATGGTCAACATATAGTGAATCAATTTTGATTGGCTTTCGTCAAGGAAAAAGAGATAACAGTGATTTATGGATTAAGAGAAGATTGAAATATGGACCAAAAGGAGGAAATACATCTATCGGTCGACCTGATCCATTAAATTTTACTCAAAAGAAGAGGATTGTTTATTTACGAAATGAGAAAGGAATGACACTAAATCAATTAGCTGAAAAATATAATTGTAGTGTTTCACACATACATAAAACAGTTAAAAATTGGGATGCAACTATTGAGTCCTAAATCAACTTATTTTTTCTAAAAATTCTTTTAACTGGTATCTGTAAACTACCATAGCTTTCATAAGTTGTTAGTGAATCAATATTAAAAACATAACGAGTACCTTCTTTAGTCCATATAATTTGATTTCTTGTACTTTCTACTTTTTTGGGAGCTTTTTTTCCTGAATAAAATTGATAACTTGTTTTGTTAATGGTAGCATACAACAATGGTGAAAATAAAAACCGATAATTATTCTCCTCATGTCTAAGGATGCCTTTATTAATTAATTTATTGATGAAAACTGGTGCATCTAAAGTAGATGAAATATAGATAGAATAACCTGGAACTAGAATTTCTCTTGTTTTTTCAACTTCTGCTGTATTAAAATCTTCATCTAATTCTGTTTCAATATAGGTTTCTTGAACCGTTTGCATACCACCTTCCATAAATGATAAATCGCCATTCCAAGCTTTTAAGAAATCAACAAAAGGGAATCCAAAACGCTTCCCAATCTTTGATAATTCAATATAAAGTTTATCTTCTGGATGTTTCCTTAATTCGGAAATCTCCAAATGTAATTCTATTGATTTAGTAGCATTTTCGATATTTTTATATCCTTCACCAATTTCTTTTTTCTTTATATAAAAAGGAGTTTCTTTTCGAAAATAACTTTTTAAATTGAAGCTCAAAGAATCGCTATCGTGTGCAAACATAGCTGTTTTAATTCCCATATTTTTAAGTCGATTCCAGTTCGAATAAATCACTAAATACTCACTTTTAAACTGTTTTTTACTTAAAAATGTTTTCCAAGATTTATTAATTCCTAAATATTTCGCTTTTGTAACTTGATCGAAATAGGTTTTATAATCAGATCCTTTGTAAAAGAAAAGATAATTTCGACCATAGTGAATATACATTTTTTCTTGTTTGTATCTAAAAATTTGATGTTCATTGATGGTAGTATCATCTATCGAAATAAATTTTCGTAAGCGTTCAATTCCTTGATTTATTTTAGATGAATCACTTACTTCAATCAAACAACCCCAATCTCCGCTTTCATTTCCAAATAAATAAACTTGTTTTTGAAGGTTTAAACCGTACATTTTTCCTTGCCCTAAAAGAAATTCATAGGAGGTAAAATCTCGAAAAGGAATTTTATGGTAGTACATCATTCCACTAGTTTCGCGTGCCAAATCCAAAACATTTGCTTTTCCTATGAAATCTGCACTTGGAAGTCGATCAATCAATCGGGGAGGAGTGGGTTTTTGAAATAAAAAGGGTTTTAAGTACAAAAATGCACCTAAAGCAGATGCAAGTATAACGATGGTGATTGTTTTGCGAATCAAAGCTATATTATTTTGTAACGATGTAAATAGAATTTATTAAATCCAAGAGGTGTTTGCCAGAAGTATCATCTCCTTGAAACGTATATTCAATTTTGAAGTCTGTTTTCTTAACAGATGTTTTACTAGAAATCAATTCAAGACTTCCAGATTTCCCTTTCAAAGTTTGGATAATTTCATTTTGACGATCGTTTAAAACGTCCATTGGAAAACGATTGATAGTTTCTGCAACATTGATATTAGCATACATGAATCCACTTTTCTTCGCTTTTTTCCCTGCTTTGCGATTTAGTTTTTCTTTTCCATACCCATCAGCATGATTTACAGCTAAATCTTCATCGTTAGTAAGAATAAATAAACCGTTTCTGTTAATCATGTATAGCGGAGCAGCATCGAAAATTGCGTTTTCAAACACCCAATATTTTCCTTTGTTTTGAATTTTTGAAGTCAATCTTCCGAAATGTTTTAAAATTTTCTCAGGAATATCCGTTCTATCGATTGTTATTCCATAGGTGAAAATTGGCATATCTTCCTCGGCTTCAGCAACTCGTTCACCATATTCAAATGTTTCTTCATCATAGAAGAATTCAATTTTCTTTGTTTTGATTTTTTTAAAACCATTAAATGACCCAAACATGCTTCCTTTATAGGTTCCGAAAAGTGCATCTTTATTTATAAATTCATTCAATAATTCAATGGTTAAAACATTCATTGCTATTTGAGCATTTTTTTCTTCACTAAGAATTGGCATGATGATTTCATATGCTTTTTCGTAAGCTTTTCGCATATTTACGTTGTATGAAAAATAACCAGAACTATTATTAGGGATGTATTTCAAACAATTTTTATCGAATTTAGAATCGTTCATTTCTTTATAAATTGCACCTAAACCCGTCCCATATTCAGCTGTAATGTCAAATTGTACAACTTGTTCCTTTAAATAGATATCCCCTAAAATTACGTTTCCAGCATACAATTCTTGGATGTCTTTATACAAACTTGGCAATACTGTTTGAAAATACCAAAGGCCATTTGCTTTATCTATATTTCTTGCATTATCCATGTAGAAAACGCCTTCTGAATTGTGCGTCAATTGATTAGCAAATCGACTATCGAAAGAAGGTAAATTGATGTTTTGTACCAATAGTTCATTTAAAATTATTTCTAATTGTGCTTGTTGTAAAACTAACTGAACGCTATCTCTTAATTCATAATAGTTTTTTACATTTGGATTTTCCGACGCATCTGGAAATAATTCTGTTTCTTCCAAATTAATATCTTCCTCTTCCCCAAAAACTTTTTCCTCTAAAATCGAAGTTTCTTCAAAGTCATCCTCGAAATAATCAAAAGGACTTTCGTTTCCACGAGCGTACCAAATTGAATCGGTCATTTCAGAAATGTAATCCATTGTTGGTTCTACGCGAATTAATAATGCACTGTTTTCGCGAATGATTAAATTATTAAAAAATGAACCATAAACCTTTGTGCTTTCAGAGCTCATTTTATCAATCAAATCGAAATCATCAAAAACAGTGAATAATTTTTGTTGATCTTTTACACCAAATGTGAAACCTGAAATTTCAGATTTTTTTGCTTTTCCATAAAAAACATTCAACTTTTGATCGAAATCTAGCCCAGAATCTTTTAATGTGCTGCCACTTGTTGAACCATCGAAAAGTTCTTGGTGCACTTCATACATGAAATCGTAACTGATAAGTTCGTCGAGGGAAATTTTTTGAAAAAGATTTATGTTATTGATACTGAATACGGTAACTGCATCTTTTGGGATGAGATTTTCAGATTTTTGAGCTTTTACACTTAAAAAACTTAGTAAAAATCCAGAAAATAAAAGTTGTTTTTTGAAGGACATCGATGTATGAATATTTTGCGAAATTACGAAAATATTCCTAGTTTTTGGTTGAATTTAAATAGATTACATTTTCTAAAATGTCGGGATTTTCCTTCAGTCGGTATGCGTCAGTTTTGATCATAACAGCGAGTTTGTTTTTTGACAACTCAGCCAATGGGTTAACAATTTTTTCAACTGCTTTATCAAACCGAGAAATACAAGTATATGAACCCATTTTCAATAGCTCTACATCATTTTGATTTAATTTCCTCAATTTGTTAAATGCAATTGTTGGAATTGTACGTGTTAATTTATTTCCATCCCAGGTTATCCAAATTTGATTTATATCAGAAGTATTTTTTTCTTTTGTCATACTACTGATTGTCGTTTTAATTCCTTCTTGTAGCAAAAGTACATTTGTGAAATCGCACGAAAATTTTAAAACAAAATCAGTGTAATTTTCTTCTATTTTCACATTCGAAATCCCATTTTGAGCATCTAAAGTTTTTATAAATTGCTGAACTTTTTCTTTTATATCCTCAATTTTAGGAACCTTTTGACCATCTAAACTATCTAAAGAAAGAATTGAATTAACTTTTATTTTATTGGAACTCAGATTGATATTGTAGCGAAAAGTTCCTGAACCATCAGCGTGTATTGTCAAGTCGTCTAAGATTTCTATACAAGAATTTAAACTAAAAATAAGTATGAATAGAAATAGTAAGTTATTTTTCACGTTTAATGTTTAAAATCAGACTTTGGTTACAATTTAAGTGCCAAAGGTAATAGCTAAATTCAAAATAAAAAACCTTGAATAAAATCTTCTTGATAGAATACTTGTACTTCTTTTCTATTTGGCTGTTTTGAATTAATTATTCGCTTGTCAATCAAGTGTGCATCAATTTCATTTTCAGGCAATAAATTTATGTTTTGTAAGTCGATAGCTGTTCCAGAAAGCCAAGATTCAATAGATGCTTCATCAAGTAAGAAGGGCATTCTTTTTTTAGAATTATGAATTTCAGCCAAAAATGGATTTGCTTCACACGTAATAATAGAAAAGGTTTTCAACTTTTTTTGTGTAGCTGGCTGAATCCATTCACTGTATAGTCCTGCCATTGAGAAAAGTTCTTGTGATTTTGGAAATACAAAAAATGGAAGTTTATCTTTTCCCTTGTGTTGCCATTCGAAATAACCAGTAGATGGAATAATGCAACGTTGTTGGTGAATCAATCCCTTGAAGGAAGGAGTTGTATCGATAGTTTCAATTCGTGCATTAGGAGTTTTTGCAGCGATTTCGGAAAAGTTTTCTCCTTTAAACCAATTAGGAACCAATCCCCAATTCATTAATTCTATCTCGGGTTTTTGTGTGATAATTCGCCACTCGGGAAAACTAAAAGCGGAAGCATAGAATAGGGGAGTGTCTGGAAATTGAAAAGGAATTTCTTTCTTGTATTTTTTTGCTAAATCGATATTTTTTGAAGTAGAGGAATTACTGTAACACATTTATAATCAGATTTTTTAAGACAATCTTTTCGGTTCAATATGTATCAAAACATCAGCAATTTCAGGAAGTTGTACCATTAAAAAATCCTTCAGGCGGTGAGAAATTTCATGCCCTTCAAAAACGCTTAACTTACCATCCACTTCTACATGCAAATCAACGATGTAAACCATTCCTGTTTTTCGAACCAAGCATTTTTCAGTATCCAAAACGCCATCAACTTTTGTAGCTTCCTTGCGAATTTGAACAATTAAAACATCGTGTAAATGTTCGTCCATAATTTCCCCAAGTGCAGGTCTGAAAATCAAAAATGCATTGTAAACGATGAAAACAGAGGCTACTAAAGCTGCCCAATCGTCTGCTTTTTCATAGCCTTTTCCGAAAAATAAAGCGATGCTTATTCCAATAAATGCCATTACAGATGAAATTGCGTCACTTCGGTGGTGCCATGCGTCGGCGTGTAAAGAACTGGATTTGGTTTCTATACTTTTTTGTTTCACATAACGGTAGGAGAATTCTTTAATTATAATAATCATACCAAGTACATACAAAGTGAAAACTTCAGGTTTTTCTTGTGGTTGTTGTAAATTTCGAATGCTTTCAACGGCGATTATTGTAGCGGAAATCAATAGAAATCCAACTACCGCAAAAGTCACTAATGCTTCCGCTTTTCCATGACCGTACGGATGATTTTCATCTGCAGGTTTTGACGAATAATTTAATCCAAAAAGTACAAGTAAGCTTGCAAAAACATCTGTTGTTGATTCAATAGCATCTGCAATCATTGCGTCTGATTGTCCTAAAACACCAGTGAATCCTTTTGCAACCGCTAGCCCAGCATTTGAAATAAGACTGAGAAAAGCAGTTTTTTGAGCAGATTTTTTAATTGAATTCATTTTGTTGACAAAGAGAAATTGTTCCTTGTTAGGTTATAAATTGTGATTAAATCAATCTCAACTGAATGTATTTAAAGGTTTACATCAATTTCTTCGTAGATTAAATAGGGTATTTCCAAGTAATTCAACTCTTTTTTCCATTCTTGCGAATTTGGATTTTCAGTGTTAAATAAATTAATTCCAATTAACTTGATTTGTTTTTCTTTACAAAGTTGTTCGCGTAAAGCTCTCTTAGAAGAAATATCACTTTTAATTTTTGCTATTTTTTCAGTCGAATTTAAGCTTTTAAAGGTATCCAATTCAAGAAAATAATTCCAGGCTTTTTTAGAAATTAGTTGGGTTAAGTTTTCAATGATTCGACTTCCTTTTAGCGGGTCTTGAACTTTATCAAAATAACTTTCTTCTTTTAATAAATTGGAAATATTTGCAGCCATACGATACGCAAATTCCGAACTTCCTTCTATTGCATATTGATCATAAGGATGTACTACAATACTATCAGCGCCACCAGCTGCAGCAGACATTGTTTCGGTTGTTTGACGCAACAAATTCGTATGTTGATCTTTTAATGATTTATTTGACCAACCAACGTGCGCAACAATTTCTACTGAATTATCAAAATTATAGGCAGTTGTAATTTGGTTCCATAAATAACGTAAAGCTCTAACTTTTGCGATTTCTAAAAAATAATTACTACCAATTCCAACTGACAAAGAAAGTTGACTTGGATTAAATCCACGATTAACTAACTCATGTGCTGTTGATAAAACAACGCCAATTTCTTGCCAAGCACATGCACCAATTTGTTGACATTCAAACCCATTAATACCAAGGACACGATTTACGGTAAGATGTTTTAACTCCGCTTCAAATTCATTAAAATGATTGGCTAATGGATCGATTTCAAAAGAAAAATAGTGAATTTTTGATGTAAAATTGGTAGTTAAAAATGATATCAACTGTTCAACACTTTGAAAAGCTAAACGAGTATGAATATACTCAACTAAAATTTCTTTTAGTAAAAGTTCCCAATCGATATTATTTGAATTGAACTTAAAAATTAATTCGTTATAACCTTGATTTAAGCAATTTAATGCAAGTTTGTTAGCTGATTTTTCATCATTGACTTCAATAAATGCACTCGCTTTCCAATCATTTGTAGGATTGCTACTCGCTGAATTAAAATCCTGAGAGGCTGGAGATGTAATATCCAAAGAAATCTCTTCAATATTATCTGTAAATTCAATTTTTGAAGATTCGACTTTTAATTCTTTTACGATTTGATTTTTCCAAACTTCGTTGCTTGCTTCGGAAAAATCGAATAGAATACCATTCATTGTACATTGTTTGATTTTTCAAAGATACAATAGTTGTACTAAAAGCCTTGAATTTATAATTAAAACTAAATTGTTTAATATAGTTTTTTATTGCTTGATTATGCTTTTATACTATTTGATAAAAATTATGTCTTTAAAAATGGATAAAAGTGCTATTCAAATAAATTCTCTTAATTTTGAGCATGTTTTATTTACCATTATTCTTAAACGATATCGGAGGTTCCGAGATTTTACTTATTATGATGGTCGTTTTGATGTTTTTCGGATCTAAAAGTATTCCTGGAATTGCTAAAACATTAGGAAGGACATTATATGAGTTTCGAAATGCGACCTCTGAATTACAAAATGAAATTAAAAAGTCAGGATTTGATATTAAAAATGAGCTTAAAATTGATAATATCTTAAAAGATACTACTGAACCTATAATAAAACCAATGGATCAGGTATTTACAGATATTGAAAATACAGTTCATTATGGAGCAACAACTCAAGATTCAGTTTCATTATCGGAAAAATCAATAGCTGAAAATACTGTTGAAGAAACCTTAGAATCATCTGAAAAACAAATAGATAATGCTATTACTAATGCATCATCAGTTGCTGATGTTGAAGATTCTAACACAAAAAAAACAAACGAACAATGATTCAAGTAGGAATAATTATGGGGAGCGCATCAGATTTTCCAATTATGAATGCGGCCAAAGAATTTTTAGATGAAATGGGAATAGGTTCAGAGGTTAAAATTGTCTCTGCTCATCGAACTCCAGAATTAATGGTTGAATACGCAAAATCTGCTATTAATCGAGGTCTAAAAGTTATTATCGCAGGGGCTGGTGGAGCTGCTCATCTTCCTGGAATGACAGCATCAATGACAACTTTACCCGTAATAGGCGTTCCCATTAAATCATCGAATTCTATTGACGGTTGGGATTCAATACTGAGTATTTTGCAAATGCCTAATGGTATACCGGTAGCAACAGTTGCTTTAAACGGTGCAAAAAATGCTGGAATTTTAGCAGCAAGAATTATTGGAAGTTTTGATAAAGAAATTCAACAAAAATTAGATGCATACGCTATTTCAATGAAAGAAGCTGTTTTGGAAAGTCAGATTAAGATTGAAGAATGATTTAATGAGGAACGAGGGAATGAGGAAATGACTTTAGGATGTAAGGAAATTAAGACTTTAGGATTTTATGAGGAATGAAGGATTTAGTTTAATAGTTGCCTTCGAGAGCCTCAGACAATAATTAAATTATTGTTATGGAATTTAATTCTATACTTTTAATCCAAAAACTATCGGCATTTAGTTACTGGTTGAAAGTGTTCCTTGATTTCTTGCTTCTTCTATTAAAATATCTCTTAATAGCTTTCCTGTTTGATTAACATTTGTACGTTTATCAAAAAAAGTCATTTTATCACCTCCATTCATTAAATAGTCCGAAGTAATAATCCAAAAATGAGTAGGATTTTTTGGGCTACTAGTAATCGATAATTTCCCTTCTTTTAGTGTCAAATTAGCCATTGGTTCACCACCTGTTTTATTCAGAAATGATTCAATTTCAGGTAAAATACCAATCGGTAATTCAACCCAAACGACTGTATTGTCGAATGGCATCACTTTATAGATATCACCCAAAGTCACATTTCCTTTACCAATACTGGAGCGAATTCCACCTGTGTTAAGTAAACAAACCACTGGCTGTGTTAATCGAACGTTTTTAGTTTGATTCACGAATAGAGCATTCGCAACCCAATTCATTAAATTAGAGGATGGTCGTTGAACAATAAAATCAACATCAGCAGCTGCTAGTACTTCATTCATTCTTTTATCAAGTGAATCTTTAAATGGTGTTATGAAATTATTTACAGCGTTATCATTAGTAATTTCATTACTAACAGGTTCTTTTGATTGATTTGTGTTTATCACCAAATGCGAAGAGCAAGCCCAAAGGCCTGCTCCTGCAAAAATCAATATGCTATTTTTTAGTTTCATTCAATAATAAATTGTTGTTGAACTTGACCATAAATTGTGTCTACAGTTAGAAAATATACTCCTGAATTAAAATCAGATACATTTAATTCCAATACTGGTAAGTCAATATTTGACTTTTTAGTAATTACTCTTCCTGTCATATCTGTAACTAAATAAGCTGTAATGCTAACACCATTTACTTGAGCAAATACTTTGTTGTTCGATGGCACTGGGAATACTGAAAAATTACTTTTTAACATTTCTGGTAAATCCACTAAACAAGCATTGTATGTCATATTTGAGAAATTAACGTGACATACAAAATCAGCTGAATCAATATAAGGGTTTCTGTTTGCTTGTGTTGAAAAAATAAATTCTTGACGAGCAATTTCGTAATTGTCTACAGGATCAGATTCGTGCCATTGTTTTAAAATGTCTTGCGATTGGTTTGATGGGATTTGCCAATTATTTCCAGCTATTCCGTTATAACAAGTTGCCATATACATAATTGCACGTGCTGCATTTCCTTTTTGGCTTGCTCTAGGTTCAAAAACTAGTTGGTTTGAATTGTTGTAGCCAACTTTACAATCCAAATATGAAAATACTATATTTCCTGTAATAATATCTAAAGGTAAATTACTTCTTGGTGTATTCGCACTTTGCAAATTTGTTGGATATAAATTGTGTTGATCTGAATATTCATTTTTCTCAGGATTATCAGCTGGAAATGTTGGCATCCAAGAATGTGAGTAAGTGTGCTCTCTTGAATATCCAGTTGCAGTCCAATCAAAAGGATCATTAAATATTTTACGTTCACCAGAGTAAGCGCAGGTAACATACGATTGTCCGTTCGTTGTATCTCTTACTTCAAATTGATTCATTACTGTTGATTTGTAATTGAAATATGAAACAAATGTGTGTGGGTTAATTAATGCTGATAGTGTAGTTAAAAAGTTCGGACTAGAAGAATTTATACCATTATAATAATTTCCAATATTCAATCCCGTACTTGAAACATTTCCAGTTGCTGGCGAAGTTGTCAAATAATTCTCAAAACCTGCTGTTCCGTTGAAAGCATAAACAGCAAAATGATAATTTTGATTTGCAACAACACCTCTTGGTGTAAATCCAGTTCCATTTCCAACATAAGCAACTCTTGCATCACCAACAACATCACCTCTTTTGTAGTTTGTACCATCTATTGGTGCACCTGTAATTGCTGAACCCTTTTTCCAAAGAACAATGTACTTTTCAGCTCCTGTTCCTGCTGTGTATTGACCACCAATAGTGTAAGCTTTTACTAATGGAAAAGTTAAGTTTGTTGGGTTAGCTGTTGGTTGAGTTGCTAAATTATCTGTTCCAACAGCTGAAAGGTTTATGATGTACGGATTTTCATCTGAATCATCATTTGCAATTGTTAAAATAGCTGATCTAGAACCAGTTCCTAGCGGTGCGAATGATAAAGTAAATGTTTGATTTCCAGATGCAGGAATTGAGGAAGTTGAAAGAGTGGTAGAAAAGTCAGCTGCATTTGTTCCAGTTAATGTTGTACCAGAAACAGTTAATGCTTGAATTCCTGAATTTTCAATTACAATAGAAGTTGAAGCAGTATTTCCAACAACATAAGTTCCATTATTGAAAACAGTTGTTCCATTTAATTTTACATTGATTTCTTTAGATGGAGCAACATAAGCAAAAATATCGTTTAGGTTTCTTGGAACTAATTGATAGTTTGTATTGAATTGTCCAACTAAAGCAATAATTGTTTGAGGACCTGTTGGAATTGCAGTTCCATCAATATTAGTTGAACCATTAATACGAACATCCATAGTTGTAACACCATCCGTAATTTGTACAGTTGAGTTACCAGTTGCAAAAGAACCAGTAGTTGTGAATGTTACATTATCAACTCGAACTAATTGAGCTTCCAATGATTCGTTAATCGCAGCCAATGGAACAATTAAAGGTGTAGGTAAAGTTGCTGGACCGTGATTTGTAAAACTTGTAGTTGGTGAAATCTCTAAAAGTCCACTAAAATCGAATAAAACACCCGTTGCAGTAATTGAATCACCACGTTGAACAGAATTTAAATTACTTCCATATGCTGGTATTGCTGCGGTGCCATCTTGAATATAACGAATTGTTCCTAGTTCAGACCCGTTAGTAACGACACCAGTAACTGTAACAGTTTGACCGATACCTAAATTACGGACATCCGCGATGGTTTGAGTTGTTGCAAAAAAACTTGCAAAAGCTACGAAACCAGTTAAAATTGATTTTCTCATAGTTAAAATTTAAAATTGTATTCCAAGTGAAACATTAAATCTGAAGCCACCTCCAAACATTACATTTGCTGATTGAGCATCGAAGTTATCGAAAGTTCCATTTTGATTGTTGGTCGCATCGGAAATATAAGTGGCATTTAATAAATTGGTAATCGAACCGCTAGCAATAAATGCTACTGTTTTAAGTGGGTATCTATAACCTGCAAATAAATTAACTAAAGAATAAGCAGGCATTTTCCATGACTCTCGTCCTCCATTTGCTCCTTTTAGTGAGAATGGGTCAAAGTTTGCATAATAACGGTCGAAATATTGTGTTTGAATCTTGAAATACAAATTTTTGATCGGCTCATATCTTAATGAAGCAGCCAATGCTGTTTGTGCTGCATCACCTACATGAACCCCTTTTGCATCAAATGTAAAGGATGTATCATATTCAGGAACTGTAACTGTTTTCGATGAATTCCAAAACCAATCACCATAAGAGAACATTAACTCAGCAGAAAGTTTATCATTTATTTTATATGCAAAATCAATTTCTCCACCTAAGTGAATGGCATCCATACCGTTAATGTTAATACGAATTACGTCTTCTGGATCTTGTGGATTTGGAACTTGAACACCATAAGGAATAGGTTTATTTTTCCAATTTGTAGCATAAGCATTTACGTTTACTCCGAATTTTTTACTTGCAAAGTTGTAACCACCTTCAAGTGCTAAAATTTGCTCATTTGAAATTATGCCAAAAAACTCATTAGAATTATTGTCAATTACATTAGAAAATTGTGGTGTTCTATTCAAAAAACCTAAATTAATGTAGGCAGTTGCGTCTTTGTGTACATTGTAGCTAAATCCTGATTTAAAAGTAAAACCAGGGATATATTTCCAATCAGTAGCATAATCTTCTAGTCCTTCTGAAGATGCATTGTAAGTTTGTCCATTATAAGTAATTGTGTCAGTTGCTCCGATTCTCAAAACAGTATCTTCCAATTCTAATACCTTCTTTTGGAAATAATCAACTCCTTTGTAACCATTTACAATTCCCGATAAATTTATGAAATATGCAAATTTATCACTTGTATATTCTATTTGACCGAAAGCACCCGTCCATTGTACGATTCCTTTTCTGTCGGCATTAAACGTGTTTTTCGCAATTTTATCGCCAACACGCATCATAGCAGTTGCAGAATTATTATTTGAAGTACTTACAAAATAATCACCTCCTAATAAATCCTTCACTTCTTGATAATGTCTTCCTTCGTAATAACGAACATCTAGGCCTCCAGAAAATTCTAAAGATTTTGAATAGGTGTAATTAAATTGTCCTAAATAACCTGACCAAAAATGATTATTGATACTTGCCAACAAAATTTGACTTGATTGTATTTCTGTTGGACTATATATTGTGTTTATATTAGGAGTTCCAAATAAAGAACTCACTTTGTTTTCTTGTTCAATTAAATCCCAATTAATTAGACCTGTTGAATCTCTTAAAATAGCACCTGAATTTAACATACTTGTTCCTCCACCTCGTCCAATTGACACATAAAGTAAGTTTGAGATTGCAAACTTTTCATTTACTTTCCAAAAATCTTTTAAAGTAATTTGTGGTTTAGAATAGAAATTTAAGCGTTCATTTACTATTTCTTTTTCACCATTTTCATTCGTTCTATATCCCCAATGTTGATTAAAACGTATTCCCATATCCCTAAAAATTGTAGTTGAATCAATCGGCACATTTAATTCTCTCGCTTTGTCAGCATCAAAATATTGAATTGCTTGATTAAATGATCGTTGACCGTGTTTTTGTGGTGCTGCAAATGCAGAAATGGTTAAAAGGTGATTTTTAATTTTTTTAGATACTTTACCATAACCAAAGAAACCTTGACTTGGTGTGCCATAAACCCAACCATCTGCTTGCTTGTATGAACCAGAAACTGTAAAACCCCATCCACTTTTTGTCATACCTGAATTGTATGCAAATGTTGAACGAAGCATATTTCCTGTTCCATATTCTTGTTTAAATGAACCTCCTTTTTTACTACCAATTCCTGAAGTAATTATGTTGATAGTTCCACCTATTGACGGCATTGCTATTTTTGTAGCACCAAGTCCACGCTGCACCTGCATTTGTGAAGTAATAGCATCCAATCCAAACCAATTTGACCAATAAACAGCACCATTTTCCATGTCATTTACTGGGACCCCATCAATCATAACCCCCACATTACGTTGATCGAAACCACGAACACTAATTCTAGCATCTCCATCTCCACCACCAGTTTGTGTGGCATAAACACCTGCTGTTCCGTTTAAAAGCATTGGTAAATCTCTTGACGCAAGTTCTTCAGTGATTTTTTGTAAAGAAATTTTAGTTACTGCAACCGGTACATTTCCCTCTTTTACAAGGTTTCCGATTACTTTAACCTCTTCCAATTCTTGACTTCCTCCGAGAACAATATCTTGTTTAACAAGTGGTTTGTCAATTTTCAAATTCATTTGAATCGTATCAAAAGACAAAATTGTAACCATCATAGAATAAGAACCATAAGGTAAGTTTGGTAGTTCATAATTACCTTCTGTGTTGGTTACAGCTCTTTTGGGAGTGGAATTATTTTTAGCTGTAAGTGTAATTTTTGCACCTACCACAGGTTGTTTTGTAACATTATCAACTATGGAACCACTCAATTTACCACTTGATTGTGCCAAGCTTAAAATTGATAATAGGGAAAAAAAAGAAACAATTAGAATCTTCATAATCATGAGATAAACATTAAAAAAGGTCGATTGCTCGACCCTTCCTTTACTAATTTATAGATTATTTTATGATAACTTTTCTTAATTGTTGCTCACCATTTAGACTGATGATTTTCAAGAAATAAACTCCTCTTAAATCGTTTAAGTCTAGTGTAATCAATTGTTTGTTAGTTATGTTTGATACAGTATTAACAATTTGACCTAAAGAATTCACTAATTGAATTGATTTTAAATTTCCATTATTGCGAATATTCACAATACCGTTGCTTGGATTTGGATATACAATTAAAGAATTTGAATTAAGTTCATCAACTGATGCAGGATTACAAGCACAATCGTGAGTTCCTAATGAGAACCAATTTCCATCTAATATTGGATTTCCACTTGTTCCGAATAATGTATCGCCATTAGCATCTAATCGAACAATTACAGCTGGAATTGTATCGTATTCGGATAATGGGTCAAAGAAAGAAGGGTTTGCAGTTACACCTTTTTTAACAGTCGCTTTACGTATCATTGAATGATCTTTAGTAACTAAAACACCTAAACCAGTACTGTAGGGAAATTGAGTTGACCAAGCGCCATCGTTTCCAGATGCTGAACCTGTTTCATTTGCAGGGTTTTCACCAATTTTACCGAATACATCAATAATTTGAAATCCAGTAACATTTGCTGCGTTAATTAAGGTTGTTGGTTGAGCTGGAAGCGTACCTTTTGCTAACATTACAGCATCATTACCATTCCAGTAAAATGAACTTGATAGATCATAGTCTGGAGCAAAGAAACCATCAGCTCTAACTTCTAATGAATCCCAAATTGGAGCTTCTTGGCCCTCTCCATTTGGATCTCTTTTGTCTAAAACGGCAACAAAAACTCCGTGAGCAGGAACAATTCCAGAAAGCTGAACTGAATTTGCAACAGTCGCAGTTGTTGAACCATTCGAATAACGAGCCACAAAATAACCTGATAGGTTAATAGGAGTAGAAGTTGGATTATAAATTTCTAAAGCTTTATTATTTCCCCATCCTTCAACATACTCAGATATGAATAATTGAGAACAATCAATAACTTGAGAAAATCCAAGCGTACTTGTTAAAAGACCAATACTTAGTAATAGTTTTTTCATTTTATTATTTTTTACGATTTATAAACAAATTTGTAAGAAGTGAACATGCAAATTCTAAATTCAAATTTAACATTGTTTCATTTTTAAGTTATCGATTTTATATGGTTTCAGCTGATAGCTTCAAGGATATCATATAAATCATTGCAAAATTAAAGTTTTTTTTAGAGTTTAACATTATGATTTTGTTAACATGTCAGTTTATTTTTTTGCCGTATTCATCATTTCTCTTTTGATGGTAAAAAGTTATACTTAATTTCGAGTTTTAAAACAAAATTATTATGAATAGAATTAATTTCATTTTATTGTTTCTCTTTATCTCCTTTTTCGCATTAAATCAGGAACTTACAATAGAAAAGATTTGGAAAAAGTATGAATTCTACTCAAAAAGCGTCGAAGGTTTTAAATCGATGAAAGATGGTGAAACATATACAAGACCATTAGATGATAGGTCGATTAAAAAATATAGTATTACCGATGCAACTGATCAAGGGAAAAGATTAGTTGATGGTAAAGATTTATTATTCAATGGGAAAGAAGTGGTTTATGACGACTATGAATTCAATGCAGATGAATCAAAAATTTTGTTTTTAACTGAAACAAAATCTGTTTACAGAAGAAGTTTTAAAGCTGTTTATTTTCTTTATGATATTGCTACAAAGAAACTTCAACCTTTAGATACAGAACATCAACCGCAAACACTGGCTGAATATTCACCCGATGGAACAATGGTTTCTTACATTCATGGTAATGATTTATTTGTGAAAAATATTAAATCAGGATCAGTAACTAAATTGACGAAAGATGGAAAAAAGAATAAAATTATTAATGGTACAACGGATTGGGTATATGAAGAAGAATTTTCGATCACAAAGGCATATGCATGGTCAGCTGATAGCAAAATGATTGCATTCTTAAAATTTAATGAACGAGAAGTCCCTGAATTTTCAATGGCAATATACGGTGATTTGTATCCAGAGCAATACAAATTCAAGTATCCAAAAGCGGGAGAAGTAAACAGTAAAGTTACAGCGCACATTGTTAAAGTAAAAGATGCTTCAATTAAACAAATAACATTAGGTGAATATGAATACATTCCTCGCTTAAATTGGTCTAAAACTTCAAATAAACTAATCTTACAAACTTTAAATCGTCATCAAAGTCATTTGAAATATCACTTAATTGATTTCACTACTAAAAAACCAACTCAACAGGTCATTTTTGAGGAGAAATCAGAAACTTATGTTGAAATAGATAATAATTTGTTAATATTAAATGATGGTAAATCAATTTTGAGAACTTCTGAAATTGATGGTTACAATCACATTTATCTACTTGAATTTGATGGAAAGACAACCCAGATTACAAAAGGGAATTGGGATGTAATTGAATTTTTAGGAATTGACGCTTCCAATAAAACAATTTACTATAGTTCGGCAGAGCCTTCTTCTATCAACAAGGCGATTTATTCTATTCAAATTGATGGTTCAAATAAAAAACTGATAAGTTCAACTAAAGGCTACAACGATGCTGAATTCACAGAGGGAATGAATTATTGTGTTTTATCACATTCAGACGGAAACACGCCTCCAACTCATTCGCTTTACAAAAATGATGGAACAAAATTGAGAGATTTAGAATCGAATGAAGAACTTAAAAACAGAATTAAAAGCTATAATTTTCCTCAAAAAGAGTTTTTAACTTTTAATGCAAATGGAGTTAAACTAAATGGTTGGATCCTAAAGCCTGCTAATTTTGATGCGACAAAAAAATATCCTGTTTATTTCAATGTTTATGGTGGACCAGGACATAACGAAGTATTAGATGCATGGGATGGAAACGATTATATTTATCATCAATTGTTGGCGCAAAAAGGTTATATCGTTGTAACAGTTGACCCAAGAGGAACGATGTACCAAGGAGCAAAATTCAAAAAATCAACTTATTTACAACTTGGTAAACTGGAGATTGAAGACATCATCAATACCGCAAAAGAAATTCAAAAATTAGAATACGTTGACCCTGCAAGAATTGGAATTATGGGTTGGAGTTACGGTGGATTTATGGCTTCATTGGCAATCACAAAAGGCGCAGATGTTTTCAAAATGGCAATTGCGGTGGCACCTGTGACCAATTGGAGATATTACGACAACATTTACACAGAGCGTTTTATGCGCACACCGAAGGAAAATGAAGATGGTTACGATCGCAATTCTCCTATCAATTTTGTCGACCAATTGAAAGGAAAGTACTTTTTAATTCACGGTTCTGCGGACGATAATGTGCATTACCAAAATTCAATGGAAATGATTTCTGCATTGGTTAAAGCCAACAAACAATTTGACTTATTCATCTATCCCAACAAAAATCACGGAATTTATGGTGGCAACACACGTAATCACTTGTTTCAAATGATGTTGGATTATGTTTTGGAGAATTTATAAGGTTTCACTAAAAATATAATTGAATTTTGTGTTTCAATTTTCAAAGATTAATCTCCTTTTTCTTTCTCAAATATATTTAATTCGATTAATGTTTAACACCTTTCCTTTAGCAACAAGAAATTGAACAATCAAATTAATTTATTACTCGCGGAATCTACCAAAAACAAGAGATTCCGCAACTAATAATTTTTATAAAAAATAGTATATTATATTGATTTACAAATATTTAATACTAAAATTAACTAAGCTGAACTTATACAATTTTTCTGTAACGAATGCGTTTTGGAGCACTATCACCTAAACGTTTTTTACGGTTCTCTTCGTATTCTGAATAAGAGCCTTCAAACCAATAAACCTCAGAGTCTCCTTCGAATGCCAAAATGTGCGTACAAATTCTATCCAAGAACCAACGGTCGTGGGAAATAACTACCGCACAACCTGCAAAATTCTCGATTCCTTCTTCCAATGCTCTTAACGTATTAACGTCGATATCATTCGTTGGCTCATCTAATAACAACACGTTTGCCTCCGTTTTTAAAGTCATTGCCAAGTGCAAACGATTGCGCTCACCTCCTGATAAAATACCTACTTTCTTATTTTGATCGGAACCATTGAAATTAAACTTCGATAAATATGCTCGTGAATTGATCTTTTGATTACCAACTTCTACGAATTCTAAACCGTTTGAAACAACATCAAATACCGTTTTATCTGGATGAATGTCTTTGTGCGTTTGATCGACGTAACCAATTTTCACTGTTTCACCCACTTGGAATTCACCTCCGTCAGGTTGCAATTCATCCATAATCATTTTGAAAATGGTTGTTTTACCAGCACCATTCGGCCCAATAATACCAACGATTCCTGCTGGTGGCAATTTGAAATTCAAATCACCGTACAATAATTTATCTCCAAATCCTTTCGCAACGTTCACCGCTTCAATTACATTCATACCTAAACGTGGTCCGTTTGGAATTGGAATTTCCAATCTTGCTTCTTTGTCTTTCGTATCTTCGGACAACATTTTGTCGTAGTTCTGTAAACGTGCCTTGCTTTTCGCTTGACGTGCTTTAGGATTCATTCGTACCCATTCCAACTCGCGCGCCAACATTTTCTGACGTTTAGATTCCGATTTCTCTTCATCTTTCAAGCGGTTTCCTTTTTGCTCCAACCAAGATGAATAATTTCCTTTCCACGGAATGCCTTCTCCTCTATCCAATTCTAAAATCCAACCTGCCACATTATCCAAGAAATAACGGTCGTGGGTTACGGCAATCACCGTTCCTTGGTATTGTTGTAAATGTTGCTCCAACCAGTCAATCGACTCTGCATCCAAGTGGTTGGTAGGCTCATCGAGCAATAAAATATCAGGATTTTGCAACAGCAACCTACACAATGCTACACGGCGTTTTTCACCTCCAGAAAGCGTTTCGATTTTTTGATCGTCTGGCGGACAACGCAAGGCATCCATTGCACGCTCTAATTTTGTATCTAATTCCCAAGCATCCAACGCATCGATTCGGTCTTGAACTTCTCCTTGACGTGCAATCAATTTATCCATTTTGTCAGGGTCGTTCAAAATTTCTTCATCCATAAAAGACGCATTGATTTCTTCGTATTCACGTAAAACATCCACTGTTTCTTGTGCGCCTTCCATCACCACTTCTTTCACTGTTTTGTTCGGATCTAATTCTGGTTCCTGTGGCAAATACCCTACAGAATATCCCGGAGAAAATACGACATCACCTTGATATGCTTGGTCTAAACCTGCAATAATTTTCATTACTGTTGACTTTCCCGAACCGTTCAAACCGATGATTCCAATTTTTGCTCCGTAAAAGAAAGAGAGGTAAATGTTCTTAATGATTTGTTTTCCTTGTGGCGTTGTTTTGGAAACCCCAACCATTGAAAATATTATTTTTTTATCGTCAGCCATTTGTTTGATTTTAGTATTTGCAAATTTACCAAGAAGTTGAGGATAGACAATGCTTTACTAAACATTAACACTAATTAAAAGTAGATTTCTCATAATTATTTATTTAGAAACATCAGATTCGATTCATTACCTTTGTTAAAATGACACAAGTTGGTCGTTTATTTATAGAATAGCATTACCCCATGAAATTTAAAGATTACAACCTTTCTCAGTCAATTGTCAAACAGCTTGATTTAATGGGGTTTAACCGTCCAACAGACATTCAGTTTAGAGCAATAAAACATATTTTAGACGGGGAAGATGTCATGGCGGTGGCACAAACTGGTACTGGTAAAACTGCCGCTTTCGTTATTCCAATGTTGAATCGTTTATTAGTGAAACCACGTGGAAAATATTCAGGTATTCGTGCATTAATTTTGGTTCCAACTCGTGAATTGTGTAAACAAATCGCACAAGTAGTTGAAGAAATTGGAGCTCAAACGCATCTACGTGCTTTGGGTTTATACGGTGGAGTAGAGCAGGAAAAGCAAATAAAATCTTTGAAAGATGGTTTAGATGTTTTGGTTGCCACTCCAGGTAGAATGTTTGACCTTATTTCTCAAGGATTTGTGGATATTTCGCAATTGGAAATATTTGTATTGGATGAAGCAGATTTGATGTTGGATTTAGGTTTTAATAAAGACATTCAAGATGTTATCCGCAAAATTCCTAAGCAACGACAGACTTTGTTTTTTACAGCTACGATTTCAAAGAAAATAAAATCTTTGGCTTACGATGTGGTTCGCGATGCTATTCGTATTCAAATTTCACCACAAAATCCTGTTTCTAAGAATGTGGATCATGCTGTTTGTCTAGTTGAAATGGACGATAAACGTTTTTTCTTAGAGAATTTATTGAAAGAATTCCCGGAGTATAAATTTATCGTTTTTGTTCGCACGAAAGTCAGAGCAGAACGCGTGGTTGCAGCAATGGAACGCGTTGATATTAAGTCTGAAGCATTGCACGGTGGCATCGAACAACAGGAGCGTTTTGCAATACTAGACCGTTTTAGAAGTGCTGAAAATAAAGTTTTGATTACAACAGATGTTGCATGCCGTGGAATTGATATACCTAATATGGATTACGTTGTGAATTATGATTTACCTGAAAACCCTGAGAATTATGTGCATCGTTGTGGGCGAACAGGTCGTGGTAATAGTAAAGGGCAAGCAATGTCTTTTTGTAGCAAGGAGGAAGTTCCGTTTTTGGAAGCAATTGAAGTTTACACGGGCGAAGAAGTAGAACGATATTCGATTTCAGAAAGTGATTATCAAGCAATTCTTAGCGATTCAGATGTTGATTTATTTAAAAATGGGGATTATGATTGGCAGAAATTAATTGCGAAAAACGAAAATCCAGAAGCGTGGGATTAGTTTTGCATTTTGAATAGAATTAAATAGCGAAATTTAGAATAAGATTAATCTATCTATTACTAAAATTATCAATTTTGTTTTCTAAACTGTTTTGTTTAATCATAATAGTAAAAAGTACAGCATCGTAGGAAAAATGAGCTGCAATACAAAACCAAATTCCAAAAAAATTAAAACCCAAAGATATCAAGAAAATAAAAGGCAGAATAATTAATCCATAAATTGAAAATTTCCAATTCCATGGATTTAAATAGCCATGTAGCGCAACAAAAAAAATGGAAGTTAAAAGCCAACCTAAATAGGGTTGAATTCCAGATCTAAAAAGAAATTCTTCACCAAGTCCGGCACAAAGAGATAAGAAAATACCGTGATGAAATTTTAAATTCATAGATCCAATAATTTTATCAATTTTCATTGGAACAGTATCGAAAAATGGTGCTTGCATTAATAAGTATGCAAAAAAACCATAAATGAATCCGAATTCCAAACCTAGTCCAATGGGTAAAATTTCTAAGTTTTTTACTTCAAAGAAATCGATTAAAGAAACACCATCAATCATATAGCGTGTAAGATATCCAGGAATTGGAAAGAATAATAAAGTAAACCAACCAAGAAGTAAAATTTTTCTACGAAGTAACATTATTATTGATGAATTTTTGCTTGATTGATTTTAATTAGTTATTTTAGCTGAAATTTTTAAACCTAAAGGCCTATAGTTCAAATTTACTTTTAATTGTTGATTTTCGACAGAATTTGTAAATTATGTTTTTAACAAACGAGAACGATTGTAGCTTGATTCAATTGTACATTGCTGGTAATGAGAAAGCATTCGAAGTTTTATTGCTTCGTCATAAAGATCGTATTTTTAGATTTATCAAACATAAAGTCAAAGACTTTGATTTAGCAAATGACCTTTTTCAAGAAACATTTGTTAAAATTATTAATACTTTGAAATTGGGAAATTATAATGAGGAAGGAAAGTTTTTACCTTGGTCTTTACGAATAGCTCATAATTTAATAATAGACTTTTATCGCCGTCAAAGTAAGGTTCGAATCATTTCAGAGAGCAATTCTTTAGATGAGGAATATTCTGTTTTTTACAAAATAGCTGCAAATGAGAAGAACTATTTACAACAAATTACTTACGATGAATTAGAATCTCAAATGGTTAATTTGGTAACTTATTTACCAAAACCACAAAGAGAAATGATAGAAATGCGCATATTTCAAGATATGTCTTTTAAAGAAATTGCTGAATTGGAAAATATTAGTATTAATACGGCTTTAGGAAGAATGAGATATGCTTTAATAAATATTCGTAAATTAATAGAGAAGCATAATATTGTAACTGAAATAGCTTAATTTATTACTGCGCCACAAAGCGATAGCGAATATATCCATCTTGCTTTGATGAACCAGCATTGAATTTTGACATTCCAGCATATTTCAGTGCTTGATCCCGCATACACGTAGTTGCATTTTCACAACGGATTTCGTCAATAGTGGTGCTGATTACTTTTCCTAAATTATCTACTGAAATTAAAACAACCACTGTTCCAGCAGAGCCATAACCACAAGTATAACCTGGATTTCTAACAAACCAATTATTATTTTCGTAGGCAGTTCTTCCTTTTAAACTGAAATCAACCATCACATTTCCAGCAAATTGATTGGATTTTGAAGTTTGAGTTGAGGGATTGGGTTTGCTATTCGCAGCAGCTGTAATTTTCTTTTTTTGTTCCTCCGCTTCTCTTTTGATTTTTTCGCGTTCCTTTTCTCCTCCAGCTTCTTTAAATAATTGCTTTTCAAAATCTTTAGCTGTTTGTTCTGGATTACCACTAGCTTGATCTTGCGACCAGTTTTTGTCTGATTTTTTTCGTGTATCGTTGTTGTCACGTACCACATTTGTTATTTCACCATTCAAATTGGAGGGTGGCACTTGAATTTGATCTTTTGATAATTCAATTTCTTCAGGTTCTTCGATTCGTGAGTATTTTTCGAAAGGTTCAATGTAAACTGTTTCTTTGTAGGAAGAAATTTGGAAGTACATAAAAAGAAATACATAAACCGACAAAGCAATGATAATTGCAATGAAAAAGTGATCAGGTCGGTTTAAAATTCCTTTCATTTAGATTGTTTAAGATACAACTTAGAACGCAAAAAGTAATAAGCTGTTTCATTTTCTTTGATTAAAGATAAGCAATCTCCATCAAAAACTTTTATTAAATCAAATTCCAATGGAATAATCAATTCACCTTTCTTAGAATACAAACCATATTTTTTACCATTAGAAACTAAGATGTAATCATTCTCGAATACTTTAACAATTGAAAATGAAATTGGAATCGTCATTCTAAATCCTTGATCCATAAATCCTAGCAACCCATTTTTTTCAACGATAAATCCGGTATAACCAATAGTTTCAATGTTGTCAAACTCATACGGAAGAATCGAACGTCCTTTCCAATCAACAATTCCCCATTTCTGATCTTTAATCGCAGGAATAGCAACAAGTGGTCTTCCTAACGCATCAAATGTGGGTTTTAAATATTCTTTTCCTGTCGTGTCGATTAATCCATATTTTCCTTTTTTTCGAAAAACACTAATTCCTTTGTAAAAAAGTGCTACCTCAAAAGCGTTTGGAAAATATTCCATTGGCGTTTCAAAAAGCGTTTTTCCTTGGTCGTTGAGATAAAAAATAGATGTCCCTTGCTTTACGATTAGTTGTTTTTCAACGGCATTAAATTTTGAAAACTCATCGTAAACAGCACGTGTTAATTTTAAATTATTTAAAGTTATTAATCCTTTTTTTCCACCTAAACCATATTCAATCAAAGTGTCATTTAGAAAGCGAATAGATTCATACTGTGGAGGAATTAACCACTCACAATTTGTATTTAAAACTCCAAATCCATCTATCGTTTTTCCTACCGAAATTCCTTTTTTAAACTCTTGAATTTCCTCAAAAATCGCTCTAGTTTTAGGTGAAAAATTAATGTCTGAAATGTAATAATTTGAATCACTTTTTTCTTTAATTGCCAATAAGCCTTTACCAAGAGCTATAATATCATTATTTACAATCGGCACAACTTCTCGACCTGAACGATCGATAAGTCCAACACTATCCCCCTTAAAAACAATACCTCTAGCATCTACAAATTCCAGTATTTCATCAAATACAAAATCAACTACTACTTGATTTTTTTTATTTATTAAACCAAATTTATCATTTTTTGAAGCAACTGCTAATCCGTCCTGAAATATCCCTAAATATTCATATTGAGGTGTAATTGTTGTTTTACCCTCCTTGTCAAAGTAACCGTAAAGTCCATTTTGAACGAACGGATAAAAGGTAGCATTTAATAATTTTAAGTCTTCTTCAATTTCGTTTAAGAAAGGATAATCAGGGTATTTTTCTTTGAATTCAGTGAATTTTTTTTCCGAATATTCTTTCATAAATAGCTTGTAAACCATTCGCCAAGCTTCTTCGGTGTTTCTGTTTTTTGGGTATTTCTTCGCGAAATTTTGATACGAAACGAGCGATTTATCAATTGTGCTTAATTCAAAAAGTCGATTTTCAGCATCTTCAGCGTGTGAGTTGCTGGCGCAACACTTCAAAAAAGCTTCGTAATCCTCAATTTTTCCTTTACGTGAGAATTCTAAATATTGATATTCTTCAAAATTGAATTTGGCATTTTCTTTTAAATACGAGTTTGGATATTTACTTAAAAATTCTGCAAATGCTTGTGATGTTTTGACTTGTTCTGCGCTTGCGTAAGCAATAGAATCTCTTAGCTGAATAGCTTTAGGAATTATAGTGGACCATTCATTAGCTGCAATAAATTGAACAAAGAGGTCTTCGCTTGGATTATTCAAATACTGATTGAAAATAGCAGTACTTACCATTTGTTTTAAATCTTGAATAGCAAGCGAATCAAAATCAAATTTTTCTTTTAATTTCACTTTTTTCTTTGCTTTTATTGTTGAAAAAGTAGCTTCAGCTTGAAGCACTAAACGATAAGCACTATCTAGATTTTGCCAATCATTCGTTAAATACAATTTCGTTAACCCAAACGAGGCAATTGATTTATGCTTTTTAAGTGATTTTTGAAAATTTTCGTAAGCATTGAAATAGTTCTTTTTTTCTAGTTCCTGAAATCCTTTTTTAATTTTTGAGGCATTGACAGGAAAAGTAAAAATCAAAAGCAGAGTAATCGCAAGAAAACGAGTCATTTTTATTGAAAATTATATCAAAGGCTTAAAAGATTTTCTTTCAATTCTTCTGGTATTTCACAAACTGGAATTGGATCCATTTTATGTTTGTTAGCATTGTGATAAGACCTGTAGATTTTTAATACTTCTTTTTGTCTACTAGAAAGTTCGTATTCATCACCTTTATAATCCATCGCCCATTCCAATTCGGGATAAGTCGCCCCAATTTGATCTTCGTCACTTCTTCCGTCCGGCCAAAGTCCATCTGTAGGTTTAGCAATTAAAATATCATTAATAACGTCAACATCTTTAGCAACTTTAAAAACCTGTGTTTTCGTTAAATCTGCTATTGGACTTAAATCAACACCACCATCGCCATATTTTGTGTAAAAACCAATTCCAAAATCTTCAATTTTATTTCCGGTTCCCGCCACCAAACATCCTTGAACTTGAGCGATTGCGTACAAAGTAGTCATTCGGATGCGCGCTCTCGAATTTGCCATTGCCAATAAATAGTTATCGGTTTCAAATGGCATTTTCGAACTGAAACTTTGAAAAACTGAAGTTAAATCAATTTCAAGAGCTTCCACATTTTCAAATCGACTTTTTAAATTTTCGATATGTTTTTGGGCTCTTTGGTATTCAACAGAAGTTTGTAAAATTGGCATATTGACCAATATTACTTTTCTCCCTGTTAAAGCACATAAAGTTGATGTCAACGCTGAATCAACGCCTCCTGATATTCCAATAACAAAACCTTTAGTATTTGATTTTTTGGAATAAGAATTAAGCCAATCAACAATAAAAGAACTAACTTCTTTCAATTATTAAAAATTAAAACAATAAAGAAATTCTGATAAGAATTTGACTCATCGTAGATTTGTTAGAAAAATAAATTGTTTCTAAAGTTGAATTATCTACTGTTGACAATGTTTGTTTGTTTTCTTTTCTATCTAAGTATTGAGGCGTAATACCATAGTAATAACCACCTTCAAGCATTAAACAAGTAGACCCAACAAAATTCCATTCAGCACCGGCAGAAAGTCCAATGGAACCTTGATAGAAAAATGCTTCACCTTGCGCTTTCATATTATTGTTTTCAATCATTTCAGTTGTACCTAACACATTTTGACCATAATCATTAAATTTGTTAGCAACCATAAAGCTATTACGAATCCCAAATTTTCCAAAATATCTAAAATCCCCAATGAATTCAGTTCTGAAAAGGAGCATTAAGGGAACCGATACATATGTTGATTTTTGATTTCTGTCTGTTAGAGAGAATAATGTTCCACCACTCTGTTCATTTTGTAGAATTTCAGTGTCAGTATATCTGTAAAAAGTGGGTACGTTGGTTGAATATTTTGTAGTTGCAAAATCAAAATCTAATCCAGTAGCAATACCAAGATTTTTAGAACTTTTGAATGCGCTGTGCATTACTATGCCGATACTAAAGTTACCACCTAGGCCATTAGCTTCCATACGAGTCGTACCCATAGTTAATAAATTCATCCCAAGATTACTAGTCAAACCTGCTTGAACTCTTTTATCAGCTGCTGATTGTCCGAATACTAATCCTGATGCCAATAAGAATGCTCCAAGGAATTTAATTTTGTTAGTAAATATACTTTTCATAAGATTTGGTTTTAATGTTTAAATTTGAAACAAAAATAAAGAATAATCCTTTAAATGCGTTTATTAAAATTATTTCATTTAGTTATATTGCTTCAGATTTTACAAAGTTGTTCTTCTGATCCATATGACGTAGACACCACGAAAGTAAAATTAAAGTTAGATTTTATAAATCTTGATTCGATTGTTAATTTTTCAAACAATCAAAAACTGATTGTATACAGAGTAGATTTGATTAAAACACATCGCGAAATTTTAGATTTTTCTTTTGGCTATTGTTTAGGAATTCCACTACAACCTGATACAACTTTTTTACGCAAAGTCAATGAATTTAAAAAGGATAAATACATTCAACGACTAGAGAAAGCAATTCAAAAGTTACCTAAACAACAATTCAAATCAGAATTAACAGATGCTTTTAAACGTTTGAAATTCCATTTTCCTTCTTCAAAAATACCATCCTCTGTTTTCTTCGTGAATTCGCTTTTTTCTGCAAGTGTATTCTGTACAGAAAAGGAAATCGCAATTGGTATGGAACGTTATTTAGGTGCAAACGCTAGTGTTATTAAAGAATTGCCATCACAACAATTTTATGAATGGATTAAAATTGGAATGGAACCGCGCTACTTAACACGTGATGCTCTTGCAGCTTGGTTGATGACTAATTATTTGGAAGAAACAAACGAGAATTATGCAGCTGAAATGATTCGTTGGGGTAAAATTCTATTTCTTTGTAAAGTTTTGTTACCTGAAGAAAAGGAAGAGATTATTTTGAGATATACAGCATCGCAATTAGAATGGGCGATTGCAAGTGAAAAAGCCGTTTGGAGTTATTTGGTTGACAAAGAATTACTTTTTAAAACAGACGAAGAAACGAGAATTAATTTACTCAAAGAAGGTCCTTACTCAATAGGTTTACCAAAAGAAAGTCCAGATAGAATTGGACAATATATGGGTTATAAAATTGTTAAGCAATACATGGACGAGGAAGAAATTAGTCTTGAAAAATTGGTGGCAATGCCGTATAATGAATTACTCCAGAAATATAAAGTGAAATAAAAAATGGAAGAAAAAATTTCAAAGAAATCAGAGATAAATATAAGTGTTGGATTAAATGAAAATAATTTGCCGCTTGCAATGCATTGGACAGCATCAGATGGAGGTATTGATAAAGCTCCTGCAAGTGCATTCATTCTTTCTATTTGGGATCCGAAAGAAAAAAACACGCTAAAAGTTGATTTGTGGACTAAAGATATGACGGTTGATGAGATGAAGCAATTTTTTCACCAATCCTTGCTTACAATGGCAGATACTTTTGAAAAAGCTACTGGTGAAACTTTAATTTGCGAAGATTTAAGAGATTATTGCTATCATTTCGCTGATAAAATGAATATTTTACCAGAAAAATGAAGTTAGTTTTACAAAAAATGGATTCCAAATTGGAGTCAACTATCCAGTATTCTTTGCGAACTCCTGATAATTCAATAGCAATGAATGAATTAATTGGGAAAGAGATTTCGCTACTGTGGAATGGTGTTATTTACTGTAGTAAATGCGCCAAAGTAACTAAGAAATCGTTTGGTGAAGGCTTTTGTTTTACTTGTTTTTCGAGTGCTGCGGAAGCTAGTCCATGTATATTACATCCCGAATTATGTGAAGCACATTTAGGAAAAGGCCGCGATTTAGAATATGAAGAACGCAATCACAATCAACCTCATTTCGTTTATTTGGCAGCAACTGATAAAGTTAAAGTTGGTGTAACGCGCGCCACACAAATCCCAACACGATGGATTGATCAAGGTGCAAGTTCGAGTATTATTCTCGCTAAGACACCCAATAGATTTTTAGCAGGTTGCATTGAAGTAGCTTTGAAGGACTTCTTTACGGACAAAACAAATTGGCAGAACATGTTGCGTAATTTTCAAGATGAATCGATTGATTTGGAAGAAGAAAAATGGCAAGTCCACGATGAATTACCATCAGATTTGACACAGTATTGGATTGAAAATGATGAAATAACAAACTTGAATTATCCCGTTTTGGAATATCCAGAGAAAGTTTCATCTATGAGTTTTGATAAAACACCCCAAATTCAAGGAAAGTTAACGGGAATAAGAGGTCAATATCTTATTTTTGATACTAAAAATGTATTAAATATTCGACGCCACACAGGCTACGAAATCGAAATAAATGAAGGTAATTAGTACAATTCACGGTATTTTAGATTTTTTCTATCCGCTAGTAAAACGGCTTTTTGACAAAACAACTTATTATTATGCGGTTTGTGGAGTTGGGAATTTAGTTCTAAGTTGGATATTGTTCTACGTGTTTTATCAATTTGTTTTTAAGAAACAATTACTTTACATAGCAGTAATTGACTTCACTTTTTCAGCCTACACCTTAACTGCATTTACTTGTTTTCTTATCACTTTCGTAATTGGTTTCCTATTGATGAAATATATTGTTTTCACAGGAAGTGGGCTAAAAGGAAGGGTTCAATTATTTAGATATGGATTAAGTGCGTTGATTTCAGGAATGGTCAGTTGGGGATTATTGAAAATATTTATTGAAGTTTTTGATTTTTTTCCTTCTATTGCAAATATTCTCGCTTCTTGTTTGGTGGTCATCGTAAGTTATTTATTGCAACGAAAGTTTACATTCAAGTAATAGTATCATGCATTTACCTACTTTTGCTTTGTAACAAAAATAATATCTTATGAAATTATCTCTTATTTTTTTAGCTGTATTAAGCTTAATTGTATTCAGCAACATGACAATTGCTCAAATTTCTTTGGTTGATTTGGATTGTAGTTCAATCGAAGGTTTTCCTGTTTTAACAAAAGCTCCTGAAGGGGTTAAAGGTGTTGAACAATATGGGTCAGTTAAAATTTCGAACGGTGCAAAATTTCAAATGGAGTTGAACTCAGTTTATGATTTTTCTATTGCTGCTGCCAAAAAAGAAATTGAGGCAAATGACATTAATAAACTTAAAAAATATATTATTGATGAACCTAATGGAATTATTTACCAAACAGAGGTAATGGGACAAATTCAATATCATTTCATATATTTCCTAATCGGAGAAGAGGAGTCTTTTTACTTTCAAAATGTAAAGGGTCCAACTTATGATTTAGAGTCTATTAACGTGATGTATGAAGCTGCTAAAACTAGTAAAATCAAGTAGAAAGTAATTAACTAAGTTTAACCGATATTCTCAGGAGTGTCGGTTTTTTTATTTTTGAATAATCAATGCTACAAAAAAAAATCTACCTTTTCATTTTTTTTTTAAAGTTGAAAAGGTAGATTATATTTTGAAAGATATGGAAGCAACTATTAGATAAATTACAATTTAACCATTCTAACTAGTTTATTGCTTTTATCATCAGTAATTTGAATTTGATAAATTCCAGCATTTAAGTTTTCACCATCGATTTTGAGATAATTCAGCCCATTCTGAGTTTGGTAATTTTTAGTTTGTAATAGTTTTCCATCTTGATTAAAAACTTTTACTGTTATTTTCCCTTGTTTAGATGCATTATATTGAACAGTAATTTCCTTTTCAAATGGATTAGGATAAGCTCCTACCCAAATTAATGAGTTATCGATATTTGATACACTTATTGTAGGATCAATCATTGGTGCTAAATTACAATTAGAATGATTTCTTGAAGATTCTGTGCTTGAACTATTTAGGAATCTTTCACCAGAATTTACGTGGAATTTGTTTCCTAGACTTACATTAGTAGAAGGAGTTGTTATTGAATTACAAAACCAATAGTCACCTTGTACGCGTTGTTGATTGATATCTAAAACTAAATATCCTTTTTTTGTCAAATCAGACCATTTTATGTGTGGATTAGCTGCTGTTATTAATGCAGTTGGAATACCAAGTGGTGAACTTGAGCTAGTTACACTAGTTATTACATATTCAACACCTGCGCTACCTGCCCCGGTCGAAGAATTATAACCTGTATGTGGTAAATCATTTGCCCAAGAAGTATGTATATCTCCAGTCAATACGACTATATTTTCTATGTTATTATCTAAAATATGATTATATAATTTAGTTCTTTCTGCAGGATATCCATCCCATTGATCTGTGTTTAAAACCGCACCAAATGCAGTTAAAGGAGCCATCATAACTTGTTGACCAAGGATATTCCATTGAGCAGTACTATTTTCAAGTTCCGTTGCCAACCAATTGTATTGTTCATTTCCCAAAATAGTTCTGTTTGGATTGCTTGTTTCTGGGTCAGTTGCTCCAACTTGTTCTTCTCGACCTTCAAGTCGTGTATCTAACATATATAAGTTAATTAAATTTCCGTAAGTGATTTTTCGATATAGTCTTGTTGAATCTTCGCTTTGTTCACGTACGGGCATCCACTCGAAATATGCTTGCTTACCACTTGATTTTCTGGCAGACCATGATCCTTCTGCTCCTTCTGTATGGTTTTCTGCACCATTCATCCACGAATTATTTGCTGTTTCATGATCGTCCCAAACGGATATAAATGCATATTGTTGGTGAACATTTCTTAAATCTTTATCTAATCGATAATGAGAATATCGTGTTCTGTAATCGGTTAACGTAACAATTTCATTTGCAGGTTCAACAATTCTTCCATCAACTCCAGGTGCAGCAACGTATTCATATATATAATCACCTAGGTGTAAAACAGCGTCGATATCATTTCTTTCAACAATGGAAGCATATGAATTAAAATAACCATTTTCGTAATCTGAACAAGAAACAACTGCAAAACGCACACTATCAGCATTTGTAGATGGAGCAGTTTTCATTCTTCCAACCAATGAGTTAGTACCTTCATAAGTAAAGTCATAATAATAACAGGTTTTTGGACTCAAGCCAGTAACATCAACCTTAACAGTAAAATCTCTCAATGATGAAGTTGATGCAGTTCCTATTGAAACGATGTTATTCATATTTACATCACTTGCAACTCTCCAACTGACAAGTATAGCTTCTCCTGGTTGAACTGTTGTTGAAGGAGTTACTCTTGTCCAAATTATTACACGGTCAGAAAGTGGATCACCAGAAGCTACGCCGTGATAAAAAGGAGCTAATTGTGGTATTAATCCACTTCGAACATTGTATTCATTTTGACTAAAAAATGACTGAAATCCTACTAAAAATAAGGAAATAAAGAGTAAATTATTTTTCATATCAATCCATTATATTTTAACACAAATTAAGTGTTTTTATTTCCTGTAATTAGAATTTTAAAATGAATATTTAATTAAGTTAATGTATATTTAATCTTAATAAAATTGGATTTTTAAAGATTTTCAACTGTTATTATGAATTTGTTTTCTTTTTTCGTTGTTGAGATGTTGGTTTTGGACGTGAAAAAACACGTTTTTCTATCTCATCAATTTTACCTGTCGAAGGAAATGGATGATTGCTCACCACAGGTACCGTCATTCCAATCACTTTTTGAATGTCTTTTAGGTACGCTTTTTCTTCTGTGTTACAAAACGAAATAGATTTTCCAGAAGCTCCTGCACGACCTGTTCTACCAATACGGTGAACATAGGTTTCAGGGATATTTGGAATGTCGTAATTGATCACATACGCTAATGAATCGATATCAATTCCACGAGCTGCTATGTCGGTTGCAACTAACACACGTGAGATTCTTTCTTTGAAATTTTTCAGTGCGTTTTGACGTGCGTTTTGTGATTTATTTCCGTGAATTGCTTCTGCCTTGATGTCATTTTTCAAAAGGATTTTCACCAATTTATCAGCGCCATGTTTTGTTCTTGTGAAAACCAAAGCGGTTTCAATATTTTGTTCTTCTAAAACGTGCAAAATCAAATCCTTTTTTTGGTCGGTGTCCACAAAATACATTTCTTGTTGTATCGTTTCTGCAGTTGAAGAAACGGGACTTACTTCCACATGACTTGGGTTTGTTAAAATTGAATTTGCTAAGGAAGTGATTTCTTTAGGCATCGTTGCTGAGAAGAACAATGTTTGACGTTTTTCAGGAATGATTTTGATGATTTTTTTAACGTCGTGAATAAACCCCATGTCTAACATGCGATCAGCTTCGTCCAAGACAAATATCTCCAATGTTTTTAAACTGATAAATCCTTGTTGAATCAAATCTAGTAAACGTCCAGGTGTAGCAATTAAAATATCAATTCCAGCTTTTAAACGATTTACTTGTGAATGTTGACTTACACCACCAAAAATAACCGCACTTTGTTGTTTCAAATTCTGACCGTAATCCTTAAAACTTTCGTGAATTTGAATTGCCAATTCCCTTGTAGGTGTGACTATTAAAGTACGAATTACTCGTCTGCCGTTTGTTGGTTTCGTATTTTCTAAACGTTGTAAAATTGGAATAGCAAAAGCCGCTGTTTTCCCCGTTCCAGTTTGGGCGCATCCCATAATGTCTTTTCCTGCTAATACAATTGGAATTGCTTGTTCTTGGATTGGAGTAGGTTGTGTATAACCTTGGGTGTCAAGAGCGTTTAAAATCGGCTCTAAAAGATTTAGTTCTTTAAATGTCATAAAATGGATTCCATTCTAAGCTTAACAAAATAAATTAAATGAAAGACCTAGAATTTGTGCAAAGGTACACTTTATAAATTGGTTTGTTAAAATTTATTTGCTTCTCAAAATATATAAACTATGTAATTAATTGTTAATCAATGCTTTTATAAGACTTAAGAGAGTTGAGATTTTGATTTTTTTAATCTCTAAAAATAAAATTTTCACGTAAAAAAAAAAAAGACCAATCAAAGATCAGCCTTTTAATTTTATATCGAAAAATCTAAACTAAACGTGCAACGCTCTATTTTCTGTTGCTGCTAACGCTGCCTCTTTTACACCTTCTGAATAAGTCGGGTGTGGGTGACAGATTCGTGCCATATCTTCTGCTGATGCTCTAAATTCCATTGCTGTAACTGCTTCCATGATCAAATCTGCTGCACGTGCTGCAATCATGTGAACACCTAAAACTTCATCCGTCGTTTTATCGGCTAATATTTTGATAAATCCACCTGTATCCATACTTGCACGTGCTCTTCCTAAAGCTTTAATTGGGAAATTTCCAACTTTGTATTCAATTCCATCAGCTTTCAATTCTTCTTCTGTTTTACCAACTGCAGCAACTTCAGGCCATGTGTAAACTACTCCTGGAACCAAATTGTAATTCAAATGTGGTTTTTGTCCTGCTAATAATTCTGCAACATAAACACCTTCTTCTTCTGCTTTGTGTGCCAACATTGCTCCACGAACAACATCGCCAATTGCGTAGATAGTTGGAACAGCCGTTTGTAAATGATCGTTCACTTCAATTTGTCCACGATTGTTTGCTGTCAAACCAACATTTTCTAAACCTAAACCAGCTGTGTATGCTTTTCTACCAACAGCAACCAAGCAATAATCTGCTTCAAAAGTCACTTCTTCCCCTTTTTTGTTCAAAGCAGTTAATACAACGGATTTACCTTTATTTTCCACCTTTTGAACACGGTGTTCTAATTGGAATTTAAAACCTTCTTTTTTCAAAATTTTAGCGAATTCTTTTCCAATTGACGCATCCATCGTTGGAAGAATCGTTGATGCAAATTCGATTACTTCAATTTCAGTTCCTAAACGACCATAAACTGAACCAAGTTCTAAACCAATAACTCCAGCTCCAATCACAATCATTTTCTTTGGAATTTCCTGTAAACTTAAAGCTTCAGTAGAGGTGATGATGCGTTTTTTATCAGGTTCCATTCCTGGGAAGAAATTTGGTTTTGAACCAGTTGCAATGATGATATTTTTTCCTGTAAGGTTATTTGAAGTTCCGTCAGCAGCAGTAACTTTTACAGTGTTTTTATCAACGAATGAACCAATTCCAGTATGAACCTCAATTTTATTTTTGTCCATCAAGAATTGTACACCCGCACACGTTTGACTCACAACATCATTTTTGCGCTGAATCATTTGCTTGATGTTCGCTTTTAGACCTTTTAGTTCAATTCCGTGTTCACCGAAATTATGTGTTGCATTGTGAAAATGCTCGGAAGAGTCCAATAGCGCTTTTGAAGGAATACAACCTACATTTAAGCAAGTACCACCTAAAGTGTTGTATTTTTCAATAATAGCAGTTTTCATTCCCAATTGGGCACAGCGAATAGCAGCCACATATCCTCCAGGGCCAGAACCAATGATAATTACGTCGTATGAACTCATTTGAATCGAATTTTTGGCAAAGTTATAACATCTAAGCAAACGAAATTCGATTCGTGACGAAAAGTTGAATATGTGGTTTAATTTTAAAAAGCATAGATTCTGTTTTCATAAATTTAATAAACAATTTCCTACTTTTGTCTATGAGAAAAAAAATCCTTCTTTTAGGCTCTGGTGAACTTGGAAAAGAGTTCGTAATTGCATGTCAGCGTTTGGGTCAATACATAATTGCAGTAGATAGTTACGAAGGTGCCCCAGCAATGCAAGTGGCACACGAGTTTGAAGTTATCAATATGTTAGACGGCGATGCTTTGGACCGAATTGTTGCGAAACACCAACCCGATTTGATTGTACCTGAAATAGAAGCCATTCGCACCGAACGTTTTTACGATTATGAAGCGCAAGGAATACAAGTTGTTCCAAGTGCCAAAGCAGCGAATTTCACAATGAATCGTAAGGCAATTCGCGATCTTGCAGCTATTGAAGTAGGAGTGAGGACTGCCACTTATCGCTATGCAACAACTTATGAAGAGTTGAAAGCTGGTGTTGAAGTTACTGGAATTCCGTGCGTGGTGAAACCATTGATGTCGAGCTCTGGTAAAGGACAATCAGTAATCAAAACAGAGGCAGATATTCAAAAAGCGTGGGACTATGCAATGGAAGGTTCACGTGGCGATTTGAAAGAAGTGATTGTGGAAGGTTTTATCGATTTTGATTATGAAATCACCATGTTGACAGTGACACAAAAAGAGGGTCCAACTTTATTTTGTCCACCAATTGGACATAGACAAGAACGCGGCGATTACCAAGAAAGTTGGCAACCGATGCCGATGCATCCAGCACATTTAGCTGAGGCACAAGAAATGGCAGCAAAAGTAACTGCGGCTTTGGGCGGAGCTGGAATTTGGGGTGTAGAATTTTTCATCACGAAAGAAGGAGCGTATTTCTCCGAATTGTCTCCACGTCCACACGATACAGGAATGGTGACGTTGGCAGGAACACAAAATTTCTCTGAGTTTGAACTGCATGCAAGAGCTGTACTAGGATTATCAATTCCAGAAGTGACACTTTTAAGAAATGGAGCAAGCGCTGTCGTTTTAGCAACTTCTGAATCGAACAATCAACCTGAATTTGAAGGATTGAACGAAGCTGCAAAAGTTCCAAACACAGACTTTAAACTTTTCGGAAAACCTACGACTCGTCCGTATCGCAGAATGGCAGTTGCGTTGGCTTATGGCACAGAAAATGTTACGGAACTTGTTGAAATTGCAAAAGAAGTTGCTAATAAGATTTCGGTTAAGTAATCATATAGTTTTCATTTCTGCAAAAAGATTCCTCACCTTGTTCGGAAGGACTTTTGGGTTGGGTAAATTAGCGAAAATGCGAAGCATTTTCGCAATTCCCTCTAATGAAAGGGTCCTTCCGAGCGGAGTGAGGAATCTTTTTAAAAAGGAGCAAAACAACTCAACAATCAAATGTTGTCATTGGCAACGGGGTGAGGAATCTTTATAAAAAGAGGAACAATATTCACTTCTCAAAAATTGTTATTGATAATGAAGTGAGACTAATTGAGCAGCAAAGTAGTTAAAACCTATAGGAGTGTACAGTTAATAGAAATGGGTAGACATTCCTAAAATTAAATTTAAATTTGACAAAATAATTATCACAATGAAACTAACCCTTCTTTTCGCCATCAGCTTCTTGACTTTTCAGTTAAGCGCTCAAACTATCGCTTACCAATTGCGCATGCCGAAACCACAAAACCACTATTTCGAAGTGGAAATGACACTTTCAGATTTTAAAGAAAAAGAACTAAACTTGAAATTGCCCGTTTGGGCACCAGGTTCGTATTTGGTTCGTGAGTTTTCAAAAAACTTAAACCTTGTGAAAGCTTTCGACGAAAATGGAAAAGAAATCCAGGTGGTGAAAAAAACGAAAAACACGTGGACAGTAAATTCTAATGGAGAGAAAAAAATAAAAGTGAAGTATGAAGTTTATTCTTTTGAATTATCTGTTCGAACTTCGTTTTTGGATTTAACACACGGATTTGTAAGTGGCTCAGGTGTTTTTATGTATGTGGATGGTTACAAAGACAAAAGCGGACTGTTAGAAATCGTGAAGCACCCAACTTTTAGCACCATTACAACCGCACTTCCAAAGGCTAAAATGTCAATCGCAAAAGATGGTTCTGAAAGTTTTGAGTTTTCAAATTATGACCAATTGGTAGATTGTCCGATTGAAATTGGAAACCAAGTAGTATTTGATTTTACTGCTGCTGGAGTTAAACACACAGTAGCAATGTATGGCGAAGGAAACTATGACGTTCCAACTTTGAAAAAAGATATGGCAAAAGTGGTTCAAGCTGCAACAGACGTTTTTGGGGTAAATCCAAATAAGGAGTATGTTTTTATTATTCACAATGTGGTCGATGGTCAAGGCGGTTTAGAACACACCAATTCCTCAACCTTAAGTGTTAATCGCTGGACGTATCAAGATGCGGAATACACTGGTTTTCTATCACTTGTGGCACACGAATATTTCCATTTATGGAATGTGAAACGCGTTCGTCCGATTGAATTAGGACCTTTCGATTACGACCAAGAAAATTACACAAGCCTACTTTGGGTGATGGAAGGATTCACTTCTTACTACGAAAAATTGATTCTTGTGAGAGCAGGATTTATGAGCAAAGAAGATTTCTTAAACAAATTACAAGGTTCAATCAATTACGTTGAAGGTTCGGTTGGTACACGTGTTCAGCCAGTTGCGCATGCTAGTTTTGACGCTTGGATTAAAGCTTATCGCCCAACAGAAAACAGTGCCAATACTTCAATGACTTATTACTCACGAGGTTCTGTAATCGCTTCTATTATCGACATTTTAATCATTGATAATTCCAAAGGAAAACAATGTTTGGATCATTTCTTTCAACATTTGTATAAAAAGTATTTTATCGAAATGAATCGTGGTTTTTCTGAAATTGAGTTCAAAACGGAATTAGAGAAATTTGTTGGCAAAAACCTAGATGAATTCTACAAAAAGTACATTGACGGAACAGATATTTTGCCTTATGCGGAAGTTTTTGATAAAGTTGGAATTTCAGTAGTTGACAATACGAGCTTTAAGCCTTCTTTCGGTGCAACAGTGCGTGAAGAAGGAGGAAAAGTAATGGTAAAAAACGTGCGTTCAGGTTCTAGCGCAGAAGAAGCAGGAATCAGCGTTGGAGATGAAATTGTGGGTTGTAATTCCTACCGAGTAGATCAGGCGATGCTAGAAGCAATGATGAGTGGATTAGGAACTGCCGAAACAGCTGACTTGTTAATTGCGCGCGAAGAAAAACTATTGGCTGTAAAAGTTCGAATGACCAATTTCAGAAAACCAAACTTTCAACTCGTAAAACAATCCAACGAAAAACCTACTGCCAATTTTATGTATTGGTTGAGGTAGATTTTATTGAAATTTGGGCGTTCTCCAGACGAAAATGTTTTAGAAAGAAAAACATTTTGTCTGGGTCGGGCTTTCCGCTATATCTCCGACTTACTCGCTCTCACAATTACTTTTCTTCTTATTCAATGCTCTCTCCGCCGCGACAGACTCCGCTCTAATTCTCCGCTCTCATTTTGCTTAGTCGGAGGATGCCGCTGCTATCCCTAACGCGAGCGAGTGGCTTGGGTTTTGAATCTTGGTTAAATGCTTTAGACTTGTATATTTAAAATGAATTTTTATCTTTGGTTTACGATGTTCAACAAAGTTCCTATTTTTCATTTTCAAAACCAATCAGATTTAATCAATTGTAATTCGTTATTCGGTTGTAATCGGATTTATGTCTGTAAATCAATAATTTGTAGAAATATGAATTTAAAAATTATGGTGGAAGTTGATGCAGTTCGTAGATTTAGATGTTATGGGCAAGTTATTTGGACAAGACAGGAGAAATCGTACCTTTGTAAATCGACATTAAGAAAATAAAAATTATGAGAATCATTACAATCACATCTATAGTGCTGCTAACCATCAGCCAGCTTAGAGCACAATCCTTTTTAGGACAAAGTGTTCCTGATGTAACAGAGACAGACTGTAATAATAATACCGAACGAATTTACGATGTTTTGGCTACCGGAAAACCAATTTTGATTTTCAAAACAGATATGATTTGCAGTAATACAATTGGTTTTGGGACAACGGTTAGACAGTATGCTGACTTATATCAAGCACAATACAGAACTTGGGTTTGTGCAGATTTTATGGATGCTTCCAATTATTCGGAGCAATGTACTTTCATGCAACAATATCAACAGCAAACGGGTTTAAACGCAAACTCCGCATTTTGTTTTATCGATACAACGTCAGTAGGTGCATACGATCCAGCAACGCGTTCTTCAATACCAAAATGTTTTCAAGGATATGTCGTGATTGGCTTGGATTCGACCATTATATATGTTGGAGGCGATGTTAATACTGCGGTTAGTGCTGCGTTGAATGCCTCCCAAACGACAGGTGTTCAACAAAACGATGGGAACGATTATTCAATTAACCTATTCCCCAATCCTGTAACTTCCATACTTCAAATAGAAACAGATTTAGAAATTCAAAACATCCATATATATAACCAAGTCGGCCAATTGGTACTTCAATCTCAATTGAAGGATACAAAAACTATAGATTTAACTGCATTAAATAAAGGGGTTTATTTCATTAATGTAGAAAACAAAGATGGCTTATTCTCAAGCAGAAAGTTTTTAAAGCTGTAATAATGAAATAAAATACATGTGCTCAAAAAGATATTTATCGATTGCTTTGTTGTTTTGTTTTTTAACCCCTCTTTTTTTAAAAGTGGGCATCTTAACCAACTACATAATTCAATATAAATTCTACGTTGAAGTACTTTGTGTTAACAAAAACAAACCAGAACTTAAATGTAATGGAAAGTGCCATTTAGCCAAGGAATTAAAAACTGTTGACGAAGAGCCTGTAAAACCAGAGTTACCTCAAAAATATAAAGATAAAACAGAAGATATTTTCCTTATTCATGACTTCTTCAATCTTATTTCCTCTGAATTAACTAACAATATTAACAGTTATTCAAATTATAACCCACCTTTTCTAAGTTTTCGTTTTAAGGAAAATATCTTTCAACCGCCAGAGCCGATTGGTCATATATCTGTCTAATCGGTTCCTTGGCTTATTCGCTTTGAGCAGGTGACCATTTATTTTTCAAAGCGATATCACAGAAACAAATTTTAAAAATGAAAAAAACAACTTCAATCCTGTTGATGGTGATGCTCATCAACTCAATTAACCTATTTAGTCAAACTCCATCCGCACTTCCTGTAGCTTTTTCCTGGGGTCAAAGTGCAGGCGGAACAGATTGGGACAACAACTTCCGAACTGTAGTTGATAGTGCCGGAAATGTATATAGCTTTGGTTTTACATACAGCCCTATTTTCAACTACACAACGGATAATTCGATTAACGATGATATTTCAGCTAACACAGGATCGTCTGTTTATCTTATCAAATACTCGCCTTCAGGCAATTTAATTTGGAAACGAATCTATAATGCCAGTGCTTCAGACGAAAGGCTTGATTTGACATTAAAAAACAATACGTTAGTATGGTCGGCTGGTTTTTCGGGAACTCAAACCTTTGGTGACTCAACTTTTACATCTGCCAATTCGGGAGCTGCCTATTCGGTTGTTTTTGTTAGTCTTGACTTAGACGGCAATTTTAATTGGGCAAATCAATTAAATGTTGATTTAGCCGAATATGCCTCTATTGATATGGCCTTTGATGGAAACATGAATGTATATTTCACCACAGCATTTGAAGGCAGTATATCAACTGTTTCAGGAAACTACGCATCTGCCGGAATAGCTGGAGATATCTTGTATGGTAAGATTAATTCATCAGGTAATTTCGCTTGGATAAACCGAATTGGAAATAATGAAGATGACAAAAGCGGGAATATCATTTTGGATAATAATGGAGATATTTTGTTATCGGGAAGATTCACAACTACAGTAACGATTGGAACCAACAACTTAAGCAGCCCTGTTGGATACGATTGGTTTTTAACTAAACTTAATCCAACAAACGGTACAGCTATTTGGGCGATTAGTGAAGGTGGATTAGGAAGTGAAGACCGTATTTCTGCTCTTGGTGTCAACCCTTGGAACGAAATTATAATTACAGGCCGCTATGCGAGTTCCTTTTCGTTTGGCACACAATCCATATCATCTGTTGGCAATGATGATATTTTTGTTGCGAAATACGCGAGCAATGGTTCTTTCCTTTGGGTGAAAACATTTGGAACTACGGGAGAAAATGACTGGACTTCCAATAATATTGGAATTGATGACGCAGGAACAATTTGGGTAGAGTCCTCAGTTGGGGGAGACAATAATGGACAGAATTACCCGGTCTTTTATGGTTCTCCTAACGATTCATTGAACTTGTCTGGAAACCAGGATTTTGTTTTTTGCCGATATAGCAATTCCGGTGATTTACTATCTATTAATGCTTTTGGGACAGAAACTTATGAGTTTTCACAGGATTACTTTTTTGACAAACAAACAGGCAAATCATATATTGCTGGTCATCATACAGCCGATACAACCATTTTTAATCAGGATACACTATTGGTTCGTGGTGGTTTTGCTGATGGATTTACGGCTGTTGTAAATCCAAATATTTACGCAAGAAATGACCTTCATACAGTATCAACAACGGCACAACAAATGATTATGGTATTGATGAATGATATTTACCCAACTGCTCCTGTTTTAACAATTGTTCAAGGACCAACACATGGGAGTGCATTTGTAATGGGCGGTAATCACATTGCCTATACTGCAACTGGAAACTCCAGCGGTAATGACACCATCCGATATAGAATTTGTGAAAGCAATGAATGTGATGAAGCCCTGTTAATTGTAGCAAATAATTTTGCTACCTCTATAGCCGAATTGAGTAACATAAATTACATTTTATTGTATCCAAATCCAACATCTGCTATTTTGAACATTTCAAATTTAGAAGAAACGGGAAGTAAAATTATTGTTTCAAATGCCTTAGGGCAGGTTGTTTTCACCACAGAAAACGCAAGCAACCTGAAAACAATTGATGTTTCAAGTTGGACAACTGGATTATATAATATTATCGTTATGTCAACTGACCAAAAAACTATAGGGAGATCTATGTTTATCAAAGAATAACCAGCCCATAACAGCACATTTGCGGATATGGCGGGTTTAGTGGTAAAAGAAACATTCTGCTTCTAATAAACATTTAAGGTAAAATGAAAAATACTGCTACTAAATCCGCCACATCGCAAATTTGTTCCCCGTTAATTGAGTTGTCTTTTGAAATCTTATTGTTTGTTAAAAATTCTTTTTTGTTCGATATATTAACCAATCAATTAAAGTGTTTCATAAGTAATACGTATATTTGAAATAAACACACGTTTTATGACTAGCAAATTAACACTGACTGTTGAAAAATCGGTTATTGAAAAAGCAAAATCTTATGCGAAGAAAACAGGGAGAAGTTTGTCTGAACTAATTGAGAAGTACTTAGATACCATCACTAGTGAAGAAAATGATGATAAAGAGCTTTCTCCAAAGATGAAAAAAATAGTTGGAGCAGTTACTCTGCCCAATGATTTTGATGAAGAAAAAGAACTTAGTTCTTATTTCGAAAAAAAGCACTTATGAAAAAAGTTTTTGTTGACACTAATATATTAGTAGATTTAATTGCTGACAGAAAACCGTTTAGCAAGTTTGCAATAGAACTTTTTTCAAAAGCAGAGTCAGGAAATGTAAGTCTATATACTTCTTCACATTCGATTGCAACAACTCATTACTTGTTGAAAAAGTACTTAAGTGAGAAAGAATTACGAGAAGTTTTATTGAATCTTCTTGATTTCATTAACATCATTGCTATAGACATTGATGTTCTTAAAAAAGGACTCAAATCCAAACATAAAGATTTTGAGGATGCCTTGCAAATAATAAGTGCCTATTCAATTGAAAAAATTGATTGCATTGTAACTCGTAATTTAAAAGACTTTAAAGATTCGGAAATTCCTGTCTTGAGTCCAGATGAAATCATTGAACAATTATAATATTAGCTTTAAAATCAACTATTTTTTTATGAAAACACTGATTTGTATTTTTTTGTCCTTTATCTCCTTCTCTCAAGGCACCTATCAATTAGCCGTTCTAAAATACAATGGGGGAGGAGACTACTACGCCAATCCAACAGCTTTACCGAATTTAATTTCGTTTTGTAATCAAAATTTAGGGACAAATATATCCAAAGAAGTTCCTTATGTGGAAGTTGGTAGCAAGGACATTTTTCTCTACCCTATGCTTCACATGACAGGTCACGGAAACGTTGTTTTTTCGAAAGCAGAATGTGAGAATTTGCGCAATTATTTACTTGCTGGAGGTTTTTTACACATTGACGACAACTACGGAATGGATGAATTTATTAGAGTGGAATTAAAGAAAGTTTTCCCGAATAATAAACTCGTTGAAATTCCAAGTGATCACCCCATTTTTAACCAAAAGTTCAAGTTTAATGGCTTGCCAAAAATTCACGAACACGATAATAAGCGCCCTCAAGCATTTGGAATTATTGAAAAAGGAAGATTATTGTGTTTATACACCTACGAAACCGATTTAAGTGATGGATGGGAAGACCCACAAGTTCACAACGACACACCTGAAAAAAGAAAACAAGCACTACAAATGGGAGCGAATATTTTAATGTATGCTTTTATGAAATAAATTTATATGCAAACATTTCAATAATTTTATGAAGCATGAAAATAAATTGATTGATGGAAAAATGGTTGGAACGCACTGAACTTCTACTGAATGAAAAAAAGTTACTTCGCTTAAAAAAATCACATGTTTTAATAGTGGGTCTTGGAGGAGTAGGATCATTTGCAGGTGAATTTATCGCTCGAGCAGGTGTAGGGAAAATGACTATAATTGATGGTGATGTTTTCGATACAACAAATAAAAATCGCCAATTGACAGCACTTGATTCGACCATTGGAATCAACAAAGCAAAAGTTTTAGGTGCTCGTATAAAAGACATTAATCCTTTAATTGAATTGAATATTTTGGAAGAATTTGTGCAACCAGAACGAGTATGGGCCTTGATGGAGGAATTTAAGCCAGATTATGTGATGGATTGTATTGATTCTGTGACTCCAAAGTTGGAATGGATTAAAGTGTGCAAACGCAAAAAAATCAAAATAATAAGTCATTTGGGAGCAGGAGGGAAGATCGATCCATCTAAAGTGCAAGTAGCGAAATTGGAACATGCACACAATTGCAAATTAGGAGCGCATATTAAAAAACGTTTACGTGGCGAAAACATTACCTTAAAAGGAGTGAAAGCCGTTTTTTCTTCTGAAATACAAGATAAATCGTCACTCAAAATGACCAATGGCTTGAATTTCAAAAAATCATTTTATGGCACAATTAGTTACATGCCAGCACTTTTTGGTTTAATGGGTGCTGCTGAAGTCATTCGGTATTTAACAGATGAAATGGAAACTTAAATAAAGGAACAACATGTTACAGTTTTTGACTAATGTTGTTCCTTTTTTATAATTAGTAGATTTTTATTAAAACTATTGCAAAAGAAGCAATTAAATGTTCAGTTAATAAATATTTTACAAGCTCTTTAGACTCTTAAACTTTCTTCAGATAGATGATAATATTTACCAATTTTTAATTATTGACCTTGACCTAGAGAATAAGCAGCAACTCCGTCAAACTCGTATAGATTTTCAGTTTTGATGGTGTCAATTTCTTCTCTTACGGCATTACTTAATAACTGAATAATTTCCTCTTTTCCGATTGATACTCCTTCAACTGGGTGGAATCTACAACGCCAATGATCCGTACAAAAAGTTTCTGAAAATCCTTCTGGCCAAACTTTGATTCCACGATTCGTAATCATTTTCAACTTCATATCTGAAGGAGCAATTCGTTTTACTTTATCTGCCAGTTCGTCTGGATTTGAACCACTCCAATGAACAAAAATATCAACACCAACTAATTTTTTAGCTTTTGTAGCTTGTCTGATATATTTAGGCATATTTATAGCAGCAGTGTTAGCATAGGAAACAGCTTTTAAAATTTCTGGTTTTTGACCCAGGTTAGCAATTACAGCGTCTGCAAATTCTGAAGTGCTTACTTGTTTTTTACTATTTCCTTCTTTGTAAATATCGTAAGTATGTGTTCCATCTTCAAGCGTTTTTAACCATGCATTTTGAACTTTTTCAGCAACGTTAGATTGTCCAATGTGATTCAACATCATTATTGCGCCTTGTAACAATCCAGAAGGATTTGCTACGTTTTGACCAGCACGACGTGGGGCTGAACCGTGAATTGCTTCAAACATAGAGCACTCATCTCCAATATTTGCCGAACCAGCAAGTCCAACAGATCCTGTAATTTGAGCAGCAACATCACTAAGTACATCACCATATAAATTAGGCATAACGATCACATCAAACGCTTCAGGTGTATCTGCCATTTTTGCAGCACCGATATCAATAATCCAATGCTCGTTTTCTATTTCAGGGTATTCTTTTGCAATTTCATCAAACACTTTATGAAACAATCCATCTGTTTGTTTCATGATATTATCCTTGGTGAAACAAGTTACTTTTTTGCGGTTGTATTGTTTGGCATATTCGAAAGCGTAACGGACAATTTTCTCACATCCAGGACGGCTGATCAACTTTAAGCATTGAACAACTTCATCCGTTTGTTGATGCTCAATTCCAGCATATAAATCTTCTTCATTCTCACGAACAATAACAATGTCCATAACTGGATGCTTTGTCGCAATAAAAGGATGTAAACTTAAGCATGGTCTTACGTTTGAGTATAATCCTAAAAACTTACGAGTTGTAACATTTAAACTTTTATACCCTCCGCCTTGTGTTGTTGTTATTGGTGCTTTAAGAAAAACTTTATTTCTTCTAATAACATCCCATGATTCTGAGGCAATTCCTGAGGTATTACCTGAAAGGTACACTTTTTCCCCAACTTGAATTTCTTCTATTTCAATTTCTGCACCAGCTGCCAGAATAATTTTTAACGTTGCATCCATTATTTCTGGACCAATTCCATCTCCTTTTGCTACTGTAATTTTTTTCATATTCATCTAATTTTAGACAAATTTGAAAATAACATATCAATAATAGATATTTATATTTTTTAGAAAGAATATATAAAAAATTTATAATAAAGAATTAAAAAATTAATTATTGTAAAGTTGTTTGTGAGATCCATCACAAGAGGGCATTCTTTTGGAAAGACCACAAATACAATCGTTAATACCTTTTTTGTTTAAAATTCGTTCGGTGTAGCTGTCTATTCGACTGTAACGAGTTGCTGATTGCTTTGCAGCAGTAAAAAACAGATTATAGGCACGTTGACGTCCTGGAGTTAAGGATTCAAATGCTTGTTTAAGCATTGGGTTTTCTTCAAATCGTTGAATTAATTCTGGAATCAAAGATTCGGCATTAGGATCTCTAGGTGCGATTTTCAGTCCAGCTTTTTCAACTTCAATAGCTTCAAAAATATAGGCTTTAATAATTGGTTCAGCGGCAATAATTTCTTCTAGTGACTTAAATCGAAGAAATCGACCACTTTGTGAGTTTTCACCTGGTTTTACGAGTAAATTTTCTGTATCAGATAACAAGGCTCCTTTGAAGAAATTAATAGCGCAACTTTCTTTAAAATTGGCTAAGATGACTAAATTCGATTTATTAAACATGTAACAAGGTTGACCCCATTTCAATGTTTCAATCAATTGACAATCAAGCATAATGTTTCGAAGGGCAGTCAATTCTGCTTTCCATTTATCTGTTTTTTCTAAAAATGCATCGACGCTAGGATTCATATAGAAATTTTAAAATTATGACTATAAATTCAGGAAAGTTTCATCAAGTAATTACTAACATAGTCAGCTATTCCCTCTTCTAGCGAATGAAAATGTTTGACGTAACCTGTAGCTTTTAATTTGCTCATATCCGCTTCTGTGAAATACTGATATTTATCGCGGATATCTAAAGGAGTATCAATAAAACTAATTTTAGGTTTTAAATCCAATGCTTTGAAAGTTAAAGTCGCTAAATCAAGGAAAGTTCGAGCTTTTCCAGAGCCTAAATTGTAAATTCCAGAACTTGGCTTGTGCTGCATTAAAAATTCGCAAACGCTTGCTACATCTTTTACATACACAAAATCACGTAATTGACCGCCGTCCGCGTAATTTGGGTTGTGTGAACGGAACAGTTTCATGTCTCCATTCAATTTGATTTGATTGAAAGTGTGGAAAATAACGCTCGCCATACGACTTTTGTGGTATTCGTTCGGTCCGTAAACGTTGAAGAATTTCAAGCCTGCCCAGAAGGGTGGAGTAGTGCTTTGTTTTAAAACCCACTTGTCAAAATCATTTTTAGATTCACCATAAGGATTTAAAGGTTTTAAGTTATTAACTACTTCATGATCATCTTTATATCCAAATTCACCTAAACCATAAGTTGCAGCGGAACTTGCATAAACCAAAGGAATTTTTTTCTCTGTGCACACTTTCCAAATGGCTTGTGAATAGTATAAATTTAAGGTATTGAAAAGATCCACATTCATTTCTGTGGTATCGGTACGCGCTCCTAAATGAAAAACGAAATCAATTTTTTCATCCGTTGATTCTAACCAATCGACGAAAATAGAACGTTCAATTTTGTGAGCAAACTTTAAATCAGCTGTTGTGTAAGCTTTTTGAGTAAACGAAAAGTCATCAACAAGAACTAAATCGTTGAATCCTAAATCATTGAATCGTTGAGCAACTATACTTGCTATAAATCCAGCTGCACCAGTTATTGCAATCATTCTAGAATAAACCGTTAATTTCTGCGTCGATAGAGTTGATGATTTTTCCTAAATCTTCTTGATTCTCAGGAAAACGATTATTGTCAATGTCAATTATTAGTATTTTTCCTTTATCGTAAGTAGATATCCATGCCTCATAACGCTCGTTCAAACGCTTCAAGTAATCCAAACGAATGCTTTCTTCGTAATCGCGACCTCTTTGTTGAATTTGATTCACTAAAGTAGGAACGGAAGCTCTCAAATAAATCAATAAATCTGGAGCAGAAACAAATGAATCCATTAGGTTGAAAAGTGAGAAATAATTTTCAAAATCTCTTGTAGTCATCAAGCCCATTGAATGTAAATTCGGAGCAAAAATAAAAGCATCTTCATAAATCGTACGATCTTGAATGACAGTATGTTTAGTTTCCTTTATTTCCTGTATTTGTGTAAATCTACTATTTAAGTAATATACTTGTAAATTAAATGACCAACGTTGCATATCATGGTAGAAATCATTTAAATATGGGTTGTGGTCAACGTCTTCAAAATGTGTTTCCCAACCATAATGTTTTGATAAAAGATTGGTTAAAGTTGTCTTTCCTGAACCAATATTTCCGGCAACGGCAATGTGCATAGTCTTAAATTTAAACTGCTAAAATACGATAAAAGTCTGAAATGAAGGTTTAATTATTGATGCTAATCAGCTTAAATTTTGATATTTTTTTTCCTCCACTAAAATAAAAATCTTTACCATTAACCTGAAAATTTTGAAATTCAGATAAGGTTTTACTATTTAGTTTATGATTTTCATTGTTAATAATACTCGTGAAAGTCAATGTTTGATTGTTCAATCCAATTATAGTATCACTAAAAAATGAAAAACTGGATGCTGTTATATTGAAACTATTGCTCCAATTTAGCATTAAATCAAATTCATAAATTTGTTCTGTATCGTATAAGTATAGTTTGTTTTGATGTTCTAACATTCCGATTAATTCTGATTTAATTGAGGCTATTCCTGCGAAGTTCTCCACTTTCTGAATGATTTTATCTTGGATGAGGTCGATTAGCAAAATACTAGAGTTTAATTGGTCATATATCCAAACTAAATTAGGACGATTGGAAACTGCAATAAATTTCGCAAAACTTATATCGTATTGGTCCATATATTTACACTTACCATTGATTGTTAATGTATTGTCAAGGAGGCAGATACTCTGCTGTTCAGCTGAAAAAAGAACAATTTTCATTGAGTTTATTGCCGAAATCTGTGAGATTTCTCCCAACGACTTTATACTTTGAGTAAAAGTTTGTTTTCCTGTTGAATCAATTTTCTTAATGGTATTTCCTTGCTGAACAATTAGATTACCGATGTTATCAATTGCCCAATTATTAATTTCTTCTTTAAAATTAAAATCTTTAATTAATTCTAAATCAATTGTTTGTGACCAACATAAATTGGATAACAAAGTAATAAAAAGTAAGAATTTTAATTTTCGCATAACTTGATTTCATGAAGTTAAGAAATCATTTGCATAATTTGTTCTAAAATAGTTCGATTATTCATTAAACGTGGAACTTTGTGTTGGCCACCGAGTTTTCCAATGTTTTTGAGCCACATTTGAAAAGTACCAGTTGGAACAAAATGAAAGCAAGGAAAATCGATGTTTAAACTTTCAAATCGTTTGGCATCGTAATCGGCATTTGCTTTTTTTAATTCTAAATCCAAAGTTGTTTTAAATTTTTCAATATCCGTAGGTTCTTCCTCAAATTCTATAATCCATTCGTGACAGCCAGTTGAATTTGCAATATTGAACTTAGGCGCAACAGTAAAATCTCTTATCGAACATTGAAGCGCTCGACAGGTTGCTGTAATTGCGGACTCAGCATGTTCAACGATTAATTTTTCACCAAAAGCATTGATGAAATGTGTAATTCTGCCAGTTACAATAAAACGGTAGGGTTTGATATGGGTAAAGCGTATGGTGTCTCCAATTATATATCGCCACAATCCTGAAGATGTAGAGATAGCAAGTGCGTATTCTTCGTTTGCTTTTACTTCGGCAAGGGTTAGAACTTTTTGAGATTCCAGTCCATTAAATTCAGTCATTGGTATAAACTCATAAAACACTTGAGAATCTGTTAAAAGCAATAAATCTTTTGTTTCTAATTGGTCTTGTAAACCAAAATATCCTTCAGATGAATTATAGGATTCCACATAATTTATAGGCGAACCAATTATTTTATTAAAAGTCATAGTATAGGGTGCGAAATTCATTCCACCATGAATGTATAACTCTAGATTTGGCCAAACTTCAATGATCGTTTTTTTACCAGAAATTTCCAATACTTTTTTCAGTAGGAGTGAGGTCCAACTTGGAACACCAGCAATGATGCAGATATTTTCTTCAATTACAGCAAGCGCCATTTTCTCTAGTTTATCTTCCCAATTACTTAAAAGTGCTATTTCTTTTTTTGGAGATCGGCGCAGTTCTGTCCACCAAGGTAAATTATTGATAATTATTGCGGATAAATCACCGATAAAAATTCCTTCGCTGTTTGTAATGACTTCGCCGCTGCCACCAATAATTAAATGTTTGGCATTGTAAAGTTTACGATTGGGAAGATTCGTATAATACTGCGCTAATAAGTCTTTTCCGCCAGCATAATGATTTTCAAAAAGTGAATCTTTGGTGATTGGTAAAATTTTAATTCTGTCAGCGGTTGTTCCAGATGATTTTGCAAACCAAGAAGTTTTCTCTGGCCAAAGTAAATTTTCTTCGCCTTTAATTGTTCTATCAATCCAAGGTTTTAAAGTTCCATAATCTTGCAGCGGAACTATTTTTTGAAATTGTTGAATTGTGAATGAATTGTGAATTTGATAATACTTTCCAAATTCAGTGTTTTCCAAATGATTTAATAAAAAGCTAAAAACCTTTTTTTGGGATTCTAAAGGGGAATCACGATAAGTATCAATACGAATTTGACGTTTCCTGATAAACCAGGAAAAAACAGTGTTGAATGGCATTTGTTGTAATATTGAAGAAGGGAAATAATTTTCAAATGAAAATTAACCCCAAATCAAAATACTAACTATTATTGAGAGAACAATAATTGTGTAAATCGTACCTAATGCAGCTGTTGATTCTTCAAAGAAATTGTCAGACATAATTTAATTTTTCCCAAAGATATAAATTGTTTGGTTTTGAAAAGTAATTAAACTAAAAAATCCCGAAAATTCATTTGAACAATCGGGATTTAATAATTTTAAAATAGGTTAATCTCTTGAACCTAATATTCTTAGAAGTGAAAGAAATAAATTCACAAAAAGAATATAAAGTTGCAATCCACCAATTAAGGATAATTTGTTGCGATTTACTTCACTTAAATTAGGTTGTTGAGAAACTACTTTTAGCTGTTGCATTTGATAAGCTGTGAGTCCTGTGAAAACAAAAACACCCAAGCAAGCAATTATGAAGCCCATAGAATCACTTCCGATAAAAATGTTTACAATTCCAGCGATGAACATTCCGATGAAAACCATGTATAATAAGCTACCGAATTTGGTTAAATCTGTTTTCGTTGTGTATCCCAAAATAGCCATACCAGCGAAAGCTCCTGCCGCAACGAAGAAAGTTGAAGCAATTGCTCCCAAATCATAGACAATAAAAATCGATGATAAACTCAATCCCATTAGACCAGAATACAAAATAAATAATGCCAATAAAAAGCCCATTGATAAACGTTCATAAGCCATTTGAATAAGGAATCCAATTCCAACTGGCGCAAAAGCAATAATCCAGAATAAGGGAGATAATCCCGTTCCCTCTGAATTAAAAAAAAGTTGAGAAAAAATAATTTCGTTCGTTCCAACCATATATGCTAGAATCCCAGATATTCCTAGGGCTCCGAACATGTAAGTGTAAACATTTCTAAAAAATACTCTTGATAATTCAGCTGAGTAACTGCCGTTGTTGTCTATTAATTCTTCCATTGGTTTTAATTTTGTAGCTAAATTAATTTATTTCTAAATGTAATATTAAATTTTAGGATTATTTATATAAATTATTTACGAACACATTTAATCTTAACTGTTGTTTAAGATTTTTCTTAAGAAGTCCACAACAAGTAATTCCGTCAATTCCCTTGCCTCCTTGTGTGGAGAATGTTTTGCATTAGGTATTATAAAAAAAAATGTTTGTTGGCATCCTTTTTCAATTCCCTCTACTTGGTCGATGCTTCCAAATTCGTCGTCAACACCTTGAATTGCAAGAGTCGGACATTTTATTAATCGTAGAAAATGTTCTATATTCCAATTTAAAAAAAATGGATTTAACCATGTTTCCGTCCATGCATCAAATAGAATTTGAGTTTTTTCGCCATGATATTTCTCGAGTTTCAATTTTAAATCCGTTGAGCGATAAGATTCCTTTGCTTGACGTACTCCTTCTAAAGTAACTTCTTCCACAAAAATATGCGCTCCTTCAGTAATAATTGCTTTGATTTTCTTCGGATATTTTGCAGCAGCAATCAATGAAATCGAACCACCATCACTGTGACCAAATAAAATAACTTCATTAATTTGTAACTTTTCAAGCAGTTCATTCAAAAAATCTGCTTCCAATTCCATGTAATTATTTTCTCTTTTTTCAGTCAAGAAAGAACTAGATTTCCCATAACCAAACCTGTCATATACTAGTAAATTACATTTAGTTTTTAACGCAATTGTGTGTGGGAAATCGCGCCAAAGCTCAACGCAACCAAGCGAATCATGCAGAAAAATTAAAGTTGGCTTATTTTCAAAAAAGTGATTGTATTCATAATAAATCTGACCGTTTGGAAATGAAAGTTTTGACATAAACTTAAAAACAAAATTAATTTTTATGGTGAAGGATTGACTTATTATTTATTGTTTTTGTATTTTTTAATTTGTATATTAAAATACTATTTTTCCTTTCAATTATTTCCCATTCCTCCTCCATTTCTCCATTGTTAAAGGAGTACTTTAGTGATAAAGTATTTTTTCTTAATTCCCATGTTCCATCGTAGTTTGCATATGCAATTGGAGGAGTACCACACCATCCTGAATTTTGACGTTTTATTAATTTTCCATTTTTTTTAAACACAATTCCAGGTTTGTCATGATCTAATTTTTTGACTTTTTTGATACTAAAAAATGTATCATTCGCAACGTCTTCGATAAATATCCAACTTCCAATTATTTGAGTTTTATGTAATGTGTTATCTTTCGAAGAAGATGAAATTGATAGAAATGACAATAAAATAAAAATTATAGGTCTTTTCATTTCATTAATACTTAATCAGATAAATCATAAACGCTAACTGACTCAAATTTACCGACTAGTTACCAAGAAAATAATTCAATTAAAAAAGATTAATTTTTATCATTAGATAACATCGACTGAATTTGACGCATTGTTTTTTGCATGCCTTCTGCGCTACCATCAAGAAATATAGTATTACCTTTTCCATATTCAGCAAAGTTTTTTATTGCTTCAGTCCACATTGAAAATAATATTACATTGGTATCCAGATTAGCTTGTTTCATTTCCTCAGCAGCTTCAGACATACCTTTTGCAACTTCTTGACGAAATAAAGCAACTCCTTGTCCACGTAACATAGCTGCTTCCTTTTCTGCTAATGCAGCGATTTTAATTGCATTTCCTTCAGCTTCAGCAGCTTTCGTCTTTGTAATTAATAATGCTTGACCTTCATTTTCAGCTGCAGCTTTCAGATTGTTTGAGGCAACAACTTTACTCATACTTTCGATAATTGCAGCGTCAAATGTGATGTCATTAATCTGTAAGTCAAGCAAATGATAACCCCATGTTTCTAAAGTATGATCTATTTGACTTTTTACATTTTCAACCAATTCATGTCGTAATCCTAGTATTTCTGATTGTTTTTGACTGGCTACATACGAACGAATTGAGCCCTCAATTGTGCGAATTAAAGCTTGCATTAAGTCTTTATTTGAAATGAATTTGAAGGCTACTTTTTTGATAGTTTCTTCTTCTGCATCCATTACACTGTAAAGTAACATACTCTTAAAGTATACATTCGCTTGATCAATCGTAACTGCCTGAAATTCCATTTCTATACTTTGATTTTGAATAGAAATTCGTTTAGTAACTTTTTCGATTAATGGAATTTTTACGCGCAATCCGGGTGCGAGTGCTCTTTTGTACTTTCCAAACATTGTAATTACTGCAATTGTACCTTGTTTCACAGTAAAAAGGGACATTCCAAGTACTGCTATCACAATTGCAGAAATAATAATTATTGTTTCCATTTATTTTTTTTTTTAAAATTAGACATTTTTTCGCTTGAATTCAGAATTGGAGAAAATCTAAAAAAAAATAAATTAGTTTAGTATAATTTTTCCTTCAACTAAATTTTAAAGTTATTTCTGTTATTTCTGGGTAAATTCCAACTCTACCAGGAAATCCAAGGTATCCAAATCCACGGTTTACATATAAGTATTGAGCACCAACCTTGTACAATCCTGCCCATTTTTTATAGCGCAGTGAAACAGGACTGAATTTAATTCCGAAGCGTTCTATTCCAAATTGCATTCCGTGGGTGTGACCAGAAAGTGTTAGGTCTATATTTGTATTTATTACTTCTAAATCAAAGTGACTTGGGTCGTGAGAAAGTAATAATTTAAAAGCATCATTTGGAACATTCGTTAATGTTTTACTCAATTCACCACTTTGTCTGAAGGGTGCTTTTCCCCAGTTTTCAACACCTAAAAGCCAAAAGTTTGAAGCTAACTCAACAGATTCATTCAATAAAGGTTGGAATCCAATTTCTTGATGGATAGCTAGTAAATCATTTAAATTTTGTTGTTTTTGTTCATCAGTATTCCATTTTACATAGTCGCCATAATCGTGATTTCCCAAAATGCTGTATTTTCCCTTTTTTGCTTGAATTTTTGAAAAAACAGATTCCCAACCTTTCATTTCAGCCGCCGAATTGTTTACTAAATCTCCTGTGAAAAATACATAATCAGCATTCAAAGCATTTATTTTATTTATGGCTTTTTCAACTTTTTTGTAATTATTGAAAAAACTCCCAACGTGTATATCGCTTAATTGCACAATCTTTACAGAGTTTAATTCTATGGGAAAATTAGGAAAATCAAGTTGAACATGGTGAACTTTCCAATTCCATCGTCCCCATAAAATGCCAACAAGAATTGCAATGAGTAGCAACGATGATAGTAACCAACCGATATTGAAAAATAATTGATTTCCTGAAATAATCTTAAAAATCCCAGGTAGAATAAAAGCGATAGGAGGCACACCTGTTGCAATCATAGCTCCAAAAGAATAAAATCCAGCTTTGTAATTAGTTGAATTTCTCCTTCTGAAAAAATATAACATGAGAAATATTGAACTTACGAAAAGTATCAATTGAGTATTTCCAATTGCTAAAAAAATAGCTTCATTTTGAGAATAAAACGAATATGAAAATAAAGTTTGTGTAAAAACAATGAATACTATGACAACAATAAAAGGCATTATTTATTTTTTTAAATAACAAATATACATTTCTACAAAAAAATAATATTCAGTAAATAAAAAGTTAAACAATTATAAGTGTTTTAGACTAAATAAAATCTGAAAAGTTTTAAGTATTTTTGCAAAAAAAATAAAATGAAAAAATTACTTTTTCTTATCGTTACATCTACTATACTTTTCTCATGTGGTGTTAAAGTTCCTTACACAACACAAATTAGAGATGAATTTTCTTTAGATACAGAGGAAAAAATGAGACAAGTTCAATTTTTTACTTCTCATACTATTATTCTTGATCAAATCAAAAAATCAGATGCACAGAACACAACCCAAAATGGAACATTAGTTTCGAGTTCTAGTTCCGAAAAGGAGACAATTATAATTCCTGCAGGCACTAAATGTGTATTTGAGAGTTATGGTTCTAAAGGGGAAATTAAAGTAAGATTTGAATTAGGTGATAACAAAATAATAACTTTTAATACAAAACCTGAAAACTCATCAAGCAATAAACGTTTTTATTTTGAAGCTGATTGGAATGCTCAAGGTGGTCCTAGAATGAAATATGGTGAGAATGACTACAAGGTAGACTTACTCAGAGGTAGTCCAAGAACATCACATTTACAAGTTGTTAAAAAGCGATTAGAAAAATCAAAAAGGAAAGAACGCGTAGTCAAAGGTTTAAAAATCTAATCTCTTTTTTTGAGTATTAAAATTATTTATGGAAATTCTACAAAAACGCAGCATTGAATTCAATCGTGATGGATTTAATGAAGCGGAATTATTGACGATTTACAAGAAATTGTTAAAGCCTCGAATGATTGAGGAGAAAATGTTGATTCTTTTGCGTCAAGGGAAAATCACTAAATGGTTCTCTGGTTGGGGACAAGAAGGTATTTCTGTTGGTTGCACTTATGCAATGGACAGCGAGGAATATATGTTGCCAATGCACCGAAATCTGGGAGTTTTTACTACAAGAGAAATTCCATTAAATCGTTTGTTTGCTCAATTTCAAGGAAAACTTTCTGGTTTTACAAAAGGTCGTGACCGTTCATTTCACTTTGGAACACAAGACTTTAAGTTGGTTGGAATGATTTCACATCTTGGTCCACAATTAGGAATTGCTGATGGAATTGCATTGGCGAATAAAATTCAAAAGAATGGAAAATCAACGATGGTTTTTACTGGTGATGGTGGGGCATCAGAGGGAGATTTTCACGAATCATTGAACGTTGCAGCTGTTTGGGACTTACCCGTAATTTTTTGTATTGAGAACAATTGTTGGGGACTTTCTACTCCATCTATCGAACAATTTAGATGTAAACAATTTATCGACAAAGGAATAGGTTATGGAATGAATGCAGTTCAAGTAGATGGAAATAATATCTTGGATGTCATTCGCACTGTTCGTAAAATTAACGACGATATCAGAACTGAGCCAAAACCTTACATCTTAGAATTGATGACTTTCCGTATGCGTGGCCACGAGGAATCTTCTGGAACGAAGTATTATCCTGAGGGAATTCAAGATGAATGGGCTCAAAAAGATCCTGTTACCAATTACGAAGTGTATTTGAAAGAAATTGGCATTTTGACAGATGAATTGGAAACGGAAATTAAAAATACTTTTAAAGAAGAAATTCAATCTGGATTTGAAACAGCACAAGCTGAAGAACAAATTGTTCCAAGTTTAGAAACAGAATTAGCTGATGTTTACGCGCCTTTTACGCAAGCAATTATTAAAGCTAGAGGGGCAAAAACAGAGAAACGTTTTATTGATGCGATTCAAGATGCATTGATACAATCGATGGAAAAATATCCTGATTTGATTTTAATGGGTCAAGATATTGCAGAATACGGTGGCGCTTTTAAAGTAACTGAAGGATTGGTAGAACAATTTGGAAAAGACCGCGTTCGCAACACACCAATTTGTGAATCAGCAATCGTTGGTGCAGGTTTAGGTTTATCCATATCAGGAATGAAAGCAATGGTTGAAATGCAATTCGCTGATTTTGTGACGTGTGGTTTCAATCAAATTATCAATAACTTAGCTAAAATCCACTGGCGTTGGGGTCAAAATGCCGACGTAGTTGTGCGCATGCCAACTGGAGCAGGAACAGCAGCTGGACCTTTTCATTCTCAAAGCAACGAAGCTTGGTTTTTTCATACGCCAGGTTTAAAAATTTTATATCCTTCTAATCCACACGATGCAAAAGGTTTATTGAATGCAGCGATTGAGGATCCAAATCCGGTATTGTTTTTTGAACATAAATTATTGTACAGAAGTTTAAAAGAAGAAATTCCAAACGATTATTACACCCTTGAAATTGGAAAAGCAGCAACAGTTTCTGAAGGTTATGACTTAGCAATCATCACTTATGGTGCAGGAGTTCATTGGGCGAAAGAGGCGATGACTAAATTCCCAGATATTTCAGCTGAGATTATTGATTTAAGAACACTTTTGCCGTTAGATACGGAAGCAATTTACAACGCAGCTAGAAAAACAGGAAAAGTAATTGTGCTTCACGAAGATTGTATGATTGGAGGAATAGGAGGGGAGCTGGTCGCAATGATCACCGAAAATTGTTTCCAATCCTTGGATGCGCCTGTAATGCGAGTTGCTTCTTTAGATACTCCAGTTCCATTTGCTGTTTCATTAGAAAAGCAATTTCTACCACATGAACGTTTGTTACAAACAATTGAGAAAATCATAAAATATTAGTAAAAAGATAGATTTTATTTTTCCATTATTTTCAGTGTTTTATAAAGTTCGATTTAGTTAAAGGATGAAATCACATTTTATTTAGTTAAAATTGTCTAATTAATTGTATGTCAATTTTGCAACTAAAAACGATCATTAATCTACTTTCAAAACTTGGGATTGTATTGTTTTTTTTGGAGATTTACCGTATTTTATTATTGCTAATAAATTCAAGTTCATTCCCAAATTTTGGATTTTACGAACACATAGTAGGAATTTGGTTTGATATCATTACCGTAGCACTTTATTTTTTGCCTTTCGTGGTTTTCTCGTTACTTCCTCTTCCAAAATATTTGGAAAAATCACGAACTATATTTTTGTTGATAGTATTTTCGTTAACAAGCTCTGTAATTTATTTTTTTAACGCTTTTGATGTAGCATATTTCTCGTACGTATGTAAAAGATCAAGCTATAATTATTTGGTTCACATTTTAACAATTGAGGATACAAATGTATTAGCAGGTGATTTTCTATATGAATTTTGGTGGTTGATAGTATTTTTTATTTTTTCAATATTTTTCTCTGTTTTTGTTTATGTAAAATGTAAAAATGTGACTGTAGATTTCAGAAAAACTAAAAATTACGTAATTCTATTTGTTACCGTTTATTGTACTGTAATTATCGGTAGAGGAGGATATCAATTGAAACCTGTCAATATAATTGATGCAACAAATTACAGCTCTATTGAAAATGCTTCTGCTATTTTAAATTCAGCATTTACAATTATAAAAACCTATGATTTAAAAGGAGTTGAAAAGAAAAAATATTTTTCCGAATCAAAATTAAATAACTATTTTAATCCAATTCAAACATCAAATCCTCAAGCTATTTTGAACGGAAGGATAAATGTTGTTTTTGTACTTTTTGAAAGCTTTGGTTCTATGTATGTTGGTCCAAATAATCCAGAAAGTTATTCCCCATTTTTAGATTCAATTTTGGAGCAATCCATGTATTTTGAGAATGCCATTTCAAATAGTCGCACATCAATGGATGCTCTACCTACCGTTGTATCTTCAATTCCTACCTGGATGAATGAAAGTTTCATTTTATCTGCTTACAGCGCTAATAAATTTCAAAGCATTCCAAGTATTTTAAAAAAACAAGGATATATTTCAGCTTTTTTTCATGGCGCATCAAATGGATCTATGCGATTTGATGCTTTCGCCTCAGCGGCTGATTTTGATAGCTATTTTGGAAGATCAGAGTACAACAATGAAAAGCATTTTGATGGCAATTGGGGAATTGCAGACCATTACTTTTTGCCATGGACTATAGAAAGAATAAATAAATTTAAAAAGCCATTTTTTAGTTTAATTTTTACACTTTCATCACATCACCCGTATACTATTCCCAAAGAATTTCAAGATAAAGTGAGAAGGAATCCGAAAGATCCAATTTGCGCTACAATAAGTTACTCTGATTTAGCATTCAAATTATTTTGGCAAAAGGCACAGAAACAAAAATGGTTTAAAAATACTTTATTCATATTTTGTGCAGATCATGTTGGACCAACAAATAGAAAAGATAGAACTTCTTTATCTCATGCTTTTCGTGTTCCAATTGCTTTTTATCATTCAAGTGGTAAACTACCAAGTATAAAAAAAAATATAAGTTTCCAACAAATCGATATTATGCCAACTTTACTTGATTTATTAAACTTAAAAACAAAATATTATGCTTTTGGAACATCATATTTTAATCCAAAAAAACAACCTAAAATTGTTTATTCACAAGAGAGTTTAATCTGTTTTAGATTTGGAAAAAAACCACTAACTTGGAATGATCAACTTGATAAAAAATGGAATAAAGAGGACCAACTTTTGATTCGACAAATGAAAGCAATTTATCAGCATTATACTACTGATTTGATAGAAAATAAGATGATACCTTAAATTGAATTTCTTTATAAAAAAACATTAAATTTCCTAGCTCACCATCAAATTACAACCACGAATATCTGCTAAGTCAATTCGTCCTTCAATCACAAAACCTTCCCTTGTTTTTCGACCTAAATCTTGAGTTTGAACAAAGGAACAACTATTGATATTGGCTAAATCGATAACATTTATTCCTCCACTTTTTTCGCCAGAAATTAAAGTCAATGGATCGTAAACATCTCGAAATAGCACTTTCATCCAAGGAGGACAAACGAAAACTCCATTTTTTAAACTGTATGCTTGCGAGAGTAATTCCGTCATCCCATATTCAGATGAAACAAAATCAACACCTAAACCTTCTACTAAAACTTTGTGTAATTCGACTTTCGTAAGCTCTTTTCGTCTGCCTTTCATTCCGCCTGTTTCAATAATTTTAGCTTGACTGAAATCCATTTTCTGCTCTGCTAAATCTAATAAAGCATAAGAAACACCAAATATTACCACTTCTTTTCCTGAGTGAATAGCTGCTTCATAACGCTTTTTAATCTCTTCAAATTCATTGAGAAGAAAACCAGAAAGTTCGTTTTTAGAAGATTCAATCAAAGCGCTAACCATATAAACTAAGCTTGAATTTCCTTGCTCTAAATAATTCGGTAATAGTGCCAAAATGACTTGTTCTTTCGGATTTCCAAAAAGTAACTGATAAGCGTTGAAAAACGATGCTTCATAAATAGAAACGTTGGAAACCAAATGCTTACTTCTGCCAATAATTCCGGTTCCGCTGCTTAAAAACAGTGTTTCTTTACCTGATTTAGGAATAGAAAGTACCTCTTGAGATTTAAAAAATTCAATTGGTAAAAATGGAATTTCTTCAATACAAGTTGGCGATTTTCGATCTAATAGATCAACATATTTTCGGTAAATCACACAATTTTCATATTGAAAAGCAAATACTTCTACAGCTTTTCTTTCAAAGTCCGCTTCCGTTTCAATTTCAAAAATTTTATTCCAATCTTTCACGTGGCAAAATTAAAATTTTAAAAGTGGAATTTCAGTAAATAAAAGTTATTCTTACGAAAGCTGGAACTGAATACCTTCAAATTTCCCAATTGTTCGTAAATCATTCACCTCTCAGATTTTGCATTTTGCAATAATTCTTAAATTTGAAAGTAATTAAAATTTCCTGATGTCCTATTTGAATGAGTTGAATGAAAGCCAGATTGTGGCTGTTGAAAATATTTATGGTCCAACGATGGTTATTGCGGGTGCAGGATCAGGAAAAACGCGTGTTTTAACCTATCGCATCGCCTATATGATGGAACAAGGAATCGATCCGTTTAATATTCTTGCGCTTACTTTTACCAATAAAGCAGCACGAGAAATGACGGAAAGAATTGGTCAAATTGTGGGGGCTTCCGAAGCAAAAAACATCACAATGGGTACTTTTCACTCCGTTTTTTCAAAGATTTTACGATTCAACGCGGATAGAATTGGTTTCCCAAACAATTTCACGATTTACGACACACAAGATTCTAAAAGTGTAATTAAAGACATCATCAAGGAATTTAATTTAGACGACAAAACCTATAAACCAAGTTCTGTTTTTGGGCGAATTTCAGCTGCTAAAAACAATTTACTTTCACCAGAAGCCTATGCGATGAATCCAGAAATTATGCTGGAAGATAAACAATCGCGACGTCCAGAAATAGCTCGAATTTATCAAGCTTATGCTAATCGCTGTCAGAAATCGGGCGCAATGGATTTTGATGATTTACTCTATTTTACAAACATTCTACTTTCTGAATTTCCGGATGTTTTATCCTATTATCAGCAAAAGTTCAAGTACATAATGGTGGATGAGTACCAAGATACCAATTATGCTCAGTACCTAATTGTCAAAAAGTTAGCAGCAGTTTATGAAAATATTTGTGTAGTTGGAGATGATGCGCAAAGTATTTATTCGTTTCGCGGTGCAAACATCGAGAACATTCTAAATTTCAGAAAAGATTACCCAGATTTTAAACTTTACAAGCTAGAACAAAACTATAGAAGTTCTAAAAATATCGTTGAAGCAGCGAATAGCATTATTAAAAAGAACAAAGATCAAATCACAAAAAATGTTTGGACAGATAACACGGATGGCTCAAAAATTAAAGTAATTCGCACTTTGACAGACAATGAAGAAGGTCGAACCATTGCCAATCGAATTTTTGATATCAAACAAAGTGAAGCCAAAACTTTCAATGAATTTGCAATTCTTTATCGCACTAACAAACAATCGCGTTCGTTTGAGGAAGCTTTACGCAAATTGAATATTCCCTATAAAATTTACGGAGGACTTTCCTTTTACCAACGTAAAGAAATTAAAGATTTACTCGCTTATTTCCGTTTGACTGCCAATCACAATGACGAAGAAGCACTTAAACGAGTTATCAATTATCCGAAACGAGCAATTGGAAAAACAAGTATTGAAAATATCATCATCGCAGCAAACAAATACAATGTGAGTATGTGGGATGTGATTTCAGATTTTGCAACTTATCCTACTGATATAAACAACGGAACCAAACAAAAGATTTATGAATTCGTTACGATGATCAAAAGTTTTGCTGCACAATTGAACAAATTAAACGCTTTTGAACTTGCCGATACAATTGCAAAGTCATCTGGAATTATGCGTGAAATGGTGGCTGAAAAAGATAAAGGTATTGAAGAAGTGGAGCGTTTACAAAACGTTGAAGAGTTATTGGCTGGTATTCAAGAATTTGTACGTGGAAGTGATTCAGATGATTTTAAATCTTTGTCTGATTTTATGATTGAAGTTGCCTTATTAACTGATGCTGACCAAGAAAAACCAGAAGATCGCAACCATGTTTCAATGATGACGATTCATGCGAGCAAAGGGCTTGAATTTCCGCATGTTTTTATCGTTGGAATGGAAGAAAATTTATTTCCTTCTCAAATGGTGCTTAACACCCGTTCAGAATTGGAAGAAGAACGACGTTTGTTTTATGTTGCAGTTACAAGAGCAATGAAGACTTGTACACTTTCTTACGCAGGTTCTCGCTTTATTCATGGACAACTAAATAGCTGTGAACAGAGTCGTTTTGTAGATGAAATCGATAGTCAATATTTGTATTTTGAAACCCCAAATCGTAACGTTGGAGGTGGTCGCTCGTTAATGGGAAGAGATAGTGAACGACCTTTTTCTGGAGGATTAAACAAACCAATGAGTACTCCTCCACCTAATTTAAGATCGTTAAAAGATATCGGAAATTCAAGTGAAGGCTCAAAAAATACTGGCACAAATCTTGAGATAAAAGTCGGCTATAATGTTGAACATGATCGTTTTGGAAAAGGAAAAGTTACCAAAATGGAAGGAACAGGAGCTGATAAAAAAGCAACGATTTTCTTTCCACATCACGGAAGTAAAACGGTTATATTGCGCTTTGCTAATTTGAAAATATTGGAAGATTGAAAATTGAATTGCAGATTACAAATTTGCAGATTTTAGATTGGAACATTGCAAATTGATTTTCATTATTTTTACTCTTTCACTCATAAAATCCTAACGTCTTAATGTCCTAAAATCATTCACTCATAAAATCATTCACTCATTCACTCATAATGTCCTAATATCCTAATATCCTAATATCCTAATATCTTAATGTCCTAATGTCCTAATATCCTAAAATCAAAATAAAATGAAACACTTAACAACCCTAATCCTTCTAATCTCTTTCACCAATTTCGCGCAGACGTGGACGAAGGAAGAACTAGCAAAAGCCAATACGCTGGCAAAAGTGGCTGATTTGACAGATGTCGAAAAAGAAGCTGTAATGTACATCAATTTAGCTCGAATGTATCCCAAAAAATTCGTTGAAATTGAAGTGAAAAAATATGAACCACCAAGTGATGCGTATGTGAAATTACTGGAAGATTCTCCGTACATCGAGTCTTTGATTGACGAATTAAACGAATTAGAACCATTGGCTCCTTTTGTTTACGATGAAGCTTTACAAGAATTTGCAAGTTGTTTCGCTGCAGAACAAGGTGCTTCCGGTTATATGGGACATAAACGTAAAAAATGTGCCGCTGGAAATTATGCCGAATGTTGTGCTTACGATATGGCAACAGGAAAACACATCGCTTTTCAACTATTAATTGATCATGGTATTCCAAGTTTAGGTCACCGAATTAATTGTTTGAGCCCTGAGTATTCAAAGGTTGGAATCAGTGTCGCTGACCATGCGAAAGCAAACGTTTGTGCTGTTTTAGATATGTATTAATGAAAATAGTTTTCTCCCTCCTTTTAGTTGTATTTTGTTTCAGCTTTCAAGCTCAAACAGAAATTGTGTGTGTGCAAATCCCAAAAAATGTTTCCTTCAATCAAGAAGAAAATTGGAGTAAAATCTTCAATATAAATTGTGTTTTTAAAAAAGATTTTCTTTTTGTGTTATACAGTAGATGGGGAAATAAATTATATGAAACCAAATCACTCAGTGAAATCAAGCAATTCAGTGTTTTCAAGAAAGATAATAACAATCAGCGCATCATGCCTGCTGGGACTTATTTTTGGACTTTAGAATACAACCTTGAAGGTGAAAATGAGCCTCGCCAATTAAACGGTTACACTAATATTCTCGATTAAAAATGGCTACCAAAATTGGACTTTTATCCGATACACATGGCTATTTGGACCCAAAAATCAAAAGCTATTTCGCTGAAGTGGATGAAATTTGGCACGCTGGCGATATTGGAACTTTGGAAGTTTTAGATGAATTACGATCCTTTAAACCTACACGTGCTGTTTGGGGAAATATTGACGAACACAAAATTCGATTAGACACAGATGAATTTTTGCGATTCAAAGTGGAAGATGTTGAAGTTTTAATTACGCACATCGGTGGTCGCCCAGGTATCTATTCAAAACCGGCTATTGAGGAATTATTGAAAAATGGTGCTCCGAAAATATTCGTTTGTGGACATTCACACATTACTTTAGTTCAAATGGACAAACGATTCAATATGCTTTGGATGAATCCTGGAGCTTGCGGATTTAAAGGGTTTCATGCTGTAAAAACCATTCTTCGTTTTACGATTGATGGCGACAAAATCAAAGATTTAGAAGTGGTTGAGCTTGGAAAAAGAGCTTGAAAAGATTCTTGATTTTTGATTAAAGTGAAAAAATATCTCTAAAACGAATTGCTTGTCGTCGTGAAATATCGATTTTTTCACCTTTAGATAATTCAACTTTTAATCCTCCATTAAACCAGTTTTCAATAGCGACAACATGATTCAAATTAATAATGAACTTGCGATTCGCTCTAAAAAAAACTTCATTGTCAAGCTTTTCTTCAAAACTATTTAATGAGCGCAAAACCATCGGACGGAAAGTGTCGAAATAAACTTTTACGTAATTTCCATCAGATTCCATCATTCGGACATTTTTCAACTCAATAAACCAACATTTCTCTCCATCTTTAATGAACACTTTGTCGTTTTCGCCCAATCTTCTCGACTTTCGTAAGTTCAATAATTGCTCGTCCTCAAATGAATTTTCATGCGAAATTTTCCGAACAACATTAGCGATTTTTTCAGGGTCAATTGGTTTAAGTATGTAATCTAGCGCTTGATTTTCAAAAGCTTGCAAGGCATATTCATCGTGAGCAGTAACAAAAACAACTTGTGGTAAATCTTCTAATTGTTTCAACATTTCAAAGCCATTCATTCCAGGCATCGATACATCCAAAAATATCAAATCTGGATTAAACTCCTTGATTTTTTCAATTCCATCAATTCCATTAATTGCTTCAGCAACAATTTCAATTTCTTGATATTCTTTCAACAAAGAACGCAACTCTTCGCGAGCCAATCTTTCATCGTCAATAATAATAGTGCGTGTTGTTTTCATACTCAAATGAATTAGATGAATAAAAATCAAATTTAAACAAATCTAAATCCTTCATTTGAAAATCTTAGACTTATTCAATAAATGCAACAAAGCAAGGACAAAAAGTAAATTTCGCTGTTGAATGGAATGAATTAGATTGTAAATAAATTACAAAAAAAATCCCTCAACTATTAAACGTGAGGGATTTTTTAACAATCCTTGCTAGATAGATGACTTTGCTTGTGATTTATTCTATAGTTATTTTAGCTAAACGATTCAATTTAGTTGTTGTTCCATAAAAAATAATTTCACTATCTGAAACTTGTAATGCACCTCTAGGAACCATGTAAACTTTAGACTCTTTTTTATTTATCAAATCCTTTCTTTCCGATAATTCGCCATCTTTATTTAAAACGTACATTGATAAAACACCCATGCCTTCTCTTCTAACTGGTCTTTTGGTTTCTTCACCACTTTTCGTCTTTTTAAATGGTGTTGTATTATAAAAAAAGTATAGATTATCGCCTTTAGGTACAAGAGCAAATGATAGCAAATAGCCTCCATCGTCAACAGAAACTTGTTTTTTTGGAATAATTTTTTGCCAAATAAAGTTCCCATTTTTATCAATGTTCAGTACTAAAATATTATTATAATGGTAATAAAATGTTGTTTTTGTTGTTGTCACTCCAGTAGAACTTCTTGTTGTAGTTGTTACAGTATGAATGTAGTATTGTTCAGCCACAACTATAACTCCTCCATCTTCTTTTTGAATAATGTTTCTAAAATCATAATCCATAAAGATTCTGTCTTGTTTTCTTTTTTTCTGTTTGTCACTGTCATTATTATCTTCGTCTTCTGGCATTATTTCACTAAATGGTTTCAATGTTTCTGCCACCACCTTATGAGATTTAGAGTCAATTCTTATATAAAATGTTCCTTCATTAATATCTCTAGTACTCGCAGTTTTAGCATAATAGCTTTGACTTTCAGACGAGTAAAGTCCAACACAAACAACTTCATTATTGTTATTAATCGTCATAGTCATTTCATTGAAAAATTTGCTTTTTGAATCAATAGGCATATCATAAGTATCTTTATCGTTTTTAGAGTAATAAAAAACGTGGAATTCATAGTTAACCTCACCTCGTTTTTTTTCGCGGTGTTTTTCCTCATATACTTTTGCGAGAATATAAACATTTCCATCATTTCCAACGCGATAACTAACTACATCACATAATTCGTCATTGTAAGGCAACTCGATTTCATTTTTCCACAATTCTTTAAATTCATCATTGTAAACTTGAATTCCAAATTTTTGTGGTTCATCATTTACTAAGGGCAAATCATAATAAATTAATACTTTTGAACTATCATATGACTGGATAAATCCAAAGGAACCCGAGTTTCTTTTATTTCCCTCTTCAAATGAATATTCTGCAAGTGTTTTTTCGTCACCTTCAGGGAGCAACGAAGTTTTATTAATTTCTTCAACAGTTAATGTTTTGATTTTGTTATTCAAGTCTTTTTTTGAATCAACTGAATACAACTTGTTTTTTAAATTAATTTCAAATAAATGACTATGAGTTATTCCTTTTTCTTTATCCTTATCTTCTGAAACAGCTGAATTAGTTTTTTCAAGATTTAAATTATAACTTTCTATTGTGTAGATGGTTTTTACAAAAGCAACAATCACTTTGGATATTTTCCTATTGATATAAACTCCATCATTGTCTTTTCCAATGATATTAGTTATGAGACCATTTTTCTTGACGTCTTTCATTTCAGGCCCAAGCTCTACTTTAGCTCCTTGTCCGAATAATACACTTTGAATTCCAAAAAACAAGAGTGTAGCAGCTAGTATTTTTTTCATATTTTAGATTTGAGCAAAAATACTTTATTTTTAAAACCGACAACTAGGTAGTTCTACCTATATTGATATTAAATACATAAATAAAAACTATGAATAACTAAACTTCCATTAGCTCACATGATAGTCCGAAAGTTCTTGCTCGTTGGCAAAATAGAAAATACGTACTTGAGCGGTGTCGTTCAAAAAGTCGATTTTACCAACTTCAACGCGATTGATCGTTAAGCCAGTTCTTTTTTCAAGGTCGGCTTTCATTTGTTCGTGTTTGTCAGGTGTGATTAAATCTATGCGTTCATAGTTAATGGTTTTGCGTGTTTCGTGTTTCATCAACCACAGATTTTCCAACACAAAAGTGAGAGCAATAACGGTTAAATTAATCACAGCCACTTCTGAAATACTGATTTGATTCGAAGCTAAGGCATTCACAACGCTAATTCCAATTATCAAAAACAAATACGTCATTTCTTTGATTTCAATTGCATCGGTGCGGTAGCGGATAATTCCAAAAATGGCAAATAATCCTAAGCCCATTCCTGTGTCGATGTCGAGTTTTTTCAGTCCAAAGCACAAGAAAAAGGTAATTGTACCAATCAAATAATAAGTAAAAAGGTAATCTTTGCGTTTGGTGCGTGGGTAATATAAAAATCGAATGATTATGGTTAAGAAAACGAGGTTAACAAGCAATTTGAAAATTAAGCTGTATAAATCTTCAGAAAACCAATTGATTTGATTGGAATTAATAGTGCTATTTTTTAGTGGTAAGAACAATAAATTAATCAATGTCATTTTCAATTTTTTTTAAATGAAGTAATTTTTTTTTGAATCGGTTGAATTTTAATTGATTTTCGCCATAAATTTCCATTGAACCTAAGCAATATTTACTCAATCGATACGGACGAATTTGTAGGTTTTTCATCAATACATAAAAAGGTGAATTTCGATCTAAGTCTTCTTGTTTGAGTTCAGCAATAACCAAATTACTGAAGTTTCGTTCTGTGTTTTTATGGTGAAAGTTAATATTGAAATCAAAGGTTAAACGCTCATTTAACGTTTTGTTTATCAGTGTGATGCGTTGAAATGAATTCCACATAGTTGGTACTAATTGACTTTCAGATTGCAATTGTTGAGATAAAAATTGCATTTGTTCACTTGTGAAATTTTCTTCAAATCCAATAGTTGGAATTCTATTTTTATTGGTTCGTCCTTTAAACTTATGCTTAACTTCTAAGAAAATCATTTCTGATTCAACATATTTTCTTATTCTCACTTTAAAACGATTCGTCTTTCCATTGTGATGATCTTTGAAGAAAGAAAATTGTTCATCGTCGAAATACAGGCTTTCGTAATGAGGAGTGCGTGTATTAGCAATTTCAAGTACTTCGTAAAATTGATTTAAACTTTCAAGAAAATCGGTGAACTTTTCAAGTGAAAAAGCAAATTTTGTATCCATTCGATTCATCAGTTTAACCCGGTCCATTTCTGCTAGAGAAATTGGCTTAAAATCTTGAAGAATCGTTTCTATTTTGCTCATTGATATTAATTCAAAATTAAAGTAATTTTAACAATAAGTGAATAGATATTAAAAATTATGAATACTTGCATGGTTTTTAAATCTTCAACTCATTACCACACCTAAAATTTCCCTTTGGACATTCTTTGTGTCCATGTAAGCCACAAGGGCGACACGAAAGATTTTCGACCTCAATAATTTCTGAATCATCGGAAAGGGGACCGAAACCAAATAGGGGAGTGGTGGAACAGAAAAAAGCACTAACTGGCGCGTTCATTGCTGATGCCAAATGCAATGGTCCTGAATCGTTTACGAAATTTCTTTTTGCGTTTTTCATCAAAGCAGCTGATTGCATTAAACTTAATTTTCCAGCAAGATTTATTACTTTTTGAGTGTTAGTTTTTGCTTTTATTTCATCACACAATTCGAAGTCATCTGGTCCTCCGAGCAGATAAATTGTTGCGTTTTCCCTTGTCAATTTTGCAATTAATTTTAACCAAATTTCTTTTGGTGCTTGTTTCGTAAACCAAACGGAAGAAGGTGCTAAACAATAGTAATTTTCTGTTTGATACATTTGAATTGCTTCAAAATCTTCTGAAGATGGATAGAGTTTGGGTTGTCTGTTTAGATTAGAAGTAAGGTGCTTTATCAATTCTAAATTGCGATCAACTTCGTGTTTTCCATTACCAATTTCGTGCGGAAATGATTGGGTGTAAGCAAAAGAAAATGGATTTTTTTTGAAACCAAGTTTTTGTTTTGCACCTGATAAAAAAGTCAAAATCCCTGAAGAGGCAAAACGATGTAGGTTGATGACTAAATCATATTTATTGGCTCTAATTTTTTTCAGTAATTCGAGTAAAGAAGCGACTTTTTTCTTTTTGTCAAAAACAAGGATATCGTTTAAGTTCGGGTCATTTTTTAAAAGCGATTGATTGCCATTTTTTACTAAGAAATCAATTTTTGCTTCGGGAAATTGCGTTTTCAAGTTTCCAATCAACGGAGTAGCAAGAATTACATCACCGATAAAGGCTGTTTGAATAATTAAAATTTTCTGCATCCGATTATCTTAACAAAGCGACTGTTCCACGTTTGATGTATTTGTCATCGTTTTGATCGTAGTAAATTAACTCATATTGAAAAATATCGCAGGTGGCATCTTTGCCAGAACTTGAAATTGTTCCATCCCAACCCTCTGAAGTGTCGAATGTTTGAAAAATAATTTGTCCCCAGCGGTCAATGATTGTGAAAGAATAGCGTTCCATTGCCACATTTGAAAGCACTGGTTTGAAAATTGGATTCAATCCGCCAGGTGTAAATGCGTTGGGAACAAAAACTAATGGCTTGTAGATAAAACAAAAATCATTGGAGCGGCTTCTTTCCGAGAAATTATAAAAGTTGAAAGATTCAATTGCTTCCACGTGGTAGCAAATCTCACCGTCAGATTGAATTAAACTGACATCATCCACGAAATACAAAGAATCACCGTTTACGTTTCCAATAGGAATTTGCTCAAATTCACCATTCACACTACGATAAACTTCATATTCAATTATTTCGCCATTAAATCCTTCATAAGGGTTCCAATAAATGGTGTTAATCATATTATATTCATCTGTTGTCCCAGTGACGAAAATGGTCTTATTGATATTAGCAAAAGTTCCATCTCCACCGCAACTATCGGTGTATTTTGTGCGATAATACCAAGGGTTTAACTCGGTATTTGCTGTATTGTCTAAAAAATAAGTTACATCACCTGTTACGTTTACGCGACCAATTTCTGTCCAAGCGTTTTGTTCACTTTTTCGTTGGAATATGATTTCAGAAATACCAACGGAAGCGTCAATGTAATCGTAAAGTTTAACTTGTTTATCCTCGATTGTCGCTAATTTGAAATAATGATAACTCGGACTTCCGGGCAAAGGAACGGTGAAACAATCGGGACTTGAAAAAGCGTATTTTCCGTTGGAGAAATTGGCTTTTACGTAAATGCAATACGTTTCTGTACTGGAGACATCGATCGTATCTGTTGTCGAGGTTGTAATTTTAAAGAGTTCCCAATTGTTGTTTATTTTACCCCAAATTTCATAATTAACGGTCGTACTTCCAACGTATGGAACACAAGTGATTACTGCTTTTTGGTCACACATTAGTATCGAATGAGAAATGGTCATACTGGTGTGAATCGGACTTTTGGCTGAGGTTTGATAGGTCACAGGTACAGCTGTGGTGTAACAAGAATCGAAGGCTGCCACAGAATAAGAAAAAGGACCGTTCGCTAAGTCGGTGGCATACGTGTAAGAGTTATTATTCCAACCCCAAACAGTATCTAATTCAAATAAAAATCCATTTTCATCAAAGGTGTAAATCACATATCCATAAGTATCAGGTTGTTGATTTTGATTCCAAGTTACTAAAACTTGATTATTGCTCGTATCCACACCAACTGAATAAATAATTGGAATATTTGGTGTGATCATATCGGTAAATAAATCGCCGACAACGTTTGAAGTAAAATCACAATTCGAAGTTGGAAGCACCACTTTGTAGGAAATAAAAGCCTCACAAATGTCAATCGTATCTCGATAAAGCGTTGTATTATAAGGAACACTGTCTAAAAATGTAAAAGTTCCAGTTGGATATTCTCTGTAAATGTGATAATGTGAATTGTAATGTGCTTGCGGCGTTGCACTCGGTTTATTCCATTGCAAAACGGCAGTTCCATTTAATGGATTATTGACGGATAAACGAATGTTGGAAATCGTGTCGCTGTGGCGTTTTACGTTTCCATTGCAACCAGAACGAACCACTATAAAATAGTCGCGAACATTGGTAACACCTGAAATCGTTTGCTGAACAGTTGTAATATCATTAATCGTAGCAATCAATCCATCTTGAACAGAATGAACTTCGTAAGCCAAAAAGGACATACTTGGGTTGTTTACTTGATTCCAATTGAGAATTAAATCTCCATTATTTGCGGTTTCAATACAATTGATTTGAGTTGCAGGAATAATTCCAGGGTTGATTACGTTTATTTTAACGGTTGTGTAAGTCACACGCGGTACTTGACAGTAATTATCTTGTACCTTGAAAACGAAATTATAAGGAATCACATCTGCTACAATTCCAAAATCGTTGATAAGGTGATCACAGTCTGTTTGCCACGTGAAAGTTGCACCTACATTCGTAACTCCTGAAATAGGAACTGAACTGTTTAAAAAGGCGCAAGGTTCAGTATCACAACCTGTTGCTGCTGTCAGGTTGGTACCAAACATAGGACCTGAGGCTGTAAGGTAAACCGATTGAGGTGAATTATCCTGTAATAAATCAGTATCACTTACATTCAAAGTAAAGGTTATTGGGTCGCCAGCGCTTACAGTTGTTTCAAATGAATTACCAGGGAAAGGAGCAATAATCGTAGGAGCATTATTGGCGGTATTACAACCCACTACAACTAGTTGCATTTCGCGTTCAACTTCTGAAATTAATATACCTAAGCGATAGGATTTAACACTTAACTTTAACACAAAATTCCCAACTGTGAAACTCGTAAAACGCAATTCCCCAGTCACTGGATCGACCGTTGCAGGAACATTATTTGGATTTAAACTTACACCTGGAGTTGGACTTGAAAAGGAAAAACCACTTTCAAATGGAATAGGAATAGGATTGGTTGGTGGGTCAAAAACACCAGTTGGAAAATAGTTAAATGGCATACTAAAATCAACGTGGATTGAATCTAAATCGGGGTCAACCGCGTTCATATTATATTGGTATTGACTTCCAGCGCAACTCACAAAATACGGTTCTTGCAAGAAAATAGGAGAGGAGTCTAAACAAGAAATTCCGTTGTTACCCGGAATTGCATACATTTTTGCCATTAAAGTGATACCGTAAGTGGAAGGATTGACAATGTTGGTCAGTGCGCTACTTCGCGAGAAATTTTCGTAAGTAAAAATCCAACCTTGAGAAGGCGGCGTTCCTTGTAAAATAATAGGAGAACTGCTGTATTTTACACGTTCAATGGCACCGATTCCATTACCGCCACCAGCTCCAATTCCACATTCTAGCATTGGTGGTGAACCAACAACAGGTGAACATTGCGGTGAAATATCTTCTCTGGAAACAAATTGTAAAATGATGTTTGTTACAGATGAATGATTCCAAACTCGCAAATTTTCGGTGGAAGTATTAACTTGAGCTCCGTTACAATCACGATAGAAAATTAAATCAAAAATATAAGTATTTCCACCAACACATCTGTAAGTTATTTCTCCTCCCATTGCATGGGAAGCTTTAAATGCAAAGGTTTGCATCAGTAGCAAGAGAAACAACACGTATTTAATCATATATTTAAAACGTTATTAAAAGCGTTGTAGTATAACGGAATCAATCAAATAAAGTTGCTATCCAGCCGAAACGATTGAAAAACTGTCCCAATCCAAGTATTTTTGAGCAAGTTCTCTCAGTTCTTCCGCTTGAATCGATTTAATTTTATGAATGAAATTATTAAAGAAATCCAAGTCCAAATTTTGGTTTTCAACTGATAAAAACAACTCCATCATAGCATAAGGTCCATCGGCGCTTTTGAGTGTTTGACCGAGCATGTAATTTCTAACCAAATTCAATTCCTCTTCACTCACTAATTCTTGCTGTAATTGCTCGATTTCTTTTCGAATTTCAGCCAATGTATCCTCTATAACTTCTTTACCAACTTCCGTTCCGATAACGAAATAGCCGCTGTCTTTGATTTCACTTAAATAAGATCCAATTCCATAGGTGTAGCCTTTATCTTCACGTATGTTTTTCATCAAACGACTTCCGAAGAAATCACCCAAAATCGTATTAAGAATCATAAATCCAAAATAATCGGGGTGCGTTTTATTGAAAAGAGTTTTTCCAATTCGTATTGCAGTTTGAACAGCGTCTGCTTTTTCAAGGTGAACTGTTTCTGCTTTGTTTTGAAAATTAAGTGATGCTTTTTCTTGTTTATCAAGTGCGCAAATTGAAATAGAATTGGCAATAGTCGAAACGACTTCTTCTTTAAAATCACCTACTAAAAATACTTTTTTTAATCCCTTTTTATAGTTTTCTTCGAAATAGCTAATAATATCCTCTCGGCTTATGGAATTGTAATCTTCTAAGTTAATTGTTCGGTTATAATTTGTTCTGTCGAAAATCAACCCTTGAAATTTACGTTGCGCCAAAAAACTAACTTTTTCGAGGTTAATTTGAAGTTTTTGTTTGCGATCGTTTATTAATTCTTCGACTTCAGTTGAAGGAAAGGTTGCATTTTCCATCAAATCAACGAAAAGTTTTACAACGGCAGGAAGTTGCTCATTTAAAGCGTAAAACGTAACAATTGCTGTTTCAAATCCTAAGCCGACATCAAAGTAAGCTCCCAAACTATCCAATTCGTTGTGGATTTGAGTAGAAGTTTTGTCTTTCGTTCCCGAAAAAAGCAATCCTGATGTTAGGGCACTTATGACATTGGATCCAACTGTTGTTCCTGCATCGAAATAAAAATCAATACGTGAAGTAGCATTTGGCACTTTTTTCATCCAGTACAAAGGCAAGCTTGGCGTACATTTTACCAATTCAGGCGTAACAAATGAAATATCAGTTAATTCACCAAGTGAAGGTGGGTTTTTTCTATTCAGCATTGGCAATGGATTTAACTTTTAAAAGTGAACATCTTTTCTTTATCAATAAATTTTTGGCAACTGAAAGTAAGTGTTTGGAAGTGATTTGTTGATAGATTTCTTGTTCTTCATTTATTCCATTTGCATCGCCTAATAACTCAAAGAAACTCAAATTCATTGCGCGATTGAGTAATCCTTGTTCTTGAAATTCTTTGGCTGTTCTTAGTTTGATTTTCAAGCGATTCAATTCCTTTTCTGGTAACTCATTTTCTGTTGCTTTATTGAGTTCTATCCACAACGCTTCGTCTAGGGCTTCATAGCTGACTCCATCGTTTAATTTCCCTGAAATAATCAGCAAACCTTCATCAATTGAACCGGTTATATAGGCATTGATTTCAGCTACTAATTTCTTTTCTTTTTTCAGTGCAATGTAGAGATTGGAAGATTTCTCACTTCCCAAATAATCGCTTAATAAATCAGTGATGTAATATTCTGGGCTTTTACGTTCCGCCATTTTAAAGGCATAGTAAAAAGCATTTGCAGGCACATTTCTATCAATAGTCAACTCGCGGTATTCCGTTTGAATGGGTTCTTTTGGAAGGATGCGAGGAGGTTTTAATCCTTTGGGAATAGCACCAAACCAATAATTGACTTTTTCTTTTATCGTTGCTAGCTCAAAATTTCCTGCGATGCATAAAATTGCGTTGGAAGGTTTGTAAAACTTAGCAAAAAAGTTTTTTACATCCTCCATTTTCGTTTGCTCGATGTGACTTAATTCCTTGCCAATTGTTGCCCATTTGTATGGATGTTCCTTGTAAGCAAGTGGTCGTAATTGCAACCAAACATCGCCATAAGGTTGATTTAAGTATCTTTGTTTGAATTCCTCAATCACCACATTTCGTTGGACTTCCAAGCTTTTCTCTGTGAATGCAAGTGACAACATTCGATCACTTTCCAACCAAAGCGCTGTGTCTAAATTGTTTGCGGGAAGAACATCGTAATAGTTCGTGATATCGTTGCTAGTGAAAGCGTTACTTTCTCCGCCAGCCATTTGCAATTGCGTGTCGAAGTCGCTGATATATTTGGATCCACCAAACATCAGATGCTCAAACAAATGTGCAAAACCAGTATGTTTCTCGGATTCATCGCGTGCACCAACATCGTAAAGTGTGTTGACAACCGCCATTGGAGTTGTTATATCTTGATGAAAAAGAACTTTAAGTCCATTTTCTAGTTCAAACCTTTCAAATTGTATCATTTAAAACTGAAATTTAGGTGAGTTTTGTTCTTTAAGTGCGTTCATAAATTCTGTAACAATCTCTTCTACAACTTGTTTCGCGGGAATAATTTCATTGATTAAACCTGAAATTTGACCAATTTCTAATTCTCCTTCCACAATATCGCCTTCAAACATACCTTTTTTAGCGCGACCTCTGCCTAATAATTTATTCAAATCGTCAACACTTGCATTTTGCTCGTAGGCATTTTCAAGTTGTTTGAAGAATTCATTTTTCACCAAACGAACTGGCGTTAATTCTTTCAAAGTCAGTAAAGTATCACCTTCTTGTGCATCAACAACCACTTTTTTAAAGTTTTCGTGCGCACTCGATTCAGGCGTTGCGACAAATCTACTTCCAATTTGCACGGAGTCGGCTCCCAGATTCATTGCAGCAAGCATTCCTCTTCCAGTTCCTATACCACCAGCAGCAATCAAAGGAATTTTAATCGCTTTTGCCACCATTGGAATCAAGCACAAAGTTGTCGTTTCGTCTCTACCGTTGTGTCCGCCTGCTTCAAAACCTTCTGCAACCACAGCGTCAACTCCTGCTTCTTCTGCTTTTTTAGCAAATTTTACACTTGAAACCACGTGAACAACCGTAATTCCTTGTGCTTTAAGGTGAGTTGTCCACGTTTTAGGATTTCCAGCTGAAGTGAACACGATTGGCACTTTATGTTTGATAATTGTTTCGATATGTTTGTCGATATCGGGATAAAGCATCGGTAGATTCACAGCGAAAGGTTTATCCGTTGCAGCTTTACATTTTTGAATCTGTTTATCTAAAATTTCGGGATACATTGAGCCGGAGCCAATAATTCCCAAACCACCAGCATTGGATACAGCGCTTGCTAATTCCCAACCGGAGCACCAAATCATTCCTGCTTGAATAATTGGATAATGTATGTTAAACAAGGTACAAATTCTGTTGCTTTCCATAGATGTTTTTTTCGAAATTAATTTTTTATATCAAAGATATATTTCCTAAACTTTTCAACAGATTTTTTGAATTTATTGAAGTAGATTTCCTATGTATTGTTTAAATAGTTTAAGAACTAAACGTATCATTTTAATTACGATTATTTTAAACTCCTTTCTACTTTAGATTTTGATTTACAAAATTTATTAGAGTTTTGAACAATCGCTTTTCATTATATATATGGTGAAAAAACAAATTATTTATTGTGTAGTTTTTATTTTGAGCTTACTGTAACTAAATATTTTGTTATCAAAACTTCTTCATCACTGGAAATAGGTTTGTTTTTTTTATTGGAAAGAGCAGTCATATTTGGAACGATTGCTTTCCATTCTTCAGGTGATTTTGATGTTGGATATTTTGCTGCATGGCATGCAGCACATTTTGAGTTATACAAGTTTTTCCCATCATCAAAATTAGCTTGCGTATAGTTTTGATACAATTTTTGACCCATTTCTAAATCACTTAAAATTACTTTTTTTTCAGCTGATGAAGAATTTTCTTTTGATGTCGCACAAGCAGATAATACGATAGTAATAGTTGAGATAAGAATTATTTTTTTCATGATTAAATTTTATAGTTTCAAGTTTAATTAAAAAAAAGGATATAAATCACAAAATAATGAATCGTTAGTCCTTTTGATTTGATTTTTTATATTTGTGTTGATAAACAAATAATGGAAGAATCTGACAAAAATAGTATTCCGTCTAACGAAAGTAAAATCAAACGAATTAATAGATTAATTCTAAGATTTTTTAAGCGTTTTTTTTTGATATTTAGTATAGCAATTGTTATTTATTTCTTTTTTGCTTATGTATTGTCTCGCATTACTATTGAAGGAAAGAATGAAAAAAATGCGACAATTGAAATTTGGTTGATGAAGTCTGGAGTTCATACAGATTTTGTGGTGCCAGTCAAAACAAAAATTAAAGATTGGAGCAAGGAATTTCCATATGAAAACACAAACGCAAAAGATTCCACCACCTCTTTAATTGCTATTGGTTGGGGGGATAAAAATTTTTACATGAACACACCAACTTGGGGTGATCTAACTTTTAATACAGCAATCTCTGCAATGGCAGGTTTAGGGTCTTCTTCGATCCATGTAACTTACTATTACAACGTACTTTCTGACCGACCAGTTATATCTTTAAAATTATCTGAAAATCAATACCGTAAATTAGTTAAATACATCGAAAGTAGTTTGTATAGAAACAAGAAAAATCAAGCAATATTTATTCAACCAAGAATAAAAGCTGTTATGGGTGAAAACGATGCTTTTTATGAAGCGCGAAGTAGTTACAGTGTATTTAAAACGTGTAATTCCTGGATTAACAGTGGATTGAAAGCATCTAACAAAAAAGCATGTTTATGGACACCCTTTGCAGGTGGAATTTTTTATCAGTATGGAAAATAAACTTTTTCTTTTTTTTGTGTTATTTTTCACTGTTAAAGCAATGAGTCAAAGTATAGATTCCACTTCCAATTTAGAAAATCAAATTCGATTGATGATTTTTGTAAATGGTAATAGAGGTCCAAAATTTAATAAAATAACGACAGATAATTCGCTTGAATTAAATGATAGAACTGGTTATTGGTATCATTTTGACGATACAATAATTAATAGATTTCAGCCTGTTAAAGCGATTTATTTCGATGGTCACCATCCTGTTTCAAGTTCGATGCACCGTACGAATGCTCGTTTTTTGAAAGCATATTTTTTCTCACGTTTTTGTTGGTTTTCAAGACGAAGTCGCTGGGTATTGAATACTAAATTTAACGAGGATGGTTTTAAAATTCGAGTCGCTAACGGAAAAATTGCTGGGCAAAAATTTTTAACTTATCTAAGTGAGAATCAGCTATTGGATAAAAGTATTACTGTTGACTTTGTTAATCACAGTATGGGGTATGCTTACAGTCTTGGAATAATTGAAATTATTAAGCCCTACATAAAATTAGGGAAATTTTTAGCAATTGCTCCAGAAAGTGCTAATTATCAGGGAATGGATTGGAATCAATTTGATGAAGTTTGGCAATATGGAAGTAATATGGATCAGCCAAATGGGGATGTAATTTATTTTCAAGATGGAATTGCCCCACAAACTCCTCTCAAAAATTTAGATAAGTTAGCTTTAGATAAAGGTGGTCGTGTTTTCATACCTGAAGAGTGGGGAAAATCTAAAAAGGGTTTTCTAAGGTCACATCATTTAAAATGGTTTCAATGGTTTTTCTTAATTAAACCATCTGATAAAGGTTATTTTACGCGTTAATATTTTTGAAATTCTTACATTTGAAACAATGATTCAAAATAATGTAAATTTAAAACCATTTAATACTTTTGGCATAGAAGCTTTTGCTGCTGGTTTTGCTCAATTTTCATCAATTTCAGACTTAAAATCAATTTTAGAAAATAATTATTTAAACCAACTTTTAATTCTTGGTGGAGGAAGTAATGTATTACTAACAAAAGATTTTGATGGTCTCGTTTTAAAGAATGAAATTAAAGGATTTAAGATTATTGATGAAACAGAAGAAAGTATAATAATTGAGGCCGGTGCTGGTGAAAATTGGCATGAATTTGTAATGAAGTGTATTGACAATGGTTTTGCTGGAGTTGAAAATTTAAGTCTTATTCCTGGGAGTGTTGGTGCAAGTCCAATGCAGAATATTGGTGCTTATGGTGTTGAATTAAAAGATGTTTTTCACCATTTATCAGCTTTTCATATTGAATCTCAAGAAATGCATACTTTCGATAAAGAAGCTTGTCAATTTGGTTACAGAGAGAGCGTTTTTAAAACAATTTATAAAGGACAATATGTCATTTGTAGTGTAGCTTTTGAATTATCAAAATCTCCTAAAATCAATACTTCCTATGGTGCAATTGAATCTGAACTTAAGTCAAAAAAGATTATTGAACCAACAATACGAGACGTGAGCAATGCTGTAATTTCAATACGTCAAGCTAAATTACCAGATCCTAAAGTGATTGGAAACGCCGGTAGTTTTTTCAAAAATCCGGTTGTAGAAGAATCATTAGTTCAACAAATTCAGGTAAATTATCCGGATGTCCCTAATTACCCAGCTTCAGTTGGAAGAAGAAAATTAGCTGCAGGTTGGCTTATTGAACAAGCAGGTTGGAAGGGGAAAACTTTCGATACTTTTGGCGTTCATAATCTTCAAGCATTAGTACTAGTGAATTACGGTGGTAGTTCAGGGAATCAAGTTTATAACTTGTCATCTGAAATAATTAATTCAATAGAAGAAAAATTTGGTGTGACTTTAGAAAGAGAAGTAAATATTTTGTAAATGATTTATTTTGTTTGAGTCACAAATTTTTCAGAAATCTGACTGAATTTTAAGCTAAACAACAAAGAAAAAAGTTGGTAAACAATAACAAGAGCAAAAATACTATTTCCTAATCCGAACCAAGTTCCTGTTCCAAAGAAAAAGCCAATTACAAATCCAAATCGTATCAACTCCAACACCCAATTATAGCGATTTCTGTCCATTAAATCTGTAAAACAATAAATGGTAAATAAAATATAGAAACCATAAATGAAAACACCTGGAATTTGAATGGCAGCAATCGAAGAAAAAAGGTGAGAAATAAAAGCCAACGTTGCAAAAAGTTGAATTATACTCCAAATATATAATGGCTTTGGAAGTTCTGTTTTAAACTTTTTAAAATTATAAACTTGATCAATTTTTTCAATTGGATATTTTTCCTCAAATCCCTCAGGTCTCCAACCTGTTGGCATGAACCAGATACGAATTTTATCCCAAAGTTTTGGAGCAAGCCAAGCATCTTTTGCAATTAAAAAAAGATGTTGAAAGTTGATGATAAATGGATTCCAAGTTTTAGCAGGACGAGTGATTCCATAAATAGGAGGGACTTCATCCAATTCTTCCTGAAAAGTTCCAAAAAGTCTGTCCCAAAATATAAAAACTTGACCTAGATTTTTGTCCATATATTCTTTATTCATGGCATGATGAACCCGGTGATGAGAGGGTGTTACAATGATGTATTCTAAAAAACCGAGTTTACCAATGTGGCGTGTATGATACCAAAATTGTAAGAACAAATGTAAAGGTAAAACGATTTCAATTATTTCAACGGGCACTCCAACCAAAGCAGCTGGAATTAGAAGAAAATTAAAAAATCTCAAAATTCCTGAAAGAGGTTGACGTAAAGCACAAGCAAGATTAAATTCTTCACTGCTGTGATGAATAACGTGTTCGTTCCAAAAAAAGTTTATTTTGTGATCAAATCTGTGAGACCAATATCCATAAAAATCGATTACAATAAAGGCAATTGCATAAAGTAAAACTGTTTCTTTGATATGTATGATTGCAATATTTTCAACCAACCATTTATAGCTAATTATATTGATAGTAAGACCTAAAACATCCTTTACAACATTACTCATACCAGAGCTTAAGCTTGAAATTGCGTCATCAAAAGGCATATAATCTTTACCTTTCCATATCCCATATAATTTTTCTGCTAAAACAAAAAATAAAAATGCAGGCATTGCAAACAAAAGTATTTGACCGTATTCTTCCATGTGTTTTACTGAAATGAAGTTATAAATTTAGTAAGTTCTTTTAATTAATACAATTTATATAATTTCTATTTTGTTCACACACATTCATTAACTTTAATTCACTAACTTTGAAGTTCGCTTAAAAAACGTTCTTTGGGGTCGACATTGGATTTGACAGCGATAGCGGTAGTCAAGTGTCAGCATGCAGAGGGTTGTGGTGAACCTCTTTAATATCTTGTCACGAACAATAATTGACAATACGTCATACGCACTTGCTGCTTAATTAGCTGAATGTTAATTGGCTTAATCTTTCCGAAGTATAGTAGGTTAGACAAGTACTTCCGATAAACTGCTGCTCATTCGGTTTATCATACGGAAGTTCATCCCATTGGGCTAGTGAATGTGAGGTTACTAAGCATTTGCGAAATTCCAGTAACTAAGTTGAAGGTTTGGGTGTTCTTGTCCGTCCTTCAATCGAAAACCAATCGAGAAATAAGCATGTAGAAAGCTTGAAAACTCGTCGTTTGGACGAGGGTTCGAACCCCTCCGACTCCACAGTAAGGATTTTCGAAATCCTTTGAAAACACCTAAAACCCTCGTCATTGTTGAAAAGTCGAGGGTTTTTTGTTTGTGAAAATTTTTAAATTTGGTGAGTAATTGGTGAGGATTTGGTGAGTAAATTGATTTTTTTAGTGATGTAAAGAATAGACTGAATAAAAGCAGTCAAATGATAATTTGGAATAAAAATTAACAACCCACCTTCAACACTTAGTTTTTTACGTTTTTTATTAAAAAATTAAACAATGAAAATTATTTTCTTCGTCAAAGCTATTGCTTTATTACTTGTTTTTTTTCTAACATTTGGAGTGAAAGCACAAGTAATTCTAAATCACAATAATGTGTCAGCACATATTTCGTCTAGCGGTACATTTTTCAATAATTTCAATGCCGGATTAGCCGGTTACGAAGTGCCAAAAGGATCGGGATTAAGTATGATTTTTGGAGCACAGTTCATGTTTGGAGCGCAAGACGTCAACGGTTCTATTTACATTACTTCTGGAGGTTATCCAAATAATCCAACGGATATTTTTTCCGGTCCCATCTCTGGAGATTATTCCGACAGTGCTTATATCAATCGTTGGAAAGACAAAGTATGGAAAATCTGTAAGGGGGACATTGACCAATTTAGATTGTGGTGGCTATGTAACAATGGACAATTGACATCCGGTTGCGATACTTTAACTGCACCAAATTTGGATGCGCTTAATGTGATTTACGATTGGCCGGCGCGTGGCGATGTAAGTGTTGGAGAAAGTTATTGGCTTGCTCCTTTTTATGATTTCAATTCAGACGGCAGTTACAACCCCGATGATGGCGATTATCCGTTAATTAAGGGGTGTTGCGCCACGTACATGATTCAAAACGATGCTGCAGGTTCTCACACGTATTCCAATACACAAGACTCCATGGGTATTGAAGTGCATACGATGATTTACCACTACAATACAGCAGATGAAATTAACGACGCAACTTTTATTGATGTAACGGTTTACAATCGAGGGTTAGTGAATTACTATTTGTTCAAAATGGGACTCTTGGTTGATGCTGATCTCGGATATTATGCAGATGACTATTTTGGTTGTGATTCCTCAAAGAACACGATGTTTTTCTACAACGCGGATAATAATGATGAAAACAATTATGGATTAAATCCCCCTGCATTAGGTATTATTTCGCTTGATCAACCGATGGCATCGTTTCAAAACCCCGGGATTGTAAATGGAACGCCATCAGAACGAAAGCAACAATATTGGAACCAGTTCAGTGGGTTAAAAGAGGATGGAACGCCTTATATGGATCCCAATGGTTTTCCCACCAATTACGTTTTTTCGGGTGATCCAACAATTCCAACAAATTGGACGGCATTTGGAACAAATTATCCTTCAGGTGATTGTCGAGGCTTAATGATGTCGCCTAATTTATCATTAGCTCCTGGACAATCTGTTTCAAATACCTACGCTATTGTTTACGATCGTTCCGGTGGTAATCACCTTGAAAATGCCTCAGCTTTACTCAATCGAATTCCTTTCTACATGAATGCAGTTCAATCCAATTTGGAGAATCAATGCCAAGATGCGTTTTTAGGAATGGCGGAACCCATATTTAAAGAAAATGATTTTGTGCTTTTTCCCAATCCTGCAACCACATCATTTACTATTTCAGGCGTTTCCGCTTCTATACTCGGTGAAAAAGCAATTCTCACAGACTTGAGTGGAAAAATCGTTATGGAGTTTCAAATAAATGATTTAAACCAACAAGTAAATGTCTCACGATTAAAGAGCGGGGTGTATTTCTTACAAATTGGAAAATCTACTGAAAAAATTAGTGTTGAATGAAATTTTAATCAATCCTTCGGTACATAATACCCCATCAATATACTTTTTCGCACTAAGTCAATAACATTTGCAGCTTCAAATTTCTGCCTCAAATGTGTTCTTATTAAATCAAGTTCAACCAATAAATTCAATCATTTATGTTATTTTATCCTATATTCAAGGTTACTAGTATGAATAAAAGCGTATTTATTCCTAATTTCGTTTAATCAAATAAACAGATTCTCATGGCAATTGCAATAAAAAGTATTCCAACATTG
>CAMAZP010000010.1 GCA_945863605.1 Chitinophaga pinensis
CCCGTATTCGTTGACATGAAATAGACATTCATGTTTGTTGTCCAATTCATTCCGGTTGCCAAAGTCAATGAGCCATATATGTTTAAATTGTTTACTGATGAACTCGATGAAAAATTTGGAGTATTAGCAGTAACACTCCACGTCATATTGTTACAATTCGCATTGGCAATATTGAGCGTTACCGTTTGACTTGTGGCTGTAAAGGATGAATTATTAAAAAATACATTGTCATTCACACCCGGCACACCAGCACCTCCAGCACCACCAGATGACAAGGACCATTTATTAATATCGCTCCAGTTACCTGCACCACCAACCCAGTAGTAGTCGATTGCAAACGCTGATTGAGAAACTAAAAGTAAAAAAAATAAGACTGAAGTAATTCTTGTAGAAATCATGATGAAATTTTAGATTTACAAAAGTCACAAGCTAAAATTAGCTGAATATTAAGGGTATGTTAAAGCTATAGAAATAAGGGATTTCCCTTTAATCATCTGCCGCTATCGATTAATCATAAAATGAAAAATTTAGTACAATTGAAATAGCTATTTAAAGGTCTGTTTGTTTTAAGTATGGTTATTTTTTTTTAAATAATATTGACAACCTAATTAGATTGTAAAATTTGGAAGACAGACAAATAGTTTTATGAGAAATTTATTGCTAATGACTAAATCAAAAAGTTTAGAACGCGAATATCAAGATGAACAGGGGATTTGAACAACTATTTTACAAACTACAGCACAAGATAGAAACTTGGTTTAAAAACAAAAGAAATTAGTAATTTTTAAAAACAAGTTTATTTAGACAAGAAAACAATATCAAAATCAAAGGAAAAAGCAATCAAATCAATAATTTATAGTTACTTAAAAATTAAAACATTATTAATTTTTTTAAAATAATAAGAAAGTGTGCTTAAAATTGTGGTTTTTTTTTAATTTTTGCAAATTATAATTAAAAGCACCTTATTTTTGCAAATATGAAATATATAGTATTTTTATTAGTATCATCTTTGTCATTATCAATATATGGGCAACAATGTTGTTGTGTCAATTCGAATTTCAATTTAAATAACTTTACCAACTGGCAAGGATATACAGGTAGCTATGCAAATCCCGCTTCAAGCACAGGTATTGTTGGAGGTAGACACACTATAATTACTGCACAAGGAGTAGATCCAAATTCTTGTGGGGGCCTTCAAATGATACCACCAGGAAGTAATCGATCAGCTAGGTTGGGTAATTCAGGGACTGGAGCACAAGGTGAACGCCTAACATACACGATGAACGTAACCAATCTTAACGCTTTGTTTGTATACAAATACGCTTGTGTTCTTCAAGATCCAGGTCACAGCCCTTCTGATCAACCAGTATTTCAAGTTCGATTGTTAAATGCAAATGGGCAACAAATAAACGGAAGTTGTGGTATTTATACTGTATATGCCGGTCAACCAGGACAGAATTTTCAAACTTGTGGAGGAGTTAAATGGTTACCTTGGACAATTGTTGGAGTTGATTTATCACCATACATTGGGACTAACGTTACAATAGAATTCACAACAAAAGATTGTGATTTAGGTGGTCATTATGGTTATGCGTATGTTGTAGCTGAATGTTCGCCATTACAATTAGACTTAGATTATTGTTTCGGAGCAAGTCAAGTAACAATTGCTGGGCCCGCAGGATTTCAAAGTTATCAATGGAGTTCAGGACAAACTACGCAAAGTATTTCTGTTCCTGTTGCAACTGCTGCACCTCAATACACAGTTACAATGCAATCCTTTTCAAATCAAGGAAATTGCAGTGTTTCCTTAACCGCAGCACCAATTCCAACTTCAATTCAAAACGACTTCACCTATTCATCAGTTTGTCCGTGGGAACAGGCACAATTTTTTAGTACACCAACAATATTTCCTGATTCCATAAACGGTGTCCCTTTAATTAATGGTGGTGCTAGCCAGTGGTTCTGGAATTTTGGTGATGGTACATTAGTGTCTGGATCAGATGCAACTATCCACATGAATCCATTCCACACTTACCAACAAGCAGGAACATATACTGTCGAACATATTGTAATTACTCAAGCTGGATGTTCTGACACCATATCGCATTTGGTAACTGTTGCCCCACCTCCTGTAGTTGATTTTTCATTGGTTAATAATTGTGTAAATAATGTCATTTCTTTAACAAATTTAACACAAGACCCAAATTTGCCTGCAGTAACGTATAATTGGAATTTTGGAGATAACTCTCAAACATCCAATTTATTTGAACCAATTCACACATATTCCACACCTGGTAATTATTTTATTAGTTTAGCCGCTAGTAACGTCGGAGGATGTTCTGATACTATAACATTGCCAATTACAGTATATAGTTTACCAGTAATAAATGCTGGAAATGATACCTCAATATGCCCCGGTTTTCCTATTACATTAAATGCGAGTGGTGCTGTAACTTTTCAATGGGAAAACTTAACTCCAAATGGAACTAGCTACATTCCTTCATCATCAGAATATATAACAGTTATTGGTACTGATGCAAACGGTTGCTCAAATTCTGATTCTTTATTAGTTAGTCTTTTCCCTGGTGGAGTTGTAGATGCAGGACCAGATGTTAGTGTCTGTTATGGCAATAGTGTTACCATACAAGCTAGTGGAAGTTCAAGCTATCAATGGAATAATAATATTATTGATGGTCAAACTTTTTTACCAAATATAGGTATTGATACTAATATTGTTTTAGGTACAAATAACAATGGGTGTTTAGCCATTGACACTATGATTCTGACAGTATGGTCCACTCCTGGTATTACAGCAGGTCCTGATCAAATTATATGTGAAGGTGATTCAACATTTGTATCTGGAAATGGCGCCGTGACATATGTTTGGAATAATGGATCCATAATTAATCAGGATTATTTCATTCCAGCTACAAATGGAAATTATACTTTAATGGGAACAGATTCTAATGGTTGTATTGGTTATGATACATTACAAATAAATATTGAGCCAGCAGCATACCCTAATTTCTTTGCACCAATAACTTCCTCATGCCATCCATTTACTGCTAATTTAGTAAATACATCTACAGGTACACCAGCTGTTAGTGCTGTATGGACCTTTGGGGATGGTAGTATTAGTAATTCATTAAATAATGCCACACACACATACGGGAACTCCGATTGTTTTGATATTTCACTAACTCTAACTACTCAATTAGGGTGTGTTTGGGACACAATTATTTATCAATATTTATGTGATTATCCAAATCCTACTGCAGATTTTACTCCAAATCCAGTGAATCTTACTAATGTTGATAACATGAGTGAAATGATTAATGATAGTGAAGGAGCAACAAATTACTATTGGGACTTTGGCCATGATAATTCAACTAGTAACGAGTTTAGTCCTCAACACTTTTTTCCGTCATACCCAAGTGGAACCTATGTTATTAACTTAATAGTTGAAACTGAATTTGGTTGTTTAGATAGTACAAGCAATACTGTAACTTTAATTGAAAATCAAATATTCTATGTGCCAAATACATTTACTCCAGATGGTGATGAACATAATCAAGTTTGGTTACCAATCATAACATCTAATTTTGATCCTTATAATTATAGTTGTATTGTTTACGATAGATGGGGAGGAATAATTTGGGAGAGTAAAGATCCATACTATGGATGGGATGGTTCTTTTGGAGATGATGGATGTGATGTGCAAAATGGAGTCTTTACGTGGGTTATTAGTATAAAAACACCACAAAAAGATGAAATTAAAAAATATACTGGATTTGTAACTTTACTAAGATAATTTTAGTACTTCTATCATCCGATTTTAATTTTTATTTATCATGGCTGTTGAGTAAAATCGATCGACAAATAATAAAAATTAAATGTATTAAACACAGTATTCAGTGTTGATGCATTATTACAAAATAAGTAGCTACAATTGCGTGGTTTCTTTAGAGTTTACAAGCAAAATTATTTGATTATCAAAGTGTTATTTCATTTTATAAGCTAAAGTAATATTTAGAATTTGACTTTAAGTTATATTAAAATAAGAGTTTTAAATTGCAAATGTAATTCTAATTTATATCTTACTTAATTCAAAATATTTTTGCTTAAAGACAAAAAAAATTAAATTTTGAAATCTCTATATTTTAATAATTCGTTTCCAATTCTCACTTTACTTTTTTCAATTGATAAGTTAAGTTGATCGATTAATTTTTTGGCTTTCTCTTGACTGAGGTATTTGCTAGCGTTGATGTTCAATTCCAATTTTAATTGATTCATAACAGCTACACTTCTAAAAGCACTTAAGGCATCGTTTCTAGTAATTTTACCACTTGAAATTAAATCTTGAACTTTATTGTGATTTTTTACAATTAGATTAGAAACAACCGGATCAGTGTAGGATTCAATTCGAAAATAAATCAAACGATCGACTTTAATAAATAGGTTTGTTTTACGTAAACTAGCAAATGTGCTATCAGCACGAGCAACTTTCATTTCTTCATTCGTATTACCTGGATACTTCGGTAATTCAATTGCTTCTAAATCTTTAATTAAAGTACTATTTTGCCATTTTCCAATACCATTTCCATTTATTTCAAAAATAAAAGTAAGTTGACTATTATCAATTTGTCTGAAAAACTTTTTGAGTAAAGAACTATCTTTTTCAAGGAAAATAGACCTGCTTAAGGAATATGCGTCTGATTCAAATAAATCTCTAAATTCAATTTTTATATCTGCATCATAGAAAGGTTCAATATCCACTTTACTAACATGCATCATCACTTCATCAGCATTTTCACCAACTAAATCCTCTGGAATTGCAATCAAACGAATGTCAAAACTTTCTTTTTTGTCTGACACTGGAAAAATAAATTCTTGCGTCTTTATATCAAAAGTTGTAGAATCATCAAAAATGTAAAGTCCATCAACTTCGGTGAAATTAACCCATTTCAAACCCATTTGACGTTTGTAATTATCTAAAATTGCTTTTTTTTCTTGCCATTCTTTGAGAACAGGTGCTCGTTCATCTATTAAAGAATTTAATTCAGTTTCAATTGCTTCATATTCTAAATAAAGGTCAACAAGTTCGGTTTGTCTTCTCTGACGTGCCTTGCGCTTTGATTTCGTATTAGGTGTTTGATTAATTGGCCCTCCGTAACTATTTTTTTTCTTAAATTTTCGATCTTTTCGCGTTAAATGATTGGGAGTTCGATAATTTTGCTTAGTATGTTCTCCGTATTCAGCTTCTTTTTCTTGAATCAAAATATAAACTTCTTCGAGAGATTTTTGAAGCATGCTGACTTGCTCATTATAGCCATTTTTACCTTTTAAGCTATTTTCGAGTTCCTTAAACGTATTAGTGTGTAGATCATTGATAACTTTTTGGAAAGTCGCTCCCTTTGAAAAAGTAGAATCTGGAGAAAGGAAACGCGTTTTTTCAGAGCCAAAAAGATGGTATGTAAAACCATTTTTTTCAACCACAATAGTTGTTTGTTTAGTGGTATTATAACCCCAAACATCAAAGTGAAGATTAGTCTGTTTTCCATTCCCACACGTTTCCATTGTTCTGCTAATCATTCGATATGGAACAACTTCCTTATTTTCAACTTTTACATCATAAGGAAAAAGTCCAATTGCTTTGGGAAGTCCTTTATTCCAATTACCATCGTCATCGCGTTCACGTTCAGCTAAAATTCCTGCAGTGTAACTTCCATCACCCGCTGCGAGTAAGTAATTTTCGAATTCATTTGATTTACCTCCTAGATTACGAAAAATTTGCAAAGTATATTTTTCAATCGTTTCATTTATTGCTTTATTCTGTGCCTCTAAAATTTGAACTTGTTCTTCTGCTGAAATAAATCCTAATTGCCCTAATAGTACACAACGATCGTAAAGCGATAGATTGCTATTAAAGATTGGACTTCTTTTGGGATCAAAAATCGCTTCGTAGTTTTTTGAGCGCTCTATTTGCTTCGAAAGATTCTCAGAAAAAATACGTAAATAATTATCAAAAATCTCTTGATTGATTTCGTTTTTGACTGTTTGAATAGAATTTAAAGTTTTATTAAGCATCCAAACAGCTGTTTTGTTTGAAAGTTCCAAAATTAAACCTTTGGGTGCTTTTGCAATTTCAGCGCTACGAATAACTAATAATTCGGGTTCATTAATGATGATTGTTTCTAGCGAATCGTAATTTATTTGCCCATCTTTCAATGGAATTTTAGGACCAAAATATTCAAATGCATATCCGAAGTTTTGTTCTAAAATTGGACTTTTGCGAACTACGTGAAACAAATATGATTTAACTTCAGCAGACAAACCATTATTTATTTGCGCTTTGGAGATAAAGGAATTAAAAAAAATAAATGCAGATAAAATAAATCTTGGTGAAAAGCTAACAAAGTGGATTTTGTCCATATAACCCTTCAACGTACCAAAATTTTCACTTGATTTTATCATTCTCTCAAAAATAACTAAAGAATTGAGTGAATGTTTCATTTATTTCAAAAATTAAGTCACGAATTATCAAAACTTGAAAAAAGTTTTATCAAACATAAACTATTAATTATTTTGAGTAATTCCTTCAAATTACATTCACGAAAGGCTCTTGCTTTAGCTAAGGCTTATTTCCTATATTTGTACATTCTTTTACTGACTTTTAAAATCCGCGATACTATGATTAAAATTAAACAAAATAACTCCGCGATTGAAGGCGCTGCTCTTGTCTTTATTATCGGTAAATCAACGAAGAAAAAACAAGAATTTGTTGGACTTTCAACAGATAGTATCAAAACATTTCAAGATGATACTGAAAAGAAATTTGACTTTTTTAAACTTCCAACTGGATTTGTGTTTTTGGTGGACGAAAATCAAAACGCAGAAGATTTAAGAATCGCAGGTTCCAAAATTTTCGATTATATCAATAAAGAGAACGAATCCGTTCATATTCAAGGGGCTTCAAAAGCTTCGTTGGCAGTTGCAGAAGGAATTGCTTTGAGTAGCTATGAGTTTAAACAACATTTTAGTAAACCTACTTTTCATAAATTAACCGCTATTTCAGTTACTGATGAGGTGAGTGAAGCTAAAATTTCAGAGTTAAACAATACCATAAAAGCTGTTTTTTGGGCTAGAACTTCTGTAAATACTCCTGTTTCACATTTGAATGCTGAGCAATTAGCTAATCAAATTGTAGAACTTGGTAACGAAGCAGGATTTCAAGTACAAGTATTGGAAAAAACGCAAATTGAATCACTTAGAATGGGTGGTTTATTAGCAGTTAACAAAGGTTCTATCGATCCACCAACATTTACAATTGCAGAATACAAACCAAAAAAACCAGTAAATAAGAACCCGATTGTTCTAGTAGGGAAAGGGGTGGTTTACGATACAGGTGGATTGAGCTTAAAGCCAACACCTGGGTCAATGGACACGATGAAAAGTGATATGGCTGGAGCTGCCGCTGTAGTTGGAGCTTTGTATTTGGCGGCTTTACAGAAATTAAATGTTCATATTATTGTGCTTGTTCCTGCGACTGATAATCGTCCGGGAGGAAATGCTTACACGCCAGGTGATGTAATTACAATGTTTGACGGAACAACGGTTGAGGTTCTAAATACGGATGCTGAAGGTCGAATGATATTGGCAGATGCTTTGGCTTATTCTAAAAAATACAATCCGGAAATTGTGATTGATGCCGCAACGCTTACAGGTGCTGCTGTTCGATCGATTGGAACAGAGGCAAGTATCATTATGGGAAATGCCAAAGACAAGTATTTTGAAACCTTAGAAGAGGCAGGAAAAGAAGTGCATGAGCGCGTTGTTCGTTTTCCTTTCTGGGATGATTACGGCAAACACATGCAATCAAAAATCGCTGATTTGAAAAATATAGGAAGTGCAAATGCAGGAATGATCTCTGCTGGTAAATTCTTAGAACATTTTGCGAAATCACCTTACATTCACATGGATGTTGCTGGTCCAACTTGGCTAGATGCTAAAGAAGATTACAAAGGACAAGGTGGAACGGGAGCAGGTGTACGCTTGCTTTATCAATTTTTAAAAACTCATTATAGCAAATAATTAATGGAAAAAGAAATTCTTTCATCTGAAAACATAAAGGTTGGAATTACGCTTGGTGACATCAATGGCATTGGTCCTGAGATTATCATTAAGGCATTGAAAGACAATCGTATACTAAGTGATATTACACCTGTAATTTATGGTTCTTCTAAAATTATATCATTTTATAAAAAACTATATCAAATTCACGAATTGAGTTATCAAAATTGCCGAACTGGTGCTGAAATTCAAAATAATAAAATTAATATTGTAAATTGTTGGAACGAGGAAGTGGATGTTCAGCCAGGCGTTTCTAATGTCACAGGTGGGAAATATGCATTACAATCACTTGAAGCCGCAACAGCAGATTTAGCTGATGGGAAAATAGATGTTTTGGTAACTGCACCATTTTCTAAAGATGCAATGAAAAGTGCAGGTTTTGATTTTCCTGGTCATACTGAATACCTTGCAAAATATTCCAATGTTGATGAAGCATTGATGATTCTTGCTTCGCCGTTTTTACGTGTCGCTTTGGTTACAACGCATATTCCAATCAATGAAGTGAGTAAAGCGTTGACGAAAGAGGCTATTTTAAGTAAAATTAAAGTATTTGAAAATAGTTTGAAGCGCGATTTTAATTTGGTTCGTCCTAAAATTGCTGTTTTTGGATTGAATCCACACGCTGGAGAAAATGGAAAAATCGGTACGGAAGAAAAAGAACAAATTATTCCAGCTATAAACGCTGCGAAAAGTGAAGGAATCTTAGCATACGGTCCATTTGCCGCAGATGGATTCTTTGGTTCAAATGCTAAAAATCAATTTGATGGAGTGTTAGCTATGTACCACGATCAAGGATTGACAGCATTCAAAGCACTTTCATTTGAAGATGGCGTTAATTTTTCTGCAGGTTTACCAATCGTTAGAACTTCTCCTGACCACGGCACTGCTTTTGACATTGCGGGTAAAGATTTGGCATCTGAAGCATCTTTTAGAAGTGCAATTTATATGGCGATAGATATTTATAGAAACAGAAAATTTGTAAAACAAATAACTGAAAACCCACTACAAATCAAAACAGAAATTGTGAGAGAAAGAAGAGAGTTTTAAGTTGTAAGTAATTGTAATTAAAACATTTAAATAAAAAAATGCGTTTTGAGCTAACCAAAGATTTCCTTGAAGTTCTTCGTTTGAAAATAGCGGAGCAGGATCTTCAATGGATTCGAGAAAACGTATTGGAATTGCATTACGCTGAGATTGCTGAAATTCTCGATAGATTAAATAACGAAGAAGCGAAATTGGTTTATTTCCTTGTAGATGAAGATTTACAAGCAGATATTTTGATGGAATTGGAAGAAGAAGTGCGCGATCGCTTTTTGGCTTCACTTTCCACAAAAGAATTTGCAGACCAGTTAGAAAATCTAGATTCGGATGATGCTGCCGACATTTTAGGGGATTTACCAAATGAGAAAATTCAAGAGGTCATTTCCCAAATGGAAGATGATGAAGCAGCGGAAGACATCGTGGATTTATTGAATTACGATGAAGATACTGCTGGTGGTTTGATGCAGAAAGAATTTTTTCAAGCACAAGTGGATTGGCCTGTCAATTATGCCTTAGAAGAATTACGCAAACAAGCGGAAGACGTTGAAAAAGTGTACAACATTTTCGTTGTTGATGAAACAGATCATTTATTGGGAGTTTTGTCTTTAAAACGAATATTGTTTGCGAGTGCAAATACAAAAATAGGGGATTTATACCAAGCAAAAAACATCATTTCAGTAAAAACAAGTGACTCAGTAGAAATCGTATCAGACGTCATGGAGAAATATGATTTAGTTTCTGTGCCTGTTGTGGATTATCAAAATAAGTTGGTCGGTAGAATTACATTAGATGACGTAGTTGACTTTATCAAAGAAGAAGCAGATAAAGATTTCCAGTTGGCGACAGGTATCACGGAGCCGATGGAATCCAACGCAAGTATTTGGCGCATCTCAAAGGCACGTTTACCTTGGCTGATTATAGGAATGTTTGGTGGTGTTTTGGGAGCAAATGTAATTTCTCGCTTTGAAGGAAGTATTACACAAATTCCAGCGCTTGCCTTTTTTATTCCATTGATTACAGCGATGGGAGGAAACGTAGGTGTACAATCCTCAGCTATTGTCGTGCAATCATTGGCGAGAGGAGATAAGCACTTAGGAAAGTTTCTTCCAAAAATTTTAAAGGAAGCATCTGTTGGCGTATTGAATGGTTTGCTGTTAGCGAGTATGATTTTTGGAATTGCTTGTGTTTTTGCAACCGTTCAACTTGGTTTTGTGGTGAGTTTATCATTATTTACAGTTATTATTTTCGCCGCTGTTCTTGGAACGATAATTCCTCTATTATTGAATAAATATAAAATTGACCCTGCTTTAGCAACAGGTCCTTTCATCACTACTTTGAATGACGTAATTGGATTATTTATCTATTTTACAATTGGAATGCTTCTTTTAAAGGTTTAGTGAAGAAAAATAGTATTTTTGCAACCCGAAAATTAATTAAGAATTAAGAATTTTCGTTTAGTATTGGAGAGATGTCCGAGTGGTTTAAGGAGCACGCCTGGAAAGTGTGTATAGGTCTAAAGCTTATCGAGGGTTCGAATCCCTCTCTCTCCGCAAAATAAAGAAAAGTCAGGCGTTTACGCTTTGGCTTTTTTTTATGTTCAATAAATGACATTTTTCATGCTGATTTATTGAGCAAGAAAAAAGACAAAAAGACTTTAGTCGATGACTTTTCGAAATTTTAGCAACCCTCTTCAGGGATCATAAGATACTCCCTATCTCCGCAACTCCCCTACTTAAAAAATGAAACAACCTTATTCTCTCGAAAAAAACTATCTCTTCACTCTTAACAAATTCCCATAATACATGAATTTATCAGTATTTGTTTCCATATACAATTCGGTGATTTGTTTTTCACGACCCTCGAAATAGATATCAGAAAGTTCAGTAATAAAGTTCACATCGACCATTGGAGAATAGGTATTCATAATTAAGAAACCATCTTTGTCTAGAACGTTTGAAGCCGCTCCCATCAATTCATCGATTTTATCTTCTAATTTCCATTTTTCTCCCTTTGCACCAATTCCCCAAGCAGGAGGATCCATTACAATTCCTTGGAATTTATTACCACGCTTTTCTTCTCGCTGCACAAATTTTAAGGCATCTTCGTGTACCCAGCGAATGTTCAATAAACGACTTTCATCCATATTTTGGTTCGCCCAAGTCATCACCGATTTTGCTGAATCAACGTGAAAGGTGTCGGCACCAATATTTCGAGCCACACAAGAGGCAGCACCTGTGTACGCAAAAAGGTTTAAAAAACGGTCTTCTGATTTTAAATGCTGGTCGATGAAATCCCAATTGGATTGTTGTTCAGGAAACAAACCAATGTGTTTGAATTTGGTTAATTCTAAAACAAATTTCAAGCGTTTGTAGGTAATCACCCATTTGCGAGGTGAATCTTTTTTTAGGTTTTTCCATTTACCAGTTTGTCCTTTCGCATCTTCCACAAATTCCCAATGTGCCAATTCACGCCACTCAGGAAACGGTTTACCGCTATGGAAATAAGCTTGCAATTCTGGGCGAATCGTAATGATTTTTCCCCAACGCTCCAACTTTTTACCTCCTCCGGCATCTAGTAATTCATAATCGTCCCAAGATTTGGAATAGATACGCGGATTTTCTGACATAATAATTGAGTGTTAAATCTTTTTTTTTTGATTAACGCATTTTTGGCGTTTTCTTTCTTCCTCCCATCATTTGAGCCATACGCATTTGATTTTTAGAGGGAGCTGCTTGCAGTTGCGCTTGCATTTGTTTTATTTGGTCACGCATCATACCATTTTTGTCCAATTTCTTTGCTTCTGCCAACAAAGAAACAGCTTCAGGACGTCGACCCGTTTGTGCACAAATTCCTGCTAAGTGCATTCTTGCTACTGCATTATCTTCTGCTTGGCGTAAACCTAGATCTATAGCTTTTCGTAGCATTTGTTCACTTTTCGCAAAACCCATTTCCTGTGCACCCATTACTGCTTTTAAAAATAAAACATAAGCATGCTGACGACGTGGTAGAAATTGTGGAGCTGTAATTCGGTCGATGTATTTTTTTGCTTTGTCTGTATTTCCAACGCGCATTTGGTTCAATGCCAAAATCATGTTTTCATTTCTGAAAAACGATAAAATAATAATTGCTGTTACCAACAAGAAAGAAATTCCCCAACCCCAATGTCCTGTTGCGAATAACCAAACATTAAATCCTAAAGAAAGCGCTGCGATAGCGATACGAATGATGAAACCTGTCATTTTTTAATTTTTTATATTCTTAATTTTTGTCGAAGTGAGTTCGCCGCGGCGAATTATTTCCCCCTTTGAAGGGGGTTAGGGGGATGATTTACCGTCACCTCCCTCAATCCCTCCTCAAGGAGGGAAGAAATCACCACTCTCAATTCAATATTTTTCATTTATATTTTTAGAATTAATAATGTGAGATTTAGAATTATGGTGATTCATTCTTAATTCTACATTCTCAATTCTGCATTTAATTTAAATCGTTGCAATACACTTTAACTCAATCGCAATTGGAGTTGGTAGTGAATTGATTTCTACTGTTGTTCTGCAAGGCAAATTATCTTTAAAATACGCTGCATAAATGCGATTATAGGTATGGAAATCACGTTTCATATTCACCAAGAAAACGGTCACATCGACCAACTGATCCCAACTAGAACCAGACTCTTCCAAAATAATGCGAACATTGTCAAAAACACTTCTGCATTGTGCTTCAAAATCAAATTGAATGAAGTTTCCATTTTTATCTAATTCCAATCCTGGAACAGCAGAATCGGTTGCATCAGAACCCGCTGTACGTGGACCAACACCAGACAAAAACAATAAATTACCTACTTTTCGAGCGTGAGGATATAAACCTACCGGCTTTGGGGCTTTATTAGTTGAAATACGTTCTTGATTTGACATCGCAAAAATTTGTGCAAATATAATAGAACTAAAGGAAATCATCTAATGTGAGTTTAAGTAAAAAAAATACAGAAATATAATTGACTTGTCCAAAACAAATAATTTAAAACATATTTATAAAAAGAGGAGTTAATATTTGAATGATGATAAAAGATTCAAATACTATTTTATGAAAAAGAATAACTATTTTCGCAATAATACATTTTTGAAAAATTGAATTAAAACAATTACCTGAATTTCAAAAGAATAGAATTAAGTTAACTCATAAAAAACAGCAAGTCTGTAGTAATGTATATGAAGAAATGGAAACAGAAAGCAATCGTTCAGAAATTAATTTCCTATTTACCTTTTGCGCAAAAAATCAATTACTTCTTTCAAAAACATGTTACAAAAGGTGAAAAATTAGATGATGAGTATTTCTATGATCGACTTGGTCATGCAAAGGAACATATTAACTGCTACCAAAAATACACTGGAAATTCTTATCCACTTTCTTCTTTAGAAATAGGCACAGGTTGGTATCCTATTGTACCGATAAGTTTGTTTTTAATTGGCTCTGAGTGTATTTACTCAGTTGACATTTCTATGCTAACTTCAAAAGAAAGAATAGCAACTACATTAAAAAAGTTTTCTGAATGTCATAGAATTGGGAAATTGAATCAATATATTAATTTCAAGCCTGAAAGATTTGAAGTTATAAATTCAATACTAGCTAACATTGAAAAACTAGATTTGAAACAAATTTTGAATCAACTAAATATTACATACATTATCGAAGATGCTAGAAATCTTTCTTTGCTTGATAACTCAATAGATTTAGTAAATTCAAATAACACTTTCGAGCATATTTATCCTGAAATTTTAATTCCAATTCTCAAAGAATTTAAAAGAGTCGTTAAAAAAAAGGATGGTGTAATGTCGCATTTCATCGATATGTCAGATCATTTTGCACACTTTGACAAAACTATAAATATCTATAATTTTTTGCAATTTACAGATAAGCAATGGAAATGGATTGACAACTCGATTCAGCCTCAAAGTAGAATTAGAATTTACGACTACACAAAAATATATAACGATTTAGAAATTCCAATTTCAGATTTAACTTACAGAAAAGGAAATATTGAAGAATTAAAAACAATTAAACTTTCACCCTCGTTTGCAAGTAAACCTGTGGAAGAAATTGCAATTAGTCACTGCCATTATATCTCCAATATGACTAAAATTTAGTTTATTTTCGCACTTGAATATGAATGAATTAAAAATTTCAATTGTTATACCGACCTTTAACGAAGAGGGCAACGTTGAAATTCTATACCAAAAAATCACTGAAGCATTTGAACAAATAATGCATTCGAATTTCGAAGTTATTTATGTAAATGATGGTAGTTCAGATCGATCATTGGAAAAAATAAAATCTTTAAGTCAAACTGATTCTAGAGTTAGATTCATCAGTTTTAGTCGAAATTTCGGTCATCAAAATGCATTGAAAGCAGGTTTAGATAACGCTCAAGGTGATGCGGTAATTAGTATGGATGCTGATTTACAACACCCGCCAGCATTAATTCCTGAAATGATTCGTTTATGGAAAGAAGGAAATGAAGTAGTATATTCCATTCGAAAAGATGGAAAAGAATTGTCTTTCTTTAAAAAGATGACTTCTAAATTGTTTTATAAAATAGTCAACTATCTTTCGGATACAAAGTTAGAGGAAGGAACAGCAGATTTTCGTTTATTAGATAGAAAAGTGGTCAATGCTTTAAGAAATTACAATGAAAGTAATTTGTTTTTTAGAGGCATCATTCCAACACTTGGTTTTAAGCAAATTGGTATTCCATATCAACCACAGGAACGTTTTTCAGGCACAACTAAGTACTCTTTTTCTAAAATGTTAAAATTTGCTTTGACAGGAATCACCTCTTCAAGCGCAAAACCATTGTATTTTTCGATTTATTTAGGATTGTTTTTTGCTTTTCTTGCCTTTTTATATGGCATCTATGCAATTTACATATCTATTTTTACAAATGACGCTGTATTAGGTTGGACTTCATTAATCGCTTCTATTTTATTTATTGGTGGTTTACAATTAATTATGATGGGAATTGTTGGAGTTTACTTAGGGAAATTATTTACACAAAGTAAAAATCGTCCGAATTATATAATTGATGAAAAAAACTAGGATGAAAAGCAAAACACCTAATTTTCCATTATCACTCATTTTCATTCTTTTCGCACTTATTTTCGCGTCCATTTCTTTTGTCAATCATTATAACTTTCGAACTTTTGGTTGGGATTTAGGAATCAATCAAAATGCAATTTACGATTATGCGCATTTTAGATGGAATGATTGTATGATTATGCAACCGCAATTCACCAATGTGTTATCCGATCATTTTTCGTTGTATCCACTTTTAGTTTCTCCATTTTATTGGATTTTCGGCGAGTGGACAATGCTCATTTTTCAGTTTTTAATGATTCTTTTTGGCGGTTTTGGAATTTATAAATACGTTTTAAATCTTACCAAAAACACTACCATTTCAACTTTGGCAGTCGCTCATTTTTTCTCTTTCTATGGAATTTATTCTGCACTAAGCTTTGATTATCACGATAATGTGGTTGCAACGATGTTTGTTCCTTGGTTCTTACTTTATTTTGAACAAAGAAACTGGAGAAAAGCAATTTTATTCTTCGTTTTAATCATCATTGCAAAAGAAAATATGGCTTTGTGGGCTGTATTCATTGGATTTAGTGTTTCCTTTAAAGCATTACTTCAAAAAGATAAAAAAGCAGCTCTTAAAGGTTTGTTTTTTGCACTGGCGGCAGGAATTTATTTTATTCTCGTTCTAAAAGTGATTATTCCAAGTTTGGCAACGCCAGGCAGGGATTATTTGCACAACTCCTTTAATGCTTTAGGTGGAAATTTTGGAGAAGTAATTGTCAATATCATTAAACACCCATTCAAAACGATTGAATTGCTTTTTATGAATCATTCTGGAGACCCTATGTATGACGGAATCAAAGTGGAAACTTATTTAGCGCTTGCATTGGCGGGAGGTTTTTTAATGGTTTTGGCTCCAGAATACCTCCTAATGATTGTGCCAATTTTAGGTCAAAAAATGTTTAACGATTTACCGATTCGTTGGGGAATAAGTGTTCACTATTCGATTGAATTTGCACCCATTATCGTAATTGCTGTATATACAATTATTCACCGGTTAAAGAAATATAAAGTGGCTGTTGCTAGTGTGTTTTTGGCGTCAACATTCATTAGTAGTGCTAGTTTTCTAGACCATCGTACTTCGGAATATTACAATCAAGCAAATAGTAAATTTTATAAAAAAGCACATTGGAAACGAGATTTTGATGTTGCCGAAGTAAATAGATTGCTAAAGACTATTCCAGCAGATGCAAGAGTGAGTGCACAATCTTGTTTGGCACCGCATTTAGCTTTTAGAGATTACATTTTTCACTATCCATTTATTGGAAATGCGAACTATATAGCACTTCTACCAGCTGAAGAAAATAAATATCCCTACGATGCTGAAACTTACCAAAAGGCAATTGATGATTTTATTGCTTCCGGAAAATGGGTGGTTTTTGCTAAAAATGAAGCTGTATTGATTTTGAGAAATGTAAAAAAATATTAATTAAATTATATTGTACAGACCTTTAAAACTTGTCTAATTTATGGGAATTCAATTGTTTACCCTTTAAATAGACCCTAAAAGATAAATTACTTTTCTTCTGATTTTGCAACAATTGCAGCAACGGTTGAATCGCTAGTAATATTTACTACTGTTCGACACATATCTAGAATTCTGTCAATTGGATAAATTATTATAATCCACATTGGATTGAGTCCAACAGAAGTAAGTACAAACATTAACATAATCAATCCGGCACTCGGCACAGCAGCTGCACCAATTGAAGCTAAAGTGGTTGTTGCAACTATTCCCAATTGTTGAGCAAAAGATAAATCTACATCGTGGTATTGTGCCAAGAAAATTACGGCAACCGCTTGATAAAGTGAAGTACCGTCCATATTTACAGTTGCACCAATCGGCAAAACAAAATCAGAAACTTTTTTTGGAACTTTCAATCCATCTTCAACACATTTTATAGTTACAGGCAAAGTCGCAGCACTTGAACTAGTAGAAAAAGCTAGAAATTGTGCGGGACTTAGTTGCTGAAAGAAAGTTCGATAAGAAATTGGAACTCTGAAAAGGATTAATAACAATGGATAAAAACCAAATAATAAAATTGCTAAGCCACTTACAACAACCAACGCATAAAAACTCAAGCTTTTAAACATTTCAAAAATTTCTTGTGGTGAGTCTGCAATTTTAGCCAAAACACCCGCCATTAAACAAAAAACGAAAAACGGAGCTCCCAACATCACAATGTTTACCATTTTGACAAAAACTTCATTCATTCCGTCGAAAAAATGAGCAACCGTACTCACTTTTTCTTTTGGTAATAAGGAAAGTGAAATTCCAAAAAACAAAGCAAAGAAAATAACCTGCAGCATTAAACGGCTATCTGTTAGAGATAAAACTAAATTTTCCGGAACGATATCAATCAATGGCTGTAGAGGTCCTGGTTCAGTGGCACTTGCTTGTGCTTTTTTAGCTTCCAAATTTTGATATTCTGCTGTTCCTTGCTCTAGTTTTAACTCTGCTAACACTTCTGCTTTCATAGTTGAATCGGCATCTTTAAGTGCGTTTTTACCATCTTTAACTTCTATCCCTTGGCTTTGCGCCCAAACTTCATAGCGTAAACGGTTTTTCTTTGAATCAGCATTTTTTCCAGGTACAAGTAGATTTACTAAAACTAAACCTAAGCAAACAGAAATGACTGTTGTTACTAAGTATAATCCAAAAGTTTTTGCACCAATTCTTCCTAATTGAGTTAAATCTCCCAAACTAGCAACACCACTAACAATTGAGAATAAAACTAAAGGAATCGCAATGAACTTCAAGCAGTTAATAAAAATTTTACCAAATGGATCTATCCAATCAATTGTAAATTCATTGAATCCTAAATAGCCAGACAATAAAGCCCAAATAATCCCTAAACCCATTCCAATTAATATTTTCCAATGTAAAGCCATTATTTCTATTATATAAAATTGTTAAACAAATGTAACATTTCAACCCGAATTTTAAGCTTTTAACCAAGTTCCTTTTACTATATTTGAATTCTAAATTAAAAAATGGCAATTTCTCCCAAAGAATTAGAGTTCAATTTCAACGATGACCAAATGCGTTTAAAAATTAGTGCATTGGAACAGCAACTTTCAAAAATATATGAAGGTGGCGGAAAAAAACGAATTGAAAAATTGCACGCAAGTGGTAAACTTACTGCCCGTGAACGCATTGACTTGTTGCTAGACCCAAATACAGAACGCGTTGAAATTGGCGCATTGGCTGGTTATGGAATGTACAAAGAACACGGAGGTTGCCCTTCAGGTGGTGTTGTAGTTGTTATTGGTTACATCAAAGGAAAACAATGTATCGTTGTTGCAAATGATGCTACAGTGAAGGCTGGCGCTTGGTTTCCGATTACTGGTAAGAAAAATTTAAGAGCGCAAGAAATTGCTATGGAAAATAAATTGCCAATTATTTACTTAGTGGATTCTGCGGGTGTTTATTTACCAATGCAAGAAGAAATTTTTCCAGATAAAGAAAATTTTGGTCGAATTTTCAGAAACAATGCACAAATGAGTGCTATGGGAATTGTTCAAATTGCAGCGGTGATGGGAAGTTGTGTGGCAGGTGGGGCTTATTTACCAATCATGTCCGATGAATCATTGATTGTAAATGGTACCGGAACAATTTTCTTAGCTGGATCTTATTTAGTTAAATCAGCTATAGGAGAAAGTATTGACAACGAAACCTTGGGAGGCGCAACAACTCAAACTGAAATTTCTGGAATTTGCGACTACAAAGTTGAAAACGATCAAGAATGTTTGAAAACGATTCGCGACTTAATTGGAAGAGTTGGACAAAAAGAAAATGCTGGATTTGACAGAATAAAAGCAGAAGCACCTCAAGTGGACATCAAAAATGTGTACGGAATAATGCCCGCTGACCGTTCAAAACCATACAATACTAAAGAAATTTTGAAATGTTTAGTTGACAATTCAGAATATACAGAATACAAACCAACTTACGGTAAATCAATCATTACAGCTTATGCTCGTGTGGATGGTTGGAGCGTTGGAATTGTGGTAAATAACCGTGAAATCGTAAAAAATGCAAAAGGTGAAATGCAATTCGGAGGTGTAATTTATTCTGATTCAGCAGATAAAGCAGCACGTTTCATTATGAATTGCAACCAAAAAAATATTCCATTGATTTTCTTACACGATGTTTCTGGCTTTATGGTCGGTTCTAAAAGCGAGCAAGGTGGAATTATCAAAGACGGTGCAAAAATGGTGAATGCGATGGCAAATTCAGTAGTTCCGAAATTCTCAATCGTTATGGGTAATTCATACGGCGCTGGAAATTATGCAATGTGTGGAAAAGCTTATGACCCTCGTTTGATTGTTGGATGGCCAACTGCTGAAATCGCTGTGATGAGTGGTGCTGCAGCTGCAAAAACATTATTACAAATTGAAGTAGCGACTTTAAAAGGAAAAGGCGAAGAAATCACTCCTGAGCGCGAAAAAGAATTGTACGACCACATCAAAAACCGATACGACGAACAAATTTCCCCTTATTACGCTGCAAGTCGCTTATGGATTGATGCAATCATTGACCCAGCTGAAACACGTAAAATTATTTCTATGGGTATCGAAATGGCAAACCATGCTCCGATAGAAAAAAGATATAATGTTGGTGTAATTCAAACGTAAGAAATAAAAGTTGAGTGACAGAATTAAAATCGTAATTTAAAACAATATGACAAGATTGGAAGTATTAAAAACCTACAAAATATACATCGGTGGACAATTTCCTAGAACGGAGTCGGGAAGATATTATACACCTTTAGATCCTAAAGGAAAAGCAATAGCGAGTATCTGTTTATCGTCGAAGAAAGATGTTCGCAATGCGGTAGTAGCTGCTCGAAAAGCTGCTGGATCTTGGGCTGAACGTTCCGCTTTCAACCGTGGACAAATTTTATATCGCATCGCTGAAATGTTAGAGGGAAGACACGCTCAATTTGTGGAGGAATTGGTGAAACAAGGGCTCTCAAATGCAAATGCAACAAAAGAAGTGAATCTAAGCATCGATCGAATCGTTTACTATGCTGGCTGGTGTGACAAATACAACGCAATTTTGAGTTCAGTGAATCCTGTTGCATCATCACATTTTAACTTTTCAAGTTGTGAACCGATGGGTGTTGTGGGAATAATTGCTGAGCAATCAACAAGTTTGTTAGGTTTGGTTTCAATGGTTCTACCCGCAATTTGTGGAGGAAATACAGTAGTTGTACTAGCAGCCGAAAATTTACCCTTATGCGCAGTAACTTTTGCTGAAGTATTGAATTCTTCTGATTTACCTGGAGGTGTGGTGAATATTTTAACTGGTTCACCCTTAGAAATGGCACCGACTTTAGCAAGCCACAAAGACGTAAATGCATTGCTGGTTTCGCATTTGGAAGACAATTTCAAAAAAGAACTTTCAATTTTAGCCGTAGATAACTTGAAGCGAAAATTCGACTACTCTACTGATTGGAACTTAGAAAAATCACAAGCTTTACATTATATTGCTGACTTACAAGAAATTAAAACCACTTGGCATCCGATTGAAAATGTAGGTGGAGCTACGAGTTCGTATTGATTTTGACTAAACTATTTTTGTTTTATTGAAAATTATAAGGATTTTCAAATTGAAATTTTACCACCTATACATTTTATAAAGCTATTCACATTTATTGTGAATTCGTTCTAAATTAATATGTCGAATTTTACAAAATCAAATAATGACATTTTAATATGCGTCTCAAAGCTATTCTAAAAAATTCAAATCGAGTTTTATTCTTCATCCTTAGTCTCTTATTTGTTTCCAATTCTGTAAGTGCCCAAACAACAAAATTTACAGTAAGCGGAACCATTAAAGATAGTTCTTCTGGTGAAACATTATTAAGTACTGCTGTTCGTGTGAAAGAACTAAGCAACGTTGGTGTTTATTCCAATGAATACGGTTTCTATTCTTTGACCATTCCTGAAGGAAATTATACACTTGTTGTCAACTCATTTGGCTTTGCGAAAAAAGAAATTCCTATTCAGTTGACGAAGAACCTAATTGTGAATATTGACTTATCGAAACCTAAACAAGATAAAGTTCAAGAGCTGCAAGAAGTGAAGGTGACTGGAACAAAAGAGAATAAAAATGTATCGGGCGCTGAAACGGGAATGGTTAAAATGGACGTAAAAGCTTTGGAGAAAATTCCTGTATTTGCAGGTGAAAAAGACATAATAAAAACTTTCACTTTAACTCCCGGATTTAAAACTGCTGGTGAAGGGAACGCTGGTTTTTTTGTTCGCGGGGGAGCTGCAGACCAAAATTTAATTTTGTTAGATGAAGCGACTGTTTATAATGCTTCTCATTTGCTGGGCTTCTTTTCAACATTCAATTCAGATGCGTTAAAAGAAGTAACACTTTACAAAGGTGGTATGCCCTCACAATATGGAGGTAGAGCTTCCTCTGTTTTAGATGTGAAAATGTTAGATGGTAACGATAAGAAATATCATGTTGGTGGAGGTATTGGTATTATTTCTTCACGCTTAAGTATAGAAGGACCAATCGTGAAAAACAAAGGTTCATTTATTATCAGTGGTAGAAGGACGTATGCCGATGTTTTTTTGAAATTGACGGATGAATTCAAAGACAATCGCTTGTATTTTTATGATTTAAACCTGAAAGCAAATTACAAAATCAATGATAAAAATCGCGTTTTTCTGTCTGGATATTTTGGTCAAGATAACCTTGGTTTAGGAGATTTATTTGGAATCAACTGGGGAAATGCAACAGGAACTATTCGTTGGAACTCGGTTATTAATCCAAAGTTGTTCTCAAACACCTCACTTATTTTTAGCAACTACAATTACAAAATTGCGATAAATTCTGGTTCTTTGTCCGTTGATATTCGATCAAAAATTCAAGATTACAACGTAAAACAAGATTTCACTTACATATTTAACCCTAAAAATAAATTGAAATTTGGAGTGAATGCTATTCATCACACAATTACTCCAGGACAAATAGAATCAGATAATGCAAGCTTTGTCTTTGAAAAATTGCAAGATCGTTTTGCTTGGGAAAATGCAGCTTATGTTTCCCATGAGTGGAATCCTTCAGAACGTTTAAGTTTTATTTATGGCTTTCGTGCAACAAACTTCACTTTAATAGGCGCTGGAGATTTTTATTCCTTTGATTCAGAAGGAGTTGTTTCTCAAACTAACACTTTTGAAAAAGGAGAAATCGTTCAAAATTATTTTAATTTAGAGCCTCGTTTTACATCCTCTTTTATGTTGGATAGTACAAGTTCGTTAAAACTAGGTTACGCTCGAAACGTTCAAAATCTACACTTAATTAGTAATTCTACATCTTCTACTCCAACTGATTTATGGATACCAAGTAGTATGAATGTAAAACCAGAAATCTCCGATCAAATATCTTTGGGCTACTTTAGAAATTTCTTCGATAATCGCTACGAATTAAGTGTTGAAACTTATTACAAAGACATGCAAAATCAAGTGGATTACAAAGATGGAGCAAGTACGATTGCAAATGATTTGATTGAAGGAGAATTATTGTACGGAAAAGGTCGCGCTTATGGTGTGGAATTGTTTTTCAAAAAGAAATACGGCCGTTTCAATGGATGGGTTAGTTACACACTTTCACGAACGGAGAAGCAAATTGATGGGATCAATAACAGTAAATGGTATGCGGCACGTCAAGACCGAACACACGATGTTTCCTTAGTTGGAATTTACGATATTAATGATAAACTTTCGGTTTCAGCAACTTGGGTTTTCTATACAGGTAGCGCAGTAACTTTTCCTTCAGGTAAATACTACATCGACGGAGTTATCCAATGGCTTTACACAGAAAGAAATGGTTATCGAATGCCGAATTATCACCGTTTAGATTTAAGTGTGACTTATTTCAACAAGAAGACAGACAAATTTGAAAGTAGCTGGAATTTTGGTGTATACAACGCTTATGGTCGTGAAAATGCGTGGACAATCGACTTCCGAGAAAGCGAAACAGATCCAACCAAAACAGAAGCAGTTCAAATTGCACTTTTCAAAATAGTTCCTTCAATTACTTATAATTTTAAATTTTAATCATGAGAAATAGTAGTTATATCTTCAGTCTTCTTTTTGCAAGTTTAAGTTTATTCAGTTGTGAAAAAGTAATTGATATTGAGTTTAATGACAGCGAAGCTTTACTTGTAATTGAAGGAGAGTTAACAGACGATCCATCAAATTCACAAACGATTACAATTTCAAAAACAACTGATTTTCAAACTACAAATGATCAATTATTTGTTTCTGGAGCTGTTGTTTTAATTACAGATGATGCTGGAAATTCAGTTTATTTATCAGAAACAACTCCCGGAAAATATCAAACCTCAACTTTAGCTGGAGTTCCAGGAAGAACGTATAATTTATCTGTAACTTATGATGGAAAATCGTATACTTCAACGTGTAAAATGCCCGTAAAAACAACTTTAGATAGTTTAAGTATTTCAAAAACACCTGGTTTTGGTGGAGGAATGATTCGATCTGTAGTTCCTCATTTTCAAGATCCTGCTGGAAAGGGTAATTTCTATCGTTTGAGAATGTATATCAATGAAGAATTTATTGAATCATTTATTTATGACGATGAATTTTTAGATGGAAACTACAACTCGCAAGGTTTACAATCATTTAATCAAGCAATCAAGCAATTTGACACAGTAGCTGTTCAACTGATGAATGTAGATGAAAAAGTACATTATTACTTTGAAACGCTAGCAGCAAATAGTGGTGGTCCTGGTGGCGGTGTTGCTTCTCCAGCAAATCCAAAATCAAATATTGTGGGAGGAGCTCTGGGTTACTTTAGCGCACATACTTCTCAATATCAGACGATTATTGCTGATTAAAACCCTTGTCTAACTTCGTCCATTGCGATTACTCCAAAAGAATCATTATTCCACGCTTTGCTTGCTTTCTTTTGATCTGATAAAACGAACGTTGGGTAACTTCCTTTTGCAATTATGGATAATTCTTGTGAATCTCTTCCTTTTAACCTAACCTTAGCTGATTTCCCCAATAGTTTTTGATACTTCTTTTTATCATTTATATCAGTACTTAACACCCAATATTCAATTTTCATTGATGGACTTTTCTTTTTCAAAAGTTTACTAGTTTCGATAGATTGAATACAATACGGACAATTTGCTAGTGCGATAACTGTCAACTGTTTGTCTTTAGGGAAATCGATTTTAGATTCAACTGCATAGGAATTATTAGAAAAGTCACCAACATAAATGGGATGAATTGCAAAATAAATCAAAAATGGAGCAACGAATAACACTAAAACAATGAGCACTCTAGCAACTTTTCCAATTCTACTATTTTTTGTTCTTTTAAAAAACACAAAAGCCAAAACTAGACCAAGAACAATAAACAAAAAGTAAGCTACAATTTTGCTTAAAGTAAAAGATAAACCTATGGTTAATAAAATTTTTTCCATATAGTGTAAAAATAAAAAATGGCCAGCTTATTAAGCTGACCATTTAACTAAAACTTACTTAAAACTAGTCTTTAATAGTACAAGAAACAGAAGTAGTTACACCACCAATAGTTTGGCTACTGCTTCCATTTTCACATGATTCTTTAACATCACTTTTCTTTCCGTTAATTGTAGTTGATACAGACTGTAAAACCTGACCTCCTATTGTAGAAGTACATTCACATGTGTAATCTTTCTTACATGAAGAAAGAGAAACTAAAGCTACAGTTACAGCAGCGATTGATAATAATTTTTTCATTTTATAAATATTAAATTTTTGACAAAAATAGTCAAAGAATTAATAGAAATCAAAGGATTTTTTAGAAACTCTATTTTTAATAATATAATAACATTTAATAAAATTTGATTTACATAAAAATATAAATTACTTTTATTAAATGGCTGAAAAGCAAATCTTCTCGCTACATCAAGTTGTAAAATCCATAAAAAAAACCTTGGAGGAACGCTATGCGCAAACCTATTGGGTCAAAGCTGAAATGCACAAATTAAATCGTTATCCAAGTGGACATGCTTTTCCAGAATTAGTACAAAAAGAGGAGGATAAAATTTTAGCGCAGATCACAGGCACCATTTGGAAACAAAATCTGGATCGCATTAATTCACAATTCATAAATGTAGTAAAAGAACCTTTAAAAGAGGGAACAACCTTGTTACTGTTAGTAAAAATAACGTTCAGTGAGACTTTTGGTTTGAGTTTACAAATCCTAGACATCGACCCTTCATTTTCCTTAGGAGAATTGCAACGACAACGTGAAGAGACACTAAAACGTTTACTTAAAGAGGGATTATTGAATTTGAATCAAAATCTTGAATTTCCTTTATTGCCGAAACGAATAGCCATTATTTCTGCTGATTCTAGCAAGGGATTATCCGATTTCATGCAAGTTTTAGAAGAGAACGAAAATGGTTATTCATTTGTTACTCATTTATTTTCTGCTTATCTACAAGGAGATATTGCGGTTCAAAGTATTATGAATGCGCTTGAAAAAATAAAAAAAGTTAAATCTTATTTTGATGTGGTTGTAATTGTTAGAGGTGGTGGCGCAGAAGTGGGTATGACGTGCTATAATCATTATGATTTGTGTAAAGCAATTGCGGAGTTTCCTTTGCCGATACTAACAGGAATTGGTCATTCTACAAATTTGAATGTGGCTGAAATGATTGCACATAGAAATGAAATCACTCCTTCCAAACTTGCTGCGTTTTTGATTCAGACTTTTCGTGAATTTGACCATGAAGTTAAGGAGGCACAACGATTGATCGTAGACTATTCAAAGAAAGTTTTGGTGCAAGTGAACCAAAGTTTTGACTCACAATTAAGATTATTTAAGCAAGTTGCTAGCTCCTACACAAAACGTGTTCGACAAGAAATCGATAGTGAACAACAGCAACTTACTCGATCTACAAAAGTTTATCTCAAGCACCACAAAGATCAGCTTAATTATTTCCAGAATGAGTTTGGACATGCAGCCAAGAGGTGTATAACTCTAAATCACAATCAACTTTCTCAACTTACCATTTTATTAAAACCAAGCGTAAATAGCATATTTGAAAAGAGTTCAAAAGACATCGTTCAACTTGAAAAAACAGTTCGTATTTTAAGTCCCGAAAACGTTCTGAAACGTGGATACAGTTTGACTTTATTCAAAGGAAAAACCATTTCTTCGAACAATTTACCTTCTGATAATGATGAAATAGAAACTTTCACATCCGAAAGTACTTTGAAATCAAAAATTATTATTGTCGAAAAAAGAAATTCATAATTTATTCGAGCAACATATTATTGAGTATTAATTCCTTGTGATATTTTGAGTAATTTAAAAATAAGTTAGACTCTAAATTTTTAATTTTTACCTTATCTATAACTGCCCATCTGAGTGGTACTTACCCATTTTAAAAACACGCACTTTTAACAAAATTCCATCTTTGCTATAATCAAAGACTTTTCCATCCCATAATTGTCCGCTTTTAAATTCTCCATCCATCCAAATCTCATCGCTTTCATTATAAATTTTATTGTAACCATTTGGGACAAATTTTAAACCTTTTGTTCTTGGATTCTTTACAATTGGTGGATAGATTACAGTGTTTGTTGTTTCTACTTTGGGCACAGGATTTTCTGCCATTTTGTAAGTTTTGGTTTCAGATGGTTTACCTTGTGCATTGAATGTTTGTACTTCTTTGAGTGAACCGTTTTCATAGTATCGTTTTAATTCACCCATTATTATTCCATTTTTAGCAGTGTACTCTAGTTCAATGTTTCCGTTTTCATAAAAATATTTTATTGAACCTGATTCCATTCCAATATTATTGTAAGAACCGCTGTAAGCTATTTTACCATTATTATGATAACGAGTTAATTCTCCTTTGAAATGCTCTTTACCAAAAGCTCCTGATTCTTTAACTTTTCCTGTTTTAAAAAAACGTTTATATTCTCCCTCGGGACGATTATTGATGTAATTACCTTTTAAAAGAGGGGTTTTACCGTCTGAATGATACTTTGTCCAAACCCCCTCCTTTCGACCTTTATTGAAATAGCCTTCCTCTGCTTTTCCGTTGGGTGAAACACCTGAATTTGGCTTGTCTTTCCCTGTAAAAACCCATTTACCCGTTCGTTTTCCATCTTTATCTTTTTTATTTTGAGCAATTGATAAAAAAGGAGTTAAGAAAAACAGGAAATAAACAATTAGTTTAAATCTCATCATATTTTAGAATTAATGTAAAATTAGAGAAACAAAGGTTTGGAAAAAAGAAAAGGGGTTAAAAACTTATTGAGAATTCGTTTTTGTACCAGTATTCTTAACTAAAACTTAAAATTATTAGTTGAGCCTTTATTAAATTTTTACCATTCTTTTTGCTTGATCAAAAAGAACCAAAAAATCAAGGCTCTGAATTTCTTTTTGTTCGCAAATTATTGTTATCCAAATATTTACAACTCGTTGCGAACAATTTTAACTCCTTTCTGAAACTGAAATTTTTTAAAAATGTTCTTACAGAAATTTTAAAAATTAACAGTTTCAGTTCAGTAATTAAAACCAAGAAATTCAAGGCCAAAGAGGTTCGCTAATAATTTCAAAATAGTTCTCACTTCGATTAAGAACTTAATATTTAAGTTTAATTTACTAAACATGTAGAGACGCGAATTTTAATTAAAACTTAAGAAAATTGAAAAAACAATTCGTTTTGTGAGGTTTAAAATCTGTGAATAAATACTTAAAATCAGCAAGCGAATTGTGGGAGATATACACTAATTTTGAAATTCAATTTTAAGTATGTTAAGTCTCCTTCCAAAAGAATTACCGATTCCAAAATTACATCAATATTTATTGGGTGCAATTGGTCCTAGGCCTATCGCTTTTGCTTCAACAGTAGATGCTAATGGAAACCCAAATTTAGCACCTTTTAGCTTTTTTAATGTTTTTAGTGCAAATCCACCAATTCTAATTTTTTCACCTGCTCGTTCAGGAAGAAATAATACCACGAAAGACACTTATAACAATGTGAAAAATCATCCAGAAGTGGTAATTAATGTTGTGAGTTACGATATTGTTCATCAGATGAGTTTAGCAAGTTCTCCATACGCTCCAGGTGTTAGTGAATTTGAAAAAGCAGGATTTACAGCTTTAAAATCGGATTTAGTGCAGCCAATGCGTGTAGCAGAATCACCCGTTCAATTTGAATGTAAAGTGATTGAAGTTAAAGAACTCGGCACAGAAGGTGGCGCAGGAAATTTAATCATTTGCGAAGTTGTAAAATTTCATATCAACGAAGCTATTTTAGATGAAAATGGAATGATTGACCAACATAAAATTGATTTAGTTTCTCGAATGGGTGGTAATTGGTATTGCAGATCTGATCAACAATCTATGTTTGAAATCCAAAAACCAATAACTACTTGTGGAATTGGATTTGATGCCTTACCAAAAGATATTCTTCAAAGTACTATTCTTACTGGAAATGACCTTGGACATCTGGCTGGAATTGAAAATTTACCAGATGAAACAGCAGTAAATGAATATAAACTTTTGGAATTAAGTGATTTATTTCTATCTTTAGAAGATGATGCGAAAGCTTTAGAGCAAGCATTGCATTTACGTGCACAACAATTACTAAAAGAAAACAAATTACAGGAAGCTTGGTTGAGTCTGCTTTCTTTCAATAATTAATAACAACAAAAAACAACAACAATGTTTAAATTAACTGGGACTGTTAAAGTCATCAACCCAACTCAAGTTATCAGCGAGAAATTTTCTAAAAGAGAATTCGTAATTGAAACACAAGATCAATACCCACAACTTGTAATGTTTCAAGCAACACAAGACAAATGTTCACTTTTAGACAATGTACAACCAAGTAGCCAAGTAGAAGTTTCTTTCAATTTAAAAGGAAGAGAATGGACAAGTCCTGCTGGAGAGGTTAAATACTTCAATACTTTGGAAGCTTGGAGAATTGAAAAAGTTGGAGAAGGAAATGCAATGCCCGCTGGTGGTCCTTCTGCAATGTCTCTTGGTTCTGATCCAATTCCTGCTGCAACAACTTCAGCAGTAGCAAGCAACGAAGAAGAAGACGATCTTCCATTTTAAGCGATAAAATACATTTTTTAAAGCGAATTTTCAATCGAAAATTCGCTTTTTTATTTTTTATCAAAGAAATTAAAATAGAACTAACAAAACTTTTTGCAAAATTCCCAAAGTACAATTCCTGCACATACACTCACATTTAAACTGTGTTTAGTGCCAAATTGGGGAATTTCTATTACAAAATCTGAGTTATCAACAAGTTCTTGAGTTACTCCGTTTACTTCATTTCCAAAAAATAATGCAAATTTTTCTTCTTTAAGGTGTTGTATATCTTGTAAAAAAATGGTTTGTTCAGTTTGTTCAATAGAACAAATTGTATAACCTTGAGATTTCAAATCTTTACTTAAATCAACTATGTTATTTTTATATTCCCACAAGACTGTTTCAGTTGCTCCCAAAGCAGTTTTATGTATATCTTTATGAGGTGGACAAGCAGTAATTCCACACAAATAGATTTTTTCAATATTAAATGCATCAGCTGTTCTAAAAAATGAACCAATGTTATTAAGCGACCGAATATCATCAAGAATAACGACAATTGGGTACTTTTTTTGTTGCTTGAATTCTAGTTCTGAAACTCGATCTAATTCCCACAACTTTAGTTTTTTATTCATTAAATCATTTTGAGATAACAACGAAATTAAAATTTTATTCTCTAAACAATCCTACTATGTGGATTACTTTCTCTTGTGAAAATCAAACTTACTATAAATAGTAATTAGAACAAATCAAATTAATGTATGTTTCTTAGTTAATTGTTAATTTTGCAAAGCTTATTACAACACTAAAAAATGATAGAAACAGATATTATAATAATTGGTGCAGGTCCTGTAGGATTATTTACCGTTTTTGAAGCTGGACTTTTAAAGTTGAAATGCCATCTAATTGATTCGCTTCCACAAGCAGGAGGACAATGTTCAGAAATTTATCCCAAAAAACCAATTTATGATATTCCAGGTTTTCCGTCTATTTTAGCTGGAGAATTGATAGCTAATTTAATGGAACAAACAGCTCCATTCAAACCAGGTTTTACACTTGGAGAAGCAGCGTTATCAATTATTAAAACGGAAGATAATAAATTTATTGTTACTACTGTAAAAGGAACTCAGCATATTGCACCAATTGTAATGATTGCTGGAGGTTTAGGTGTTTTTGAACCTAGAAAACCACCTATAGCTAACATTGAAGCATATGAAGATAAAGGAATTGAATACATAATCAAGGACCCTGAAATTTATCGCAATAAAAGGTGTGTGATAGCCGGGGGTGGAGATTCTGCTCTGGATTGGTCAATCTATTTAGCTGAACGAAAAATAGCAAAAGAAGTAATTCTCGTTCATAGAAGTAGTTCTTTCCGTGGTCACCTTGATTCTGTTCAAAAAGTAATTGATATGACTGAAAGTGGTGCTATTCGTTTAATTACAGAAGCAGAAGTTACAGGTATTGGTGGCGCTGATTCACTAGAGTTTGTTACTGTAACACATCAAAAAGATGGTGAAATTAAAGTCAATGCTGATCATTTTATTCCATTATTTGGTTTAAAACCAAGTTTAGGACCAATAGCTCAATGGGGCTTAGAGATTGAAAAAAATGCAATTAAAGTAAACACACTCGATTACTCCACAAACATTCCTGGAATTTATGCTATAGGGGATGTGAATACCTATGAAAATAAATTAAAACTAATTCTCTGTGGATTCCACGAAGGGACTTTGGCTGTTCAATCAGCATTTGCACACATCCACCCTGAAAAGAAAAATGTTTTAAAATACACAACTGTTAACGGTATTCAAGGATTTTAGATTAAGCTATTTTAAAATTATCCTTTTATCCTATTATTTTTATCAGGGATTATTCTAAACCAAAATTATGTGTGTCTTTTAAATAACACCGAAATAATAATATTCGCATTCAAATTTGTTGTTTTATTTTAAAAAAAGAAAAAATAAAGTAGTAAATTAAAAATTAGCTTCAATCATTATTTTCAATTGAAAAAAATTAATTACATTTGCCGTCCGTTTTTTAATCTTTTTTAGATTTAGCCGTGAAGAATCAGTTTGAAATACCGTTTGTAGGATTAAAGATTGGAATTCATAACTTTGAATTTAAAATAGATAAGTCGTTTTTTGAAGCAATGCCCTATTCAATCGTTAATGATGGCGATATTAAAGTTTGGATGGAGCTGGAGAAGAAAGAAACCATGTTGATAGCAGATTTTGAATTTTTCGGAACTGTAAAAATGGAATGTGCACGTTGTACAGAAGAAATGGATGTAGAAGTTGAAGGAGAATTAACAATTTATTTCACTTTTGGTAATGAAGATACTGAAGATGAAAATATTTTCGTTATTCCTCATGAAAGTTATCAGATTGATGTTAAGCAGTCTATCTATGAGATGATAACAATGTCAATCCCTTTTCATCCTTCTCATGAGGAAGATGAGTGCGACGAGGAAATGGTAAAGTTGATTGAGAAATTTCAAAATCAACCAAAAGAAGAAAATAAAAATGATGACGATATTGATCCACGTTGGTCAGTTTTAAAAAATTTAAATTAAGTAATAATTGAATTATGGCACATCCTAAACGTAAGATTTCGAAAACTAGACGTGATAAGCGCAGAACTCACAAAAATGCAATTGCTCATAACGTATCAACTTGCCCTACAACTGGTCAACCACATCTTTTTCACCATGCTCACTGGCATGAAGGAAAATTATACTACAAAGGCAGAGTAGTAGCAGAAAAAGAAGTTGTTGCTGAACAATAGCTTTTTTCTCATTTTCGAATGAAAATAGGCTTAGATATTTCAGGAGGCGATTTTGCTCCAAATGTTAATATTGACGGAGCTATTTTGGCCTACGCTGAATTGCCAAAAGACTCTCGCCTAGTTTTAATAGGTGATGAATCAATAATTAGAGAAGAACTGAAAAATCGTGGGTTTTCTCACGATTTTTTTGATATTATACACGCACCAGATGTAATTACATTCCACGATCATCCAACACGGGCTATTCCTAAAAAACCGAACAGTTCTATTGCGATTGGGTTTGATATGCTTTCTAAAGGAGATTTGTCAGTTTTTGCAAGTACAGGAAACACAGGAGCAATGCTTGTAGGGTCAATGTATAAGCTTAATACCATACCAGGAATTATTCGTCCTTGTATAACATCAACATTACCAGCTATTAATGGAGAAAAAACTATTCTTCTTGATGTAGGCTCAAACGCAGATTGTAAAGTTGATGTCCTATACCAATTTGCTGTTTTAGGCTCTGTATATGCTAAATGTGTTCACGGTATCGAAAATCCAAGGATTGCATTATTAAATATTGGTGAAGAGGATTCAAAAGGGAATTTATTGACAATCGCTGCCTACAAAATGTTATCTGAGTCAGATGAAATTAACTTTATTGGTAATATTGAAGGTAGAGATATTTTCACCGGTAAAGCTGATGTAATTGTCTGTGATGGTTTCACTGGCAATATTGTGTTAAAAGAAGCAGAAGGTATTTATTCTTTGATGAATAAAAGGGGAATAAAAGACGAATATTTTGATCGATTTAATTATGAAAACTATGGTGGAACTCCAATACTAGGAGTGAAAGGTAATGTAATTATTGGTCATGGAATTTCAAATGAAATAGCAGTGAAAAATATGGTTTTACATGCTAATGAACTAGCATTGTCAGGATTGGCAATCAAAATAAACGAAGCATTTAATTAAAAATATGAATAAAATAACTGCAGCAATAACAGGTGTACAAGGTTTTATTCCTGAGGACATTTTAAGTAACGATGATTTAGCGAAAATGGTCGATACAACAGATGAATGGATAACTTCACGGACAGGAATAAAAGAAAGAAGAATTATGAAAAATGGTGCTTCTTCTGATATGGCTGCAGAAGCTGTTAAACAATTACTAGCAAAGAAAAATATCGATCCTTTAGAAATTGAACTAGTTATTCTAGCTACTGTAACCCCTGATTATCCTTTCCCAAGTACTGCTAATGTATTATGCGATAAAGTAGGTATGAAAAATGCATGGGGTTTTGACCTTAAAGCGGCATGCTCTGGTTTCATATACGCTCTATCAACTGGCTCTCAATTTATAGAAACGGGCAGACACAAAAAAGTATTAGTAATTGGTGTTGATAAAATGTCCTCGATTATAGACTACCAAGACCGTGCAACCTGTGTTATTTTTGGTGATGGTGCAGGTGTAGTATTACTTGAGCCAAGTAATGATGGAATGGGATTACAAGATTTTATATTGAGAAGTGATGGTTCAGGACGTGAGTATTTAGTGCAACCAGCCGGTGGTTGTGTTAATCCTCCATCAATTGAGACAATAGAAAAAAGAATGCACTATGTGAAACAAGAAGGAAAACAAGTATTTAAATTCGCTGTTACAAATATGGCAGAAGTATCTGCTGAGATAATGCAAAAAAATAATTTAACTAGTGAGGATGTTGATTGGCTTGTTCCTCACCAAGCAAATTTAAGGATTATAGACGCTACGGCTGAAAGAATGGGATTACCACGAGAGAAAGTAATGATTAACATTGAAAAATACGGAAATACAACTGCAGGAACTTTACCACTATGTTTGTGGGATTATGAAAAACAATTAAAAAAAGGAGATAATATAATTTTATCTGCTTTTGGGGGCGGATTCACCTGGGGAGCTGTTTACATTAAGTGGGCTTATAACTCATAAATAAATTATATTTGACAAGAATTAAACAAAAGATTATGAATTTAGAAGAAATAAAAGAATTAATCAAGCTTGTTTCAAAAACAGGAATTGGTAAAGTTAGAATCGAAAATGAAGAATTTAAGTTAGTAATTGAGGGTGGATCTAATAACGACGAGCCACTCATAGTTCAAGCTCCAACACAACCTTTTGTTGCAGCAGCACCTGTAATCACACCTACTACAGTAGTTGCAGACAAGATTACAAAAACTGAAGCAGTCGAAAATGATAATTCAAAATTTGTTACTATCAAATCGCCAATGATTGGAACGTTCTACAGAACACCCGGTCCTGATAAAGAGTCATTTGTAAATGTAGGCTCTTCAATACAAGTTGGAAGTAAATTATGTATAATTGAGGCAATGAAAACTTTCAACGAAATCGAAGCAGAAATTTCTGGAAAAATCGTAAAAGTTCTAGTTGACAATGCAACACCTGTTGATTACGACCAACCTTTATTTTTAGTTGACCCTGCTTAATTAAAGTATTAAGTTTATAATTTAACTCTTAGCTTATGTTTAAGAAGATACTCATTGCAAATCGTGGGGAAATAGCCCTTCGAGTAATTCGCACTTGTAAAGAAATGGGAATTAAAACAGTTGCTGTTTATTCCACTGCCGATAAAGATAGCTTACCTGTGCGTTTTGCAGATGAAGCTGTTTGCATTGGACCTCCGATAAGTTCAAAATCCTATTTGTCAATTCCGAATATTATTGCAGCTGCAGAAATTACAAATTCAGATGCAATTCACCCAGGTTATGGTTTTTTGTCAGAAAACGAGAAATTTTCAAAAGTTTGTCAAGAACAGGGAATTAAATTTATTGGTGCTTTACCTGAACAAATAGCTGGAATGGGAGATAAAGCTACTGCAAAGTCAACTATGATTAAAGCTGGTGTTCCATGTATCCCAGGTTCTAAAGGCCTAATAAAAGATGTAACTGAAGCTAAAAAAATCGCTAAAGAAATCAAATATCCAGTTATACTAAAAGCTACTGCTGGTGGTGGAGGAAAAGGAATGCGTATAGTTTGGAAAGAAGAGGATATTCAAGCTGCCTGGGATTCAGCGCGGCAAGAAGCTAGCGCGGCATTTGGAAACGATGGAATATACATAGAGAAATACATCGAAGAACCACGCCATATTGAAATTCAAATTGCAGGTGATCAATTTGGAAACGCTTGTCATCTATCAGAAAGAGACTGTTCGATACAAAGAAGACATCAAAAATTGGTAGAAGAAACTCCCTCACCTTTTATGACAGATGAATTAAGGAAAAAAATGGGTGAAGCAGCTATTAAAGCTGCAAAAGCAGTTAGATACGAAGGTGTTGGAACAGTAGAATTTTTGGTAGATAAAAACCGTGATTTCTATTTCATGGAAATGAATACACGCATCCAAGTTGAACATACTATTACAGAAGAGGTTATCAATTTTGACTTAATTAAAGAACAAATAAAAATAGCAGCTGGACATAAAATTTCTGGAAAAAATTATTATCCCTTAATGCATGCAATTCAATGCAGAATTAACGCCGAAGACCCTTATATGGATTTCCGTCCTTGTCCAGGAAAAATTACTGATTATCACTGCCCAGGTGGACATGGAGTCAGAATTGATGCACATGTATATTCTGGTTATACTATACCTCCTAATTATGATTCAATGATTTCCAAATTAATTGTTGTTGCTCAAACAAGACAAGAAGCAATTTTAAAAATGAAAAGAGCACTGGATGAATACATTATTGAAGGTGTAAAAACAACAATCCCATTCCATCAAAAATTAATGGAAAATGTAGATTTCAATAATGGAAACTTTACAACAAAATTCATGGAAACATTTGATTTTTAGCTATTAATTGTGGAAAAATAAAAATCTGAGTTTGAAAAAATCAATATTTATAATAAATTTTATTTTTTTTAGTTTTTCTGCCCTTTCACAACTTAGTGCAGAAGCTAAGATAAAAAATCATTTTGGAGTAGAATGGTATGATAGAGAAGTGTTAGAAAATAATCAGTGGATTGAAATACTTAAGGTCTATGTTACAGAGGGATTTAAACTTATTTCAATTCAACAAGGTAAATACAACGAACTAACACCAATCAATGAGGTTAAATTAAATTCTAAATCAAATGAAGCAATTTCTATTCAACAATTTATTAATGAATATGAATCCGAAAACTTCAATCCTTTACATTATCAATTTATCCCAACTATTGAAACTCAAATAATCAAATTGGATGGAATTAATAAAGTGATATACATAGAATCAATTTCAAATTTATTAAACTCTGCCAATGAATAAAATTGCTTGGCTTCTATTTTTATTGGTTTTTGTTTCACAAAATGGATGGTCTCAAAGTTATAATATGTCGAATGGAACCATTTCTACTTGCTCTGGAAATTTTTATGACAGTGGTGGAACAGGAAACTATGGAAATAATCAAAATTTCACCTATACAATCTGTCCATCTACATCTGGTTCAAAAATAAGTGTTTCATTCTCTTCATTAAGTCTAGAAAATAATTTTGATTTTCTTTATATTTACGATGGTAATAGCACAGCAGCACCTTTAATTGGTACGTATACAAATACGAATAATCCAGGTACTATTAATGCATCTGCAAATAACACTAGTGGTTGTTTAACCTTTAGGTTTACATCTGATGGTTCTGTTGTAAGTACAGGTTGGGTTGGAATAATTTCATGTATTACACCATGTCAAACCATAACTGCTAATTTTCTCTCATCTAATCCTGCTCCTCAAGCAGATGGAATTATTAGAGTTTGTCCGGGAACACCTGTGACTTTTACTGGTAGCGGTACTTTTTCTAATTCTGGAAATGGTAGTAACTATACTTGGAATTTTGGAAATGGTCAAGTTGCCTCCGGTTCAACTGCAACATATACATTTAACAATAGTGGAGCTTTCACAGCAAATCTTGTAATAACTGATCCAAACGGGTGTATAAGTTTTAATTCTTTAAATCGTGTTATACAAGTTTCAACAACTCCATCAATATCTTCAACAGCATCTCCAACAACAATTTGTCCCGGTCAAACAGCTAATTTAACAGCTAATGTTACAATGACCCCCTTTATTCAGAATTGTACTCCTCCCGTAAGTGGTACTACTTTTTTACCTGACGGCTCGGGAGCTTCTTATAACACAGCAATTAATGTTAATTGCTTCAATAACTCTCAAATAATTCAATCGCCTTCAGATATTCAAAATATTTGTCTCAATATGGAACATTCTTTTATTGGAGACTTACAAATAAGAATTATTTGTCCAAATGGTCAATCACAAATATTAAAAGCATATCCTGGTGGTGGAGGCACTTATTTAGGTTGTCCTTTAGATGACCCAGCTATTGGCCCTGGAACAGGAAGAAATTATTGTTTCACACCTACAGCAACTACACTTTTAATTAACGGTGGAACTTCAAATTGTGGAAACCCATCTGGACTATCAATAAATGCTGGTAATTATATGCCACAACAACCATTTTCAAATTTAATAGGTTGTCCATTAAATGGCTCATGGACCATTCAAGTTACTGATAATTTAGCAATCGATAATGGTTATATTTTTAATTGGGACATAAATTTTAATGCTTCTCTAGCTCCTGCAGCTGGATCCTTCACACCTACAATTGTTTCACAGAGTTGGCAATCTAATCCAACATTAACAAGTACAGGACTAACAACTGCAACCGTTTCTCCAACAACACCAGGGACTAATTGTTATACCTATTCTATCATTGACAACTTTGGATGTACATTCAATCAAATACAATGTGTAACTGTTTCAAATGGAACAAATCCCACATTTACGCAACTTGGTCCATACTGCCAAGGTTCTGTTCCAAATAACCTTCCAACTACATCTTTAAATGGTGTTAATGGAAATTGGACGCCATCAATTATATCAACAACATCACCAGGAACTGCAACCTATACATTTACTCCTAACTCTGGACAATGTAGTACTCCTTATCAGATGACTGTGACAGTTAGCCCGGCTCCTACTGTTTCAATTAACCCAATTACTATCTGCTCTGGTGAAACAAACACATTGACGGCAACACCATCTACAGCTGGTGGTACTTACACGTGGTCTACCGGAGCTACAACGGCTGCGATTACTGTAAATCCAACTACTACAACAACTTATTCCGTGAGTTACACATTGGGGGCTTGTACACCTGCTTCGGCAACAGCAACGGTGACAGTTAGCCCGGCTCCTACTGTTTCAATTAACCCAATTACTATCTGCTCTGGTGAAACAAACACATTGACGGCAACACCATCTACCGCTGGTGGTACTTACACGTGGTCCACCGGAGCTACAACGGCTGCGATTACCGTAAATCCAACTACTACAACAACTTATTCCGTGAGTTACACATTGGGGGCTTGTACACCTGCTTCGGCAACAGCAACTGTGACAGTTAGCCCAGCTCCTACTGTTTCAATCAACCCAATTACTATCTGCTCTGGTAGTTCAGGAATTATTACAGCAACACCATCTACAGCTGGTGGTACTTACACGTGGTCTACCGGAGCTACAACGGCTGCGATTACTGTATATCCTACTTCAACAACAACTTATTCCGTGAGTTACACATTGGGAGCTTGTACACCTGCTTCGGCAACAGCAACGGTGACAGTTAGCCCTATACCAATTTTAACAGTTAATAATAGTACTATTTGTAATGGAGAAACAACAATATTAACAGCTACTGCAAACCCAACAGGAGGAACTATCTTATGGAGTAACGCTCAAAACTCAAATAGTATTACTGTTTCTCCATCTATAAATACTTCCTATAATGTTCTTTATACATTGAATGGTTGTAATGCAACTGCAGTATCAGTAGTTACAGTAAATCCAATACCTCAAGTTTCTTTAGCAAATGAAACAATTTGTGAGGGGGAAAATATAAATTTAACTGCTATTCCAAATATTCAAGGAGGAACATATAGTTGGTCTCAAAATAATTTAACTACAGCAACGATATCAGTGAGCCCAAATGTAACAACAAATTATTCAGTCATATATACACTTAACAATTGTTCTAGTCAACCAGTTTCTGCAAGTGTTTTTGTAAATCCAAATCCTAGTTTAACAGTAAATAGCGGAACTATTTGTGCAGGCCAAAATTATACTATAAATGCTGTTCCATCAATTCCTGGTGGAACTTTTAATTGGATATCCACCGGTGAAACAACTTCATCAATTATCGTATCACCGAACGTTACAACTTCATATATTGTCAATTATACAACTTTAGATGGATGTACAAGTTCAAATGCTATTAGTAATATAACTATTATTGATAATCAAAATGTTTCGTTTGCTGCAAATATAATAGAAGGGTGTATACCACTTACTGTAACACTTTATAATACCACACAATCAGTAAATAATCAAAGCAACTGCGTTTGGACAATCAATTCAAATCAACAATTAATTGGTTGTGATTCTGTCACATATACCTTTACTCAATCCGGTTGCTATGATATTTCATTAAGTACAAACTCAAATGGTTGTATAAGCACAAATTTACAAACATCATTTATTTGTGTTTCTGATTTACCGGTTGCGAGTTTTATAACAAATCCACAAACATTTACAGAAACAAATCAAAATATTGAATTTATTAATACGTCAGTTGGAGCTTTGACTTACGAATGGAGCTTTGGTGATGGTAATGTAAGTACAGTTGAAAATCCAAATCATTATTTTGAAGGTACACAGGGTGGATATACGACTACATTAACAGTTACCTCAGCGGATGGATGTTCAGATACTTATAATTTTCCTATCAATTATTTTGAACCAATTGTTTATTATATTCCAAACACATTTACGCCTGATGCTGACGAACATAATCAAACTTTTTTACCGATTTTTCCATCAAATATTGACATTTATAATTATTCTTTTCAAATTTATAACAGATGGGGAGAAATTGTATTTGAAAGTAAAAATCACCTTGTAGGTTGGGATGGAACATATGGTCAAAATGGAAGAAAAGTACAACAAGGCACATATATTTATAAAATTTCATTTGGAAGTAGATATGGTGCTGGTACCAATTCAATCACAGGAATAGTAAATCTACTCAAATAATAAATTATATCTTCTGAGTGAACATATTTGACATATTACATGTTAAATTAATAAAATCCTATGAATAAATTCTTGTGGATATCATTCGCCATTATTCTTGTTGCAGGAATCGGCTTGTTAGTTCTCTCATTTACTACTAAAAATATCGAAACTCCAAATTATAAAGTCATCAAAACTTATGATGAAGTCGAAGTGCGATTGTATCCCAAAATGGTGGTTGCAAAAACAAATTTGGCTGATAAATCATTTGAAAATCAAGGAAGTAATGGGTTTAGAACGATTGCGAGTTATATTTTTGGAGGAAATGAAAAAAATGAAAAAATTGCAATGACAGCTCCGGTAATAATGGATATGGGTGATAGTGCTTCGATGTATTTTGTGATGCCAAAAACATATGAAAAAGCTGAACTACCAACTCCAAATTCAAAAGAAGTACATATAGAGGAAATCGCTGAAAAAACATTGGCTGTTGTGACTTATGGTGGGTTTTCTTCTGATGAAAAGATTGGAAAACATACTAAATTATTGGAAAAAATTCTTCGAAAGAATAAAATACAAACAAAAGGAGCATTCTTATATATGGGATACAATGCCCCATGGGATATTATTAATCGTAAAAATGAAGTGGCAATTGAAGTTGTAATTCAGTAAAATATCAATCAATTGAATTATTCATTAGCACAATATAATTTTATGAATACGAATTAATTTACATGTTATATTCATTTTGATGTTGATTAATACTTCATTGTAGTATGTTTAACACTTCGCTTTTTAGTAATTTTGATACATATTAAATGTAAATATGCACGTAAAAATTACCAATAAATCAAAACACCCACTTCCTCAATATGAAACTATTGGTGCTTCTGGAATGGATGTTCGCGCAAATATTTCAGAATCAATAAATATCGAACCTCTTGGTAGAGCTTTGATTAAAACCGGTTTATTTCTTGAAATGGAAATCGGTTTGGAATGTCAAGTGCGACCAAGAAGTGGAATGGCACTCAAAAAAGGGATAAGTGTTTTGAATACTCCAGGAACAATTGATGCGGATTACAGAGGTGAAATTGGTGTAATTTTGGTGAATTTATCCAAAGAAACAGTAACAATTGAAGATGGGGAACGTATTGCACAACTTATTTTTTGTAAAGTAGAAAAAATTAATTTTTTGGAAGTAGAAATACTTAATGAAACAAAAAGAGGTGAGGGTGGTTTTGGAAGTACAGGAATTATATAACTAAAAAAAACAAATTAAACTTAAATAAAATGAATGTAATCATACCAATGGCTGGACGCGGAAGCAGATTACGACCACATACATTAACAGGTCCCAAACCACTTGTTCCAGTGGGAGGAAAACCAATCGTTCATCGATTAGTAGAGGATATTGCTGCTGTTTGTGCTGAAAAAATTGAAAAAATTGCTTTTGTAGTGGGTGATTTTGGTGCTGAAGTAGAAAAAGAATTATTAGAAGTGGCTGCTAGTCTTGGTGCTGTTGGTTCGATTCATTATCAAAATCAACCGCTGGGTACTGGTCACGCTGTATTGTGTGCAGCTGAAATGTTAGATGGACCTGTTGTTGTGGCTTTTGCAGATACATTGTTTAAAGCTGATTTCAAAATTTCGAAAGAAGACGAGGGAATATTGTGGGTAAAACAAATTGAAGACCCAAGTGCTTTTGGGGTAATCAAAATGAATGATAATAATGAAATTATTGACTTTGTTGAAAAACCAAAAGATTTTGTTTCCGACTTAGCGATGATTGGAATTTACTACTTCAAAGATGGTGCAAGATTACATAAAGAATTGAACTATTTAGTTGATAATAATGTTTTGAAAAGTGGTGAATATCAATTACCTGACGCATTGAGAAGAATGACAGAATCGGGTTATGTTTTCAAACCGGGAGAAGTTAGCGAATGGTTGGATTGTGGGAACAAAGAAGTAACCGTTTATACCAACCAACGTGTTTTAGATTATGATTTAGCAAAAGGAATTGAAATGATTCATTCATCTGCATTAATCGTAAACAGTACAATTATTCCACCGTGTTATATTGGAGAGGATACAGTGATTAAAAATTCTGTTATTGGGCCGCACGTATCAATCGGAAAAGGTACGCACATAGAATCAAGTGTAATTAAAAATACAAATATTCAATTAGATAGTCATATTGAAAATGCAGTAATTAGTAATTCAATGATTGGCTCGAAAGTTGTTTACAAAGCCGCACCTCAAGATTTGAGTATTGGTGACTTTAGTACATTAAATGCATAAAAAATTATTTTTCTTTGTCTGCTTAATCGCGCTGACCGCTTGTAATTCTTCAAAAGAGAGTTTGAAAAGTGTTCATTCACCTGAATATATCAAAGCATTTCACGAAGGGGTACGATTGAAAATTAATGGAGAAACTGACGCAGCAATTGATAAATTCAAATTTTGCGCAGTTCAAGACCCAAATGACGATGGGGTGCAATTTGGTTTAGCACAATTGTACTTGATGAAAGACGATGTTGCAAATGCTTATGTTCACACTAAAAAAGCGGTTGAATTAGATCCTGAAAATATCCATTATCAGACGGAGCTTGCATTTATGTATGAAGAATTAAAACAATATGAATCGGCAGCTTTAGCTTTTGAGAAATTATCCAAAAAATATGTTCAAAACCTTGATTTTTACTTGGGTGCAGCTGAAAATTGGGCTAAAGCAAAAAAAATAAGTAAAGCAATTGAAACAATCAATATAATGGAGAAATATTCAGGAGCATCTCCAGAAAGAGCAATTCAAAAATTCAGACTATACTCAATAATAGATGATAAAAAAAATGCTTTGCAAACACTTTTAGATGCAAACAAAATATTTCCCGAAAATGCTAATATCATTGCCAATCTAGTAGATCTTTACATGCAACAAAAAATGTATACGGAAGGTATGCAATTTTTAAATTCTTTGGTAGAAATAGATTCTACCAATGGCTTAGCACTAATGATGTTGGGTGAAATGCAAACTCAAAAAGGAGAAATAACAAAAGGAATAGTAAATCTAAAAAAAGCGATCAAATCAGATGGATTAAATTTAGATCAAAGAATGTCAATTTTGATTTCTATCGTTCAAAATTTCCCTAAAGATCCAGATTTGAAAGAATTGGTTGATTATATGATTTTTAAGTATCCTAAAAGTGCTAAATCACATGCCATTAGAGGCGATTATTATTTTAAAAATGATCAATTAGAAACAGCAATTCAATCGTATAAAAATGCAGTTGAAAGCGACCCAAACCTTTATGAAATTTGGAATCAGATTTTACTATTAGAATACCAAAACAAATTTTGGGATATTCTATTGACTGACAGCGAAAATTGCTTATCACTATACCCACTTCAACCTTTACCTTATTTTACTTCTGGTATTGCTTTAATTCAAAATAGAAATTATAGCCTTGCGGAAGAGCGTTTGAATGAAGCTTTGAATTTGATTTTGAGCGACCTAACACTTGAAGCTGAAGTGCTTGGGCAATTAGGGGAAGCAAATTTTGCGATGGGAAAAATTGAAGAAGGAAAATCGTATTACAAAAAAGCACTTGAAAAACAACCGAAAAGTCTATTCCTTAAAAATAATTATGCTTACCGACTTTTATTACAAACTAATGAAATCGACAAAGCAGCAGCATTGATTACAGAAGTACTAGCTGAAAAACCTTATGACAATTGGTTTTTAACAACAAAAGCATATTTATTATTCCGACAGGCTAAGTATTCAGAGGCTTTAAGTATCTATCTAGAATCAGACAAAGTATTATCAAGCGACAAAATTATCCTCGATCAATTAGGAGACTGTTACTATTTTTTGAAAGACAATGACAAAGCAGTTGACTATTGGAATAAAGCTAAAAAAGCAGGTTCAAGCAATCAATCTTTGGATAAAAAAATTCAATCTAAAACTTATTATGAACCGAAATTTTAGTTTCCTTTCACTTCTACTTCTATCGAGTTTGTTGTTTTCTTGCGCACTAAAAATGACAGAAGAGATTGTTGTTGCAGAGAAATTGCATAAACGTAAAGAGAAAGAATTAGTGGCCGTTTTGGACAGCTTAGCTATGGTAAAACCTAAAACATTTTACTCCAAATTGAGCGTAGATTTCAAAGATACATCAACGAATATTTCTTTTAAAACCTCATTAAAAATTGTAACAGATAGCGCTGTGAACGCTATAATCACCTACGCAAAGATTCCAATTGTTACGGCGATGATTACTACTGACTCAATAATTGTAGTAAATAAAAGAGATAAGTGTTTTGAACGTGAAACACTTTCATACATCAAAGACAAATTTGGTATTGATTTTACCTACCAAAATATTGAAGAATTATTTTTAGGCAGACCATTAGATTATAATGTTAACCAAAAATATTTTGTTATTCATGATCCTTATAATTATAGTATTTCTTCACACAAAAAACGTGAGCGTAAACGATTAGATCGTAAACCGAAAGAAGATATAGTTATCAATTATATTTTAACAAATGACGCAAAAGATCTAAAAAAAACAAGAATAACAAGTCCAAGTGATTCTACTGAGATTGAAGTTAATTATAACTCTCGTAAATTGATAAGTAATTTAAACGTACCATATGAAGTAGTTATTAAAATAGTAACTCCTCGCAACATTATGTATATAAAACTTGAATACGAAAAAATTGAAATTGATGAAACACAAGAATTATTAATAATTATTCCAGAAAAATATGAAAAATGTAATTAATTTCTTTTTTGTATTATTTAGTTCTTCTCTTATTTTTTCACAAGGAACGAGTACACAATTAAAACGAGAACAACAAAAATTAGAAAAGAAAATATCAAACACAAAAAATTTATTAAAAAAGGTTAAATCTAACACTGAGGCCTCACTAAATGAACTTCGATTGATTGATAATCAAATCAAAAGTCGTGAAGCTTTAGTGCGCATTTTTGATAATCAAGTACGTGTTGCTGAAATCAAAATAATTGAAAAAAAACAAGATATTTATCGATTGAATAAACGTTTGGAAAATTTAAAAAATCAATATAAATCAATGATTATTTATGCTTACAAACGAAGAAATAATTACGGGAAAATAATGTTTATTTTATCTTCAAACAACTACAATGAAGCTTTAAAACGTAATAGTTATTTAAAAAAAACTGCAACTATTCAATTAAAACAAAGAGCCTTGATTAAGTACCACCAACAATTAATTGACAAAGAAATAAAAAATATAGACCAAGAAAAAGAATTAAAAATCTTGGCGATGGAAGAAAAGAAAAAAGAAAGAGAGCAAATTGAAAAAGATAAAGTAGCAAAAGAAGTTTCATATGGAAAATTCAAAAAAGAAGAACAAAAATTGTATAATCAATTACAGTCTGACGAACTTAAAAAACAAGAATTAAAGCGTAAAATTGATGCTGCTATTAAAAATGAAATAACAGCAGAAACTGAACGTCAACGTAAAGAAGAAGAAAGAAGACGTAAGACTGCAGAGGAAAAGAAACGTAAAGCAAATGAAACGAAAAAATCTGGTGATAAAACAAAACCGAATAACCCAACAGTAAAAGAAATAGATCCATTTGTGAATGATGTTCCTGAAAAAAAACCAGAATATGTGTACAAAGAGTCTCCCGAAGGAACAGCAATTGGAAAGAGCTTTGAAAGTAATAAAGGTCGTATGTCTTGGCCAGTTGGAAACGGAAGTATAACAGAGCGGTATGGTGTAAATGCTCATCCAACTTTGAAAGGTGTTACTACAAACAACAACGGAATTGATATTACTTGTTCTAAAGGCTCAACGGTTAGAGCGGTTTTTGAAGGAGAAGTAACAAGTGTTTTTAGTATTACTGGTGCTGGAAAAGTAGTCATTATCAAACACGGTTCCTATCGTACCGTTTACAGTAATCTTCAAGAAACATATGTGAAAACAGGAACACAAGTATCAACAAAACAGTCAATTGGTGTGTTACAAGAAGCAGATGGGAATATTTCAATTTGTCACTTTGAAGTCCATTCAGTTGCAGGTGGTTTAACTAAAAGTTTAAATCCATCACTTTGGATTGGTAGATGATTTCTTCTAACATCATTTTTAATAAAACAACGATACTTTCGCAGAATCAAAAAACAAAACGATATGTTTACAGGAATTATTGAAGAAATTGGAACAGTAACTAACATTGTTCGTGAAGCAGGAAATATTCATTTTACAATTCAAGCGCAAATGACCTCTGAATTGAAGATAGATCAAAGTGTTGCTCACAACGGTTGTTGCTTAACAGTTGTTAATATAGATGGACAGAATTATACTGTGACTGCTATTCAAGAAACATTAGATAAAACAAATTTGAACTATTGGGAAAAAGGAACCAAGGTAAATTTGGAAAGATGCTTAGCTTTTAATGGTCGTTTGGACGGTCACATTGTTCAAGGTCATGTTGATACAATAGCTACTTGCACAAATATTGAAAATCAAAATGGAAGTTGGAAGTATACGTTTAAATACAATGACGACCAATTAACCGTTGAAAAAGGCTCAGTAACAATTAATGGAACTAGCTTAACTGTTGTTGATTCAAAAGAAAATTCATTCGCTGTTTGTATTATTCCATTTACCTATCAACAAACCAATTTTCATGAATTGAAAATGGGCGATATCGTAAATATCGAGTTCGATATTATTGGTAAATATGTAGCAAAATGGATGAGTAAGAATTAATTATTTTCATTCTGGTATGAAAAAATTAAAATCCTATCAAAAAGTTTTGATAGGATTTTTCTAAAAATAACTACAAATCAAATTTTATTCCTTGCGCTAATGGCAAACTATCTGAATAATTGATTGTGTTTGTTTGACGACGCATGTAAACTTTCCACGCATCAGAGCCAGATTCACGACCACCACCAGTTTCTTTTTCACCACCAAAAGCTCCACCAATTTCAGCACCTGAAGTACCGATATTAACGTTAGCAATTCCACAATCGGAACCAGCTTGTGATAAAAACGCTTCTGATTCCTTCAAATCATTCGTCATAATCGCTGAAGACAATCCTTGTGGAACGCCGTTTTGTAAAGTAATCGCATTTTGAACACTACCAGAATATTTAATCAAATACAAAATTGGTGCGAATGTTTCGTGTTGTACAATTGCATAGTGATTTTCTGCTTCAATGATACAAGGTTTTACATAACAACCTGATTCGTAACCAGCACCTTCTAAAACACCACCTTCAACCAATACATTTCCACCTTCTTTTTTCGCAGCTTCGATTGCATTCAAATAATTGGTAACCGCATCTTTGTCAATCAACGGTCCAACGTGATTCGCTAAATCTAGTGGGTTTCCAATGCTTAATTGTTTATATGCATTTGTGATTGCGTCTCTTACTTTATCGTAAATCGTTTCGTGGATAATCAATCTTCTTGTTGAAGTACATCTTTGACCAGCAGTTCCAACGGCACCAAATACAGCTCCTGGAACAACCATTTTCAAATCAGCCGAAGGAGCAATAATGATGGCATTGTTTCCTCCTAACTCCAATAAAGAGCGACCTAAACGAGCGCCAACTGTTGCTCCAACTGATTTACCCATTCTTGTTGAGCCAGTTGCAGAAATTAACGGAACACGAACATCCTCTGCCATTAATTTTCCAATTTCAGCACCGCCAATAACAAGACCAGAAACACCTTCAGGAACTCCATTTGCATCAAAAACTTCTTTTGTTATTTGTTGACAAGCGATTGCCGTAATTGGTGTTTTTTCAGATGGTTTCCAAACGCAGACGTCACCACAAACCCAAGCAAGTGCAGTATTCCAATTCCAAACAGCAACTGGGAAATTAAATGCAGAAATAATTCCAACAATGCCAAGTGGGTGATATTGTTCGTACATTCTATGTCCTGGACGTTCTGAATGCATTGTTAATCCATATAATTGTCTTGAAAGTCCAACTGCGAAATCACAAATGTCAATCATTTCCTGTACCTCACCCAAACCTTCTTGAAGTGATTTACCCATTTCATAAGATACTAGTTTTCCGAGAGGCTCTTTGTAAAAACGAATTTTTTCAGCCAATTGACGCACAATTTCACCTCTTTTAGGAGCAGGAATCATTCTCCATTCTAAAAATGCTTCTTGTGCTTTTAAAATTACAGCTTCGTAATCAGCTTCAGTAGCTGCGTTTACAGAGGCAATTAACTTTCCATCTACAGGGGAAATAGAATCAATTTGTTCTCCTCTAGTTTTGAACCATTTACCTCCAGTGGAAGCACCGTTATTCATTTCTTCAATACCTAATTGACTTAGGATTTCTTGAATTTCTGTTGTTGTTGTTTCTATCATTGTTTTGAATTGATGAACAAAGTTAATTCTATTTCTATTTATGCAAGTTGAAAGTTTGAAAAATGCAACATAGGTATCACACAATCTTTGATTTATCGTATTAAATATAGTTTGTATTTATAAATAAAAATAAACTTGATGAATCTCAAATTGAATTTATTGTTGAATGGTTTTTTTGATAGTGTTTAATAATCCCATTCAAGACAACTACCAAAATAATGACAATTGAACCAATGTAAAAATTCATATTCAATAATTTGTGTTCGTTGAGTATTACAATTGCCAATAAGATGGTATAAACTGGCTCTAAATTAATACTCAAAGAAGCTGTAAAAGCACCTAAACGTTTTACAATTTCAATCATTACAAGAAAAGCAAACGAGGTACAAACAATCCCCAAAAATAATAACCAAGCTAAGTCAGAACCGGTCATTTTAAATAATTCGAGATCTAATTTACCTTGCCAAGCTAAAAAGATTGTGACAAAAATAAATCCTATTATCATTTCATAAAATGTCATTTGTGACGATGGTACCTCCTCAGATAATTTGGCATTGAAAACAGAAAATAATGCAGCGCATAGGGCCGATGCTAAACCAAAATACATTGCAGTTCGTTCCGTTGCATTGAAATCACCTGAAATGAAATAGATTCCAAAAATAACAATTGCACCCATTGCAAACTCAACCCATGAAAACTTTCGCTTCATCACAATTGGTTCAATCCAAGTTACGTGTAAAGTTGTAGTTGACAGACATAAAACACCCAAAGAAGCAGTTGAAAGTTGAATCGAATAATAAAATGTTAACCAATGCGAGGCAACAAAAAAACCAACTATAACAATCTTCCATAGATACTTTAATTCAATATTAAAGGAGCGCTTGGTCAAAATAAAAAATAACCCAAGAAAGAGCGGAGCAATAATTACTCTGTACCAAACAATTACAATTGCATCTAAATGAATTAATTTTCCTAAAATTCCAGTAAAACCCCAAATGAAGATGATGAGGTGCATCAATATATGGAACTTATATTTTTGAAACAAAACGGTTTATTTTTTCTTACTCCAGTCCTCGATAGAAGCTTTATTCATTTTAACGTAGTTTTGATCTCCGTCTTTTTCTGCTGCTGCAATTGAGAAATTTGCTGTTTCAATTGCTCCTTTGTAATCTCCAGTTGCAGCTTGAATTTGTGCTTTCAAACGCGACATCCAATAAGCTTCTGGACGTAATTCAACTGCTTTTGTTGACCAAGCTAACGCTTGTTTCAAGTCTGTTTTCTCTGTGAAATAGTAATTTGCAGCTTGGTGATAATCATTTGCCATTGGACCATCCATTGTTTTTTTGATGCTCGCCATTACCTTATCTCTCGTATTTAAAGTAAAAGGAAGATTAACACGTGTTTTGTCCCAAGAAATTTGAATTATAGCACTACTATTTTGAATATTATCAATGTTTATTGTCAAATTTTCAACCGCATCTGCTAAAGTTACAACAGGAGCAGATGTTCTCAAAGCTACTTTCTTTTCGTCCCAAGTTTCAGGTAAACCCCAATTGGTAGTTTCTTTGTAGAAAACGATTTCCCAATTATCTTTTGTGGGTTTTACATAAATTGCATAAGAACCTGATTTTAAGGTGTCTTTACCAAAAATCAAAGCTTGACTTGTCGTTAAATTCGTTGTTTCATTCGCACCAAAACGCCACATTTCACCAAAAGGAACCACATCTCCAAATACAACTCGTTCTCTTTTCGCAGGTCGATTGTAAGAAATGGAAAGGTCAGCTAAACCTACACGTTGTTCGATTTTTCCTGCTGGACTTGCCTTAGGAACAGTAATTTGTGCATTCAACGAAACTGTCAATAATGCAAAAGATGCTATCAATAATTTTTTCATATTTAATTTTTTAGTTTCCAAATTTACAATTTTAACAAGGAGTATGAAAGATTGTTTTGAAACAAATAAGCGAAATAGTAAATAATTGAAGACATTGTCGAACAACCTTTATAAAATTGTAGAGAATCTCTTAAATCAACTAGAGAAAAAGAAAATTGATTGTTCAATTTGAATTAACAGGTACAAAATGGCTAGAATTTAGATAATTCATTCATATACCATAAGGAAATCGCTCTTATTTTTAAATTTATTTACGTATTTAACTTATTGTAAATAAATAATTTAATGATAATTTAAAATATTTTACTCAATACATTGAGTTAAATTACTCAATTAAATGAGTAAAATTACTTATTGTGTTGAGTAATTTATTAATTTCGCACTATAAAGTTCAATTATGATCCGAAGAAATCAGTTAGAAATAGTAAAATCAAGGATGAATGAGACGAGAAAATTCATTCAAGTTTTGATGGGCCCTCATCAAGTTGGTAAAACAACAATGATGAAACAACTAACGGAAGAAGTACTAATTGATACTATTTCTGTTTCTGCTGATGGGGTAATCAATTCGAATTGGTTATGGATTCAACAAATTTGGGAAAATGCACGCATTCAATTAAAAAACTCAACAAAAAATGAATTAATTCTAATAATTGATGAAATTCAAAAATTGGATAATTGGAGTGAAATCGTTAAAGAACAATGGGATTTTGACACCAAAGAAAATAACAACATCAAAGTAATTTTACTTGGCTCTTCGCGCTTGATGATTCAGAAAGGTCTTACTGAATCGCTTGCAGGAAGATTTGAAGTAACGTATGTTGGACATTGGTCTTTTACAGAAATGGAAGAAGCTTTTGGTTGGAGTGTAAATCAATACATTTATTACGGAGCGTACCCAGGAGCAGCAAGTTTAATTCACGAAGAAGAACGATGGAAAAATTATATTAAAGATTCCTTAATAGAAACGAGTATTTCAAAGGATATTTTGATGTTGACGCGCGTTGATAAACCAGCAGTTTTGAAACGTTTGTTTGAATTAGGTTGTCTGTATTCAGGTCAAATTCTAGCCTACACAAAACTTTTAGGCGAGTTGCAAGATGCAGGTAACACAACTACTTTATCTCATTATTTAACCTTGCTTTCAGATTCAGGCTTGTTAGGTGCAACTGAAAAATATGCAGGAAATGTCATTCGAAAACGTGCTTCGAAACCAAAATTTCAAGTTTTTAATAGTGCTTTACTAACTGCGCAGGATGATTTAACATATGAAAAAGCACTATCGCATTCTAAGATTTGGGGGAGATTAGCAGAGTCTGCAATTGGCGCACATCTCATAAACAACGCTATTACTAATAATTACACTGTGTATTATTGGCGCGAAAAAAATGACGAAGTTGACTTTATACTCGAGCGAAAAAATACCTTAATAGCGCTTGAAGTGAAAACTGGAAGACGAGCTGAAAATAACGGAATGCGCGTCTTTGCACAAACGTTTAAGCCGAAAAAAGTTTTGCTAATAGGAACAGGTGGAATTGGAATTGAAACTTTTCTAAGAATGAATCCTGGAGTTTTATTTAATTGAATGGTAATCGTTAAAAAAACAAATTAAATCAACCTCGCCAAAGCAAATTTCAAAGCGATTGCCGATTGTTGGTTTTTGGTTAGTAATTCAATGTATTTCAGCTGAGATTGAATGTAAGCCATTTCGCGAACATTAATCAAGAACAACGAACTTTCTCCATTTTCAAACATACGTTTTTCAGCATCCAATAAGGTTCGATTATCTTCAACAGTTTGCTTGTAAATAATCAGCTGCTCACTCATATTTTCTAAATCAACTAAGGAACTTTGAATTTTAAAATTCAAGGATGCAAAAGTATTATCCAATTGATATTCTGCCGATTGAATTTTCAATTCTGCCAATTGTAAATCACCGCGCTCTTTTCTCAAAAACAAAGGCATTTCAAAAGTCAATCCCCACTTGTAATTATTAATTGACAGTCCATCCAAAGGATTAAAATTGACTGGTTCATTCAAAAAGTTATATTGCAAGTTCAATTGTGGTTTTAATTGTTCTCTTTTGAGTCTTTTTTCAACTTCTAAAGTTTCTATTTTGAAATTAGCAATTTGCAAATACGGATGACTTTTAATAATTGAATCATTTACCAAAGTTTGATAATCAGCTGCATTTTGAATAACAATATCCGCTTTTGGAAGCGGAATTGTTACTTCTTCCAATTCAAGTGGTTCGTCACTTTCTGTCCATAAAAAAGTGGAAAGTTTAAGTTTTGCATTTTGTAATTCTGCTTCAAATTGTTGCAACAAAACCGCTCTTGTTTGTACTTGAATTCTTGCTTCAATGCTATCAATTCCCGGTCGATCACCAAGGTCAACGGTTCTTTTGATTGCATCGAAACGTACTTCTGCTAAGGATAATGCTTCTTGCAAAATTAAACTTGAATGATAAGCTAAAAACCAATTCCAATAAGAATATCCAGATTCATAAAACAATTCGTTCAACTGTAATTTTTGTTCAGCAAGTGTACTTTTTTGAAAAATTCTAGCTTTGAATAATTCTGCTCTTCGTTGATCGATAAACATCCCTTGACCAAGGTTGACCGCCACACCTCCATACCACAATCCACTGTTTGGAGTTTTGTTTTGTAAGTCCAAATAAGTTCCACGGTTGTTTTCTATCCCTGATTTTAATTCCACACCATACCAAGTTGGCAACTTCAAACCAGAATTAATCATACTGTAGTACTGCGAACCTTTAAAATACTTTTGGTCCGTTTGATTATACACTTTTGGATCAAAACTACCTTTTGCTTTCAACAAATAGCTCTCCCCTACTTCAGGTTGTAAATTAGCTTGTTTTGCTAATGGATGATTGCGCAAAACCATCTCTTGAAATCCTTGCTCGGAAAAAATCACCTGGCATGAAAACGAAAGACAAATACCTAAAAATAAAACACTTAATATTGATTTCATTTTTTATCCTTGTTAGCTTTAACATCAGACTTCTTGTAGAAATCCGGTGGGAAACCATTAATAATTCGCCAGAGTTCATACCAAACTGGAACATCTTTCAATAAAATCATAGAATTCGTACCTCCACCTACTCGCAGTGCTTTAGGCCATGAATAATCAGATGTATCTGGGGAAATTAAAACTCGAAACGTTCCATCTTCTTGTGCAAAATTATCAACAGCAAATACTTCTCCACCATAGGTTCCGTGGCTTGTATTAGGCCAACCTGAGAAAACTATTGCAGGCCATCCGTCAAATTGAATTCTAACTTTTTGTCCTTTATGAATAAGTGGTAAATCCATTGGTAGTATATACATTTCTATTGCTAAATCATAGACTCTCGGCATAATTGTTAACACTTCTTCACCCTGCTTTACCGTTTCTCCAATTCCACTTTGAATGACTTTGGTGACCACACCATCTTGAGGTGCAGTAATTACGTACATACCATTTCGTATCGAATAGTTAGCAGATTGAGTTTGGAGTTTAGTAACATCAACCTCCGTTTCAAACATACTTGTCATTGCTGAAAATTTATCCGATTCAGCTTTTGAAATCTCGTCACGATATTTCGCTTCGATGGATGATAATTCAACTTTGGCATCAATTATATCGTTTCGTGATTGCAATAACTTTTGTTGTGCGCTTATCATACTGCCTTGTGCACGTTGCATTGAAACTTTGCGAATCTCTAAGTCTGTTTGCGATTTAAGGCCTTCTTTGGTTAACTTTTCGAAACGGTCAAACTGATCTTTTGCGATGTCATAATTATTTCTAGCAACTTGATAATCAATACTATCGATTATTAATTTCAAACGCGTTTGCTTCAATTTAATTTGAGCTTGTTGTAATTTCAACTTTCCAGATTCAATCAATGCATCAATTCGATTATCCAGTGAAACAACTTTATCACCATATGTCTTCACAGATTGTTCTTTCACGCGAATTTGGTCTTTCGTTCGTTCTACTAATTGAGGATCGAAATACCCATCTTTCACCTCTGAAATGAAGAGCAAGGTATCTCCTTTTTTAACGATATCTCCATCTTTAACATACCACTTCTCAATTCTACCAGCGATGATTGTATTGATTGTTTGTGGGCGTTGCTCTGGACGAAGCGTAATTAGCTTGCCGTTTGAACGAACATTTTGCGTCCAAGGAATAAACATAAAGACAACTGCAAGAAAGAAAAACACATAAAAAACGCGAATAATTTTTTTTGATGATTTTTCTTTGATTACTGATTTCAAAGCCCAAAAATCTTCTCTAGGCAATTGATTTTTATTAGTTGGTGATAAATTTAACATCGACTATTTTTTTGCTTTATAAGATTGATAAGTACCTTCAAAAATCACTTTCCCTTTTTCGATTTCAACAATTTTGTCAGCAAATTCCAGCATTTGAATATCCTCAGATGAATATAAAACCGATACGTTTTGTTGGGTGGAAATTAACTCTTTAAGTTGATTTCTTTGTACATCATTTAATCCTTCTGATGGATCTTCCAACAACACAAGTTTTGGATTACCGACAAAAGCTCTTAGCAATAGAATTTTTCTCACGATATCTTTTGGAACAAAATGAGCTTCTGGATTCAAAACAGTATTGTATCCCTCCGAAAAATTATTAATTGCTTCCGATAGATTTAGGATTTTGGCTATTCTTTGGACCTCCTCAAAAGTTGCATATTTTCTTCCTAGCGTGATATTGTCCAATATAGTAGCATGAAACAAACGATCTTGAAAAAGTAAGTTACCAATTTCATTTCTTAGATTTTGAATGTTTAGATTTCCAATTGGTAATCCTTCAACTGAAATATTACCAGTGCTAACTGGATACATTCCTCCTATTAAACAAAATAGTGTATTGATACTTACTGTTGAATCTGAGATTATACAAACACGTTGATTTGTGTTTACTTCGATTGTGATTTCCTTCAAAATTGGATTTCTGTACAAATCTGTGTGATAAGATACCTTATCAATAATTAGCTCAAATCCACCCTCTCTTTGTGGTATCTTAATTCCATCATAATTTTCTAATTCTATGTCAGTAACTTGACCAATCTTCTCAACAGCAGTCATTACGTCATATACTACTTCCAGCGACATAATTAACTTTTCTACTGAGTTTAAAACCAATAATATGATAATTTCAGCAGCGATAAATTGACCAATATTCATATTTTGATTCAATACCAAAAACCCACCTATAATCAATAATGCTAAAGCAATAAGTACCTTGAATGCAATCAAAAATGTAAATTGTTGTACCAAAACTCTGAAATGTAAATTTCTTGCTGTCAAATAGCCATTTAAGTGCTCATCTGTTTTGGTTAGGGATAATTCGGGATTTCCAGCCATTTTAAAACTAAATCTGGCATGAGCAATTTCTTCCAGCCAATGAGCAATCTTGTACTTGTATTTTGATTCATTCAAGCTTGATTCAAAACCTTTCTTTGAAGTGATTTTCAATATTAATGCTAGTAAAAAAACCAAAGTCAATCCAAAAAATATGAAAAAACTGTTATAAAAAGAAAGAAGAACCAAACCAAATATAATTTGCAAACTTGCAGCTGTAAAATCAATCAATAATTTAGACAAACCTTTCTGTATGGTTAGTGTATCAAAAAAGCGATTTGTTAATTCAGGTGCATATTTTTTTATCAATTCATCCATTTTAATTTTAGGGATACGATCTGCAAATTCAAATGCTGACTTAACGAAAATTCGTTGCTGTAAGTTTTCGGTGATACGCATTTGAGCGATTGTCAATACACCAGAGAATCCTATAGCTAAAACGACTAAAAAAACCAACACAATCCAAGAAGTACTAACCTGACCTATCTGAATAAAATTTATAATTGCCTGAATACCAAGAGGTAATGCTAATGATAGAATTCCACTTAGTACAGCAAAAATATAAACGTTACGGATTTCAATACTATCAGGTTTTAGTAAAAGCCAAAAACGATTTAAAGGTGAAATATTACTTTGCTCCATCTATTTGTAGTGTTTTGTTTATAATGTCCAATGCAAAATGCTCAAAAGCATCCTCATTTGAAAAAGTATTTGTTAATCTAGGTAAATGATCTTTAAAAAAACGTTGATTATTACTACTTTCAATAATTGTAGAAATCAACATTGCTGGATATGGGTACTTAGGATTTATTTCTTCAATTAATTCGACTATTCGGGCAACAATTGACTTATAAAGACTATAAACACCATCTTTATTTTCTTTATCTACAGTTTTTGTCCTGTAAACTTTAGCTGACTCATTGATAACAAGGCTCTTCAAACTTAACTCCCATTGAAAAACAAGTTCGTTTTCGGGGTTTGGTACTGAAGTAATCACGTGTAGCGATTTATAAAGTTTCCGAATTGGGTCCTCAATATTTGCCGTTTCTATAAGTAAACGATATTCAATCATTCCCCAATACCAATTTATTAAATATAGTAAAAACAAATGCTTGCATTCAAAATACCTGTAAATAGACGCCTCTGTTGTTTCAATTCGGTTGGCTAACTTTTTGAAGGTAAAGTTTTCAAAACCAACTTCTTCCAACAATGTGATACCTTCATTTATAATCTTCATACCAAGATTTGAACTTGTTGGGTTTTTTAAAAACAACAAATTATTGACTTTAATGCTAGCTGTTGAAAACAATTCCTTCATACCTCAAAAGTACTTAGTTAAACAATAGTATTACTATTACTTTAGTTAGTATAACATTTTTTATGATATTATTTATGCATTTAGAGAGTATCAATAAAAATATTTTATGAATTAAATAAATAGTTTAAAATGAGTAATTTTACGAATATGAATAAAAGAGGATTTTACTGGTCGATTTTTCTCACTAATATTATAGTTTTTCAATTAGTACTTACCTCAATTTGCTTTGTTGATTTTCATACACAATTTTCTCATCATCAAAATGAAATTATTTTAAAAAAATTGGATTCAAATTCTCAGGTAATTGAGGAAACAGAGAGTTTATTTGTTATGATTGAAGAAACAGAAGAAGAAATAGAGTTAAATGAATATACCGTCTACGTTTCAAATATCTCACATTTCAGTTATAAATCATGGATTAGCATAAATGAAAATTTAGATTCGAAAAATTACTCCTTAACCCCATATTCCCCTCCAGAAAAAGTTAGTTAAAGCATTTTTTAATCTTTAATAATTTTTTTTATGGTTCATTTTAAAACATGGCAAAAGGATTTGCCAGCAGGTTTAGTTGTATTTTTGGTTGCCTTACCATTGTGTTTAGGAGTTGGTTTGGCATCTACATCAGTCGAAGGAATAGACGGTTTACCCAATTTATTTTCAGGTTTAGTCGCTGGAATTGTTGGTGGAATTGTTGTTGGCTTTCTTAGTGGTTCAAGACTTGGAGTTTCTGGACCAGCTGCAGGACTTATCACAATAATTGTTGCAGCAATATCAACATTAGGAAGCTACGAAGCTTTTTTAGTGGCTGTAGTAATTTCTGGCATTTTTCAAGTAATTGCGGGTTTTCTGAAAGCAGGAATTATCGCTAATTACGTTCCATCTTCTGTAATTAAAGGAATGCTTGCAGCCATTGGTATCACTTTAATATTAAAAGAAATACCACATTTAGTTGGCTATGACAAAGATTTCTTTGGGGATGAATCGTTTTTCCAAAAGGATGGACACAATACTTTTTCAGAAATTTATTATTCACTTCAAGCTTTGCATCCTGGTGCAATAATCATTGGTGTTGTTTCACTTTTAATTCTCATGCTATTCGATACAAAATGGTTGAAGAAAAATAAAGTCCTATCTGTTATTCCAGGCGCTTTAATTGTTGTTGTAGTGTCTATTTTAATGAATAATCTGTTTGGAACAATTGATAAAAATCTAAAAGTTTCAAGCATTCATTTAGTTCAATTACCTGTTCCTAAATCTTTAACTGATTTTATTGGGTTTTTCTCGTTTCCAGATTTTTCAATGCTAAGTAATCCAAATGTTTATATTGTTGCCATCACGATTGCTTTGGTTGGAAGTTTAGAAACTTTACTTTCAGTTGAAGCAACTGATAAATTAGATCCTCAAAAATTTTCAACGCCAACTAATCAAGAATTAAAAGCACAAGGAGTTGGAAATATCGTAAGTGGGCTCTTAGGTGGATTACCGATAACTCAAGTAATTGTTCGAAGTTCTGCAAACATCAACTCAGGAGGACAATCCAAACTCTCAACTATTGTTCACGGATTTTTGATCTTAATCGCAATCGTTTTCATTCCGCAATTACTCAATATGATTCCTTTGGCGGCTTTAGCGGCGGTTTTGATTATGGTGGGTTATAAATTGGCTAAAGTTTCGCTTTTCACTTCTATGTATAAATTAGGTTGGGAACAGTTTATACCTTTTGCTATTACGATTATTGGAGTGCTTTTAACGGATTTACTGAAGGGAATTGCAATTGGTTTGGCAATATCTATTTTCTACATTCTAAAAAAGAACTACAAAAATAATTTCAAAAAAGAGATTGCTGAAAACGAAATCAAAGTAATACTTTCTGAAGAAGTGACCTTTTTAAACAAAGCTGGAATCATCGAGATTTTAGAAACAATTCCCAAAAATTCCAAACTAATAATTGATGGTAGCAATTGTAAATCAATTGACTATGACGTAATTGAACTTCTAAGTGAATTTCAAGTTTATGGTTCAAAAAACAAAAACATACAATTACAGATGATAAATATTAACTTTAATAACTGAAAAAATATGGAAGCTTTTTATAATAAATTACTAGAAAACAATAAAGAATGGGTGGCAAGTAAAATCAAGCAAGACCCTGACTATTTTAATCGCCTTGCAAATGGACAAAAACCTCCTGTTTTATGGATTGGCTGCTCTGATAGTCGAGTTCCTGCAAATGAAATAATTGGGGCAGAACCAGGTGAAGTATTTGTTCACAGAAACATTGCAAATATGGTGGTACATTCAGATATGAATTTATTGTCAGTTCTAGATTACGCAGTGAATGTATTGCAAGTGAAACACATCATCGTTTGTGGTCATTATGGCTGTGGTGGGGTTCAAACTGCAATGACTAACAAACACGTTGGGATTATTGACAACTGGATTCGTCATATCAAAGACGTATATCGTTTTCACCAAAAAGAGCTGAATGAAATCGAAGATGAAAAAGCAAGATTCAATCGATTTGTAGAATTAAACGTAGTTGAACAAGTACTAGATTTAGCGAAAACTTCTATCGTTCAGGGCGCTTGGGAAAGTGGTCAAGATTTACATGTTCACGGTTGGGTTTACGATGTAAAAGACGGTTTAATCAACGACTTAAAAATAACAATTAAAGACAACAAAAACCTTTCAGACGTTTATCAGTTGGATTTGTAGAAGTAAAAAGAATAAATCCTTCTACTTTTGAATTCAAATTCAACGAAATGTCAACTCAATCAAAAAAAGCAATCGTAATTGGCGCTAGTGGTCTAATCGGAAGCGAATTAGTTCACTTATTGCTTAAAGATACTTCTTTTTCTAAGGTCACTGTTTTTGTTAGAAAAACATTACCCATTTCAAATGAAAAACTTAATCAGATTGTTTTGGATTTTAAGCAGCTCGAACAATACTATGCAGCGTTTGACGGATCTGTACTTTTTCTTTGCATCGGAACAACACGCAAAAAAACACCTAATCTGGATGACTATCGTGCTATTGATTACGGAATAACGCTACGTGCTGCAAACTTGGCTAAAGCTTCAGGTGTTGAAAAAGTTCATTTAATTTCTGCCATTGGAGCTAGTTCAAATTCCACTATTTTCTACAACAAATTGAAAGGTGAAATTGAAGAAGATTTAATCAAAATTGGTTTTGCTTCCACTTATATTTACCAACCCTCTCTTTTAATTGGAATAAGAAAAGAATCACGACCTGCTGAATTATTTTTCCAGAAATTAATGCCATTTTTCGACCTATTAATGTTTGGAAGTCTTAAAAAATACCACAGTGTTAGCAAACAAAAGTTAGCAAAAGCAATGTTAAATCATCATTTTAAAGCTAAAAAAGGAATTCATACATTGACTTTTAGTGATTTTTAATAAAAGTTTTCATAAAACAATTATTTCCCAATCAAACGTTATTTAACTCACAGCTTGTATCTTCGTGTAGCATGACGTTTGGATCTAAATTATTTTTTACTTTTTTACTCAGTCTTTTGCCTTTTCAATCATCGGCTCAGTTTTCAAGTAAACGACAATTTCAATCCGCCGCGGCGGACTTAAGCAAGAAATCTTTCCAAATCGATACGCTTACAATTTATCCAAACTCATTCGTGGTCTTGGCAGGAAAAGATACGCTCTCTAAAAATGAGTACGATTTTAATTATTCAACCAACAGCTTTAAACTAAACAAAAACAGAACGGATACACTGACATTTAGCTATCAAGTGCTTCCATTTGAATTTAATAAAACAATAAAAAAGCGCGACACAACTATCATTTACCAAGAAAATAAAGGTGACCGAGATAAATTTAAAATTGAAAATACGTATACGGTCAACGATATTTTTGGTGGTTCAGATCTAACGAAAAACGGAAGTATTTCCCGCGGCGTTTCTTTTGGTAACAATCAAGATTTGGGTGTAAACTCATCTTTAAACCTTGAATTAACAGGGAACATCGCACCTAATCTCAAAGTTATTGCTTCGGTTTCAGATGCTAATTTACCGATTCAACCAGACGGAAACACGAATAAACTACAGGAATTTGATCAAGTTTTTATTCAAGTTTACAACGATAATCTCAAAGTCGTTGCTGGGGATTTTTGGCTTTCGAAACCAACTGGCTATTTTCTGACTTATAAAAAACGAGCGCAAGGTTTAACCGGCGAATATTCGTGGCTGACACCTAAAGGAAATAAACTGCAAACTCAAATCAGTGGGGCACTTTCAAAAGGTAAATTCAACCGTCAAATCATTCAAGGAATTGAAGCCAATCAAGGACCTTATCGGTTGGTGGGAAGCGAAAATGAACCTTTTATTCTCATTCTTGCAGGAACAGAACGTGTTTACATCGATGGAAAATTGTTGGTTCGAGGTCAAGAATTTGATTATGTAATTGATTATAATTCTTCTGAGTTGACGTTTACTTCCCGCAATCAAATCACAAAAGACACGCGTATTGTGGTTGAATTTCAATATTCAGATCAAAACTATGCAAGGTCGTTAGTGCAAAATTCAACAACTTTTACAAGTAAAAAAGTCGATTTATGGTTCAATATTTACAGTGAGCAAGATGCCAAAAATCAATCCTTACAACAAACCTTAAGCCCCTCACAAAAATTCTATCTCGGACAAATTGGCGACGATTTAAGTCAAGCACAAATTAATAGTATTGACTCTGTTGGTTTTATTGAAAATCAGATTTTGTATCGACTTACTGATTCGTTAGGCTATGATTCCGTTTTAGTTTATAGCGTTTTGCCAGCCGATGCAAAATACCGCGCGAGTTTTCAATTGGTGGGGCAAAATAATGGTGATTATATTCTTGATTCCTACAATGCACTTGGAAAAGTGTATAAATGGATTGCTCCAATAAATGGAATTTCTCAAGGAAATTATGCTCCTGCTCGATTAATCATTACGCCAAAACAAAAGCAAGTTATTAGCGCAGGTGGACTTTTTAAACTATCGAAATCGGTGAGTATTGAAACAGAAAGTGCGCTCTCTAACAACGATGTAAACACTTTTTCTAAAATCCAAAAAGAAAACGATCAAGGCTTTGCACAAATGACGCGTGTACTGCATAAATTAAATTTCGGGAAAGATTCCATTCCTAAGTGGCAACTCGAAAGCAAAGCAGAAATCGAATATTTAGGCATAAACTTTAGTCCTATTGAACAGTATCGAAAAGTGGAATTTGATAGAGATTGGAACACTAGAAACAAAGGTTTTACTGGTCAGCAATTAAGTGCAAATGTGGGTACGACAATCAAAAACAAAGACTTTGGAAGGATAAATTTGGAGGGTCTACGTTATTCGATAAGTAATCAATATCAAGGAAATCGAATTGCAACAGAGGGAAATTGGAATCAAAAAGGATGGAATTTAAAATGGGATGGAAGCGCCTTGAAATCGAATGAAAACACTTCTTTTTTAAACCAAAGCAATCAATTTATCCGACATCGAGCAAGCATTTCAAAAGATTTTAAATTGTTCAAAATTGGTTTTATTGACGACCACGAATACAATCTTTTTAGAGGAACGAATACGACAATTCAAACCACAAGTTATCAATTTTACGATCAACAATTTTTCATTTCAAGAGGCGACTCAAGCGGGAATTCTTATAAAATTTTCTACCGCGAACGCTACGATCAAAAAGCAGATTCAGTTGATTTAGTGAGTGTTGCAAAAGCGACAACTGCCGGTGGAGAAATTAATTTATTGTCGCTGAAAAATCAAAAACTAACCATTTTAACTGCTTATCGTTCCTTGAAAATCAAAGACTCTCTCCTACTCCAACAATCTCCTGAAAATTCTTTAGTTGGACGTTTTGACTACGAAGCACGCTGGTGGAAATCAGCTTTGACCTTAACTACCTTTTACGAAGTTGGTTCTGGTTTAGAACAGAAAAGGACTTTTCAATATCTAAAAGTGAACGATGGTCAAGGAATTTATACTTGGGTAGATTATAACAGCGACGGAATCAAGGACTTGAATGAATTTGAAATCGCACAATTCGTCGATCAAGCGAGCTATATTCGCATTTTTACACCTAGCAACGAATACGTAAAAACCTATTCCAATGAATTTAATCAAAGTGTTTTTTGGCGACCAGAAAAATTGTGGAGTGCTAAAAAAGGTGTTTTAAAAGTGCTTTCACTTTTCTCCAATCAAGCGCGTTTACGCATCAATCGAAAATTGAATGCCTTCGATATCAATACTGCTTTTAATCCTTTTGCGACTGATGTTGAAGACATTAGACTTGTAAGTGCTGGTTCAACCGTTCGCAATACTTTGTTTTTCAATCGTACGTCGAGTGTGATTACTGCCGAATATACTTTTCAAGATTCGCGCACCAAAAATTTATTGGCAAGTGGGTTTGATTCCCGAAAAAACGCCTCTCACGATGTTTCCATTCGTTGGAATTTGACACCAAAATTTTCAATCGAAACGAAAGCTCAAAGTGGCGAAAAACTCTCTGCTGCCGATTACACAGTTGGTAGAAATTATGATTATCGTTTTCGATTTATTCAGCCGAGTTTGATTTATCAACCATCGACAAATTTTAGAATTGGTATTGACAGTAGAATTGGCAATAAAGTGAATGCTGAAAATCTTGGTGGCGAAACGTGTTCTTTGTTAGAAGTTGGAAGCAACTTGAAATTCAACCAAACGGAAAAAGGTAGTTTACAAGGAGAATTTAAAACCATTCAATTAAATTTTGTTGGAAATCCAAACTCGGCAATTGGTTTTGAGTTATTAGAATCGCTACGTCCAGGAGTGAATTATACTTGGAATTTTGGCTACCAACGAACAATTTCCAAAAACTTGCAAATGACCATTCAATATTTGGGACGTAAATCAGAAAATACGCGCACAATTCACAGTGGAGGAATGGAAATTAGAGCCTTTTTCTAAAACTTCAAATGCTTCACTGAATTTCCAGAATTTTGAATTTCTTTCAAGGAATTGATACCGATATTTAAATGGTCGTCAACGTATTCTGTCGTTACTTTCGCATCGCTTGCTTCCGTTTTCACACCATCTGGAATCATCGGTTGGTCACTCACTAAAAGCAAAGCTCCAACAGGAATTTCATTGTAAAATCCAACACTAAAAATCGTCGCGGTTTCCATATCGATTGCCATTGCTCGGATGGTGCGCAAATATTCTTTAAATGCTTCGTCGTGCTCCCAAACGCGTCTATTTGTCGTGTAAACAGTTCCTGTCCAATAATCTCTTCCAGCCAAACGAATGGTGTACGAAATTGCTTTTTGAAGATTAAACGACGGCAAAGCAGGAACTTCGGCTGGAAAATAATCATTCGATGTTCCTTCTCCACGTATTGCTGCAATCGGCAAGATTAAATCGCCAATTTCATTTTTCTTTTTCAATCCACCGCATTTCCCTAAGAAAAGTACCGCTTTCGGTTGAATTGCCGACAACAAATCCATTATCGTTGCTGCCATTGCGCTACCCATACTGAAATTAATAATCGTAATCCCCTCAGCTGTTGCCGACTGCATCGGACGTTCTTGCCCATCAATTTCAACGTTGTATTTCTCAGCAAACATTTTCACATATCCACCAAAGTTCGTTAGCAAAATATACTGTCCGAATTCTTCTAGTTTTTTCCCCGTGTAACGTGGTAACCAGTTTTCTACTATTTCTTCTTTTGTTTTCATTTTTTTGAGGGAATGAGTTTATGACAAATGAGGGAATGATATTATGAGTGAAAGATTTTATGAGAAATGAGAGAATGAGGAAAAACATAACTCGAAGTGAGTTCGCCGCGGCGAATAAGCTTCCCCCCTTCGCTGCGGCGAAGAAGCGGTAATGAGGGGGATGATTATTGTTATTCACCAACCAAACACCATCACCTAACAAGAAATTTAGTTTTATAAACCGCATTTTCATTTTCCAAAATAAAGAAATAAATTCCACTTTCAACATTAATTAATTGTACTGAGTTATTCTCAATTATTCCTTTCTGAATTGCTTTTCCTTGAATATCAACGATTGTGTAATTTCCTTGAGCATTGATTGTTATATTCTCGTTTGAGCTAACTGGGTTTGGGGTGATATTCACACTATTGTTCTCTAAACCAGCTAAACCTAAATGATTTAAATAATATTCACAATCTTCGCCACTTGGATTGTAAAATAGTTCGTCGTCTTGAAAGCACTTAAACCAAAACGTATAGTATTCAACGGCAATACCTGGATCACAAAACGCGAAATTGGGAAACAAATAACTCCAAGGAGAGTTGCCTGAATACGCACCAAAACGTTCGTTGAATTTTCCTTCAAACTTGTATGGAGATGATTCAGTTGATTGAAGCGTCAGTGATTTGTAATTCGTTCCTAAAATGTTGACCATTCCTGCACTAAGAACATCTACTGTAGAAGTATCATCACACATATTGATTTCTTCTGATTCAGTACCCAACATCCAACCACCACCTGCTACTTCTGAGAAATTATACAACACCTCAAATTTGTTGTTCCTCCAATAAAAAACAGTGTCGCCACTCACATAGGTGTAGTTTCTTTGGAGCGTATCAGAAAAACCGAAAATGACAACATAATTCATATTTGTAGTAAACGCAGTAACAGTTGTTTCGAAAACCATAGCGTTTTTTGATTCAATTACTGTGTCCGCAATGTGTTGGATTTTCATGAAACCACCATAACCTAATGTATTAAAATCATAATGCCAAGTTGCATTCGGCTTCACCCATATTTGAGCATGCTGGAAGTATGAAATAAAGAAAAACAAGAAAAAAATTAACTGTTTCATTTTGTGGTTTTTAGTTTGTAAATAGTACTTTAGGATTTTAAGACATTATGAGAAATGAGAGAATGAGAAAAGAGAGAATGAGGAAACGACAACTTGAATATTAATCTGCAATTTGTAATCTTCTAATTTGCAATCCATTAATCCGCAATCCTCACCATCAACCACTCCCCTTCCTTCGTGACTTTCAATAAATTATTTTTTGTCAAGGTTTTAATACTCGTATCCCACGCTTTATTACTCATTTCAAATTTTGCTCTCAACTCGGGCAATTCAAGTTCTTTTTCAACTTTCATTACATCAAATATCGCTTTTTCGTTGTCGTTCAATTCTATTTTTACCGATTTCGTTTCAGGACGCATTTGAGGGAAGAACAACACTTCTTGAATCGAAGAATTATTCGTCAACAACATCACCAAACGGTCGATTCCGATTCCCATTCCTGACGTTGGTGGCATTCCATATTCCAATGCACGCAAGAAATCTTGGTCGATAAACATTGCTTCATCGTCGCCTTTTTCAGATAAACCTAATTGCTCTTCGAAACGCTCACGTTGGTCGATTGGATCATTCAACTCGGAATATGCATTAGCAATTTCTTTTCCGTTCACCATCAACTCAAAGCGCTCCGTCAACTCTGGATTTTCACGGTGACGTTTACACAACGGAGACATTTCAATCGGATAATCCGTGATAAACGTTGGCTGAATGTAGTTTCCTTCACATTTCTCACCGAACAATTCATCAATCAATTTTCCTTTACCCATCGAAGGAGTCGTTTCAATTCCCATACTTTGACAAGCTGCACGCAATTCCTCTTCCGTTTTTCCATTGATATCAAAACCAGTAAAATGCAAAATCGCTTCGCGCATCGTAACACGTGCAAAAGGTGCTTTCAACGAGATTTCTTTGTCGCCAACTTTGATTTCGGTCGTTCCACAAACGTCTAAGGCAACGCGCTCGATCATTTTCTCTGTGAAATCCATCATCCAGTTGTAATCTTTGTAGGAAACGTAAATTTCCATCACTGTAAATTCTGGATTGTGTGTGCGGTCCATTCCTTCGTTGCGGAAATCTTTTGCGAATTCATAAACACCATCAAATCCACCAACAATCAATCTTTTCAGATACAATTCGTTGGCAATTCTCAAATACAATGGCATATCCAATGCGTTGTGATGTGTAATAAACGGACGCGCTGCTGCTCCACCTGGAATCGGTTGAAGAATCGGTGTTTCTACTTCTAAATAACCGTACCCATCAAAAAAGCGACGCATCGAACTAATGGTTTTAGAGCGTTTAATAAACGTATCTTTCACTTTTGGATTCACCACCAAATCCACATAACGTTGACGATAACGCAATTCTGCATCTGTAAACGCATCGTGTACATTTCCTTCAGCATCTGTTTTTGGCAAGGGCAAGGGACGCAAAGCTTTACTTAAAACTGTAAATTCGTGTACGTGAACGGAGGTCTCCCCTACTTGCGTTTTGAAAACGTAACCTTTCACGCCAATGAAATCACCTAAATCCAACAATTTTTTAAACACTTCATTGTAAAGCGTTTTATCTTCTCCTGGGCAAATTTCGTCGCGGTTAAAATACACTTGAATTCTTCCTGACGCGTCTTGTAACTCAGCAAAAGAAGCTTTTCCCATCACACGTTGGCTCATCATTCTACCTGCCAAACAAACCTGCTTACCGTCTTCAAAATTCTGCTTGATATCTGTTGCATAATCGCTAACAGGATAAAGTGCCGCTGGATAAGGATCAATTCCCAAATCGCGTAATTTTTGAAGTGACTCGCGTCGTAAGATTTCTTGTTCAGAAAGTTCAGAATGACTCATGTTTTGTTTTTGTTTTAATGTGCAAAGATAAGTTTTGAAAATGAAATAATTTGAGAACAGATAACTGAAAGTGGAAAGTGAAGAATTAAAAGTTAAAAATTAAGAGTTAAGATTGCAAATTCAGACATTGACTATTTCTATTAAGTTGATAAAGAATTCAAAGCTGTGTTTCTCAAATTGGAACAAAAAAAATATAATTTCGTTTATTTTACGAAACTTTTGATATTAAATTTATTAAAATTTACGAATATTTTAAATTTAATTTACTTTTTTAAACTAAATAATTGTAAATTTGTTTCGTAAAAAAAAGCAAATAGTAACAATGAAAGATCGTTTCAAAGAGGTAATAGCAGAGAATCAAACGCTAAATTTCAAGAGCGGTTTTTTACGCGAACAAACAATACCATTAAACACAAAATTAATAATCAGTCTGATAGGTGCTCGTCGAAGCGGAAAGACGTACTTGTTGTATCAACTTATAAATCAATTACTTGATAGTGGAGTTGAACGTAAAAATATACTTTTCATCAATTTTGAAGATGAGCGATTACGAGCTGAAACAGATGAATTAGATTTTATCCTTCAGGCATTTAATGAACTATATCCCGACTTAGAATGGGAAAATACGCATCTCTTTTTTGATGAAATACAAAATGTAACAGGTTGGGAGAAATTCATACGTCGCGTTTATGATACGAAAACTAGAAACATCTATATCACAGGTTCAAACGCTAAATTATTGAGTAGTGAAATAGCAACTGCCTTACGTGGTCGTTCTTTGAGTTATACTGTTTTTCCATTGAGTTTTCGTGAATACCTCAACGCCCTGAACGTTGAAAAAGCTACAAAAACACAGCAACAAAGAAGCAAACTCATCCATTATGCAGGAGAATTTATGTACAACGGTGGTTTTGCCGAAACAATATCCTTCGAAAAACCAACTCGTATAAAATTACTGCAAGAATACTTTAATGTGATGATGTTTCGCGATGTGGTGGAACGCTATAATGTGCGCGCAATCGACGTTCTTCGTTTTTTTATCAAGAAGATATTTGCAAGTGTCACTGTTCCGTTTTCCATCAATAAAACTTTTAGAGATTTAAAATCAATGGGATATAAAATAAGCAACAACTATTTGTATGAATTTTACGACCATTGCAACGCTGTATTTTTAACTCAATCAATAGACAAGTTTGACTACTCCGAAATAAAACAATCGAAAAGCGAAAAGAAAACGTATGTTATCGACACAGGTTTACTTTCAGCGATTGAATTTTCAGTTTCAAAAAACAACGGTAAACTTTTTGAAAATATGGTTTTCCTTGAATTGCTGAAACAAGGCAACAAACTTTTCTATTTCAAATCGAAATACGAATGCGATTTCATCCTTGAGAAAGAAGGAACCTACTACCCTATTCAAGTTACTTATCAATTAGCTGATTCTGACACTAAAAAACGTGAACTTCGAGGTTTAGTGGAAGCTTGTCGCTTTTTGAAAGTATCGGAAGGAACAATCATCACTTTTGACAAAGAAGAAACAATTCAGCTAGATGAAATCAAAGTAAATGTGGTGGCGTTTTACAAGTATTTTTAATGAGATTCTGTTTTTTTGCAACGTTTTAGCATTAAAAAAAATAGATGTGTAAGACTATGTTATTTACCATTCGTTTACTCAATAAAAATCAATAAATCAAACCAAAAACAGCCGTCAACGCAGCAGTTTCCGTTCGCAAACGATTTTCGCTAAGATTAATTGGAATAAATCCCTTTTCCAAAGCTAGTTTCACTTCTGTTTCAGAAAAATCACCTTCCGGACCGATTAAAAAGGGAATAAATTCGTTCATTGATTTCAATGGCGCTTTTTCACCTTCGTAGCAATGTCCAATGTATGCTTTTGGAGTTTCATTGATAAAAGCAGTTACCGATTTTAAATCTTCAATTTCAGGTAAATAGAAACGTTTGGATTGCTTCATCACAGCGACTGTAATTTTATGAATGCGTTCTAAATTTACGTTGTTTCGCTCGTTGTTGGCACACTTCAAAAAAGTCAATTTCGTTAAACCCAGTTCTGTAGCTTTTTCTAAAAACCACTCGATTCTGTCCATATTTTTTGTGGGAGCAACAGCAATATGAATTTCAGTTGAAGCTTCTGTATGCAAAATAGCTTCGAGAACTTCCACGGAACATTTTTTTGGATTATCGTCAATGATTCGCGCTTTCAACTGCACTCCTTTACCATTCAACAATTCTAAAAAATCTCCTTTTTTCTTGCGTAAAACGCGTACACAATGCTTTGATTCTTCTTCGGAAAGTGTGTAAGCTTTCGTTTCTAAAATGATTTCAGGTGCGAAAAAAGAGGCCATTAATACAAAAGTTTATACGTCATTTCGCGCATCAATTCCCCTGAAGGAAAGGTTGAATTTCCAACTCCTTTAGCCTTTAAATCATATTCGTGAAGTGTTGCAATGTTTTGAGCTAATTTTTTAGGGTCATAATTATTGCGCTGATTGGTCAATTCTCCGGCTACAAAAGGATGAACACCCAAAGTTTGAGCAACCACATCTCGTGATTTATTCGGTAAAAAGTGAATTTTCATCAACTGCGTAAACAACTTAAATAAATTCGGAATAATGGCAACCAACTCCCCTGCTTTCGGATTATACTCGAAATACTGCACAATTTTAAACGCTTTTACGCTGTCTTTTGTCGCGATTGCATTTGTCAATTCAAAAATATTGTAGTCTTTAGAAATGCCAATGTTTTCTTCGATGTGAATTTCATTGATCGTAGTTCCATCCTCAATTAGCAAGGACAATTTTTCGATTTCTTTTACAATTCTTCCGAGGTCATTTCCTAAAAACTCCGCTAAAAGCATTCCCGCTTTTGAGGTGATTCCGAAACCTAGCGATTTAACGTAAGCTTGAATCCATTCGGACAATTGATACTCTTTTACTTTTTCGGATTTAAAAACAATTCCGTTTTTCGCAGCGTTTTTAATTGACTTTTTGCGCGCATCAAAAGCTTTATACTTGTAACAAATTACAAAAACTGTTGATTCCAAAGGTGAATCGAGGTAGGATTCTAATTCATCAAATTGTTTTAAATCTTGTGCTTCTTTTAAGATCACTACTCGCCTTTCCGACATCATTGGATAGGATTTCAACTCACTTAAAAGCGCGAGAATATCACAATCTTTACCATATAAAACTGTTTGGTTAAAGTCGCGCTCAAAATCTTCTAAAGCGTGTTCGGCAACAGCATTACTAATCAAGTCGATATAAAAAGGTTCTTCGCCATGAAGAAAATATATCTTCTCGAGCTTTTTGTTCTTGATATCTTTAATTATGAGTTTGTGATCCATCGAGTTTCAAAGGTACAAAACAGATAGGATTTATTGGAAGTTTGAAAGATAAAATCTATTTCACACCCGATTCCCTTCCCTTCCAAATCGGTTTAAAAAATGGAATTAACACTAAAATCAGTAGGTTGTAAAAAGGAAATAAGAGTTGGTAAACTGGCAGAAGCAACCAAGCTTTCGTGCGTTTGAAGCGATAGAAAAAGGGTAAAAAGAGTAATAGATCTACTAAAACTTTTAATGTGAAAGTGATTAGTACCAACTCAAATTTTGAATCAAGGAGAAAATAAATAAGGCAACTGAAAAATCCGATTGTCAAAAAGAATTGAAGTAAGGCTAAAAAGGTGCTCAAATTATCGCGCACATTTCCTGTTTTTGCAACCCAACGCAAGCGCTGATGAATAAATTCGGAGAAACTTTGTGGCGTTTCCGTTGTGACTTGATATGTTGGAATCGTACAAACCCGAATATCTGCTTTGGAATTTCTAAAATCACGCAATAAGTAAATATCATCGCCACTTGGAATGTGTGCGTGCGTTTCGTAACAATCGTATTGCTCAAAAGCTGACTTACGAATTAATAAATTAGCGCCACTTGCAATGATTGGTCGTTTTAATCCGCTTAATCCTGTGTTTAAGGCGTTGACAAGCAATAAATCCACCTCAAAAAAATGTTCGTACCAACGTTTTGAAATTAAAACAGCAGGTAAAATATATAAATCCGCAGGGCTTAGTTTTTCAAGTTGTTCAAAATAATTTTCAGCAAAAGCCACATCGGCGTCTAAAGTCAGAAAATAAGGTGTTTCAACTGCTTCAATTCCAATTCGTAGCGCTTTCTTTTTACCAAATTCTCCTTCTGGAACGGTCAAAATTTCAAATGGAAAATCCATCAAAGTAGCTTTAATTTTCGCAACTGATTTATCACTAGAATGATCATCGATAAAAAGAATCTTAGCAGGTAAAACACTTGATTTTAAAAAACTATCTAATAAATCTGTTAATCTCTTTTCTTCATTTCTAAACGGAATCAACACCGTAATTTCAGCAAGTTTGAGCTTATTTTCTTTTTGAAGATACGTTCTTTCTTTTTTCCATTGAGAAGATAGACCCATTCCTAAAATCAGAAAAAGCGAACTCGTATAAATAGCAAAGAAAATAACTAAAAAAATCGTCAACTGCGCTTGAATTTAATGAAGAAAACCGACACAAAAGTAGGAATTAGTAGGTTGAAAAACCAAGTCGTCAAGGAGGCCAAAAGAATAGGGAAAGTTGCAATTCCAGCTAAGGTTAAAATACTCACCGCAATTGATTCACGCATTACGATTTTTCCAAAAAACAAAGAAGGAGTTAAGGTTACTGCCATATAAACGAGCGCTATCCACAAAAGATTTAAGTACTCAAAAGAGACTCCAAAAGCGGAAAGTGCTAGAGAAAATTGCAGTAGAAAAACCAAATAGCGCAACAAAGAAACACCAATTATTTTCATTCGAGAAGGACCTTTTTTCACCAATAAAACCATCGATTGAACGCGTTGAATTTTGATAGGTGAAGCCAATGTTTCTCCAAAAAAGTAAATCAATAAACTTGTAATAGTGGCACCAATAAAAAATCCAGTACTTAATTCACTGAAATAAGATTCCTTTTCAAACAATAAAATAATTCCAGCAATCGCTCCGAAAAACATACTTACAGTAAATTGAGAGAAATTAGAAACCATTGAATACACGGTTAATTTCCAGCGTTTGTTGGCTTCAAAATAAATGATTCTTCCTAAAAAATTCCCACTGAAAGCAGGAGTTAAAAACGATGAAACGATGCCAGAAACAAAGGCTGTGAGGCGATTTGGATTTTTTTCTTCGTTAATTGATTGCAATAAAAGTTTCCATTTTAGCCATTCAAAATACCAATTTAAAGGAACAAAAAGAAAGCAAACTATAAAGGGAATAAGTTGGAAATCATCAAATTGTCTTTCGTTCCAATCTAGTTTTTCCAAACGTGAATAAAGGAGATAAACCAAAATTGAAAAAACAATTCCTTTAAACAAAAGCAGAATTATCGACCGAAAATAGTTAGTTTTAATCAACGAAAATTAGTTTGAATGGTTGAAGATAAGATAATTCTTGGAATTGACCCCGGCACGACCGTAATGGGTTATGGAATTATACACGTGAAGAATGGTAAAATGTCGATGTTAAACTTCGGAATTATTCAGTTGAATAAGCTTCCAAATCAACCCGATAAACTAAAGCGAATCTTGGACCGACTAAATGGTTTAATTCAAGAATATAAGCCTGATGAAATGGCTATCGAAGCTCCATTTTTTGGTAAAAATGTCCAATCAATGTTGAAATTAGGCCGCGCTCAAGGAGTTGCGATTGCTTCGTGTTTGAACCACAATATTCCTTTTGAAGAATATTCGCCTAGACGTATCAAACAATCAATAACGGGAAGTGGTGCTGCTTCGAAAGAGCAAGTGGCGATAATGCTTCAAAAACTCTTGAATTTTCAGGATATGCCTAAATACCTTGATGCAACTGACGGACTTGCTGTGGCTGTTTGTCATTATTATTCAAAAGGCGTTGGCGAGCATAATAAATCAAAAGGAGGAACTTGGACAGCATTTTTGTCTCAAAATCCAAATAGAAAAAAAGCTTAAATCATGAAGAAGAATCCGAAAGTTGATGCATATATTTTAAATGCTGCTCCTTTTGCTCAACCGATCTTGAATGAGTTAAGAGCAACTTTAGAAACTGTAGAGCCAAAGTTGGAAGAAACAATTAAATGGGGATTTCCTTGTTTTACCTTTCAAAGTAAACTCATTTGTAGTTTTAGCGCTTACAAAAATCACTGTGTTTTTCGCTTTTGGCAAGGTTCAAATTTAAAGGATACAGCTGGAATTATAGCTAAAGTTGGAGAAACGGAGATGGGAGAACTCAAAAAAATCAAAAATTTAACAGATTTACCAAATTCTGAAGTTTTGATAAAATATATTCGTGAAGCTATTGAACTTTCTAAGAAGAAAAGTACTAAAACAATAGCAAGCGAAAAGAAGATAACTATCGATTTAAAAAGTGTTGATTTACCAGAAATCTTTAGTTCTTTTCCAAAACAAGCAGAAAAATTCGATGCTTTTCCGCCTTCTCACCGCAGAGAATATATTTCCTGGATTACTGAAGCTAAAACGGATGCAACACGGATTAAACGAATTGAAACAATGATGGAATGGATACTTGATGGTAAATCAAGAAATTGGAAATACGAAAAAAAGAAATGATACGCATATATACTGACGGTTCATCAAGAGGAAATCCAGGCCCAGGAGGTTTTGGAACGATATTAAAATACAACGATAAAGTGAAAGAAATTTCACAAGGTTTTCGACTCACAACCAATAATCGAATGGAATTGATGGCCGTGATTGTTGGACTTGAAAGCTTAAAAACAACTCAAATCCCAGTAACTATTTATTCAGATTCAAAATATGTAATTGACTCCATCACTTTAGGTTGGGTTTTTGGCTGGGTAAAAAAGGGTTTCAAAGGCAAGAAAAACAAAGATTTATGGCTTCGCTATTTGAATCTTCATTCCAAGTTTGAACTAAATTATGTGTGGGTAAAAGGTCACGCAGGACATCCTGAAAACGAACGTTGCGATGTTTTGGCTGTTAATGCAGCTGTTATCAATCCAACAAATATCGATGAAGGTTACGAAACAGATTCAGAAAACGAATTATGGAGTTGAACTAATTTTGGTTACAAATCCATTTTTAGAAACCATTGTTCCTCCTTTCATTTCTCCAGTTAACATATAGAAATAAACCCCATCGGTACAATCTGCACCTCCATCATCTGTTCCATCCCACAACAAAAGTGGTTTTGCAGCATCTCTATCTCTATTCCAAACTATATTTCCCCAGCGATTTGTAATAATTATATTATATGATTTAAAGCCGTCAAAAGGTAGATTGAAAAAGTCATTTGTTCCGTCTCCATTTGGTGTAAATACATTTGGAACATAAATATCAGGGTCTTTTACAAAAATGGATTGTGTTATACTATCAATACAACCGATTGCATCAGTTACAATCAATGTAATATCGTAATATCCCCCAACAGGGTAGGATGTAGATTGATTACTATTAGTGAGAACATCTATTGACTGGTTGTTTCCAAAATTCCAGGACCATGTTATAATAGGAGCACCAATTGTAACAGATTGATCAGAGAAAACGGCTAAAGCTCCTTGTTCAACAGGATTAGGGTTAATTGAAAAGCCTGCAGTAAGACCATCATCCAATACAGTAATATCATTTAGAGGATAAAAAACTTCACAACCTAAACTATCAAATAATGTCACTCCAGGAGTATACGTACCTTGTGATGAATAATTATAGTTGAAATCTAAATCATTAGTCACTGTATTAAGATCTCCCATTTCCCAAATAGAACCAAAAACATTTTGAGGATTCGAAACACTAAAACTTGCACCCTGTGCACAAAACCCAACATTTTGTGTCCAACTAGGCTCTCCATATGGCCCCCCAATCACAACATAATCCTCAATAAGTGTATCTGCAACACAACCATATTCATCGGTTATTGATAAGAATAAATCATTGTAACCTGGTAATGCATAAACAGTTGAGGGGTTTTGAAGAGATGATGAACCAGAGGAAGCTCCAAATTGCCAGTCCCAATTTGTAATACTTCCATAGGATACTGAAGAATCAGAAAGTGAGACAAATAATGGTGGACAAGTAAAATTACCCGATGAATCTGATGTAGCCCCTGAGAAAGTATAAGTTGGTATTGCAAAAGGAATAGAAACTGTTATTAAATTTCCGATAGTATCTTTACAACCGTTAGCGTCAGTTGATACAAGAGTGACTGTATGAATTGAACTTGTTACTCCAATTGTTATATTTGTTTCGTTAAAAATTGTTGAAATATTTTCATCAGTTGAAATCGAGTTTCCATCCAAAAACCATTCATAAGTTAAAGGTGCTATACCAGTTGAAGTGTTGGTAGTATTTATTGTCTGTCCATTACAAACAATATTATCGACTGAGAAAAATGAGCTAGGAGTTGTGATTGTAATTGGGTTTGATGCTGGTATTGAACTACAACCAAAGACATCTGTTACAATTAATTCAGCATAAAAAGTTCCTGTTCCATTGAAGGTATGATTGACTGGTGTATTGATCGAATTAGTAGTAATTGAAGAACTATCGTCTGAAAAAGTATATTCAAAACTAGCCAAAGCTAAACCATTTAAAGACAATGAATTATTTGTAAAATTGACTAATAATGGTGAACAACCAATAATGGGATCTGATGACAATACTGCAAATGGAGGTGATAAAACTGAAACTACAAGTGTTGAACTATCAGAGCATCCAACACTATTAGTAACAATCATTTCTATTAAATAGGTACCAGGTGTGGTGTATACATAGTTGGCTGTATCACCCATATTTACTGGATTAGTATTATTTCCCATATCAAATTCCCAAGTTTGTAATGGATGTGGATTAGGCGGTGTAGCCCATGTTGAACTTGCATCATACATGAATAATGTATCACCTTGACAAATAGAATCATTACTTAATGTGAAGTTTGGAACTACCATTGAAATATCAATTACACTAGTTGTACTATCACTACACCCAGTTGTAAAATTGTAAATTACTTGCTCAATAGTATATGAACCATATCCATTAAAGCTGTGTGAAACTGATCCTAAGTTGGCATCATCAAGATCGATATCATCAAGAACAGTGTTAGGTGAACCATCATCCCATTTCCAAATCATTAATACGTCATCACTTAATTCACCGTGCGTAGCATCATCTGTAATACTTAATGAAACAGGAAACCCGTTTGGATTACAAAACAACGTCTCTGATGGAGTAAAATTTGATATTGGTGCATTGATATAAATTAATGAATCAATTTCTAAGGTATCCTTACACCCTCTATAATCAACCACCAACATTACATTAAAATATCCTGTATCAGATGTAAATTGATATATTGGATTCTGTTGGGTAGACGTCCCATCTGTAAAATCCCAAAAATAGGTTATTTCTGTTGAGTCTGGATTTGAAGGATTTGTGCTTACAAAAGAAGTAAATTCAAAATCATTTTTAATGCAATTAACTGTTGTATCTACTGAAAAATTAATTGAATTTATCTGTCCTACTTTAATATAATCAGATAAAGAGACTGTTGCTGTACAACCCGATTGAGTGGTTACAGTTAAGGTTACATCATAAACTCCAATTTGATAAGTCTGAGCCGGTGGATTTTGTAAAGTGGAAGTTTGCCCGTTGCCAAAATTCCAATTCCAGGAAACAATTGGATTAGTTGCTTGATTTGGTGAAATTGAATTATCTGTGAAATTTACAGTTAATGGAGTACAACCACCTGTAACATCAGCTGTAAAATTAGCTTGAACATCAGTTACATTAATAAAAGAGGGAATTATTGTTGTTCCAACACATCCAGTTGAGGTAGTCATTGTCAATGAAACTGGAAATGATCCATTAATAGGATATGTTTGAGGGGGTGGATTGTTTCCAGTGTAAGGTGCTGTTCCATTTCCAAAATTCCAAGTATATGTCACTCCCCCTGCAGATGTATTTACAAAATTTACTACCGAAGGTGCACAGTTTGTTAAAGGTGAAGCTGTAAAACTAGGTGTTGGTGTAGGTTGAACTGTAATTTGTTCAGATGTACTACCCGTACAACCAGAAACAGTATTTTGTGATGCTAATTGAATATTGAAAGTACCTGGTGTATTAAATGTAAAAGTCGGATTTTGTTCATCACTAGATCCTTGTCCTCCGAAATTCCAATTCCAAGAGTTTGCTCCTGCTGTAGAATTATCTCCAAAACTGACAGCTTGTCCTAAACACACAACTGTAGGTAAACTAATACCAGCTTGGTAATTAGAAACTGAAATTTGTTGAGCAACTACAGAACTGCAACCAGTTGTATTATTTGTTACTGTTAATGTTATTGGATAATCTCCTACTGAGTTATATGTTTGAGAAGGTGGATTCTGTGCAGTTGAATTTTGTGTATTTCCAAAATCCCAGCTGTAAGAAAAGTTACCAACGTTTGTACTTGTATTGTTAAATGTAAGTGTTAATGGTACTATACAACCTTGACCTAATATGGAGAAACTAGCGTTTGGTGAAGCTAATACAGTAATATAACCTGGTTTAACTTCTGCATCAGCTACGCCGTTTGAGTTTGTCACAACAAGTGTTACTGGATATGTTCCGGGAGTTTGATATACGTGTGTAGCATTTACTCCAACCAATGAATCTCCGTCACCAAAATACCATGCATTAAAAACGATTGGTGATGCACCATTAGCAGTGGAGGTATTATTAAAATTAACAATTGTACCCGCACATACAGACAAAGGTGATGCTGTAAAATTGGCTGTTGGCGTTTGACTATATAAAATAGAAAACGAAAACAAAAAAGTGAAAAAAAGAAGATTCTTCATTTAATTATTATTTGGAACGTAAAAGTAAAAACTTGACGGTTAAATACAACTATTTGATGCATAACTTTATATCGAATTTAAAATAAATTTAATCTATGACAACTGAATTATACCATTTAGAAATTTCATTGTATTCTATTTGCTTTCTTGAAGCTATACTTTCAACTTGTTCTTTCGAAATTTTTCCGAGTCCAAAGTACTTTGCATCAGGATGTGCAAAATACCAACCACTAACAGAAGATGCAGGTAACATTGCTAAACTCTCAGTTAGTGAAACTCCCGTTAATTCAGTAGCATTTAAAATTTCAAACAGACCAATTTTCTCTTGGTGATCAGGACAAGCTGGATAACCGGGTGCAGGACGAATTCCACGATAAGTTTCTTTGATTAACTCTTCGTTTGTCAAGATTTCATCTATTGCATAGCCCCAATGCTTTCTTCGAACTTCTAGATGCATGTATTCAGCTAAAGCCTCAGCTAAACGATCAGCCAATGCTTTAATTAATATTGAATTATAATCGTCGTGATCTGCTTCGAAACGCTGAACATGCTCCTCTAAACCTATTCCAGTAGTCACAACAAATCCACCAATATAATCTTCTAATCCACTTTCCTTTGGTGCAATAAAATCAGCTAATGCTAAATTTGGTTGTCCGGCCGTTTTCTTCGTTTGTTGACGTAAGGTAATTTGTTTGTGAATTACTTCGATTCTAGACTCATCAGCATAAATCTCAATGTCATCACCTACTGAATTTGCTGGGAATAAACCTATAACTGCTCTTGCTTCCAACCAATTCTCAGTCACAATTTTCTGCAACATTTCTTGGGCATCTGCAAATAATTTAGTTGCCTCTAGACCAACAACATCGTCTGTCAAAATATTCGGATAGCGACCGTGTAATTCCCAAGTTTGAAAGAATGGTGTCCAGTCAATAAAATGAACTATTTCAGATAAAGGAATATTTGTAAATAATTGATACCCTAAAAACGAGGGTTTAATAATATCAGATTCTTTGAAATCAATTTTTAATTTATTTGCCTGTGCGTCGGCTAATTTCAAAATTTCTTTTGCTCCACGGTGCTTTTCATGATGTTCTCTCACACGAACATATTCTGCTTTTAATTCCTTTATGAAATTGTCTTTTTTCGGTCCCAATAAACTTTCTACAACTGTTACCGAACGCGAAGCATCCAAAACGTGAACCGTTTGACCTTTGGTATAATATTGATCTATTTTAACAGCAGTATGTACTTTTGAAGTTGTAGCGCCGCCAATCAATAATGGAATTGATAAATTCGCACGTTCCATTTCTTTTGCAAGGTGAACCATTTCATCCAATGAAGGCGTTATCAAACCGCTTAATCCAATAACATCTACATTCTCCTCGATTGCTTTTTGAATGATTTTTTCAGCTGGAACCATCACTCCCATATCAATCACTTCGTAGTTGTTACAACCTAAAACTACACCAACAATGTTTTTCCCAATATCGTGAACATCTCCTTTAACTGTTGCCATTAGTATTCTTCCTGCATACGAGCTTACTCCGTCTTTTTCAGCTTCTATAAAAGGCAATAAATAGGCAACTGCTTTTTTCATTACACGAGCTGACTTTACAACTTGGGGAAGGAACATTTTTCCACTACCGAATAAATCTCCTACGATGTTCATGCCATCCATCAATGGTCCTTCTATTACTTCAATTGGGCGTTTGTATAACTTGCGACATTCCTCCACGTCTTCGTCAATGAATTCCACCAAACCTTTCACCAAAGCATGACTTAATCGTTCTTGCACAGAAACATTTCTCCAAGACAAATCGATTTCTCTTTTCTTTCCGTTTCCTTTGACTGTTTCTGCATATTCTAATAATCGTTCTGTTGCATCTGGTCTACGATTCAATAGTACGTCTTCAACAAATTCTAATAATTCTTTATCAATATCTGTATAAACTTCTAACATAGAGGGGTTTACAATCCCCATATCCATCCCGTTTAAAATCGCGTGATACAAAAATGCTGCATGCATTGCTTCACGTACTTTGTTATTTCCTCTGAATGAGAATGATACATTTGAAACACCACCGCTCACATGTGCACCTTGCAAGTTCTCTCGAATCCATTTTGTCGCTCTAAAGAAATCTAAAGCATTATTATTGTGCTCTTCCATTCCCGTTGCGACAGGGAAAATATTAGGGTCAAAAATGATGTCTTCTTTTGGAAAACCTACAATATCAACTAAAACGTCATAGGACCTCTTACAAATTTCTATTCGTCGTTCATACGAATCTGCCTGTCCATTTTCATCAAAAGCCATCACAATTACTGCTGCTCCGAAACGTTTGATTGTTTTTGCTTGTTTAATAAAATTAGCTTCACCTTCTTTTAGAGAAATTGAATTCACAACTCCTTTACCTTGAATGCATTTCATTCCTGCCTCAATAATTTCCCATTTGGAACTATCAATCATAATTGGAACACGAGCAATGTCAGGTTCGGAAGCTATCAAATTCAAAAATTTAATCATCGCTTCTTTTCCATCAATCATACCTTCGTCCATATTGACATCAATGATTTGTGCACCACCCTCTACTTGGTCTCTTGCAACAGCCAATGCTGCCTCAAAATCACCCTCCTTAATCATGCGCAAAAACGCTTTAGAGCCCGTCACATTTGTACGTTCTCCGACATTTACAAAATTGCTTTGTGGGGTTACTATGAGTGGTTCGAGACCTGATAATTTAAGAGACATATTATTTTGTAATTCTTAAAAAGTTAATTGTTAACAGTAATTGGTAGATTAAAACAAATAATCTATTTTTTAGTTTAAAAACATTGTAAACACTAAAACAAAAAAGGCCAACAATTTCTCGTCAGCCTTCCTATAAAATAAATTTTGAATTGTTATGCGTTCGCAGTTTCAATTGCTACAACTGAAACGAATGAACGGTTGTCTTTTTTCTTGCGAAATTCAACTAAACCATCAGTTAAAGCAAATAAAGTATGGTCTTTACCAATACCTACATTAACTCCTGGGTGATGTTGAGTGCCACGTTGACGAACGATAATATTTCCTGCAATTGCAGCTTGTCCCCCGAAAATTTTAACTCCCAAGCGTTTGCTATGTGACTCACGACCGTTTTTTGAACTACCGACTCCTTTTTTATGTGCCATCGTATAAAATTTTAATCCTTAATAGGAAAGTTAATTATGCTTTAATATCTGTAATTGTGATCGCCGTAAATTGTTGACGGTGACCATTTTTCTTTTTGTAACCCTTTCTTCGTTTCTTTTTGAAAACGATCACCTTATCACCTTTGACATGGTCGATTACTTCAGCGGTGATTTTAGCACCGTCTATAGCTGGGGCGCCAATGTTGATTTTACCATCGTTATCTATCAATAAAACTCGGTCAAATTCGATTTTTGAACCTAAGTCAGATGCTAAACGATGTACAAAAATCTTTTGGTCTTTTTGCACTTTAAATTGCTGCCCTGCTATCTCTACTATTGCGTACATATAGCTTTTTATTTAATATTAATTTATAAATTAGGAGGGCAAAGATAGTGTTTTAATCCTTAATGACAAATTATTCACAAAGTTTTCTTAATATTTATAAGAAGATGACCATAATTCGCTGTAATTACTCCAATTAATACGACAATCATTGAGGCGATTTGCCCCCAAGTTAAACTCTCTTTGAAGAAAAACCCGATGATAACAGCTACTACTGGAATAAAATACGTGACGCTACTTGCAAATAATGCTGAAGACATACGAATAATTCCATTGAATAGAAACACAGCCATAGCAGTTCCAAAAAGCGCAAGAATAGAAATATAACCTAATCCTTCTAGCGCGTGTTCATTCTTTAAAATAACAGATGGTGTTCCGAAAACAAAGAAAGCTATTAAAGCAGGTAAAAACACCATCAAAAAAGCCAAAGCGGTTATGTCAACAGAAGAATAATGTTGAAGTTTGTTTTTAATTGTAGTTAAACTTACACCATATAGTAAAGTCGCTAAAACAATAGCTAAAACGTGAAAAATACTTGAATTTAAAGAAACAGATTTACCAGCATTAATTAACAGTATTATACCAATAGTTCCAATTAAAGTACCTGCAATTTGAAAAGTGGTAATTTGTTGTTTGTAAATCAAATACCCAATTATAATTGTAAAAATTGGAGTAAAACTATTTAACATACCCGCAAAACCTGATGAAATTCCAGTTTCTGCATACGTAAATAGAAAAGCAGGAAAAAAGTTTCCACAAAATCCCACAATTGAGAAAAATAATAAATCTCTCCTTGCCTTTAATTTTTTAACTGCACGAATAGAAAAAGGGAGTAATACGCTTGAAGCAATCAACATTCGTAAAGCCCCTACTTGTGCGGATGAAAATATGTTACCACCATCATCTGTGAACATTCCTTTTTTCATCAATATGAAAGAGCTACCCCAAATACACGCTAGTGTAATTAAAAGCACCCAGCTTTTGGTAGTGTTTGACATGGTTGTAAAATTAACTTAAAACTCAAAACAGAACTCGAAAAGGTAAAATTAAAAATTTGACTTAGCATCCGTTTTGATAAATTAACATGAAGTTTAAAAGAACAACAATTGTAAATTATTATTTTATTTAAAAATTGAATAAAAATAAAACCACCCAACACCAAGCAATCATATATTTATTGATTTTTCAACAATTTACCACTTTATCCCACTAATACATAAACTTTAATTTTATTAGTAATTATAAGATTTCTGTTACTCAAAAAGAAACCTTTTAAATTGTATAACGTTACAAGTTATCAACAATTTAAAGTTTAGTGGTAAAAAGTGGTAAAATACCATTATTTTTACCCATTATAACGCTATGGCAGGATTAGTAGGAGAATTTGAAGTTAAACTGGATGAAAAAGGCCGGTTTTTATTTCCTTCCGGATTACGGAGGCAACTTTCTTCTGCGACTCAGAAAGATTTTATGTTGAATAAAGGTTTTGAGGATTGTTTGACACTTTACCCACTTACAGAATGGGAAAAGTTAAGTTCAAAGCTCTCCACTTTAAATTTATTCATCGAAAGAAATCGCTTGTTTTACCGCATGTTTCATCAAGGTGCTAAACAAATCACTTTAGACAATGCTGGTAGAGTACTAGTTCCTTCTGCTCATGTAGAAAGAGTTGGTCTTAAACAAGAAGTAATGTTGATTGCTTACAACGATCGCATTGAAATCTGGGATAAGTCTAAATACTTCGATATGATCGAAGCGAACATGGCAAATTTCGCTGAGTTAGCGAATGAAGTAATGGGTGACTTAAACAATGGAGAATAATTTAGAATACCACGTTCCTGTACTATTAAATGAATGTGTTGAAGGTTTAGCCATCAAGCCAAATGGGGTTTATGTGGATGTAACTTTCGGTGGTGGTGGTCATTCCAAACTTATTCTTGAAAACCTCAACTCAGAAGGTAAATTAATCGCATTTGATCAAGATGCAGACGCTAACAAAAATCGTTTAGATGCTCCAAATTTCAATTTTGTTGCCTCCAATTTTGCATTTCTCAAAAATCACTTAAAGCTTTTAAAAATCAATAAAATTGATGGATTATTGGCTGATTTAGGTGTTTCTTCCCATCAGTTTGACGCCGCTGCTAGAGGATTTACAATTCGAGAAGATGCGCCTTTAGACATGCGTATGAATCAATTCTTAGATCGTTCTGCATATCACGTGGTAAATGAAGATACTGAAGAACAATTGATTTCCATTTTTAGATATTATGGTGAACTTTCAAATGCACGCGCTATTGCACAAGAATTGATTTTGAAACGTGCTGACAATCCAATTAAAACCACTTTCGAATTGATGGACGCACTCAAAAGATTTGCTCCGAAATTTAAAGACCATAAATTCTATGCGCAAGTATTTCAAGCGATTAGAATTGAAGTAAATCAAGAATTAGAAGTTTTAAAACAAATGTTGGAACAAGCAGCTGATATGTTAGCTCCAGGTGGAAGATTAGTGGTAATGTCGTATCATTCATTGGAAGACAGATTGGTGAAAAACTTTATGAAACGTGGTTCATTTGATGGTGAAATTGAAAAAGATTTCTTTGGAAATGTTCAAAAACCGTTGACTGAAATCGTACGACACCCGATTATTCCAAACGAGGAAGAAATAAAAAGAAATACGCGCGCTCGAAGTGCCAAATTAAGAATAGCAGAGAAAAATGACTGAGAACGAATTTGAAACATACGAAAATGGCGAAAAAACAGGAACTCAGTCTGAAAACAAGACAAGTTCCAAAAAAAGCACAAGCAAAAAACCGAATGCTTTTATGCAAATATTGAATGGAGAGTTTCTAACTAAAGATTTCTTTTTAAGCAATTTAGAATATATATTTTTTATTATGGGTTTATTACTTGTGATTGTATCCAAAGGTTATTACGGTAAACAACTAGTAGATGAAACAAATAAGACACAACGAGAATTAGATCAAAAAGCCGCGGAATACATCGAAGCAAAATCTAAATTAGAATTTGTAACAAGAAGATACAAATTAGTAGAAAAATTAAAATCAAGGGATTTACAAGAATCTCAGAATACTAAAAAAGTGATTCGTTTAAAAAAATCAGATGAATAAAGATAAAAATTTTCTTTATTACAGGGCTTATGCTGTATATTTTGGGTTTGTACTCATTATGCTTTTGGTATTGTATAAAACTGCTACTTTACAATGGAAAGGTCGAACAAGTTTATTTGAAGAGTCAGATGACTTAATACCTGTACGCATTGTGAAACGCTATCCAAGAATGGGTGAAATCTTGGATGAAAACATGGTTCCTTTAGTTTCTTCTGTCACGTTCTATGATATTCACATGGATCCAACAGTTGTAAAACAAGAAATTTTTGACGATAAAGTTTCCGAACTTGCTGCTGGTTTGAATAGAATTTATACTGAAAAAACAGCTCGTGAATGGGAAAATCAAATTCGTAGCGCAAGAGCAAATGGATCGAGGTATTTATCGATTAAAAATAAAGTTACTAACGAGCAAAGGAAACAATTGAGAGCTTTACCAATTTTCGAACTCGGAAGAATGGAGGGTGGAATAATCGATACGGATGAAACAATTCTAAGAAAAAAACCAAATGGCGCTTTGTTGGACCGTGCACTTGGATATTATCAAAGTAAAGAAGAATATGGTAAAGAGGTTAAAGTAGGAATTGAAGGTGCTTTCATAAATTATTTACGCGGAACTGAAGGAGAAGAAATCGAACAAAAATTCTCAACTGGCTGGAAAAAAATTGGACAAATTGTTAAAGAAGCCGTAGAAGGTGCCGACATCATTACCAGCTTTGATAAAGAAATCCAGGAAGTAGCGCATTCTGAATTAGAGCGACAATTAAAGGAAATGGATGCCGATCACGGTTGTGTGATTTTAATGGATGTAAAGACAGGATTTGTTAAAGCAATTGTAAACCTAGGAAAACTAAAAGATGGCAGCTACGCTGAATTTTATAATTATGCAATTGGTGAACTTTCAACACCCGGCTCTACTTTCAAGCTAGCTTCCATAATGGCTGGATTGGAAGATGAAAAATATAAAATCACAGATAAAGTAAAAGCGATTGGTAATTATCAATTCGCTAATGGAAAGAAAATGGAGGACTCTAATAACGGAAGAGGTTATGGAGAAATTACAATTCAACAAGCTTTTGAAAAATCATCAAATGTAATTGCTCAAATCACCAACAAAGCCTACCGAAGTGAACCTGAAAGATTCATCAAAAGATTGGAACAATTTGGATTAACTGAAAAACTAGGAATAGATATCGAAGGAGAAAAAAAACCAATCATCCCTAGACCTGGTGGTGATATTTGGTCAGGACTTTCTATACCTTGGATGTCAATAGGCTATGAACTAGAAATAACACCTATTCAAACCTTAGCTTTCTATAATGCTGTTGCAAATAATGGAACTCTAGTTCGTCCTCAATTTGTAAAAGAAATTAGACGTTCTGGTCAAACAATTAAAAAGTTCAATCCAATTATTCTAAAAAGTAAAATCTGCTCCGATCAAACCATACGAATCGTTAAAGGTTGTCTAGAAGGTGTAATGAAAAATGGAACTGGAAGCGAACTAAAAGGTGTCGAATTTGAAATTGCTGGAAAAACAGGAACCGCAAAATTAAGAGGAGACAAAGGAATATTTGAAGAAGAAAAAAACAGCTTATATCAAGCTTCGTTTGTGGGATATTTTCCAACTGACAAACCAATGTACTCGTGTATTGTCGTGATTTCTAAGCCTCGAAAAGAAATTTATGGTGCACGTGTTTCTGGGACTGTGTTCGCAGCTATTGCTAATAAAGTTTATGCCAACACTTTAAGATATCACAAAGCTATTAACGAATCTACACCATTGAGCTACAACTTACCAAAAGTAAAAAGCGGAAATAAAAGAGACATAACTGCCCTGTTGAAAATGCTAAAAGTGAATTACCAATTAAACTACGAAGGAGAATGGTTAACAGCTGATACATTGGCTAAAAAAGTACAATTAGATAGAAAGAAAATTGATAAAAACCTT
>CAMAZP010000011.1 GCA_945863605.1 Chitinophaga pinensis
GCCCATGGATGCCTAAACTATTTCGGCTTTTTAAACTACGTTTTTATTATTTTTATAAAAAAAATAAAAACTGCAAACAACATTCACTAAAAGAAAACGGCAAAAACATAATGCAGATAAAAGCCGTCTTCCTTTAGTTCAAAACGTTATGCCTCATTCTAAAAGACGACCGTGCTAAAAACGAACGACAGAAATATGACAGGAAGACAAGCCAACGCTTCGGCAAAATCAAAAGAGCTGCAACCAACCGCACAGAGCCAACGCTTTGCAGCACATTTGCTTTTGCCCCAACCGCACCGACACACATCAACAAACACGATTACGGAAAACCGTAAGGACAATTAAAAAATCGAAAGTAACTTGCGAAACCGTAAAATTTATAGATGAAATCAATACTAAATAATCCCTACAGAATTGCTGGCATTCTTGCCAACTGTTCTGAAAAAGATATTCTGAAACAAAAAAGCAAAATCAAACGATTTAGTGAAGTAGGCAAAGAAATCACTTCTGAATATGATTTTTCCTTTCTCAATTCGCTTCAACGGACAAATAGCATTATCGACAAAGCCTTTTCTGACATTGAACAAAATCAGAATAAAGTAGTCCATTCTTTATTTTGGTTTACAAATTTGAATCCTATTGACAATACTGCAATCCAACATTTAATAACTGGAAATAAAGAAAAAGCTATTGAAATTTGGGATAAATTAACGGACGAAAAAGAAGTTACAACTAAAAACTTTTCGGCTTTCAACAATATTGGAACACTTTATTTATTGGAGAATTCCAAAGAAGAAATTAAACAAGGAATTACAGCTAAAATAAAACTTATTGCATCGGAGAACTTTAAAGATTTTGTTCATACAGTTGCTGATGAAACTTTTTCCATTGATAAAAACAAACAGATTGAAATATTTATTGATGAATTGCTAACGCAATTCAAACAAAAATATTCAACTGCTGAAACAATGGAATTGTTCAGTAATTGCAATGGAACTACACAAAAGTATCTTTCTAAAAAGTTTACCGAAGAACCTATTCATAAAATTGAGGTGCAAATTGAACAATGCACTAATAAACGCACAAAGGACAAAAGCAATGCTTATAAATTTGGAACAGATTTATACAGTAAAACCAAAAGCGAATTAACACTTTTAAAATCAATTGTAGGGAATACCAATCTGCAATACAAAATGTTAGCAGATAATATTGCTAAAGAATTACAGCAATGTTCCATTGATTATTTTAACGAAAGTCAGGAACTTGAAAGAAGTAATGATTACCTCGAAGAAGCAATGAAACTGGCAAAATTAGCTGAAAGCGTTGCGATAAATGAAGCAACTAAAAGCAAAGCCAAAGAAAATATCAGTACGCTTGAAGGAATGAAAGACAGAGAGCTTAATCAAGCTATTGACATTTTAAAATCTATTAAACAAGCATATCAAACAAACGAAGCCAAAATCACTAAAGAGGTTTTGGAAATGCCTATGGGTTATAATCAATCCATAAACTGGACTAAAGTTAATCAGATGATTGCAAATTCATTAGATTGGGACAAAGTTGTAGAACTTATAAAGGAAACTATTTCAGTAAAAAGTGTAGAAAAAATTAAAAACTCGGATAAACAAACCAAAATAACAGAATATAAATCCTTAGTTGATTTCATACTTGAAAAATTGAATTATTCTCAAAAAAATCAAATCAAATATATTTGCTATTGGAAAACAGTTACAGCTACACAGTCAACCACAAGCAGACCAACGACATCATCAACCAGTAGCACAAACAATGATGAAGGCATTCCAACTTGGCTTTATTGGGTTGGTGGTATAATACTTTTAATAATACTTTCAAAAGCGTGTAACTAAATAATAAACAAATGAAAAAATCTATACTCATTCCTATTCTTCTTTGTGCAACAACAATTTTTGCACAAGAAAAAAATCCAGATTTGCAAAAGCAACAGCAGGAAATTGTTTCGTTAAATCAAAAACTAAACAATCAACAAGTTGTAATCAGTCAGCAAAAAACTGAATTGGCAAAACTTTCTGTAAAGGCCGAAAATCAGGAAAAACAAATTGATAGTCTGAAAACTGCAACAAGTCAAAATGTACAAAATATACAAACCATTGCAAATGATTTAGGTACAAAAATTCAACAAACAGAAACTACTGCAAAAGATAGCATTTCGAAGTTGGACAAAGACGTAAATACAAATCGTTTGTATTGGATTATTGCAACGTTAGCAACGTTACTTTTAGGTGGTGTTTTATATTGGCTTTTAGGCAAACGTATTGCAACGAGCAAAACAGATGTAGAAACCCAAATCAAAAACACCAAAAAATCTTTAGAAGAAGAAAGCATCAAATTAGATAGCAAATTGATTGAGGTTTTGGACACACAACTAAAATTGAAACAAGAAGAAAAACAAATAGTTTCAGCAAATTCAACTACTGAAATCGACCATTCTTTGGCTTTGAAAGTAGCTGATGAAATTGTGAGAATGCAAAAGAACATTTCTAAAATGGACGAAGAAACTAAAGGACTAAAACCACTTGTAAAAGGCATTGAAAGAATACAGGCAAACTTTGCTTCTAATGGTTATGAAACGATTAATCTTCTAAACAAAGATTATGACGAGAGAATGAATATTGATGTAATCAATTTCATAACAGACGAAAATCTAACTGAAGGAAGAAAAATTATCACATCTGTTGTAAAACCACAGGTAAATTATAATGGTGTTCTTATTCAAAGAGCACAAGTAGATGTTTCTCAAAACTAAAATATTAAAAAAATAAAATGGCAAGAACTAAAATAGATTACGGTATCGACTTGGGTACAACCAATTCCGCAATTTCAAGAATTGAAGGTGGAGAAGCAAAAATTATAAAAGTTAATGGACTTGACGACACGATGCCGTCTTGCATCGCTTATAACAAAAAAGGTGTTTTAGCAGGCAAAAAAGCATTCGCAGTTTACAGAAGTGAACAAGAAGCTAGTTTATCCAAAGATATAGAACCTAATGCTTTTATCGAATTCAAAAGAACAATGGGAACTGATAAAAAGCATTTCAGTTCCAATTTAGATAAAGATTTAAGTTCAGAAGAATTATCAGCAGAGGTTTTAAAAACATTAAAATCATTTGTAACTGATGAAGCCGTAAACGCAGTAGTAATTACCGTTCCAGCAGTTTTCAAAAACAATCAAATTGATGCTACAAGACGAGCCGCGAAGTTAGCGGGCTTTGAACACGCAGAAGTTTTGCAAGAACCAGTTGCAGCTGCAATTGCTTATGGTTTAGACAATAATAAGAAAGACGGCTTTTGGTTGGTTTTTGATTTTGGAGGTGGAACTTTTGATGCTGCTTTGCTTAAAGTTGAAGACGGTATTATGAAAGTTGCAGATACGGAAGGAGATAATTATTTAGGTGGTAAAAATTTAGACTTGGCTATTGTAGATGAAATTATAATTCCGCACATCCAAGAAAACTTTTCAATTGACGATATTTTAAATGATGACACCAAGAAATTGAAATATAGGGAAGCGTTAAAATCTTTTGCAGAAGAACTAAAAAACGAACTTTCATTTAAAAGTGAGTTTAATTTATACAAAGAAGAAGGTTCTGGAACTGATGATGACGGAGAAGATATTGAAATTGACTTAACGGTAACACAAGCTGATTTGGAAAAAGTCTTATCACCTGTTTTTCAAAAAGCGGTAGATATTTCTAAAAAACTTTTAGAGCGTAATAACTTAAAAGGTTCGTCTTTGAATTCCTTGATTTTGGTTGGAGGACCAACTTTTTCGCCAATCATCAGAAAGATGTTGGAGAAACAGATTTGCAAGCCTGATACAACTGTTGACCCAATGACTGTAGTTTCTAAAGGAGCTGCTTTGTATGCTTCTACAGTAAATCTATCTAATGAAATTATTGACAAAGGAAGAACAAAAGGTAAAATTCAAATTGAAATCGGACACGAAGCATCAACCGTTGAAATGGAAGAATTTGTTACACTTAAAATTTTGGTAGATAAAACGGAAGGAATAATTCCCGAAAAGGTCTTTGCTGAAATTGCAAGAAATGACAAAGCTTGGTCAAGCGGAAAGGTTGAAATAAACCAAATAGGCGAAGTCATTGAAACGCAACTAAAAGAAGGTAAAAATGGTTTTGAAGTTACTTTGTTTGACGATAAAGGAAACATTTTAGAAAGCGAACCCAAGGAATTTACAATAATTCAAGGAATTGGCGGATTGAACTCAATGCAAGGACTTACACTTAATTGGGGCATCGAAATTAAAAAAAGAGAAACAGGCAAAATTGAATTTAGACAAGTTTCGGGTTTGGAGCAAAATAAATCTTTACCTGCAACAGGAACAGCAAACGGATTAAAAACTCAAAAACAAATTCGTCCCGGAATGGATAATGATTTCATTAAAATTCCATTATATCAAGGCGAACACGGAGCAGATGGAACAAGAGCCATTTACAACGAACACGTTTATGACATCATAATTAGCGGAGCAGATTTGCCAGCATTATTGCCAGAAAACAGCGATGTAGATTTGATGATAAATATTGACAAATCTCAAAAAGTTTCTATTCAAGCATATTTTCCATATTTAGACCATACCGCAGAAATAGATGTTCCAACCGACACCGTTCAATCCGTTGAAACTAATTGGCTTTCAAATGAAATTCGCAAAGCAAAAGGAAGCATTGAAGAATTGAAAGACGAAGGAATAAACGCTGATAGAGTTCAAAAAATTGAAAACGACATCACTGAACTCGAAAAAAAGTTTGACAATAGCAAAAACGATGTGGACGGTAAACAAGAAGTTTTAACAAATCTTCGTAAAACGCTTAAAACTATTGACGAATTAAGCGAAACTACAGAATGGCCAAAATTGGAAGAAGAGCTAAAAGAGGAATTTTACAGATTAGAAAAAGCTAATAAGGACTTAGGAAATGATAAAACAACTCAAATTGTAAATCATTTAAGAAACCAATTAGAAGAGGTTTTGAAAACGCAGGATATTAAATTAGGTAAAGCATTGGCAGAGGAAATACATTCTGTATTTTTTCAAATGACTTTAGTATATCAATTGATTAATTTCATCAGACAACACAATCAAAATTTTGGCTCATACCATTGGAAAGATAGCAATCGAGCAAGACAACTTTTAAATGAAGGTTTACAACAAATCGGAGAAAATCCAACTACAGAAGATTTACATCCTATTGTTATCGACTTAATCAATTTATTACCAGATACAGAAAAACCAAGCGGTGATGATACTGTTTTAGTCGGATAAAAAATGAGTAACGCAAAATCTATATTAACAAAAGGTCAAATCATCGACAATAAATATTCGGTTAGCTTCTTTCTGAAAAAAGGAAGCTATGCCGAAACTTATCGAGTACAAAATGAAGCGAAGGAAACCAAACTTCTAAAGCTTTTTGACTTCGCTAAATTGCATCGTACACAGTTTACAGAAAGCGGAGAAATTTTGGAAATTGAAATGCTGAAACAAATCAAACATTCCAATTTGATAAAGTACACCGATGGTGGAAATATCGTAATTGACAACCAAAAATTGGCTTATGTGGTGTTGGATTTTGTAAGTGGCGAAACTTTAGCAGATAAAATGAAACGTGAAAACACGTTGAATTTGTATGAAGCAAAAAGCATCATTTTAAGTGTTTTAAATGGTTTGAATTATTTACATAACAAGCAAGTCATTCACAACGACATTACCAACCAAAATGTAATGTTAGATTTATCAGGCAAAGTTACCATTCCAAAAATTATTGATTTTGGATATGCTCGATTTTTAAAGCAATCAAACAAAGATTTTTTAAAAGATGGTTTGAATTTATTCTATACAGCTAATGAAACTTTTAATAAAGTCTTTTCATTCCAAAGCGACATTTATTCTGTTGGTGCATTGTATTTTCATTTACTAACAGGTTTACCACCCTATTTTATAGAAATTTCAAAATACAAATCCGATAAAATACAATTAGAAGATGTCATTTTAGACGAAAGAAAAAAGCCTTTAAAGTTTTCTGATAAGATAGACGGGCAAACACAGAATATAATTCGAAAAGCATTACAGACAAAAGCAGAAAACCGTTTTAAATCTGTAAAAGAATTCATCCAAACTTTGAACGGAGAATTAGAAGTTGAGCTTTCAATTCAAGAAGAAAAAGTAACCAAAATTCAACCAAAAGAAAATAAGAAAGGAAAAGGATTTTTAGCCATTGCAGGAATGCAAGAGTTAAAAAACACTATTCAATTAGACGTTATTGATGCTTTAAATCAAAAAGAACGGTATGCAGAATATGGTTTAACAATTCCAAACGGAATGTTGCTTTATGGTCCGCCAGGTTGCGGAAAGACCTTTTTTGCAGAGAAAATGGCGGAAGAAATCGGCTTTAATTTTTATCAAATAAAACCTTCTGACATTCAAAGCAAATTTGTCAACGCATCACAGGAAAATATTAAAAACTTGTTTGACGAAGCAAAACAAAACGCACCAAGCATAATTTTTATTGATGAATTAGATGCACTTGTTCCAAATAGAGATACATCTAATATCAGCCATATGAACACAAGTGCAGTAAATGAGTTTTTAGCACAAATGAATAATTGTGGTGATGATGGTATTTTTATTGTCGGTGCAACCAACAGACCAAATGCAATTGACCCAGCAATTTTACGTTCAGGAAGATTAGACAAACATATTTATTTGCCACCACCAGACTTTGAAGCTCGAAAATTGATGTTTGAATTGTACTTAAAAAAACGTCCGACAGAAATCGGCTTGAATTATGACGAATTAGCCAAAGCAACGGAAAACTATGTTTCAAGCGACATTAAATTTTTATGTGACGAAGCTTCAAGAAAGGCATTGAAAGACAATTTAAGAATTACAAAATTGATAGTTTTGGAAACTGTAAAAAATAATAAGCCATCAGTTTCTTTGCAGGAATTGAACAGCTATTTAGCTATTAAAGCAAAAATGGAAGGAGAAAACAACAATAATAACGACAGACCGAGAATAGGATTTAAAACATAAATGCCAACGCTAAAGCAAGCACATTTGCAATTCGCACAAGCCAACCGCACAAAGCCAAAATTGCAAAAGAGCTTGCTTTCCCAACGCACAACGACACACCAAATGGACAGACAAACAACATACCGAGAAGAAGAACGAAGGCATAACAGCGGTTTTGCAAAAAAGCGGGTTCAGTGGTTAATTGAACATACTACCTCGCATCAACTTTTGTGGTATCTTGACAGTTTAGTGCTCCGAAATCCGCTTCTTCGCAAAGCCGCAAAACGTTAGGTGCAATTAATAAAAAAACATAAACAAAGTAACATATGAAAGTATCTCAAGAGCCAGTAAAAATAACTGACATACTAAAAGACAAAACATTTACTGTTCCACTATATCAAAGAGAATATTCCTGGAACTTAGAACAAGTATCTGATTTATATTATGACATTGCAGATTCGGATGATAATGGACATTTCTTAGGATCTTTGCTTCTTTACGATACAGAGAATTCTCTAAAAATGGAAATTGTAGACGGACAGCAAAGGATGACCACGCTCTTTTTACTGCTTTTTAGTACATTGAAAGCATTAATCAATTCAGATAAAATTAAAGCTATCGAAAGAATAAATTCATTATTGTTTATTATCGATCCCAATGACCTTTCTGATGATGTTTCATCGTCAGAACCTAGGCTAGAAACAGGCAAAAGAGACAAAAAATTATTTAAATCAATAATTAGAAACGAAGATTATTCGGCGTATAAAGATGGAAGAAGACGGTCGCACAGGAATCTTACAAATACGTTAGATTTTTTTGATCAGAGAATTGCAGAAATCACAAAAGACCAAGGGCTTACTGGTGTGACAAAATTCACAGAAAAAATAATTAAAAGTGAGTTTATTGTAATGACTGCAGAAAAGCAATCAGATAAATTACTTTTATTTAAAACAATTAATGCAAGAGGATTAGAATTGACTCAAGGCGACTTAATCAAAAACGAACTGTGTCATAATTTAGGTTCCTATGATATTGACGAAGCAATCGACAATTGGGATGAAATAAGAAATCGAATCGAAAAAAACAATGGTAGTTTGGATGTGTTTCTTTTTCATTATTTAAACTCTTTAGATTCAAGTCAAGAACTAAGGCAGCATTTAGATAAGAAAAGGGGTATTGAAAAATGGGAAAAGAAAAATTATCCACCAGCACCTGAAAAGTATGTCTTTGAAATATATGGACAATTAATTGTTAAGGATGGCCCTCAAAAATTTATTGAAGATTTGTTAGTTGCATCCAATAACTACATAAATCTAATCAACCCTAGTAATGAAAAAATCTATTTGAATAGTTTAAGGGCAATGGGGGTAAATAAATGTTTTCCATTACTTCTTTCGGCTATAAAAAAATTGAACACAGAAAATTTTGACAAAATTTGTAAAGGCATAGATTCATTAACTTTTAGACATAGTATTCTAAGAAAAGATCCAAAAGAACTTGAAAGATTTTATTATTTATTAAGTGAATCTTTAATCGGAGATTCTAATCTAGATGAAATAATAACTAAAATCAAAGACCATTCAAATTTCAAAGAAGAGGAAAAATTTAAAAACGAATTTATATACTCTAGCCCTAAAGGTTCAATATCAAAAATGATTTTAGATAGAATAACACGTAAACATTCAGAAAGTGTTGATTGGTCAAATAAGGACACACATATTGAGCATATTATGCCTCAAAAAGCAGCTGGTGAATGGAAAGAAATGTTTGATAAGGATTCCGAAGAGTACAAAGATTATTTAAATAGATTAGGGAATCTAACAATACTCCAAGATAAAAAGAACATAAAAGCAAAGAACAAAGATTTCATTGACAAAAAAGTATATTATAAAGAATCACGTTTAACAATAACAAACAAACTAAGCGAATACGACAATTGGGACTATACAGCAATTTCTAAGAGACAAGAATATTTATACGAACAGTCTAAAGACATATGGAATTAACTGCACCTAACAGCGTGCAAGCGCCATAACCCTGCCGCAGGCGCAACACAGGGTTACGAGCGCCTGCACGCAAAACGTTAGCCGTCAGTGTAAGAAAAGACCGTGCTACATTGAAAGTTGACATAAAAATGTAAATTTATGACTTAAATAAAGGATTTTAATATAATGGCAAGACAAGGAGCAAATAAATTATTGCATAAAGCAAAGAAGTCAAAAAGTGATGAGTTTTACACACAATATATTGACATCCAGAAGGAGGTTGAAGCATATTTAGAATATAATCCAGATACATTCCGAAATAAAGTCATCTATTGTAATTGTGATGACCCTTTTGAGAGTAATTTTTTTCGATATTTCGTTTTAAACTTTAAACGTATTGGATTAAAACAACTTATTACAACTAGCTATAAACCTTCACCTGTAGCTAATACACAACTTCAATTATTTGGTGATGATACGACAATAACTAAATCAAAAGGTCGTCCGAAAATAACTGCAAACAAATTTATTATTAATGAAGTTGGCGATATTGATGGCGATGGCGAATTTAATTTAAAAGATGTAGCGTTACAGTTAAAGGAAAATAAACATAATGAATGGACTCCTTTAGAAGGTGATGGTGATTTTCGGAGCAAAGAATCTATATCGCTATTAAAACAAGCCGATATTGTAATAACAAATCCCCCCTTTAGTCTATTTAAAGAGTTTTTGAAACAACTAGTTGAATATGAAAAAGACTATTTAATTATTGCCAATATTAATGCTATTACTTACAAAGAGGTTTTCCCTTTAATAAAAGAAAATAAAATGTGGTGGCGCAACAGGAATGGTGGGCGATCCTTCAGGAAAATCGCAAGAGCGCAATTTATTGGATGCTGAAACGTTGAATCACAATGTGGCTTGTGTGAAATCGCAATTGGAGAAATTCTTGGATTTTTCGGGTGAAAATGCTGCTGAAATGGTGAACAATTACGATTGGTTTCAGAATATGAGCTTTTTGGATTTCATTCGCGACGTTGGAAAACACATCACTGTAAATTACATGTTATCAAAAGATTCGGTAAAAAAGCGCTTGGAAACAGGAATGTCTTTTACTGAATTCTCCTACCAATTGGTGCAAGGCTACGACTTTTACCATTTGAATCTTCACCACAACTGCATCGTTCAGATGGGCGGTTCAGATCAGTGGGGAAATATCGTTACAGGAACAGAATTGATTCGCAGAAAATCGGGTGGAGAAGCGTATGCCGTAACCACACCTTTGATTAAAAAAGCGGACGGAACAAAATTCGGAAAAACGGAAGGCGGAAGCGTTTGGTTGGATCCTGAAAAAACAAGTCCATACCAATTTTACCAATTTTGGTTGAATTCCAGTGATACCGACTCTGCAAATTACATCCGTATTTTTACTTTGCGTTCGAAAGAAGAAATTGAAGCACTGGAAGCTGAACACAACGAAGCACCGCATTTGCGTATTCTACAAAAAGCGATTGCAGAAGACATTACAACACGTGTTCACGGAGCAGAAGCCTTGCAAGCAGCGATTGCAGCAAGTAATATTTTATTTGGAAAATCCACTTCTGACGATTTAAAATCCTTGAGTGAGAAAGACTTTTTCAGTGTTTTTGAAGGCGTTCCTCAAGCGACCATTTCCCGTGAAGAATTCGGCGAAGGAATAAGCATCGTGGAAGCAATGGCCGCAAAAACAAACTTCTTAGCATCCAACGGCGAAGCACGTCGTGAATTGAAAGCAAACGCCATCGCAGTGAACAAAGAAAAAGTGACTGAAAGTTTTGTGATAACTGCTAAACACTTAATTAACAATAAATACGTTTTGCTCGGAAAAGGCAAGAAGAATAATTATATTTTGGTGGTGGAGTGATGGTTATAAACTTGATACCTTAGATTTTAATTACATAATTTATTATTTTTGAATCTCACTTAACTTTTTTCAATAACTTTCACTGCAATTATAAAGACTTCGAAAACATACACAACCATAAATTCGACGACATTGAACAAGTATTGAAGTATTTGATTCAAAAGGATAAAAAACAAAATATTCAAGTTGAACGCAAAAAGGTTAGGTAAAAGAAATAAACCTAAAAAATCTGGTTTTTTTACTAAATACCATTGCTAAAAATCAACTATTTCACTAACTCAAAGTGAAAATCAACAAATGGAACTAGAATTAATTAAACGTAGCATCCTCGAAATCAGAGGAAAGAAAGTTGTGTTTGACATAGATTTAAATTTGATTTTTTCATTATATTTGATAAAATAAAATCAACAAAAGCATGAAAAATTTATTGTTTGGATTATTAATGGCGGTAAGTTTTTGCTCAAATGCCCAAAAAGACACTTTAAACCTTTCAACAATCAAGTCAATTGGTTATGATACAAAAGCTTTAAAGGCATTTGGTAAGCAATTTGAAAATAAACAAACTTTTGAGAGTGTTAAAGATTATAATGGTCATGTCTATAAACTAGGAGATAAATTTAAATTGGGATCACCCCAAAAAGTTCAAGGAGCTCTTGAAAACACTCATTTTTTCGGGATTTACATAGGCGATGCGATATCTTCAATTATTCCAGCAACAGAAATAGTCACAACGTTAAGACTGCCCGGACAAGGTTTTAGTGGAGCGGAGTGTACAATAATAAAAATTGGAATAAGAAAATCATTTGGTTTTGCTATGCCATTTATTGTATTTTCATGTGCAGGTTTAGAAATAAGCATGTCTTCGATTGATTCATCTTTACTTACAAAGGAATTGATTGACCCTAATGCACCTATGAGCAGTGAAGAAGCTATTTCAAAACTTAAAGAATTAAAAGAAAAACTGGAATTGGAATTGATAACTAAAGAAGAATATGATTTCCAAAAAAATGAACTATCCAAGTTTATTAAATAAAAGGCTGTAATTATTTTCTAATTTCTTCATGGTTTAAAACTGTTTACACTTTTTATTGTAAAATTTAATCTCTTTATTAACAATTTTTATGGGCTTATCAGTAAACGTTTTTATATCTCATCAAAATTGAAGGTTTTTTTTAACTTTAGTAAATATCTATGATATAAAAAGTAAGTATTTAAGTCTAGAAAAAAAATAGAGATTTAAAATTTAATCAAAGGCTAAATTATTTGTATTCAAAGAAAATAAATGGTAAATTCGTTAACAATAAGTTTTTTATAAAATGGCTAAACCTATAAAAATCACACCTATACTAAAAGGAAAAGATGCTGTTAAATTTCTTTCTAAATTGAAAGAAAATAGATCTTTTGAATCAAAATCCTCGTCAAAATTAAATGAAGTAAGAAAAGATTCAGCTTTGTTCAAATCGAAAATAAAAAAAGCTTAAACAGGTTTGGAAGAAGAGTTATTACAAATTAGCCTTATTTTATTAAATGAAAACCACACTATTAAACCATTTAATTGTGGAGATAATGATTTAAATGAATTCTTATTCGAAAAGGCTAAACTCTATACTAAAGAGTTATTAGCAACCACGTTTATTTTAGAAAATTCAACTCAAACGGTAGCATATTATAGCATTTTTAATGATAGTTTAAAAGTTGAAGAAGAAGACTTTATAAGTAAATCTGCCCTTAAACGATTTCTTAAAGTATTAGTATCCCAACCCAAAAGACATTTAAAATCCTTTCCAGCGCTGAAAATTGGGAGGTTAGGAATCGATGAAAAATTTAAAGGAAAAGGTTTAGGGAGACTTATCGTTAACAATCTAATTTCGGAAACATTAGAACTTAACCAAAGACAAGGTTGCAAATTGATTACCGTTGATGCTTATCGCGAATCTTTGGTTTTTTATGAAAGATTAAACTTTGAATATCTAACAGAGAATGATAAGGAAGATGAAACTAGACAAATGTATTTCGATTTATCTACACTAGTGTAAAAACTTATATTTTATAAATAAAATTTAAATAGTTCGAGAATTCAGTATTCATAACCATTGAAATACCCAAGTTTTAAAATGAAATAACCTCAATTCAATCAGAACAATTATTTTCGTAAATCTAAAATTCTTGAAAAATGAAATTTTCCTTTTTAAAATCTACTTTTCTATTCATTTACCTATCAGTTTTTGTGGCGCGCGCCGAAGAAGGAATGCTTATCCCATCTTTAATTGCTGCCTTTGAATCTGATATGAAAGCAAAAGGCATGAAATTGTCAGCAGCTGATATTTACAGCGTCAATTCTACAAGCTTGAAAGATGCAATTCTGCAATTTGGTGGTGGCTGTACAGCTGAATTAGTTTCTAAACAAGGATTACTTTTAACTAATCATCACTGTGGCTACTCGCAAATTCAATCTCATTCTTCGTTGGAAAAAGATTATTTGAAAAACGGATTTTGGGCAAAAACAAAAGAAGAAGAATTACCAAATCCAGGATTGACTGCTTTGAGAATTGTGCGTATTGAAGATGTAACGCAAACAGTTTTAGCTGGTGCAAGTTCCAAAAACGATCAAGCAACCATTCAAGCAAACATTAAAAAACTTTGTGCCGCAGCGGTTGTTGGAACCCATTATGAAGCTGAAATCAAACCGTTCAATTATGGAAATGATTACTACATGATGGTGAAAGAAACGTTTTTAGACGTGCGTTTTGTAGGGACTCCTCCCAATTCAATTGGAAAATTTGGTGGTGACACAGATAATTGGGTTTGGCCAAGACACACAGGTGATTTCTCCGTTTTTAGAGTTTATGCTGGAAAAGACAATAAACCTGCGCCCTATTCGAAGGATAACGTTCCTTACCAACCGCTTCATTTTCTTCCAATTTCATTTAAAGACAGAAAAGTTGGCGATTTCACAATGGTTTATGGCTTTCCTGGTCAAACAGAACAACACGTGGTTTCTAGCTATTTGAAATTTATCGTCGAAAAAGAACGCCCAGCTCGAATAAAAATGCGCGATTTTTCCTTAAACGCAATTAATGAGGGAATGAAAAGTTCAGATTTAATTCGTATTCAATATTCGGCAAAGCAAGCAAGTATTGCAAACGCTTGGAAAAAATGGATTGGACAAATTGATGGTTTGAAACAATTAGATGCAGTTTCTATTAAAATCGAGCAAGAAAAAAAATATATAGAAATTGCAAACTCCAATTCGGAATGGAAAAAATACGCTGAGGTAATTGCTAAAATGAATGAATTAGTGGCTACAAAATCGGATTTAGAATTCAAATATGCAATGGGTGTTGAATATTTATCAGTTGGTCCTGAATATTTTAAATTGGCACGTTCATTAAATGATTTGATTACCAACTACTCGAAATACAAAGAAAAAGGTGAATTAAAATCAGTTATTGATAAATTAAAAACAAGTGCAGAAGGATTTTTTAAAAATTACAATCCAAAAATAGATGAAAAGATTTTCTTACTTCAAACAGAGGAATATTACAAACAATTAAAAATTGAAACAAAAGAACCAGCTGATATATATGCAACGTTTTTAGCAAAGGCCATTTATTCAAAATCAATCTTCACAAATAAAGAAAGATACTTGGCTTTTTTAGATAAATTTTCTGAAAAAAGTTTAAAGAAAATCAATAGTGACTTGGGTTTTGCTCATTACAATAAACATATCACCGAATTCAGAAATAATGTACTTCCAGGGTTTCAAGCCTATCAAAACGAAATGACTGCGCTTTTACAAGTGTATGTCGAAGGTAAATTTGTGATGTTTCCGGATGCTAAACATTGGCCAGATGCGAACAGTACATTGAGAATCACTTATGGTCAATTAGAGGGCTCATCACCAACTGATGGAATGATGTATACTGAACACACAACTCTTGATGGAATTGTTGTAAAATACAACACAGGAAACCCTGACTTTGAATTACTTCCAAGAATGTTAGAATTACACGAGGCTAAAAATTATGGAGACTACGCACAAGATGGAGAATTATGGGTGTGTTTCACAGGTTCCAATCATACAACTGGTGGTAATTCTGGTTCGCCAGTAATTGATGCAAACGGCTATTTAATGGGCTTAAACTTTGATCGTACTTGGGAGTCAACTATGAGTGATTACATGTTTGATGCAAGTCGCTGCAGAAACGTTGTGGTGGATATTCGCTACGTAATGTGGGTGATGGATATTTACTCTGGTGCAAAACACTTAGTTGACGAAATGACATTAATGAAAGATTAAATTTATATTTGCTTTTTCTTTTTTAAAATTACTATTGAATTTCCCCGTATGAAGAACGTATTTCTAACCTTATTTGTATTCGTTATTGGAGTATCAAACGCACAAGTTTCCAAAATTGTGGAAGGGTATTTAGATGATTATAAAACAAAAGGAGACGCTGAAAAGGTAGATGTAACCTTGAAATCTTTGAAGTCAGGGAAAGTTTTTAAAGCCAAAACGGATGAAAATGGAAGGTTTGTTTTTAAAAATATACCAATTGGAAAATGTGAATTGAAAATAGTTGATTTAGACTACAGACAAGAAACTTTTAAATTTGAGACAGATCAAAAACACCTAGAACATTACACTTTTGGAAAACCTTTTTTTGTAAATCTCAAAGTTTCATGGTTGTTTAATTGGGGAGATAGAACGGTTACTTTAAAGTCAGGGAAAAAATATGTTCAAGAACATTTTTGGTCACATTTAACAGCTAAAATTATTCTTGGTTTATATGGTATTTGTTTAATATTGATATTCTATTATAGTTGCGTACAAATGTCTTTAGCTGTAGCATACGTCCGCAATCGCAAAAAGAAAAAATTAGAATCAAAACCAGTTTACGATCCAAATACAACACCATCAGTTACCGTTCAATTACCAATGTATAACGAAATGTATGTCGCAGAACGTATAATTGATACAATTGCTGATTTTGATTATCCAAGTGAGCGTTTTCAAATCCAAGTTTTAGACGATTCAACGGATGAAACAAAAGACATCATTGCCAAAAAAGTAGCAGAAGTGGCTGCAAGAGGAATCAATATTCAACACATTCACCGAACAGACCGAACAGGATACAAAGCTGGTGCGTTAGATAAAGCTATGAGTCAAGTTGAGGGTGAATTTATAGCTATTTTCGATGCCGATTTCGTACCCGATAAAGATTTCTTGAAAAGAACAATGCCTTATTTCAAAGATGGAATTGGTGTAGTTCAAACAAGATGGGGACATTTGAATAAATCTTACTCCTTGTTGACTGAATTACAAGCTTTTGGTTTGAATGGTCATTTTGCTATCGAACAAGGTGGAAGAACAGCAAATGGACATTACATCAATTTCAATGGTACTGCTGGAATCTGGCGTAAAACCTGTATTGAAGATGCTGGAGGTTGGGAACACGATACTATCACAGAAGATTTAGATCTTAGCTACCGTGCACAAATGAAAGGTTGGAAATTTGCCTACTTGGAAGACGTAGAAGCACCAGCAGAATTACCAATTACAATGTCAGCTCTTAAAAGTCAACAACACCGTTGGATGAAAGGTGGTGCTGAGGTTTTTATTAAAATGTGGAAACGAATTTTAACGACAAAAGGAATTAAATTCAGCGATCGTGTTCACGGGTTAGCACACTTATTCAATTCATCAGTATTTGTGTTCATTTTAATTCTTTCCATCTTAAGTTTATTTGTGCTTCATATCAAAGATTCATTCTCTGACTTAAATTTAGTGATTCAATTTGGTGCGTTTTTCATCTCAAGTACGGTCTTTTTAGCGTTCTATTATTGGAATTCTTACCGCGATAAAAACGGAAGTGGTTTCTCTAATTTCATTCGTTTCGTTGCTCGTTTTTTCCAATTCCTAACGGTTTCAATGGCTCTATCATTGAGCAATGCGGTAGCAGTAATTGAAGGATATTTAGGAATCAAAAGTTCATTTGTGCGCACACCAAAATTCAATGTTGCTAAAAAAGACGAATTCAAAGGAAATAAATACGACAAAAAAAGCCTTTCGATTATAAATATCGCTGAAGGAATTTTGATGTTGGTGTTTGGTTTCACAGCAGTAAACAGAGCAATTTATGGTGACTTCGGAATGGTTCCATTCCATTTAATGTTGACAATCGGATATGGAATAATTTTCTTCTCAACGTTAAAAGAAAATCGTGCTCCTCAAGGCTAATTAGATTAAAATTTAATTTATCAGATTTCTCCAAATTTATGAAAACCATTGCATTATCCCTTTTTTTTATCTTATCAACAGGATTGGTAAGTGCTCAAAAAATCTTTTCTGTTGATGCTGAATACAAAGCAAATGTGAAAGTATTTGTTGTTGATGCTGAATACAAAGCGGATTTATTGGTGTATAAAGTAAATGCTGAATACAAAGCTGGCTCAAACGATGGAAAATGGTTTTTCGTCGATGCAGAATATAAAGCGCAAAAGAAAATCTACTTTGTTGACGCGGAATATAAAGGAGAATTAAAAGTGTTTTTCGTCGATGCTGAATACAAAGCAGGTTGGAAAAATGCTTCTAAAAAACACTTATTGTACTAAACTTAAAAGTGAGTATCCTAGAGATTATTGCTGTTGTTCTTGGACTTTTATACCTCGTTCTAATTTCATTTTCGCAACGAATTGCTTGGATTTTCGGAATCCTTAGTTCAGCTATTTACGTTTATATGGCGTTTATTGGTGCGATTTACCTTCAAGCAGGATTGCAATTTGTGTACGTCGTACTTGGTGTTTTTGGCTTCATAAATTGGGGAAAAAGCACCGAAACGAAACTTAAAATCTGGTCGCTTCAAAAACATCTTTTAGTCGGAATCCCAACGCTATTCTTGGCTTTAACGCTTGGCTTTGTTTTTTCAAAAACAAATCAAAAACTACCGTATTTAGATGCATTTATATCAGCGTTTGCAATTTTGGCGACTTATCTCACTACTAAATCAATCCTTGAAAATTGGCTGTATTGGATTGTTTTAAACCTACTTTCAATGTATTTGTGGCAAGAAACTGAACAAGACTTGCAGTATACTGTTTTTCTCTTTGCTGTCAATACCTTAATGGCAGTTTTTGGATATATTTTTTGGCGCAAAAAATGGAAAAGTGAACAAACGAATTAAGATAGCTTTTACAGGTCCAGAATCAAGTGGGAAAACAACTTTAGCAAAACAAATTGTCCAAAAGTTCAAGGCAACATATTGCGAAGAATTTGCGCGAACATTTTTAGAAGGGAAAACAAGTTATACCCAAAAAGATTTAGACTTAATTGCAGAGGGACAAGCGAAATCTTGGGATGTTGAAACTGATTTCTTAGTTGCTGATACTGAAATGACAGTGATTTGTATTTGGTCACTTTATAAGTATGGAATAATTTCCGATGAAATTTTAAACTTGTTTTCAAAGCAACAATTCGATTTACTCTTTCTTTGCAGGCCTGATATTCCTTGGGAATTTGATGTTTTGCGAGAAAATCCAGAAAATCGTGAAGAATTATTTGACTTATACCATAGTTTTTTACTTGAAAAAAAACAAAATTTTGTCCTCATTGAAGGCAATGAACAGCAACGTTTGTCGATTGTTGAAACAGCAATTGCATCACTTTTGAAAAATTAAATTATGAAGAGAATAGGTTTTTTGGCTTTATTATTTGCCGTTTGTGTCTCGCTTGGTTATTACATTATGATTCAAAAACCAGCTACTGTTTTGCCAGTTATCAATCCGATTGATGTGCAAGAAGAAATGGTTGACCCAGAACTATTGCGCGTAGGTCAAGGACATAAAGTTGGTAAATTTTCATTTCAAAATCAAGACAATCAAACGATTACGGAAAGCGATGTGAAAGGTAAAATATATGTAGCCGAATATTTCTTTACTACTTGCAAAAGTATTTGTCCGATTATGAACAAGCAAATGCAACGCATTCAGAAAGCAATAAAAGGTAACTCAAATGTGAAGATTTTAAGTTTCACAGTTGATCCAGACGTGGATAAGGTCACACAAATGAAACAATATGCCACTTCCCACAATTACGTTAAAGGTCAATGGCATTTTTTAACAGGGAAAAAAGAAGATTTGTATAGTTTAGCTCGCAAGTCATTCTTTGTTTTAAAACCTGCTGAAGCTCAAAATCTAGGTGATGCCGGAAGTGATTTTATCCACACCAATAACTTTGTGTTAGTTGACGGACAAGGAAGAATCAGAGGGTATTATGATGGTACTAATCCAAAAGAAGTAACGACACTTATCGCAGATATTAAAAGATTAGAAGAGGAGTAGTTTTAAGATTTGGGCTTTTGCTTTGTTACATTCAGCCTCTAATTGGGTTTCGTGAGATTACTTATCTTAAAAGTATAAATTCAGATGACAATCTAGAAGGATTCCTCCAAAAACCAGTCTTTCCGAACAGAGTGAGGAAACTCTTTTGAATAAGGAATATAATTTAACTCTCAAAAAATTTCAATATTAGCGAATCGAAAGAACTCATAACAACTCCGAAGTAAAATCTTAGAAAGCGTTGGTATTTAATCGATTAACAATCAATTTAGGGTAAAAACGAATGAGCAAAAAGTCTATTTATTCCAAACCTTTAAAAACTAAAAGAAACCCCTAGTCTGAAACCATTGATTTGAACAAATTTAGGGTCGTAACCTACAACATCTTGTGGTTTCAAATCGTAAAATTTCTGACTTAACGTAAAGTGGCGCTGATAAGCCAACTCAATATTAAATGAACCACCTTGTTTAAGAATAAATCCAAAACCGTGACCGACAGATACGAATAAGGTTGAGAATTCTGTTTTTGGATAATAAAACCCTTCACTAGAACTGTTTGGAGTTACTTCTGTGTAAGGCAAGCCAGAATTTTGCAGAAACATATTTTGGTATTTTAATTCAATTGGAACGTATTTAGAAACATTGGTTTTTCGTAGGTCATATTCAAAATTATAACGCGCACCAAAATTATAATACTGTTGGCTCGTCATAACTCCTACCTCAGCAGTTGCACCCAAAAAATGAGTTCTTGTAAAGTATTTTCCAACAGTGCCGTAAACACCTAAACCTAAGCCTGTTGTCTCTTTTCTGGAGTTTAAATCATCAGTTTCGATTTTTTCAAGGCCATAATAGTAAGCTGTATTAAGACCTAACGAATAACGTAATCCTTTGCTTTTCCTTTCATAAAGCCCTTTTTGCTTTTTGACTTTTATCGGGAAATGTTCTTTTTCACGAAAGTATTTATATTCCTCTCGACTAAAATTATAAACACGCCCGTAGACATCTTTAAACGAAATACCACCAAGCTGTGAGTCATATGAAAGTATTTGACCTTTTAGGATGCGATTATCTTTCAAATAAATAACATCAAACACTTCATATTGAGTGGAGTCTTGCGCAAAAACTGTATTCGAAGCGAGTAATAAAAACAATGTAAAAAATAAAAATTTATTCATTTTTGGTTAATTTTAGTTATTTGTTTTTAGTTGAGAAATGTAAATTAGTTTAAACTTTTTTAAACACGATCTAATTATTGTTTTAATAGTAAAAACATATTTGTATCAAAAATAAAGTTTAGATTCCCAATTTTTCTTTTCTTCCGTGGAAATTAAATCCAAGTATTCAAGTGTATCAACAACATTTTCAAAATGTTCTTTCATCATCATATTATCGTAATTCCAATCCGTTTCGTTTAGCCAGCTTTGTGTTTGATCCAGTTTTAAATTGTATCTCCAAGAAATAATTTCAGCTGCATTTGGATTTTCTTTAAACGCTTTTGCTTCTTGATGAACACGATCAAAAACAGATTTTAATAGTGTAATATTTTCAGCTAATAATTCAGTTCTAACAGCAATTACAAAACAAGGCCATGGAGTTACTACCTCATCAATACAACGACATTTTTTTTGCTCTGTAAATGGATAGGTTGTATATTTTTCCCAAAGAAATCCTTGTGCTTGATTGTTTTCCAAGGCCCAAAGTCCACCGTAAACGTCTCCTACAACGTTGAATTTTAAATCTTTTAAATTCCAGTTTTCTTGTTTAGCACGCACATAAGTCATCAAATGCGAACCTGAACCTTCACGAGAAATGGCAAATGTTTGATTTTCTAGTTGCTTTACAGTTTGAATAGCAGAGTTGTATGGTACGTGAATTCCCCAACGTAAAGGTGTTTTAACATAAACCGTTACTATTTTTGCCTTCAATCCTTGCAGAATTGATTTTGTTATTCCTTCAGTAAGTAAAACAGCGATATCTAAAGTACCTGTTTGCAAACCTTTAATCATTTGTCCAGTTCCTCCAGTCATATCCGACCAGTGCAACTCAACGCCCAAATCAACTAGTTTTCGTTCTTCAATCGCCAGTTTCCATGGCAAATTAAAATGCTCAGGTACTCCCCCTATTTTAAATCGTTTCATTATTTTCTTTGTTAAAAAATTGCATCTCGTACAATTTGTAGTAATAGCCGCCCTCTTGAACTAGCTCGCGATGGCTTCCTGTTTCAATTATTCTACCTTTGTCTAATACAACAATACAATCCGCTTGTTGAATTGTTGACAATCGATGCGCTATAACAATTGAAGTTCTTCCTTTCGTTAATTGCTCGGTTGCTTTTTGAATCATTTCTTCCGATTCATTATCCACACTTGAAGTTGCTTCATCTAAAATTAGAATGTGAGGATTGTAAACATAAGCGCGAATAAAAGCAAGTAATTGACGTTGACCAACAGACAAAACTCCGCCTCGCTCTCCAATTTGGTAATCATAATCATTTGGCAAACTGCAAATAAATTCGTGGGCACCAACCGCTTTTGCAGCTTCAATCACTGCTTCTTTAGTAATGCTTGGGTCGCCTAGTGTGATATTGTTATAAATACTGTCGGAAAACAAAAACACATCTTGAAGCACGATTGCAATGTTACTTCTTAAATAGTTCAATTCCAATTCATTGATGTTTTTATCGCCAATTAAAATCTCGCCTTTTTGGTATTCATAAAAACGTCCTAGCAAGTTTACAATTGTCGATTTCCCTGCGCCAGTTGCACCAACAAAAGCAACAGTTTGACCTTTTTTAATCACCAAATCAATATCTTTCAATACATAATCTTCATTGTTGTAAGCAAAAGACACCTTTTTAAAATGAATATCTTGATCGAAATTATAAGATTGAACAGAGCCAATATCTTGTACATTTTCTTGTTGATCTAAAACTTCAAAAATTCGTTCAGCTCTTACTGTTCCTCGTTGTAGAATATTGAATTTATCTGCCAACTGACGAATCGGTCTATACAACTGATAAATCCAGAGCGTGAAGGCGATAATTTGTCCATACATTTCTCGGATTTCTGAATTCGATTTACCACTAACATTCAAGGCTCCCCAAACTAATAAGAAGGCAATCGAGAGTGAGCTCAACAATTCAACAACTGGGAAAAAGATGGAATTAGCCCAAACTGCATTTACATGCGCCTGACGGTGACCTTTGTTAATTTCTTGAAATTTTTCAAACTCCTGTTCTTGTCTATTGAAAAGCTGAACTATTGACATTCCAGTAAGTCGTTCTTGCACAAAAGTGTTGAGTTTAGTTACTTGTGCTCTTTCTAACTGAAACGATTCGCGCATTGCTTTAGCAAAAATACGAGTGGCAATAATCAATAATGGAATTGGAATTAAAGTCATTAAAGAAAGTTCCCAATTATTAAAAAACATGAGTGATAAAATAAATACCAACGAAATTAAATCACCTGAAATATCCATTAAGCCAGCAGAAAAAACTTCCGTTATTGCTTCTAAATCAGAAACTACTCGTGTTACAATTGCACCTATTGGAGTTTTGTCAAAATAGCGCATTCTAAAAGAAAGCAAGTGTTTAAATATTTTTTTTCTCAAGTCTCTAATCACCGATTGCGCTAATAGATTTGAAAAATAGGATGTTGTTAATTGAAGTAAACTCTCTAAAATTAAAATACCAACAACAACCAAAGACCAGAATAACAACATTGATTTATTTTGACTTTTGACAATATATTTGTCAACCATTTCACCAATAATATAGGGTCGAAGAGGTCCAAGAAGAGAAAGACTTACTATGCAAACAACTGAAATTATAAAGTATTTTTTGTAAGGAATCGCGTAACGTACAAGGCGTCCGAACAAAGATAAATTCAAGGTTTTTTTCTCTTTCATTGTTGCAAAATTACTTTAATTGGTACATTTAACTCATAATTATTCAATATTTACTCATTTAATATGTGTTTTTTGAGCGATTAACATCAATATTTTATTATCTTTGCCCCTCATTATTTTTAATTTTTTTCAAAGTGGGCGTAAAAATATTTGCAGGTAGAGAGTCTAAAGACTTAGCGAGTAGTATTGCATCCCATTACGGTAATCCTCTTGGCGATGTGAAAGTTACAGTTTTCAGTGACGGAGAATTTCAGCCATCATTTGAAGAGACAGTTCGTGGGCAAGATGTTTTTATTGTACAATCAACAATGCCACCAACTGAGAATTTATTTGAATTATTATTACTTATAGATGCTGCAAGAAGAGCATCAGCAAGAAAAATAATAGCCGTAATTCCTTATTTTGGATTCGCACGCCAAGATAGAAAAGATAAACCCCGAGTTGCCATTGGTTCAAAATTGATTGCTAATATGTTAATGGCTGCCGGTGTTGACAGAATAATGACAATGGATTTACACGCTGATCAGATTCAAGGTTTTTTTGAAGTGCCAGTTGATCACCTGTACGCATCTACCTTATTTTTAAAAGAAATTCAAAAATTAAATACCGATAATTTAGTTATTGCAGCACCTGATGTTGGTGGGGCCAAGCGTGCTAACTCTTATGCAAAAAGTTTAAACTGTGGCTTAGCACTTTGCCATAAAAACCGCAAAAAAGCAAATGAAGTTGCCGAAATGACCGTTATTGGTGATGTTAATGATAAAGACGTCATCCTAATTGATGATATGTGTGATACAGCAGGCACCTTGACTAAAGCATCAGATTTACTGATGGAAAAAGGAGCTAAAAGCGTTAGAGCATTTTGTACACATGCAGTTTTAAGTGGTCCTGCTTATGAACGCATCAATGAATCAAGTTTAAGCGAGTTGGTTGTCACAAACACGATTCCCTTAAAACAATTATCTCCAAAAATAAGAGTGATTTCTGTTGCTGATCTGTTTGGAGATGTAATTAAAAGACTGGTTAACAATGAGTCAATCAGTTCACATTTTGTAATATCTTAAATAACAAATAAATGAAAAAAGCACAATTGAGCGGTTCGCTTAGATCGAACGTAGGGAAAAAGGACGCTGCTAGCTTAAGATTAGCTGGTTTGGTTCCGTGTGTAATTTACGGTCAAGGTACTCAAACGCACTTTGCAGTAAAAAGAACAGAGTTAGACAAAGTTGTTTATTCTCCAGAAGTTTTTCAAGTAGAATTAGATCTTGATGGAAAAAAAGTTACTGGAATTATCCAAGAGCTTCAACAACATCCAATAAAAGGTACCATTCAACATGTTGACTTTTTAGAATTGAGTGATACCAAAAAAGTTCGTGTTAAATTACCGGTAAGATTAACCGGATCTGCTCGTGGTGTATTAGCGGGTGGTAAACTAATGACAGTTTTTAGAAACTTACAATGTGTCGGTTTACCAAGTGATTTACCAGACGCTATAACATTAGAGATTTCAAAACTAAAAATTGGTCAATCAATACGTGTTAAAAATATTGAAATTCCAGGTGTAACAATTTTAGATCCTGCAAACGCTGTTGTTGTCTCTGTTAAAATGGCTCGTGGTGCAGTTAAAGGCGCTGATGCTGATGACGATGAAGAAGAAGATGCATAAATCCATTAATTAAATTAAGAAAGCCGCTACGTTTGTAGCGGCTTTTTTTGTGAAATTTATGGAATTACCATGGTATTCACATCTATAAAGAAATTAAACTCACAACTATGAAAAAAATAGTAGCAGTGTGGATGCTTTTGTTAGCAGGAAACACATTTGGACAACAAGTAACAGGTGATATTGTTGGGACAGTAATCTCATTACAAAAAAAAGAAAAAATTTTTGGAGCAAAAGCAATTGTTGAAGACAACGGAAGTAAGTATCAAGCAATAACAGATGCAGATGGAAGGTTTAGGATATCTGAAATTCCCTCAGGAAAATACTCTTTAAAATTAATATATTTAGGTGATACGATGTCAAATATTCAATGTGATGTGCCTATTGAAGCATATTGTAACTTAGGAATTATCGAGTTTGAATCTAAAATATTAGCTTTCAGTGATGTTATTGTTAAACCCAAGTTGAAACTAGTAATGGGTAGCTTGCCTGTAAAAGAACTTACATCTACTGAAATTTCCAAAAGTCCAATTAAATTTGATGTAAAACTAATGGCTTCATCTATGTCTTCAGAAATTAGAGTTGATGATGATGGTCAGTTGATGTTTCGTGGAGCAAGAAAAGGAGATATGATTTATGTTTTAGATGGAATAAAATGTAATGAAGTTTTTAACGTCCCAAGTTGTGCAATAAGTAGAATGATGGTATATACAGGAGGGTTGCCCGCAAAATATGGAGATACATTAGGTGGTGCTATTGTTGTTGAAACTAAAGGATACTTTGATTTATATAGAAATTGGGATGCACAAAGTAAAAATTAATTTTAAAGTAAAATGTAGTGTTTTACTAAGAACGCAAGGTTATGATTAATCTTGCGTTTTTTAATAAAAACCACAACTTTTCTTGACAATTGATTTTTCGACTTTAACCACTCCTTTGTAGAAGAAAATAATTCCAACGGTCATTAATAAATGAGAAATATCATTTTTATCAAACCAATTATAAGGGTTTATTTTCAATAGAAAAAAAAATGCACTCGGTAAGATTATTATTACACCCCAATAAAAGTAATTGAAAGCTTCACTCTTGGTTTTTGAAAGCTGATATCCGAGAATTCCAGCTGTATAAAAAACACCAATTATCGTATGAATTGCAATAGGTAGAAAACCAACTTCTGGTTTTTCATTAATAGGTTGTGTAACAATTACCCAAATAAAAACTAAGAATACTACGATCAATTTAAATTTAAAAATTCTTTCATGAATATTTCTTAATTCTTTAGTTGGTATTTCTGAAATCATAGCAATTTCAATTAGATAAATCGCTAATATTCCCGTTATCCAATTGGGCATTTTTCCAATTGCACCAAAATAATGATACAAAGCGTGACCAAGTCCACCCAAAAAAGAACTGATCCCAAAAAGGATAAAAAACTGATACCAACGATGTGAAAGAGAACTATTCAACTCTTTTTTGTAGAGTAAATATGCCAAATACAAACTAACCAAAGCCATTAATGTATCTGTAATTAACGCGTTGGGTTCTAGAATTTTGTAGTCTAAAAAAGACCATTCTAACTTGGGAAAATCTTGACCAATTATCATTTGATGCCACAAAATTAGCTAAAAAGAACTTTATTTCTTCCTAGCAAGCACTTTTTCAACTGCAGCAATCACATCCGCTGTATCTATTCCATATTTTGTCATCAATTCCATTGGTGTACCGCTTTCGCCAAACTTATCGTTTACCGCAACAAATTCTTGTGGAAGTGGATCGTTCTGCGCCAAAACTTGTGCAACTGCATCACCTAAACCTCCGTTGCGCATGTGTTCTTCAGCAGTAACTACACAGCGTGTTTTTTTAACTGATTTCAAAATTGCGTCCACATCCAAGGGTTTTATTGTGTGCATATTAATCAATTCCACAGAAATTCCTTTCTCAGTCAATATTTTAAAAGCTTCAATTGATTTCCAAACCATGTGGCCACATGCGATAATCGTAACATCCGTTCCTTCTGTCAACACATCTGCTTTTCCGATAATGAATTCAGCATCTGGTTTCACGAAAATAGGCATCACAGGACGACCAAAACGCAAGTAAACTGGTCCATTGTGAGCTGCTGAAGCAATTGTAGCTTGTTTAGTTTGGTTGAAATCCGCAGGAACAATAACTGTCATATTTGGCAACATACGCATCATTCCAATGTCTTCCAAAATTTGATGGGTTGCACCGTCTTCTCCTAGAGTCAAACCCGCGTGAGAAGCAGCAATTTTCACATTTTTTTGAGAATAAGAAATGGATTGACGAATTTGATCATATACACGGCCAGTAGAGAAATTCGCGAAAGTTCCTGTAAATGGAATTTTACCACCAATTGTCATTCCCGCAGCCATTCCCATCATGTTTGCTTCTGCAATTCCAACTTGAAAAAAACGCTCTGGATTTTCTTTTTTGAACTCGTCCATTTTTAATGACCCTGTCAAATCTGCACAAAGTGCAACCACATTTTGGTTGGTTCTTCCTAATTCTGCCAAACCTTCGCCAAATCCTGAACGGGTGTCTTTGTTGCCTAAAATCTCAAATTCCATGATTAAAAATTTAATGTTATTGTTTTATTTGAATCTATTCTGACTATTTTTTCTTTTGTATATGCTGTTGATTTTTGGTCTTTTTCACGGTACACAACTTTGTAATTTCCAGGTTGTAAATTCCACGAGCCTTTGGTTGCACCAACCTCTAAATTACAAACCCATTCAAAGTTATTATCTCCTTTGTCAACAAAAATTTGACCTACTAAACCCTTTGAACTTGCATAATTTAAAGTCCCAAAAGCAACCACATCGATAGTTGTGATTTTACTTTGTGTCACCTCAATACGTTTATAGGTTCTTGGCAAAGTAAAAATTTCTACATCGAAAGTTCCAACTAAGTATTTTTCTTTCAAGTTTAATTCTTGATGGTTCAAGGTTTCTGATTTGTCTTTTTGCATCACGCGCATGTTCAAGTGGCTGAACGTTTTGCTAATCGTTGACAATCGAATGAATCCTTGCGGAGCATCAATCTCAATAACGTTGTGCTTGTATTTCTGAATCGATACATTTTTCTTCTCAATTTTTGGTAGTGTGTTCACCACAATGTCGTATTTGAAATCGGGATTTAAAATCAAAGTATCTGGATTCCCGTAGCGGTTCAATGTGTGAGTAATTGTATATTTTAGGTTTTTTGTTCCTGCTTCGTACATGAAAACCGTAACATCGGTCTCCGTAGGTTTTTTATTAATATCGTACAAATTAATTTGAGCCGTTGTGTTTAATAAAGCTTTAGAGATTACATTATTCAACACTTTTTTGAATGCTTCTTTACTTTCTGCATCTGTAAAAGCTCCAATACAATTAAATTTTTCCAAATAGGATAAATCCATTCCTAAACCGATAACAAATGGTGTAACTTTCACCCCTTTATCTTTCAGTTTTTTTGCAATCACACACGGATCGTTGTCGCAAGACTCCAAACCATCGGTGATAAGAATGATAAAATTTCGCCCTAAAGTATCTGGAAAATCCCCTGCTGAAGCTTCCAATGAACGTGCAATTGGAGTTGCTCCTTTTGCTGCTAAATCGCGCACTTTTGTTTTGATTGCGTCAATGGTGTTTATACCGAAAGGAACCTCTAATTTAGTGTCGTTGCAATCTTGATACGTATTCGTCACATTCGATTGATGCCCATAAACACGTAATGCTATTTCTAAATCTGGAATTCCACGTAAGCCATCTACTGATTGCATCAAAATCTCCTTCGCTGCGGCCATTCTTGTTTGTTTATCCCAATCTAAATTCATGCTATTGGAGGCATCGAGAATAAAAAGAATACGTGTTTTTTGTTGAGCAAAAGAAATGCTGCTAAGAAAAAGTATTATAAAGAATAAAATTTTCACTAATAATCGCCTAATGTTTCTTCCAATTGATTCAAGGCAGATTCTAATTGTTGAGTGTTTGGTGCAGATCCATGCCATTTATGAGTCCCCATCATGTAATCAACCCCTTGACCCATTTCGGTTTTCATAATAATGACAATCGGCTTGCCATTACCAAGTTTAGATTTAGCAGTTTGCATTGTATCGCGGATGCTATCAAAATCGTGTCCATTCATCGAAAGAACATCCCATCCAAAAGCTTGCCATTTTGCTTCTAAATTTCCTAAAGACAATACATCTTCCAAATCTCCATCAATTTGACGGCCGTTATAATCGATAGTTGCAATTAAATTATCCACTTTATTTGCTGCTGCATACATAGCTGCTTCCCATATTTGACCTTCCTGCAATTCCCCATCACCATGAAGCGAAAAAACAATTGAATCATCAGCATTTAATTTTTTGGTAATTGCAGCTCCAATAGCAACGGATAAACCTTGACCCAGTGACCCAGAAGCCATTCTTATACCAGGTAATTTTTTATCTGTTGATGGATGACCTTGTAAACGTGAATTTAACTTTCTAAAAGTCGATAATTCACTTACAGGAAAATACCCAACGTGCGCTAAAACACTATATAAAACTGGAGATATGTGACCATTTGACAAGAAAAAAACATCTTCATTTTTGGCATCCATTAAGAAATTTTTTGGGTTGTGTTTCATCCCTTCGAAATACAAATACGTTAAGAAATCAGTACAGCCTAATGAACCTCCTGGGTGACCAGAGCTGACAGCAGCTACCATTCTTACGATGTCTCTTCTAACTTGAGAAGCTGTTTTTTGTAAATCTTTATTATCCATTTAAAATGTTTTATTTTGCAAAGCTAACTTTTTATTAATTTAGTGCCCTTGTAAAATTTAAACAATTAATGCAACTTTTCAACGTATCTTAAGTCTTTAAAAAAATAATTAATGAAAAAAATAATATTTAGCATGCTATTGTTATTGTCAACAATACAACTTGCACAAGCCCAAAAATTTAACTCAAACTTACTCAAGAGTTATACCCAAAATGAACTTACTCTAATTGAAAATGAAAATCCAAAAATGATTAATGTTTTGGAATATGCTATATTAAACGCTTGTTATTACATCGAAAAACCTACTAACAAAAGCGTTGATTATCCAATTATTAATACTAGTAACGATTCTAATAACTTTACTGATTTAGGATTGAAAATCACAGATAAAACTCAATTTTTTATTTCAAAAAGTAGTGGCAAATTACTTGTAGTAAAGTCGTTGTATGTGATTGAATTAGAAATGAAAAACAAAAAATAATTATGAAACAAATTATACTGAACATTTTTGCAATTTTTGCTTTTACACTCACATATTCTCAAATGACCTTAACTGGTCCAGATTTCCCCCAAAATTCTCCTTTAGATTGTGCTGCAATAATTCCTCCTGGAAGTGGTGGTACTAATTTTATAGATGGAGCTGGGGATTATCTTCCAAACATGAGCGACACGTTGGTATTATGTCCTGATTTGACACAAGGATCTAAAGTTTCTATTGCATTTGCTACAAATATTGGTTTTGAATTCAATATTCATCCAACTGATACTCTGTACATCTTTGACGGACCAAACACTAGTTCTCCTCTATTAGGTGCATACAATTCAGGGACTAACCCAAATGGATTTTATGTTCAAGCATCGTTCTTGAATAATCCAAGCGGATGTCTTACATTAGTTTTTCATTCTAATGCAACTTCGGAGGGAACAGGTTGGATAGCAAATATTGCTTGTGGTGACTTGCCTCAGCCATTTTACCCACACATAGAAGCATTTAAAAATGGTGTAGGTCAAAATGTTTTAAATCCACTTGATACAGGGTATGTTGATGTATGTTTAGGTGATTCAATACTTTTTATAGCTAAACCTCTTTTCCCATATTCATTCGAAAATACAAATACAGGATATTCACAAAACGCTAATAACTGTCAATATCAGTGGACAATAAGTGGAATTGGGCAATTCAATAATGATTCTATTTGGTTTACTCCACCTCAACGAGTGGGCTACTACATTGATTTACGAATCACAGATCCTTTTCCTTTGATTGAAAGAATAACTTGTAAAGTTCGTGTATCTCAACAGCCATTTTTCACTGGAACAGGTCCTTTGGAAGATTCAGTTTGTTTAGGCTCGAATACAATACTACTTGGAGGAGTTACTCCAACTGACACTGTAGGAATTGATATTCCAGATGGTACCTTTCAGATTGGTGGCGTTTTTGCGGGATTAACATTTTTACCCGATGGTTCAGGACAAGAATACGAGACAAACATTACTATTTCAGGATTTGATTCAACTGCTTTTATAACTGGAGCAGCTGATTTTGATCAGTTATGTTTGGATATAGAACATTCTTACATTGGAGATCTAGAAATTTTATTAACATGTCCTAATGGAACCTCTGTTTCTTTAATGAATGCATATAGTGGAAATAACGGTGCAATACCCGGCGGATGTGGAAGTGGAATAGGAACATTCTTGGGTAATGACACAAACATTGATGGTGGTGCGCCTGGTGCACCAGTAGAATCATATTGTTTTTCTCCGAATTTAGCCACACTTGGAACAATATGTTCAGAAAATGCAGCGGGTAATACGATACAAAATGCATATGGATTTAATACAATGAATCCTAATGGTATTTATCTTCCTGATGGCGATTTTAATAACTTCATTGGATGTCCTGTTAATGGCAATTGGACGATTACAGTTCGTGATAATCAAGGTATAGACGATGGTTATATTTTTCAATGGGGGATATATTTTAATTCTTCTCTTTACCCTGAATCAGAGGGGTATGCTAACATAGTTGACACAAATTGGTGGAGTTTTGATCCAACAATTATTTCTGGTTTGAATGGAGATACACTGATTGTGGTGCAGCCTTCCCAAATTGGCACCTATAATTATCAGTTCAATGTAATTGATAACTTTGGATGTCTGTATGATACAACTGTATCTTTTGTTGTTGTTGAAGGACCAGAAATATTTCCTGATACAATTACTTGTAACACAAGTTTTCAAGTATCTGGGACTGTATCCTTTGACGGTGGATTGTGGTCTTCTACAGATCCTGCCATTAGTTTTTCAAATGCTACTTCAGAAAACCCTCTCATAATTGCATCAAGCCCTGGCACTTACACCGTCAGTTTCCTTGATAATGAATGTACGAATGAAGTTTCCTCTGATATTGTATTTCTTTCTGATATTGCAGTAGATATACCCGATGCAACTGTTTGTGCAGGAAATAATTATTTGATAGTTCCTGTTTATTCAAGTAATGGAACTTTAGAGACAGCTAATTATGCTATAAGCTGGAATAATGGTTCATCTGATACTACAATTTTTGCAAATACCCCAGGAAATTATGTACTAACAGTTACAAACGCTTGTACAACCGATTCAGATTCATTGACCGTTTATGATCAGCCTTCAATTTTTACAGATACTCTTTCATGTGATTTAACTTATCAAGTAAGCGGTACATATGCACCGAATGGGGGAACTTGGTCTAGCACTTATCCAGAAATTAATTTTTCAAATAACTCAACTTCAAATCCCACAATTAACACTTCAACTGCTGGGGTATATTTAGTTACCTTTACAGATCCTGTTTGTCAAACTATCCTTAATTCGACAATTGAATTTCCTCCATATTTGAATATTTCAACTTTAGATACATTAATTTGTATAGGTACAAACTTAAGTATTGCCCCTATTTATTATAATGTTCCTCCTGTTCAAAATTCTTATTCTAATCCTATAAATCTAATTTGGGACGATGGTTCATTAGATCCATTAAGAGTTATAAATACAGCGGGAGATTATATTGTTACTATTTCAAATGAGTGTTATTCAAAATCGGATACTACAACTATCACCTTGAAACCTTGTGATATAGAAGTACCAAATATTATTAATTTATCTTCAACTGTAGGAAATAATTTATTTTTTATTCAATACAATGGATTAGCTGAATTTAATTGTATGATTTTTAATCGTTGGGGTAACTTAATTTATGAATATGACGATCCGGCAGGAACTTGGGATGGAAAAACACCAGATGGAAAACCAGTAACAGAAGGTACATATTTCTATAAAATAGTTGGTCGATTTGATGGTTTAGATGAAGATTTTGTAAAACATGGCTTTGTCGTTGTAAAATACTAATTCATACTTTTTCATACTTTTCAGCGAGAAATCATAATTGGTTTCTCGCTTTTTTGTGAAGTTAAGTGTATTTAAATTAAAAGCACTTTTAGTGTAAGTAATATTAGCTTTGATTACTTTTGCCTAAATATAATTACATGAGTAATCTAACTTTTGCACAAGACATTCAGCAAGGAATTCCAACTATAATTCCAGCGAAAAAAGCTTTTGACCCGACAGTAAACCACGCACCAAAGCGCAAGGAAATTCTTTCGAAAGAAGAGAAAAAATTAGCGCTTCAAAATGCTTTACGCTACTTTCCAAAGGAACAACACGCTGAATTAATTAAAGATTTCGCAGAAGAATTGGATGTGTTTGGCCGCATTTATATGCACCGCTATCGTCCAGATTACAAAATGTATGCACGCCCGATTTCTGAATATCCAGGAAAATCGGAGCAGGCAAAAGCAATTATGTTGATGATTCAAAACAATTTGGATTATGCTGTTGCTCAACATCCACACGAGTTAATTACTTATGGTGGAAATGGAGCTGTTTTTCAAAATTGGATTCAATATCGTTTAACGATGAAGTATTTGTCAGAAATGACAGACGAACAAACGTTGGTAATGTACTCTGGTCATCCGATGGGCTTGTTCCCTTCACATAAAAATGCGCCAAGAGTTGTGGTAACCAATGGAATGATGATTCCTAATTATTCAAAACCAGACGATTGGGAAAAATACAACGCTCTGGGTGTTACGCAATATGGACAAATGACAGCTGGCTCGTATATGTACATTGGTCCTCAGGGAATTGTGCATGGAACAACAATCACTGTTTTAAATGCAGTTCGACGCATTGCTAAAAGTCGCGATGATATTAAAGGTAAATTATTTATTACTGCTGGTTTGGGTGGAATGTCAGGCGCTCAACCAAAAGCAGGAAATATAGCTGGTGTAATTTCTGTAACCGCTGAAGTAAATCCAAAGGCTGCAAACACACGTCATTCACAAGGTTGGGTAGATGAAATCATTAGCGATTTGGATGAATTAACCGTTCGTGTTCGTAAAGCGAAAGATGCTAAAGAAACCGTTTCAATCGCCTATTTAGGAAATGTGGTGGATGTTTGGGAAAAATTCTTCGACGAAAACATTTATGTGGACTTAGGCTCCGATCAAACTTCGTTGCATAATCCGTGGGCAGGTGGTTATTATCCTGCTGGACTCAATTTCGAAGAAGCAAAGGAAATGATGGCCAATGAACCTGAGAAATTCAAAACGTATGTTCAAGAAAGTTTGCGTCGTCACGCTGCTGCAGTAAACAAACACACCTCAAAAGGAACCTATTTCTTCGATTATGGAAACGCTTTTTTACTGGAAGCTTCACGAGCTGGTGGTGAAGTGATGGCTGAAAATCACATTGACTTTAAATATCCATCTTACATTCAAGATATTTTAGGACCGATGTGTTTCGATTTTGGTTTTGGACCTTTCCGTTGGGTGTGTGCCTCTGGTAAACCAGAAGATTTAGAGAAAACAGATGCGATCGCTTGTCATGTTTTAGAAGAAATGATGTTGACAAGTCCAGAAGAAATCAAACAGCAAATGGCGGATAATATTCAATGGATTAAAGGCGCGCAAGAAAATAAATTAGTGGTAGGATCGCAAGCGCGTATTTTATATGCCGACGCAGAAGGTCGTATGCGCATTGCGGAAGCTTTCAACAAAGCAATTGCAAACGGAGAGATTGGACCTGTGGTTTTAGGTCGCGATCACCACGATGTTTCAGGAACAGATTCTCCTTATCGTGAAACGTCTAATATTTACGACGGCTCAAAATTCACAGCCGATATGGCGATTCAAAATGTAATTGGTGATAGTTTCCGTGGAGCAACTTGGGTTTCCATTCATAACGGCGGTGGCGTTGGCTGGGGTGAAGTAATCAACGGTGGTTTCGGAATGTTGTTAGATGGAAGTGCTGATGCTGATAGAAACTTGAAAATGATGTTGCATTGGGACGTAAACAATGGAATCGCACGAAGAAATTGGGCGCGTAATGAAAACGCTATTTTCGCTATCAAACGAGCAATGGAAGCTGAACCTTTACTGAATGTTACTTTGCCAAATATGGTCGATCAATCTTTACTAGAAAATCTATAATCTGTTTTGTCGGCGAGTGAAAAGAATAATGTAGCTATTACCTTTAATCGGTCTACTACAAATTTTTTCTTTCAGTTTAATGCATTGCGATTTTTCGCTGCCTTGTTGGTCTTAGTTGGACACGCTGAATCCTTGCGTTCAAGTGCAGAAAGATCAAGTTTTCACCAGCTGGACTTTTTCAATAATGGTCAACACGCCGTTACTTTTTTCTTCGTTTTAAGTGGGTTTTTAATTACATTTTTACTACTCAAGGAAAGAAACAAAACGCAAACGGTTCAAGTTAAATCCTTTTATTGGAAAAGAGTTGTAAGAATTTGGCCTTTGTATTTTTTGTTGCTTTTTATTGGACTCATTCTTCAACCTATTTTTATTGAATTGCTTAAACTGCCGTATGAAATTCCCTATTCTTGGTCAGAAAGTTTACTTTTCTTTATTGCTTTTTTACCCGGAATTATAACGTTTTATTTCGGTAATCACCTCTTGGAACCACTTTGGTCAATTGGTGTTGAAGAATGGTTTTATTTGATTTGGGGACCTTTATTGAAATATGTGCCGAAAGATTTATGGAAATGGATAGTATTCTTGTTGTTTCTAAAACTTGCGCTGAATTACTTTGCCAACACCTCTATTTTTCCACCAGTAATTGCTTATGTGATAAGGATGATGCGTTTTGAAGCTTTGTTCATAGGAGGATTATTTGCGTGCACTTTTTTTATTACACCTAAACTTCAAAACAAACTTTCAAAATTTAGATTAACAATACTTCTTATTTCTATATCAAGCTGTTTTTTAATCATTTTCAATGGAAGTTTTTTTGATCAGCTTTTGTTTAAAATTGGCGTTGAGGTTAAATCAGTAAATCTTTTCATTTGTTCAATTTTCTTTGGTTTTTTAATTTGGTCAATCGCCTGGAAAAACAAGAAGACAAAATTTTTAGACGCTCCATTTATGGATTATTTGGGCGAAATCTCTTACGGAATTTATATGTATCACTTGGTAGTAATCACCATCGTTTGGGCTGTTTTACAACCTTTAAATCTGGAGTTTAAACTTGAAACATTACTTTACCATTTATTAGGAATTGCTTTCACTATAGGTTTAGCAGCAATTTCCAAAACTTATTTTGAGAATCCAATATTGAAATTGAAAAATCGATTTTCAAACTAAAAATTGATGACTAAATTTATAAAATTCAATCTTTCCATTACTATGAAATTAAGTTTAATCGTTGCCCTTGTTTTTATTGGTTTAAACCTAAGTTTCCACTCACAAATAAACGATACCGTGCGTTTAAATCACTATAAAGTTCTCGCTTCCCACAACAGCTACAAAAAACATCCCAATCAAAAAGTCATTAAATTTCTTTCAAAGTTCAAAAAGCAACTTGGCCCATCTAACGACCCCGAGCAAATGGACTATGGGCACGTTCCACTACCTGAACAATTTGACTATTACAACATTCGAGGAATTGAAATCGATGTGAATTACGACCCCAAAGGTGGATTGTACCGAAAAAGAAAAGTAAACAAACTGATTTCAGGCTTGCGACAAAAAGTTAAAGATCCAGTAATGAAACAACCCGGTTTTAAAGTGTTACATATTGCTGACGTTGACTACGAAACCAATTATTTGACCTTTAAACAAGTTTTAAACGAACTCAAATCGTGGAGTAACGCACACCCAAATCATACGCCTATTTTCGTAAATATCGAATCGAAAGGTTTCAATCCGGGAGATGAATCGCGATTTTTACGTTTCTTGGGATTCAAACGAGCACTACAATTCGATGCTCAAGCTTTTCAAGATTTAGATAAAGAAATTCTGGAGATTCTTCCCGTAGATAAAATCTTCAAACCAGCTGATTTAAAAGGCAATTATTCCTCAATTAAAGAGCGTTTAAATACGGAATGCTGGCCACTTTTGTCAACTTGTTTAGGGAAAATTATTTTTATTTTGGAAGGTAACAACCAAAACTTATATGAGCAATCAGGAGTAAATCGTCCGATATTTGTTTACAATCCTCCAAATGGTGACAATACCGCTTTTGTGATAAAGAATGACCCTGTTGGTAATGAAAAAGAAATTGAACTGCTCACTAAAAAATACATTGTGCGAACACGTTCAGATGCAGGAACATTGGAAGCACGTGCAAATGATTACACCCGATTGAAAGCAGCGATACAAAGTGGTGCACAAATCATATCTACCGATTACTATAAACCAGACCCACGATTTGGGACTTTTGTTGTCAAACTAAAAGCAGATTAAAAAAAGACTTTCTAGCTTAAAATTTTTTTATCAAGCATCCAATCTAGTTCAGTTTGAAATACTTCGAGTTGTTCTGGTTCATTGTGAATTTCGTGAAATAAACCAGGCCAATATTTCACCGTTACGTTCTTTCCAGCATTTTCCATAAATTCTTTAGTGCCCTCAGGAGAAGTAAGTTGATCGTCCAAGCCGTGCATTAACAATAGAGGAATTTTTACTTTTGCAGCATGTTCAATCGCGTAAGGTCCAGCAAAATGTACATTTACAAAAAACGCTGAGGTAATTTTATCGTGAACAAATTCATCTACTTCATAGGCTTTCACAACCTTTTTATCTCTTGAAATAGCGTTGGTATCTAATCCAGTTGGCTGCGTCAAAGTTGGTAATAAACCTGCACTTAATTTTCCAAGTACAACTTTCCATTTTGGTGGCTCGAATGCTAATTTTAAATAAGGAGAAGTTACAATTGCTCCACTGATATTTGGCTGTTTTCTAATTATGTAATTTAAGCATAAGTTTCCGCCCATACTATGACCGTAAAGTACAATAGGAATATTTGGAAATTCTTTTTTTACTTTATCTAAAAACCGATCTATATCATTCATCAAAGTAGCATAATCTGGAGTATGTCCTCGTTTACCTTCTGATTTACCATGACCTCTGAGATCAATTCCCATTGTTACAATTCTTTGTTTTTCAAAAAATTGAGCAACATGATTGTATCGCTGGCTGTGTTCTCCCATGCCATGAATCAGTGCGATAACAGCTTTAGGATTTCCTTTTGGAAGAAGTGTAAAACCTCTTAAAGTTAAACCATCATTTGTTTGAAAAGATAACTCAATCAGCATGTTATAATAATTTATGTAAAAGAAATAAATTTTTTAAACAAATCGGAAATTTATGTATTAATTATCAATTATTTATCAGTTAAAATTTAATAGTTAAATTTTTTCAATTTTTGTTTCAATAGATTAATGTTGAAATTGTTTCCGTTTGCGCCGAGTCACTTTTAATATCTAGCTTATCTTTGCAGCATGGAACAAAATCAAGACAAACTAAAAGACATTATTTCCCATGCGAAAGAGTATGGTTTCGTTTTTCCTTCTTCGGAAATTTACGACGGATTGGCTGCTACTTATGATTACGGTCAGTTGGGCTCCGAATTGAAAAATAATATCAAAACGTATTGGTGGAAATCCATGGTGCAAATGCACGAAAACATCGTGGGAATTGACGCAGCGATTTTTATGCACCCAACAACTTGGAAGGCTTCAGGTCACGTGGATGCGTTCAATGATCCTTTGATTGATAACAAAGATTCTAAAAAAAGATACCGCGCTGATGTTCTATTGGAAGAACACATGGAGAAAATCCGTCAGAAAATCGAAAAGGAAGTTGAAAAAGGCATCAAGAAATTTGGTGAATCGTTCGACGAAGCGCAATTCCGTGCTACGAATCCAAACGTATTGAGAAACCTTACGAAAATCGAAGAAATCGAAAACAGAATGCGCACTGCATTGGAAAACAATGATTTGGATGGTGTTCGTAATTTGATCATCGATTTAGAAATAGTTTGTCCGATTTCAGGTTCAAAAAACTGGACGGAAGTGCGTCAATTCAACTTAATGTTCTCTACAGAATTAGGTTCCGTTGCTGGTGATGCTTCCACGATTTATTTGCGTCCAGAAACGGCTCAAGGTATTTTCGTGAACTTCTTAAACGTGCAAAAATCTGGAAGAATGAAAATTCCTTTTGGTATCGCACAAATCGGAAAAGCATTTAGAAACGAGATTGTTGCGCGTCAGTTTATTTTCAGAATGCGTGAATTTGAACAAATGGAAATGCAATTTTTTGTGCGTCCAGGAGAAGAAATGAAATGGTACGAATACTGGAAAGAAACACGTGCAAAATGGCACAAAAATCTTGGTTTAGGTGATAATTTATACCGTTTCCACGACCATATCAAATTGGCACATTACGCCAATGCAGCAGCAGATATCGAGTACAATTTCCCAATGGGATTCAAAGAATTGGAAGGAATTCACTCGCGCACTGATTTCGATTTGAAACAACATGAACAATTTTCAGGTAAAAAATTACAATTCTTCGATCCAGAAATGAATCAAAGTTACGTACCGTATGTAGTAGAAACATCTGTAGGATTAGACAGAATGTTCTTATCTGTGCTGAGCGCTGCTTACCAAAACGAAAAATTAGAAGACGGTTCAGAAAGAACAGTTTTAAAAATTCCAGCTGTTTTAGCACCTTACAAAGCAGCGATTTTACCGTTGATTAAAAAAGATGGATTACCAGAAAAAGCACGTGAAATTCTTCGTGATTTACAATTCGACTACAACGTTCAATACGACGAAAAAGACGCAATAGGAAGAAGATACCGTCGTCAAGATGCAATTGGTACACCTTTCGCAATAACGGTTGACCACCAAACTTTGGAAGACAATATGGTAACGATTCGCGACAGAGACACGATGAAACAAGAGCGAGTTGCAATTGAAAATCTTGGAACAATCATTGCAGAAAAAGCAAGTTGGAAATCCATTTTAGCAAGTTTGTAAATTGATAAGTTCGTTTCAAAAACATTTACCGATTGTTTTTTTATTTTTCGCTTCGTTTTCGAGTGCGCAAATGATTTATAATTTGGAGGGTAATGCCTTCACTGACTTGCCTTATTTTGATGTAAATTTTATTCGTATCAATAAAATAAAATCGGTCAGTGGAAATTATTCCATTAAAAAAGATGGCGATATGATTCGCAACACCAACGATATTTTTGAATACAAATTTGATAGTTTGGGTTATTTGATTTCGACTTTTGAAACGAAAACAGTTGACACCAAAACGGATACGTTAATGAATTTTTACGAGTACACAAGCGCTGGTAAAATCAGTATGCATCGCAAAAGTGAATACGGTGGAATCAGTTCATTTCATTATAGATACGATTCTTTAAACCGTTTAATTTACGTGGAAAATAGGAGGGATGTACTTGGCGATTCGGGCAAAGTGCTTCAATCATTTTTGATTAACAACGAATCAATGCGCTATTTCCCACTAGAAAATGGTTGGAAAAAAGTGATTTACAACAATTATAATTTACCGTATTTAGAAGAAACTGAAAAACGTAATCCGGACGGTTATTTAATTGAAACCACGCAACGCATGCGCATGGCTTCTTCTGAATATAAAAAAGTGTATGCCTACAACGAAAAAGGTTTACTTTCAAGAGTTTCGATGTACCACAGTGAGTTGGTAGCACCTTATGAAGAATGGGTTTTTAAATACGATTCGTTTGGAAATGTGATTGAAAAACACACCTACAAAAACGAAACATTCACCAAAGATCTTCAAATTATTTACGACACGAAAACACAATTGCTAGGTTCAACGATTCAAAAAGAATCCAATTCAAATTTTATGTGGATTTTGCGATTTCAGGGGTATAGGTTTTATTAAATTAAATTTTTCAGAAATCAAAAAACATTAATAACAAATTCATAAATTAAAGTAAACATAAGTCATAAAAATTATTTAAACATCAAAAACACTATATTTAATACAAAAATTATTGATTTAAAACTTTTTATTCGGAATTTTGGCATGAAAATCGCTTTTTGTGATCAACTTAATTATTTTTTATGAAAAATTACTACATTACTATCGTTATTTGCCTCTCTTTTTTTCAGCTTCAAGCTCAAAAAGTAGATTACGACAATACCTCCAAATGGTTCTTGGGTTTCAACATCGGTGGAACTTGGAACACGACGGACGTTAAAAATCAAACTTCAACAGGTTGGGGATTGGTGCTTGGAAAATCATATAATTATAACTACGGAAGCATTATCAGTTTTGATTTGCGAGGGCGTTATTTACGCGGAATGTGGTATGGACAAGATAATGATACTACTTCATTGTTGAATTACACAGGAACGGCTTTGCAGGAATACAAAGACCAATATGGTTTTACAGTTAATAATTTTCAGTCAGATGTGCATCATGTAGCGCTTGAATTAGCTTTACACTTAAATTCTTTGAGAGAACGTTCAGGTTGGGACCCTTATATTTTTGGAGGACTTGGTATAACCTTCAAACAAACGTATGGCGATTTATTAGATCAAAATAATAACTCTACTTTGTATGATTATAGTTCTATGTTGGCAAACGGTCCACTTCAATCTCAACTATCTTCTGCTTTAGATAAAATTTATGATTCTCCGCTAGATGGAAGTACGAATGAATATCAAGCGTATTTTATGCCAAGCCTTGGTTTTGGGTTAGGTTACCAAATTGGAAAACGTGTTTCTTTAGGTTTAGAACACAAAACAACTTTCACGCGTGGAGATGATTTCGATGGTTTTGTGTCAACAACTCCAAGATTAAAAAATGATTTGTACCACTACACATCTCTTTACCTTAATTTCAGATTTAGAACAAGAGGAAATGGTAACACAACTTCACCAACTGATGGAACAAACAGCACTGGAAATATTAATAATTTCAATACTAATTGTCCTCTTCCAGTAATTACTTTCAATTCACAAAACAATCAAGTAGTAAATTTTGCGCAATATCGTTTAGATGCATCTGTAACTGAATTGCAAAACGCACAAAACGTTACGATTTACAATAACTTGAATCAAGTTGTACCTTCTAATTACAACACGCTAACAAAAAGAGTTACTGCGGATTTGGTTTTAGTTGAAGGTGTAAATACAATCACTATTAAAGCGCAAAACAATTGTGGGACAGATACAAAAACGTTCACAATTACTTACAATCCTTGTGTATCTGCAAAAATCACTTTCACTAATCCAGTTCAAGGAACAACTGTAAGAAATACAAATTTCACTGTAAATGCAATCATTACAAATGTTGAAAACGCTGCTGGAATTAAATTCTTTGAGAATAACTTTCAAGTGAATGGATTTAGTTTCGACCCAGTATCAGGATTATTAACAAGCAATGTTACACTTTTTCCAGGTTTGAACAACTTTAAAATTGAAGCAACAAATTTATGTGGAACAATCACAAGTACAGCAAGTGTAACATTTGATAATTGCGTTTCACCAACAGTGCAATTGATTAACCCAAGCGCAACTGGAACAACAACGAATTCAGCCGTAACAACCATTCAAGCATTGTTAAAAAATGTTCTTTCGAATCAATCTGTAAGTGTTTCTCAAAATGGAATTGCTGTAACGAATTTCACGTTGAATAATGGAAAATTGGTTTTCCCAACAACATTGGCAAATGGGGTCAATACCTTTGTTATTGCAGCTAGTTCATCCTGTGGAAATACATCAGAAACATTTACAATTAACTATCAAAACTGTGCAGCTCCGGTTGTGACTTTGAATAATCCAACAAATAATTCAACTGTAAATGCTGCTTCTTTGGTTTTCAAATCAAAAATTGACAATATCGCAGCGAAACAAAATGTTTCTTTGAAATTAAATGGAATTGATATTACTAATTTTACTTTCAATACAGTAACGAAACTAGTTCAATCTACTTTACAATTGCAACCTGGAATGAATGTCATTTCTATTGGTGCGATTAATAATTGCGGTAGCGATATCGAAACAATTTATGTAAACTATGACAATTGTGTTGCTCCAAATGTATTGATTGCAAACACAAACACTACAGTTACTAATGCGGCATTTGTTTTAAATGCAACCATTCAAAATATGGTAGATGCGCAAGGGCTTCTATTAACACAAAATGGAAATCTAGTTAATTTCAATTACTTCAATTCGCAATTAACTAGCGCTCTAACTTTAGTTCCAGGAAACAACACCTTTGTTTTAACAGCTACAAAATCTTGTGGAACATCAACAAAAACGTTGGTAATCAATTATAATAATTGCATTGCTCCAAACGTCTTTATTTTGAATCCAACAGCAAGTGGATCAGTTGTGAATGCGAGCACTTTAGCTTTCAAAGCATCTGTAACGAATATTACTAATGCACAGCAAATCGTTTTAAAACAAAACAACCAAGTTATTCCATTCAATTACAATAATGGTTTAATCGAGACGAATGCAACGCTATCAAATGGAGTAAATAATTTCCAAATTACAGTAACAAATGCTTGTGGTACAGATACTAAAACCACTGCTATCAGCTTTGTGAATTGTACACCACCTGCGATTTCTATTTTGAACCCAGTGATGAACAACACTACAATAAATTTTGCGCAGTTCCAATTCAAAGCAGCAATTTCAGGTTCAACAAACGCGCAAGCAGTAGGTTTGAAAGTTAATGGGCAAGATGTGACGTTTAATTTATCAAATGCAAGTTTAACAGCAAACTTAAATTTGATTCCAGGGGTAAATTCAATAATAGTTTCAGCGTCAAATTCATGTGGAACTGTAATTGAGACTTCATCAATAACTTATGATAATTGTGTTCCACCAACTATTCAGTTAACCGGAATTCAAAACACAACTCAAACAGTTACTAATCCAAATTTTCCTTTAGCAGCAGTTGTGGCAGGAATTAATTTACCATCAAATATTTCGTTTACACAAAATGGTTTGGGTAAAACTTTCAATTTTGCTAACTCAAATTTCTCTGCAAATCTTCAGTTAGTAGAAGGTTTGAATACAATTACTTTAACAGCAACAAATTCATGTGGTGTTGCGATTAAAACGTTGAACATTACGTTAAATACATGTGTTCCACCAGCAGTAAGTTTTGCAAATCCAGCAAACGCGGGGACAACTATTGCCAATGCTGCTTATGTTTTCAAAGCGAATATTCAAAATATTGCTAACACACAAGGTATTGTTTTGAAACAAAACGGCGCAACAATATCAAATTACAGTTTTGTAAATGGACAAATCACAGCGAATGTAACCTTACAGGCTGGGTTAAATACCTTTACAATTGTGGCTACTAACGCTTGTGGAGTTGCAACAGAAACTACTTCAATAACATTTAACAATTGTATTCCACCGACAGTGAGCTTTACGAATCCTAACATCTCAGGAATTTCAGTAAATCGCCCATCATTTAATCTGACAGCAGCTATCCAAAATGTAAATCAATCCGGAATAGTTTTAACTCAGAATGGAACTTCAATTACCAATTTTGCATTTTCAAATGGTCAATTGGGTCATGTGGTTCAATTACAAGACGGTTTAAATACATTTATTATTACTGCAACAAATGCTTGTGGATCAGCAACACAAACGATTACTGTAAATTACAGTAGTTGTGTTACACCGGTTGTTGCGATTTCAAATCCATCAAATGTTGCTGCACCTGTTATTTCAAGTGCATACAATTTCACAGCTAACGTTCAAAACATTACTAATCCACAGGGAATTTCTTTGAAATTAAATGGGAATACTATTTCAAATTTTGCATTCAATAATGGGAACGTTCAGGCAAATGTAACTTTAACGGCAGGATTGAATACGTTTGTTTTAACTGCAACGAACACTTGTGGAACTGTAACTGAGACTAGAACTATAATATTTAATAATTGTGTTTCACCAACTGCTGTAATCAATATACCAAGTGCAAATGGAACTACAGTTAGTTCAAGTTCTTTCAATTTCTCTGCTAGTGTTCAAAACATTTCTAATTCACAAGAAATATCATTGAAATTAAACGGAAACACTATTTCAAACTTTACATTCAATAATGGAAACGTTCAAGCTGGTGTAACTTTACTAGAAGGGTTAAATACATTTGTTTTAACAGCGACAAATGCATGTGGAACAATAACTGAGTCACGAACTGCAATTTTCGCATGCCAACTTCCAACAATTGTATTCAATCCTACAATTTCAAGGGTTAATGATTTAACTTATTTATTTTCAGCAACAATTGCAAATGTATCAAGTCAACAAGGTATTAATTTGACTTTAAATAATAATCCTGTAACGGATTATTCCTATCAAAATGGAGTAATTCAGACAACTTTAACTTTGCAAAATGGAGCAAATACAATTAGAGTTACAGCGACAAATGCTTGTGGTACTGCAACAAGAGATACAGTTATCAACTTTGGGACATGTGATGCACCTGTAATTAACAATACAACAACTCCACCATCAGGTAGCACAACACAGAATACAAGTTTGAATGTTAGTGCTGTTATACAGAATTATACACAACAGACATCTGTTTTAGTTAAGGTTAATGGAAACACTGTAACTGCTTATTCTAATATTAATGGAACAATTACTGGAATACTTCCTTTGCAGAATGGTACGACCACTATCGAAATTACTGCAACTAATGCATGTGGTACAGATTCAGATGTTTATACTGTCACAAAATGTAAACCAACATCCATTTCATTAATTAATCCTTCATCAAGAAATACAACAGTTAACTCGCCAAATCTTGTTATTCAATTTAATTTATTTAATGCAGATAATCAAACAAACGTAAATATTACTCAAAACGGCAGTCCCAATAATAATTTCACTATGAATGGTCAATTAGTTGCTGGAAATGTTCAACTTATTCCAGGTATTAATACATTCCAAATTAATGTATCCAATGCTTGTAATCAATTAACTGAGACGATAATAGTCAATTATTTAACCGATAACTCAACTAATCCTTCACCTCCATTTGATTTAAATCCAAACCGAGTTGGTGGTAATGATACGGTTCCTTCTACACCACCTACACCTTCTGTTCCTTCCAATCAAAATAATGGTGGTGGAGGAAATAATCCCGGTCAACAACCAAATAGAGGAATGGGAAGTAGCACAATCATACAAAACAAAGAAGGAGGGAAGATAAATGGAAGTGGAAAAACACCTACTAATACAGGAACTGTTGTAAGTCCGCCAAGCAAAACTTCAACATCACCAAATACAACGGGTACACCTGTAACCACAAAACCCAAAACAGAAATAAAACCAGCATCACCAAGTCCTACAACGACTCCAACTCAAACGACACCAAAGCCAAAAGTAGAAACGAAAGTGATTCCTACTGATCCTAAAGAAACAAAAAAAGAGGAAGGAAAGGAAAACAAAAAAGAAGGCGTAGGACAAGAATCTAGTCCAAAACCTAAAGTTGAAACTAAACCACAAATTAAAGGAGGAGGCAGATAGCCTCCTTTTTTCGTTTGAAATAGTGATAATTATACATTTCTTTCTATCTTCGCACACTTAAATTTTTTGAGAAATGGCATTAATTGGAAAAATACGTTCAAAATCAGGTTTATTAGTGGGGGTTATAGGCCTTGCATTATTATCATTTATCTTGTCAGATTATAAAAACATGTTTGGTTTCAGCGAAGGTGCTTATGGAATAGGAACTGTTTTTGGTGAAAAAGTAGATGCTAACATTTATTCAGCTACAAGTCAACGTGTTCAAGATCAAGAAAGAGCACAGGCAGAACAAGGTCAAAAACCTTTTGGCGAACAAGAAATGGAAGCAGCAAGTGACAAAGCTTGGAATTTCATGGTGGATTCAACTATCCTAGCTAAAGAATATGCGCAACTTGGAATCAGTGTTTCTGAAAGAGAGTTCAATGCATATTTGATGGCAACAGATGGATTTAATGTATTGCAAGATTTAGCTCAGTTTTTTACTGACTCATTGACAAATACAATTACTGATGCATCAACAATTGCTGGTCGTACTAAACTTCAAAACACTATCAATCAGTTAAAAACAAGTAAAGAACCACAAGCTAAACAGCAATGGGATAATACAAAACAATATTACACTGATAGAAGAAAACAAGAGAAGTATTTTGCTTTATTGAACCAAGGTGTTTATGTAACTAAATTAGAAGCAGAACAAGAGTATTATGGTCAAAAAGAAATGAAAAGTATTGCTTTCGTTTTAAGAAGATACACAGAAATCAGCGATGAAGATGTGAAAGTAAGTGATGCCGAATTGGAAAAATATTACGAAGAGCATAAAGAAGACAGCAAATACAGAGTAAGAACAGATGCTAGAGAAGTGAAAATGTTTGATGTTATAATTGCTCCTTCAAGAAAAGATTCAGTAATTTTTAATAAAGAATTATCTAAGTTAAAAGCTGAATTTATAAACTCTACTAATGATTCAATATTTGTATTAAAAAATAGCGAGAACAAAAACTTCTTTGGAGATAAACGTGCAACAGCCGTTCCAGAGGGACATCCAAAAGCTGAACGTTTTCAAACTTACCCTAGAGATTACGATACAATTTTTAAATTAGCTTCAGTAGGTCAAGTTGTTGGTCCATACATTAACAAAGAAAATGTAATTATTTCAAAAGTAATCGGATTTACACCTTCAAGCTTGAAAGCTCGTCATCTTTTAATTTCAACCAATGGTTCGAAAGATGAGAAAGTAATTGCAATGAAAAGAAAAACAGCAGATAGTTTATTGAAAGTTATTAATAAAGATAATTTTGCTGAATTGGTAGCAAAACACACAGAAGATCCTGGATCAAAAACGACGGGTGGATTATATGAAGATTTTTTAGAAGGAGAAATGGTAGCTGAGTTTGGAGGTTTCTGTGCTACTGCGCCAATTGGTAAAATTGGAATTGTTAAAACGGACTTTGGATTCCACATTATTGAGGTGATGGATAGAGGAACATCTAAATTTCCGTTAATAGTATCTGTTTCTAAAATCTTTAAAGCATCTGAAGAGACAATTGCAAACAAAGAAAGTGAAGTAAATAATATACTTTATAAATTAGATAGTAAAATTTCAAAAGCAAAAGATAATACTACTAAAGTCGCTTTATTTGATACAATCGTAAGAAAAGCAAATTATTTCGCAAGACCTTTATCATTGGAAGATAATAACCCACGAGTGTATGGATTTACAACCACACTTGCCGCTGATAAAATTTTAGAACTTGCATATTCTGATAATGTTGAAGTTGGTTCCTTGACTTCTTACCCAATTAAGGATAAAGAAAAATATGTAATTGCAATGGTTACTTCTATTAAAGAAAAAGGAACCCCTAAGTTCGAAGATATAAAATCTCAAATGGAGCGCGATTTAATCGAAGATAAAAAAGCGAAACGTTTTATGAATCAAATGGCGAAAGGTAAAAAACTTGAAGCAATTGCAAGAAGCGCAAATACTACAGTAATGAATGCTGAAGTAACTTTCAGCAACCCTCAAATTATGGGCGCAGGTTATGAACCAGAAATTATTGGAACACTTTTCTCTGCTGCTATTAAAGATGGTAACAGGACTTTACCTTTAAAAGGTAAAACAGGAGTATATGTTATAAAAGTTATCAAAACCACAAAAGCACCAACTGCAGCTAATTACAAAATCGAAAAAGATCAAATGTTAGCGAATTTGAAAAATAGTATGCAAGGACAAATTATGGGTGGCTTAAGAAAGGCAGCTGATGTAGTTGACAACAGAAAATTAAACAACTTAAGAATTAGATTATAACACCCTTCATTGTAGAATTACAATGTTAAAATCAGAAATTAGAGCCCTTTTTAAAGAAAAACGAAAAGGGCTTTCATTTTTAGAATTAAAACGTAAGTCACAACAGATTACGAATTCAATACTCAATCAATTCGATTTTAAGAATAAAGAAGTGAGTATTTTTCTACCAATTGAAAAACAAAAAGAATTTGATTCATATTCGCTTTTGGAGAAGTTGACTCTACAAGGTGGTAAAGCAATAATTTCTAAATCAAACTTTGAAGATTGTAGTCTCACTTTATATCGATACGAAAACGTTTCTCAATTAGAAGTAAATGCTTTTGGCATTCCTGAACCTAAATACGGAGAAATCGTTTCTGATGCAATTTTAAACATTGTTTTTGTACCACTTCTAGCTGTAGATAAAAAGGGGAACAGAGTTGGTTATGGAAAAGGATTCTATGACAAACTTCTAGCAAAATGTTCGCCTAAATGTCTGTTCATTGGAATTAGTTTATTTGATGAATTTGTTGAAATTGATGACTTAAATCAATTTGATATACCATTACACTACTGTTTTACCCCCAACCTTTTTTATGAATTCCGACAATAAAAACCAAGGCCGCTATCATTTATTAGCGATTTTTCTGATTCCAATAAATTTAATTACATTATTTCTTTTTGAATCAATTGGCTTGAAAATAGGAATACCTATTTTAAGTAGCTCGATAGCTTATTTACTGCTGAAGAAATAGCTAATCTAATTTACTTTCAAAAATTAGATTTGTAAAAAATCGGAATTATAATAGAAAGTTTTATCCTTCACTAGCAGAACTAATGTTTTCCTCAGCAATTAAAGAATCTCCTTTCATACGTATTAACAACTGAATTAAAGCAACTACATCTTTCTCACAGTATTGACGAATACGATTTAAGTTTTTCTCCTCATAATAAACTCTAGCAACATCAGCCCCTGAAATGTCATCTTTTGGAGTTGGAATATTAAATACATGGCATAATAACGCAAGAGAGGTAAAAGCTTTATAATCACCAAATTTCCATAATTCAAGTGTATCTAAGTGATTGATTTCCCATGGTTTTTTTCCAGCTATGTCCAATGTATTAGGCAAAGAGATACCATTTATCAGCATTCGACGACAGATATAAGGAATATCAAATTCTTTAGAATTATGTCCACAAAGTACATAATCACGTTCGTCTAATATTTTTTTAAATTGTAACAAAAGTGTTTCCTCATCATCGTGAGCAAAAGATTTTAAACGAATTTTTCGAGCTCCTAAACTATCTTTTGTTACCAATCCGATTGAAATACAAATTATTTTTCCAAATTCTGAGAGAATACCACCTCGCTCATTATAAAGTGACTCGAAGGATTTTTCTTCGTTTTGTGAAAAGCGTGTTTTTTGATTAAATAATTCTTTTGTTTTTTCGTCTAAGTCTTGATAAACATAGGTTTGTGGAACGGTTTCAATATCCAAAAAAAGCACACGTTCAAGTTTAATATCTTTTAGCATAGTTTAAATTTTAATTTGAATTTAAGGAAAACTATTGCAATTTCAATACAAAACCATATTTTTTTTTAATTAATAAAAAGCTGACTACTTTGGGATAACCAAAACTTGTCCAATACTTATTCGGTCACTTCTCAAGCGATTTGCTTTCATAATTTTGGAAACAGATGTTCTATTTCTCTCCGCAATTTGAGAAAGCGTATCTCCTTTTTTGACAACATATTTTTTTAAAGCTGGCTTTGGAACCACTTTCGGAGGTTTAACTTTTATCACTTTCGGAGGAATGGAATCAGCCACAGTTGTCGCAGAATCTAAAACGATATTCGTTGGATTTGGAATCACAACAGCTGGAGAATAATCTGTGTAAAGCTTTCCAGGAATTGTATAATCTGTAACAGTTACTTGATCCCTATACAAACACAAGGTGTTTTCAAATGATTCAAATAACAATTGTCCTTTCACTTGATAGCCTTTTTTTGTCAGGTGAATGCAGTCGTTTTGTGCATAGCCTTCAGCATTCCAAGTTTTGATTGTTTTTGTTCCTCCTGCCAAATCAAACCAGTTCCAAAAAAGACAATTTTGTTTACGCGCAATTGAATCCATCAAATCTCTAAATGCAAAACAAGCAGTTACAGGTTTTCCTTTGTAGAACAAATCTTGCGTAGTGGTAAGAATGATAATAATATCTGGATTGATAGCTCTGAATTTGTTAATCGATTTAATGATTTGTTTTTCAAGATTTGCATCAATTTTATTTGTGGAAAGTATATCGTTCGTCCCAAAATCTAAAATTACCATATCTGGTTTCAAAACAGTTGCCTGATCGGGCATTTTATCTAATAATAAAACGGAACGAAATGCAGCAGCACCAACACCTGTAGAGTGATAAACAACTCCAGAATTCTCTTCATTTTCAACAGAAAGCCCATAAAAACGGAAGCGCTTCGCATTTGGCTTTGGTTTAACTACCAATCGAATTGCTTGAATTCCTTCTTTGTATTTAAATGATAAACCATAAGGCTGTACTTGTAATTGATGCTCATTTGCATTTACCAACACACTATCAAAATAGACATCCAAATCATACGAAATTGAGTCGTTTTCAAAAAATAAATAGACATCGTGGTTTTCTGGTGTAATTACATTTTTTAGTTTGAAATTTAATTCAGCAAACGCCTCATTTGTTTCCACTGTCATTCCACAAACACCGAGTGGGAGCGATGTATTTCGCGCCTGAAAACTTTTGGCATATTTCCAAGTTCCTTTTTTAGAAGAGGAATAATTTACGGAAGAATACGTATTTGCTGCAGAATAATTGAACATTAAACCTCTTCCTCCCGAACCGTATTTTTTATGAAAGTTGGCTCTAGCAATTGTTGTAGGATTTTCAGCTTGAATGTGGCTACCTCCATAATGTAAAATCACCAATTTATCCTTGTCAACATTTTCAAAATGCGTTGCAAATTTCTTTAATTGATCGTTGTTATAAAATTGTAAATAAGCGTAATTTAAGTCGATATTTAAGGCAGGAGGATAAGTTATTTCTTGACCAAAAAATAAAGGACTAGAAATTAAGAATAGGAAGCCAAGAAATTGTTTAATTTTCAATTTATTTCAATGTATCTTCAACAACAGGATTCGCTGGTTTTAAGGTATCAACAACAACTTTTTTTGGTGGAATATATTCCCCGTTTTGTTTTCCAAGTCGTCGCATCATATTGATTGTTCTATCGCTCATTGCTGCATACATTCCCACAGCAAAAATCATGTCATTAATTCCATTTTTACGAATGATGTCTAATAAATTTTGTTTTGAGTAACGGAAATCAACCACCCAAATCTCTTCGTAGTGACTGATTAAGAAGGGAGTAAATGCATTACCCATTGAATTTTTGATGACAACCGCTTTTTTACCATTTTTTGTTGTAGTATTAATTTTCATTAATGGAACATCTCCTCCTAAGAAAGTAGAATAAGTGTTCCCTCCAGAACTTGAATGATAGAATACTTTAGATTTTCTAGGATTATTGAAACCATATTCTCCATAATATTCAGCAGTTGAAGCCACTTTAGGAACATAATATTCCATTGTATCTGGATTTGCACCAACAGTAGGGTCTAAGGTTTTTTGATACAATGAACCCAAGAAATTGTATTTCACTTTTTTATCCATCTCTTCTAATGGAACTGGTTCTTTGCCAGCTGCTTTACAGAATGCCACATAAGCATAATAAGCTCCTAATGGTTTCCAATGGTGATCTGTTTTAAAGAAAAGTCGTTGGTCTTTGTGTTTGTCCAGTTCATCAAAAACATCGCAGAAATAAGCATCTTTTGAAAGACTTGAACCTATTGCTGCAAGTGTTCGTTTGTTTTGACCGTAATAATGAGCGTATTTTTTAACAGGCATAAAAGCAGAAGACAAAGGTGCAACCGCAGAAAATACACGCACCTCCCCTTTTAAATCTTCAGCGTATTCATTTACCATTTTACTAAAATGCTTTGACATCGAAACATTTCCTCCACCCATTGGATAAACACAGCCATCGATGATAATCAAAGTTCCGTTGTAGCTTAAATCAAAATCATCTAAAAGATTAAGTTTTCCTCGCGTGGTATCTCCTTGTTGAGATTGCTGAAGTTTATTATTATTTTTTGGCACAAAAAGAACTTCCTTATTTTTCAAACGAAATCCCTTATAGGTTTTGGCAATTACAGCCATTTTGATAAATTCTTGGCGAAAAGGAAAATTATCATCAACGAAATTATCAACACTATCCGCCCATTTACCTTTTACATAACTTTCAAATGTTAGTTCTGGAAAGGAAGCTAATTTTCTTTTTTCATCCTGCGATACTTTTTGTTTTGGTAAATAGAAATACAAAACTGGAGCAATTGTGATGCTAATTAGAAATAGAATTGTATTTAATTTATTAATCATTAAAATCTAAAGTATAAGAAAGGATTATAAGTTGAATTGACTAGTAACATAGTTGCTAAAAACAGTAACGCGATGTTTACAACTGGTTTAACTACATTAAAGGTAGCTGTTGCATTAATTCTTATTTTAGACTCTGGTTTGAAAACTTCATCCCACGGAATACAGAAAATAATCACCAATATAAACCAAAAAACGTGTTCTAAGGCATCTGTCATAAAGCTTTCCCGAACTGGATTTTTGGAGTAAAATAGATTAACTACAAAGATTTTTAGCTTTTCAAAATCAAGGAAGTAGAAAATTGCGCGAGAAAAAATAATCAAGATTAAAGTGTATGTATGGCGAAGAATACGAGGTGTTTTTTTCAATACTTTATCAAGCAGTTTTTCAATTATCATAAAGCAACCGAAATAGAAACCCCAAAGCACAAAATTCCAACTTGCACCGTGCCAAAAACCAGTCAACAACCATACAATCATAATGTTTCGCAACTGATTAGAGCGATTTCCACCTAAGGGAATATAAACGTAATCTCTAAAGAATTTACCTAATGAAATATGCCATCTGCGATAAAAGTCTCCTACAGATTGAGCGGCGTAAGGATGTCTGAAGTTTTCGTCGTATTCAAAACCAAATAGCTTTCCTAAACCAATGGCCATATCCGAATAACCACTGAAATCAAAGTATAATTGAATAGAAAACATAGTGATTCCAAACCAAGCTTCGTAGGAAGATAAATCGTTGAAACCAACTTCTAAATATTTGTTTACCAATTCTCCTGCAACATTTGCAATCACCACTTTTTTGAATAATCCCAAGCAAAAGCGAGTAACACCATCGCTCATTTGTGCCCAATTCAATTTTCTGTTTTCAATTTGTTCAGCAATAGTTTGATACCTTACAATCGGACCGGCAACTAACTGATGAAACAAACTAACGAACATAAGGAAGTTCAATGGATTTTTTTGTGCTTTAACATCTCCTCGATAAACGTCAACAGCGTAAGATATCGTTTGGAAAGTATAAAAAGAAATACCAATTGGTAGTGAATTCATTGGTCGGTCGAAGGGCAAATCTCCAAAAACAGCTTGAAGATTATCCCAAATAAAACCACCATATTTGTAAGCAATAAGTAAACCTAAATTCCCAGCAATAGAGAGTCCCACAAAGAATTTTGCACCAAATTTACCGTGCCATTTTTCAATAAAAATACCATTGAAATAATCAAAAAAAGCACTAAACAACATTAAGAAAATCCACATGGGTTCTCCCCAAGCATAGAAAATCAACGAAAAGATGGTTAACGTTAAATTCCTAAATATGATGTTTTTCGTGATTGAGTGAAAAAGTACACTTAAAGGTAAAAACAAGTAAATAAAAGTTAGACTTGAGAAAACCATAGAAAAATGTATACTTTTTAATTAATGAGTGCGAAAATAAGTAGTATTAATGAAATTTAAGACAAATGTTGTTATTTCATTAATTTTTTTCATTTTTTGAGAATAAAATAATTTTTTTTAGTCAATTTCCGAAAAATAATTCTTCATTTGATTTGGCCAAAGTTCCTTTGTTTTTAGTAATTCTTCCAAGTAGATTATGGGTAGTTGAGCAACATTTGCCCAAACTAATTTATTGAACTGATTATCGGGGTGTTGCTCCCTTCGGTTTGTCATTGGTGAAAGTTCAACACAAACTGCTAACATATCTAATTTTACTCGAATATAATTTTCCAAACCGCAACCATAATTGATTGGATTATAAGACAAATTCATCATTTTTAATCCTGTCTTTTGAGCTACTTTTCCGCTAATTAAACTATCCACATTATTGAATTTATCATATGTATCGCAATCTCCCCAGAAAAGTACATTTCCTTTTGTATGAAATGAAAGCGTCAGAATTGGATTTAGTTTATTTACAAAATTTTGAAGCACAATAGTTTCTTTAGCTTCGGCAGGAAAACAACCTTTGTATCCCTCAGATGCAGGTACTTCTTGCGAAATAGCTGTGCATTTATACAAGTGATTACCATCATCGAAATTACTGTTTAAGTCAACACCAAGTCCATTTGCTTTCCATGCACTGAAACTATCTATTCGTTTAATTTTCATGATACTATCTTTAAATTTTTCGATTCCAACCCAATCTTCATGTGCTATTTTCAAGCCATCAGGATTGACAACTGGTGAAATATAAAAATCAAAAAATTCCAAATATTTTGAGGCTTTATCATAAGTATTGTTTAAGCCAACAACTGAAAGTAAAAATAGATTAGCAAACTTCATTAACATTTTAGAGCTGTAATCCTCGCGTGCATGAATGTTTCCAACTAACCAAATCGGGTATTTTTTATGTTTACTTTCGGAATGTATTTTTAAGGTTAAAATCGGCAAGCTAAATTCAGAAAACCCAATAGTATCAAGTTTAACAAAAGGTTGAAATTCTTTGTTAATCTTATACAAATCATCATTTATTGCATTGTTTGTATATTTCAAATTGTCCTCTACATAATAGCCCATCTGAGCAAACACACTCAAATTCAACAACAAAAAATAGATCGAAAATCGAAAATTCATAAAATTAGAACTGTATTTTAGTAAAAGATTACATTAATTTTAAATCTAAAATTAATACCTTCGACAAATATACAATCCTATGTCAGAAAAAGCAGCCCTATGTTCCCTTTTGAATATCGAATATCCAGTTATCATAGCACCGATGTTTTTAGTTTCAAATGAAAAAATGATTATTGAAGGTATTAAATCTGGAATTACAGGAGCTATACCTGCACTAAATTACAGAACAACGGAAGAACTTAGAAAAGCCATACGTTTAATCAAAACAGAAGTACAAGGACCATTTGGAATAAACTTAATTGTCAATCAATCAAACTTTTTATACAAGGAACAACTACAAGTTTGTTGCGAAGAAAAAATTGATTTCTTTATCACTTCATTAGGTTCACCAGAAGAAACAATAAAAAAAGCACATAAATACGGAGTTAAAGTTTTTTGTGATGTAACTGATGTAAAATACGCTTTAAAAGTAGAAGCTTTAGGGGCGGATGCTGTAATCGCTGTTTGTAAAGAAGCAGGCGGGCACGCTGGAAACATTTCTTACAAGGAATTAATTCCAGAATTGAAAAAAGTGTGTAAAATCCCAGTGCTTTCTGCTGGAGGAATCGGAACAGGACAAGGAATTAAACAAATGTTAGAGTTAGGTGCAGATGGTGTTTCAATGGGAAGTATTTTCATAGCTACGGAAGAAGCACCCGTTTCTCAAGAATACAAAGATGCTTGCGTGCAATATGGTGCTAAAGACATTGTTAAAACTACCAAGTTATCCGGCACTCCATGCACTGTAATTAATACTCCCTATGTTAAACAAATTGGAACTAAGCAAAATTGGTTGGAGCGTATATTAAATAAAAATAAACGTTTAAAAAAATGGTTTAAAGCATTGACTTTCATGCGTGGAATGAAAAGTTTGCAAAACGCGGCTTTCAGCTCAACCTATAAAACTGTCTGGTGTGCTGGCCCTTCAATTGAACACGTTACAAAAATACGTTCAGTAAGAGAAGTTGTTGAGGATTTAAAAAGAGACCTATAGTAAATTAAAATTTCTATTGATAAATGTTTTTTAATTTTTAAACTATATTTGTCCTATGCAGTCAGATTCACGTTGGTTATTAGATGGTCAGGTAGTAGACTCAAGCGATGGTGCTTTTGTAAAATGGTATGACCACACTTATTTTTTGTTGCTTCACAAAGGCAAAAAATTTCATGGTGAAATCGTAAAAGATGATACTGAAAATAATCAAATGACTATTAAAATCAATCACCGTGTTTTTCAGGTTAAGAAACGAGGCGAATTAGACGAATTGATAGCTTCTTTAGGATTAGACGTTCCTAAAATCAAAAAACTTAAAGAATTATCTGCTCCAATGCCAGGAAGAGTATTAAAAATTTTCGTTAGAGAAGGAGATGAAATTCAAATTGGAGATAACGTTCTTTCACTCGAAGCAATGAAAATGGAAAACATTCTTAAAGCTGAAGGAATCGGAACGGTAAGCAAAATCTGCATTGCAGAAGGAGATGTGGTAGATAAAGGAGCTGTGCTGATTGAATTTGAATAATTTATTTGCCATTCTTTTGCTTGATCAAAAGAATCAAAAATCAAGGCTTTGAATTTCTATTTGTTCGCAAATTATTGTTATAAATAGTTACAACTCGTAGCGAACAATTTTAACTCCTTTCTGAAACTGAAATTTTTTGAAAATGTTCTTACAGAAATTTTAAAAATTAACAGTTTCAGTGCAGTAGCTAAAACCTAGAAATTCAAGGCCGAATTAGATTCGCTTTTATTTATCAATTAGATTTTGACTCAAGTAATATTTCTTTTTAGATTTAAATTGAATTTTTTTATGTCTTTAATTTTTTGATTTTATTGGTTCTATTTTTCCTGTTTTAATGTTATGAACACAATCTATTTCTTAAAATTTATTAAGCTTTTTCTAAATTTTTAATCTACTTTTTGGCATCTTTGCGAAGATGGAAATAATTAATAGAGAATTAAGTTGGCTTTCTTTCAATGACCGAGTATTGCAAGAAGCTTTAGATGATCAAGTGCCAGTAGTTGAACGCATGCGATTCTTAGGAATTTACTCCAATAACATGGATGAGTTTTATCGTGTTCGTGTGGCAAATATCCGTCGAATGATAGCTTTAAAAAAACAAAAAGTTGATGGTTTCGACGGCACATCTGCTGAACTTTATCAAGAAATTCGAGACGTAGTAATCGAACAACAACAAAAATTCGAACTTGCATACAGACGTATTTTACGTGTTTTGGTAAAAGAAAGAATTCATCACACCGACGAAAAAAGAATCACAATAGCACATAAAAAAGAGTTAAGTGTGTATTTCCATGAACAATTAAAACATGTTATTTTTCCAATTATTTTGGATAAGAAAAATACGTTTCCAAAATTACGTGATTATGCAATTTATTTAGCTGTTAGAATCGTTGAGAAAAAAAATAAAGTTCGCTACGCATTGATACAGATTCCGACAGATTTCTCTCGATTTTATCAACTTAAGAAAGGGGATGATATTCGAATTATTCTTATTGATGACATTATTCGTTTGTACTTAAAAGAGATATTTTCAATTTTTGAGCCAATTGAAATTGATGCATACACTTTCAAGTTTACCAGAGATGCTGAGCTCGATTTAGACGACGATTTAACACTTTCATTTATTGAGAAAATAGAAAAAAGCTTGAAACAACGCAAAAAAGGAATTCCGGTGCGTTTCGTTTACGATGAAAAAATGCCAGATGATTTATTGGCATATTTGTTACAAGCTCTAAATCTAAAATCTGGCATCAATACAATTCCTGGAGGTCGTTACCATAATTTTAAGGACTTTATTTCTTTTCCAGATTTTGGTAGACCAGAATTTGTTTATCCTGTACAATTACCCTGTAAAGTTCCACAATTCGAAATGGGTAAAGGGATAATTGAAACGATATTGAAGGAAGATGTACTTTTACATTTTCCTTATCAAAGATTTAGTTATATTGTAGATTTACTAAGAGAAGCTGCAATAGACCCCAAAGTAAGAGAAATAAAAATAAACATATACAGAGTAGCTAGTAAATCAGAGATTATGAATGCTTTAATGGCAGCTGTTTTCAATGGAAAACAAGTGACCGTTATTTTTGAATTACAAGCGCGCTTCGATGAGGAAAATAATTTGTATTGGAGTGATCGATTGAAAGAATTTGGTGCAAAAGTAATTTATGGTTTTCCAAATTTAAAAGTACACTCTAAGCTCCTTCAAATCAAACGAATAAAAGATGCAAAAGAGCAATATATTACTTATATAGGAACCGGAAATTTTAATGAAAAATCTGCTAGAATTTACAGTGATTTTGCCTATTTAACATCGCGTACAGAAGTCTCAAACGAAGTAAGTAAAGTATTTAGATTATTAGAAAGTCACATCGAGCCAATAACATTCCGTAAATTATTGGTATCACCTTTTAATGCGAAAAGAAGACTTATCGCCTTGATTGACAGGGAGATATTAGCAGTTAAAAAAGGTAAAAAATCGGGTATTAAAATCAAACTTAATAATTTGACAGACCAAACAATAATAAATAAATTTTATCAAGCGAGTCAAGCTGGTGTTAAAGTAGATATGATTATCAGAGGAATTTGTTGTTTGATTCCGGGTAAAAAAGGATTAAGTGAAAAAATCAAAGTCATTAGTATAGTTGATCGTTACTTAGAACATGCACGATTTATGAAATTTGAAAATTCTGGTAAACCTGAATACTTTATAACAAGTGCAGATTTCATGGAACGTAATCTAGATAAAAGAATTGAAGTAGGTGTCTTAGTTGAATGTTTAACTATTCAAAAAGAATTAGATTTGATTTTCAATTATCAGTGGAGTGGAAGTGTAAAAGCTAGATTAATTACTGCCGATTTCAAAAATCAGTACAGACGTACAGATATCCCAACTTTTCATGCCCAAGTTGAACTTTACAACTACTACAAACAAAAAGAAAATGGAGTTTAGCTGTTTTTTTTGAACAATTTTTATATTCATTTTTTCTTAATTAAGAAACTATATTTTAGAGTGAAACATATATTTCCTTAAATTTGTACTACAAAAAAAAACGAAAGAGAATGAAAATTTTGGTTTGTATTAGTAAGTCACCAGACACAACTTCTAAAGTTGCTTTCATTGACGGAAACACTAAGTTTGATGAAAATGGAGTCCAATATATTGTTAACCCTTATGATGAGTGGTATGCACTTGTTCGCGCTTTGGAAATCAAAGAAACAAGTGGTGGACAGGTAACAATTGTTACCGTTGGTGCAGCAGCAGATGAGGCTGTAATAAGAAAAGCACTTGCAATTGGTGCTGACGAAGCAGTTAGAATTGATGCAGACCCAAAAGATGCCTACTATACCGCTATGCAAATTGCTGAATATGCAAAATCTAAAGATTTTGACTTGATATTGACAGGTAAAGAAACAATTAACTATAATGGCTCACAAGTTGGTGGTATGATTGCTGAAGCATTAGATTTACCATTTGTTTCATTAGCATCAAAATTAGACTTAAATGGTGTAAATCTTCTGTTAGAAAGAGAAATTGTTGGTGGAGTACAAATTGTTGAGGTTGCAACACCAGCAGTTGTTTCGGCTGCTAAAGGAATGGCAGAACAAAGAATTCCAAATATGCGTGGAATTATGGCAGCAAGAACAAAACCACTTTCTGTAATTGCACCATTTCCAATTGAAGAATTAACAAGCTTCTTATCCTACACTATGCCGGAAGCTAAATCAACAGTTAAATTAATAAATCCTGAAAACATGGATGAATTGGTAGAATTGTTACACAATGAAGCAAAAGTAATTTAATAGTTTTAAAAAGATTTTTATGATTTTAGTTTATGTAAACTCAAAAAACGGTCTTTCAAAATCAGCTTTGGAAACTGTAACTTATGGAAAAAAATTGGGCGCTATTGTTACAGTTGTCACTAATGGTAATGCTAGCATAGATTTACTTTCATCACTTGGAGAATATGGTGCATCAAAAGTGATCGTTGACAGAGAAGTTGATGGAGAAGATGCACAGCAATTGACACGTTTGATTGCTTCAGTTGCACAATCCGTTGGAGCAAATACTGTTGTTTTTTCTCATGATTTAATTGGAAAAGCTGTAGCACCAAGATTATCAGTAAGATTAAAAGCAGGTTTAGTTGCGGGAGCTATTTCTATACCTGATACAGACGGAACTATAAAGGTTAATGTTTTCTCAGGAAAAGCTATGGGTTCAGTAAAAGTTAACTCTGCCATCAGAATCATTTCATTATTGCCAAATAGTATTCAGCCTGAAGTTTCTAAAGAAGTGTGTAACGTTGAAGAAACCTCTGGAGAAGGATTAACTGCAGCAATAAAAGTAATTTCAACTAAAAAACCAGAGGGAGAGATTCCATTACCAGAAGCAGAATTAGTTGTTTCAGCAGGAAGAGGATTGAAAGGTCCTGAAAATTGGGGAATGATTGAAGATTTAGCAAAATTATTAGGAGCTGCGACTGCTTGTTCTCGTCCAGTTGCAGATATAGGTTGGAGACCTCACCATGAACATGTTGGTCAAACAGGGGTTGCCATTCGTCCAAATTTATATATTGCAGTTGGGATTTCAGGAGCAATTCAGCATTTAGCTGGAGTAAATGGCTCTAAAGTAATTGTTGTAGTTAATACAGACGCAGAAGCACCTTTCTTTAAAGCAGCAGATTATGGAATTGTTGGTGATGCATTTGAAGTAGTGCCTAGGTTAAATGAGGCAATAAGAAAATTCAAAGCAGCTCAACACTAAGGGTTCAAAAGAATTACATGCAAAAAGTTAAATTAGAAATTACAGGTATTGCTTATAGTCAGACTCAGTCTGGCTCATATGTTTTAACATTAGTTGAATCTGCAGGCAAAAGAAAATTACCAATTGTAATTGGTGGATTTGAAGCACAGGCCATAGCTGTAGAATTAGAAAAAATGATTCCAAACCGACCATTGACTCATGATTTAATCAAAACATTTTGTAAGTCTTATGGTGTAAATGTTTGTGAAATTCTCATTTATAAATTCCACGAAGGGGTTTTTTATTCTAAAATCATTTGTGAAAAAGAAAATACAATAACAGAAATAGATTCTCGTACTTCTGATGCTATTGCTGTTGGCGTGCGATTTAATGCTCCAATATTCACCTTGTCAACAATTTTAGATGAAGTTGGTGGATCTGAAGATATAAATTTTGATAATGACGATGATGAGTATAATGAAGAAATTAGTGAAGTAGATGATATTTCTTTAGACGAATTAAATTCACAATTATCAGAAGCGATAGAAAATGAAGATTACGAATTAGCCTCAAGACTACGCGATGAAATTAACAAAAGAGGCTAACTCAAAAATAAAATCTCGATTAATTATAATGAGTTTTTTCCAATTTTTTGTTTGGGGAGCTTGGTTAATCACGATAGCTAATTATTGGTTTGAAACTAAACAATGGGATGCTGTAAAATTCGGTGCAATTTTTAGTACACTTGGTTTATCCTCTTTATTTATGCCAACGTTAATGGGCATTATCGCAGATCGATGGATTAACGCAGAAAAACTATATGGTATTTTACACTTACTTGGTGGATTAGTTTTGTTTTACTTACCTGAAGTTGAAAATCCTGATTCCTTTTTTTGGTGGATTTTACTTGCAATGATTTTTTATATGCCGACAATTGCTCTTTCAAATTCAGTAGGATATAGTGTTTTAAAAAGTAATGGTTTTAATGTCATTAAACACTTTCCTCCAATACGAGTATGGGGTACAATCGGTTTTATTATTGCAATGTGGGTAACTAATCTCTCGGGAAATAAAGCCTTAGCTGGACAATTTTATATTGCAGGTGGCGCAGCTATTTTTTTAGCTGTTTTTGCTTTCTTATTCATACCTAAATGTATTCCTAATAAAGATGTGAAGTCGAATAATAATCTAATTGATTTATTTGGTTTAAATGCATTTAAGCTTTTTACAAGCTCAAAAATGGCTATGTTTTTTATTTTTTCTATGTTTTTAGGTGCCGCTTTGCAATTAACAAATATGTATGGTGATTTATATATTTCAGAATTTAAAAATGTACCTGAATACGCAAATTTATGGGTTGTTGAGCATTCAACTATTATAATGTCAATATCACAAATATCGGAAACAGTATTTATTTTAGCAATACCATTTTTTTTAAGAAAGTTCGGGATAAAAAAAGTTATGTTAATTAGTATGTTTGCTTGGGTTTTGCGTTTTGGCTTATTAGCATACGGCAATCCTGCTGATGGATTATGGATGATAATTCTTTCATGTATTGTATATGGAATGGCATTTGACTTTTTCAATGTTTCAGGCTCCATTTTTGTGGAAACAACTACTGATTCTTCTATTAGATCAAGTGCTCAAGGCCTTTTTATGATGATGACAAATGGTTTTGGTGCAATTCTAGGTAGTTATTCTAGTGGATTTTTAATTAAAAATTATTTTACATTTGAAAATGGGTTAAATGATTGGTACCACATTTGGATTTCTTTTTCAATCTATGCATTGATTATTACTGTCTTATTTGCGATTTTCTTTAAGCATAAACATGTTGAAATTGATACAAATCTTATTCAACATTAAATCACAAGCAATTATCGACATTCGTGTATTTAATTATTATAAAACAGTAATTTGGAGCAAATTTACTGCTCTTCTACTTTGGTAGAAATGAATAGCTTTTAATTCAGTTTTTAAATTGTTTGCAGTCAATAGTTGATATTATATCTTGGATATAGTATACTTCACTAATTTGGATTCTTTAATGAATAAATTGAAAATAGATTAAAAAATTAAAAATTCGATTTTACAACATAAATTGTGTAAATCAATTTTCATTAATAAAGCTGCATTTTAAGAGAAGTTCTATAATCTTTAATTTCTTCACGGTTGATTTTGTGTTCAGCATTTTTAAGAAGGTTCAGTAAATACAGAAGATTTTCTTTGTCATCAATTTCTATAGGATATTCATTACCCTCCTCGTCTTCTTCGTATTGAGCTTCTACATCAAAAGCATTATTTTCCTCCAAAAATTCATATGTTAAGCGCAAAACCTTAACAACTAATGCATCTTGTTCTAATAATGCGGATTCGCGTAAATCTTTTAAATCTTGAACTAAACTCGGTGCCTCTACACCATGTTGTTCAACCTTAGAAATAATAGCATCCAATTTTTGATTCGCAAGACCAGTTCTCATAAAAATATTAATTATGGAAACAAAGTTAATGAGATTACTTGAATTATTCACAATTGATTGGGGAACAATCAACAATTTGTTTGTTAAATACCCTAGTTTTAAATGTAAATTTGTTTTATGCAGTTTTTACTTCAAGCATTTGGTATTGGTTTTTTGTTAAGTGTAATGATTGGCCCCGTTTTTTTTATATTACTTGAAACAAGTATTACAAAGGGTATCAAATCAGCTCTTGCTATAGATTTTGGTGTGTTAATAAGTGATATTTTATATGTTATTTTTGCATCTATTTTTGTAGATCAAATTAAAAGTTTAGGAACTGGCGACAACAAAATTATTTTTGGTTTTATTGGTGGAACTATTTTTATAGGTTATGGTGTTTATAACTTATTCAAAAAACAATCTAATTTAAAAAACTTAGAAAATCCTGAAGTTCTGGAATTAACAGCTTCCATTGCTGCAACTAATTCTCAAACGAAAGATTATTTTTTATTGGGTTTAAAAGGATTTTTACTCAATCTAGCAAATCCACTCGTAATATTCTATTGGATGAGTGTGCTTTCATTAGCTGCTCAACTTACTCCAACTCACTCTAATTTTCCTTGGGAGTTTATTTTTGTTGGAATTGTAATAATTACTTTTTTTAGTATTGATTTATTAAAAATAATAGCGGCAAAGAAATTACGTCCACTTGTCACACCAAATCTTCTTAATGCACTAAATAGATTGATAGGTGTTATTTTTAGTTTGTTTGGAGTCTTCCTTATTCTTCAAAATTTTATTAAAATGTAACCCTTACAATTGAATCTTGTTATTAATTCTTATTTAATCTATGTATTTTAAACCACTCATTTCGATTTTATTCATATGTCTTTGCTTTAGTAACGTATTTGGGCAATATCAAAAAATATTAAAAGAAAATCTATCACCGAAAGCAAGAATTTATTGGGATAATCAGAAAAAACATTTACAAGCCATTGGTTCTTATTATGTCAATGAAGAAAAAGTTGTTTTGAATAAAACAGAAAAACATGGACTTTGGCAATTTTATTCTTACGACGGAATCCTGGAAGAAGATCGGATGTATTACCGCAATCGCATTCACGGAAAACAAATTGTCTATTTCCCATCAAAAAAAATTAAAACGGTCAGTTTTTTCACCTACAACGTTCCCGATTCTACTTTTAAAGAATACAATGAAGATGGTAAGTTAATCGTTTCTGGAAATTACATTTTAGGTAGTCCTGATGGAAAATGGGAATATTTTTACACTGATGGACGTGCATGGAAAACAGAAGAAGTTATCAATGACACAGTTTATCTTCGTACATTTTGGGAGGAAGATTCTTTACATACCCAAACCATTAATGGCGGAAATGGCTTTATAAAATCATTTTACACCAATGGAGTTGTTAGGGAACTTTATACGTTCAAAGATGGTTTAAAGACCGGAATTTTTGAGGAACGAACGGCGAACGGTGTACTTTCAATCGCTGGAGAATTTGTTAATGGAAAGAAAAATGGTACTTGGGAATATTATTTTCTTGATGGAACTCTAGAAAAAAAGGAAAATTTCATAAACGATTCGTTACATGGAAGTTATGTGGTTTACTATTCGGAAGGAAAAATCGATACGGAAGGAACTTATAGTTTAGGCAAAAAAACTGGTAAATGGACTTGGAATACCGAAAACGGAAATGTTGAAATGACTGGTTCTTTTACAGAAGATAAACAAGACGGGAAATGGGAATATTATTATCCTGATGGAGGCCTTTCTTACACAGCTTATTATGACAAAGGGAAAAAGACTGGAACATGGCGTTATTTGTATGAAAATGGCAAAGAATTTAAAAAAGGAGATTTTGTAAATGACCAAAAAGAAGGATTGTGGCAAACGTGGTATGAAACAGGAACGCTTTTAATGTCAGGAAGTTACCACGAAGGAAAAGAAACAGGTGAATGGCAAAACTTTTGGGAAAATGGAAAATTAAAGAATAAATCGACCTTCAAAAAAGGAATGTTAAATGGAGAATGGTTTTCATATACACCTGATGGAACTTTGGTTTTGGAAGGTCACTACAAAAAGAATTTGCAGGTTAAAGAATGGCGCGACTACTATAATAATGGTCGTTTGAAGGAAATAAATCACTACAAAATTCGTACGCGTAAAAATTATTCAAACGGAGTTGCAGTGATGGGAATGAAAGAAACTGTGAGTGAACCTCATGGTAAATATGAAGCCTACTCTCAAATTGACTTTCAAATCAAAGCTAAAGGACTATATAAAAATGGAGTGAAACAGGGAACATGGTACGATTATTATCCTGGTGGAGTTGTTCCAACAATCATTTCGGAATACAAAAACGGAAAATTGCACGGCACTTTCAAACAACTTGGTCGCAGAGGAGAAGTGATGCATGAAATCAGTTACAAAGATGGACTGAAAGATGGATTGTTCACGATTTATACTCCCAATGGTCAAATAGCCGTTCAGAAAATGTTTAGCAAAGGTCGCGAAATGCGCAAAAAAGAGGGGGGAAGTATGTTTACGCCTTGATGAGATTGGGTTTTTAATTTATTAATGTGCTAATGAGCGAAATCGCGGAATTGCGAATCTGCGGATTTGCGAAATCGCACATTAAAATTAATCCTTAAAAACACTCAAAATATCAACTTGCAAATCAGGAAAAAGTACAGAACTTACTTCCGTTGCGCCATCATTGACATTAAAAACACCAACTGATTCGAATTTCTCCTCCACTTTTGTGAAAATTTCCATACTTTTCGAGTCAGGATTGACAATCCAATATTCTTGCACACCGTTTTCTTCGTACAGATTAAACTTTTCGTTGTAATCCTTTTTCATCGTGCTGTCGGACGTAATTTCAACCACTAAATCTGGGGCGTCGATTGCTCCGCGATCATCCAATTTGCTTAAGTCACAAAAAACAGAAATGTCGGGTTGTACCACTGTGTTTACTTCGCTATCACTTCCTTTATTTTTCTTAAGTCGCACATCGAAGGGCGCTTCATAAATTTTACAGCCACATTTTTTGAAATATGTTGCCAATAATAAAGTCATATTCAACGATACCTCTTGATATTTTCTTTTTGGAGCAGGACTCATTTTGTAAATCCATCCTTTGATTAGTTCAAGACGATCATCGAATGTCCATGTTAAATAATCGGCATAAGTATATTGTTTCTTTAGATCCAATTGCGAAAAGTCGGTTATTTGTGACATAATGAATGATTTTTCTGCAAAGTTAGAGATAATGTGCTAATTATTCAATTTGCTAATTTTTTAATTAGTTAATTGGCGAATTAGCAAATTAGCACATTCTAATTAGGAGCAAACCCCGCAACAATATTCGTCAATTCAATAAAATCATCAACTGATAACTGTTCTGGTCGCTCAGTCATGAATTTTTCAGGAAGTTTGTTTGAATGTAATAATTGCTTGATGGAATTGGTTAAGGTTTTTCGACGTTGATTGAAGGCCATTTTTACCACTTGAAAAAACAATTTTTCGTCGCATCCTAAACTGTCGCGTTCGTTTCTTGTGCAACGAATCACACCCGATTTTACTTTTGGTGGCGGGATAAAAACGTGTTCATCAACGGTGAAGCAATAATGTATATCGTAGAAAGCTTGAAGAAAAACACTCAAAATTCCATATTCTTTTGAACCCGGTTTTTCAGCCAAGCGCACCGCCACTTCTTTTTGAAACATTCCCATAATTTCTGGGATTTGGTTTCGATATTCCAAACATTTAAAAAGAATCTGTGAAGAAATATTGTAAGGGAAATTACCAACCACACAAAACGGTTCACTTCCCATAATTGGTTCCATTTTGATTCTTAAAAAATCACCGCAAAGAATATTTTCAGCGTGTTCAGGATATTTTACCTTCAAATAATCGATGGATTCTTGATCGACATCTAGGAATTTCAAATTCAAACCTTCCTTTGCAATTAAGTATTCAGAAAGTGCTCCCATTCCCGGACCTATTTCCAGTACGTTCATACATCCACGGTGATTCGTAAGTTGATCAGCGATTTTCTGACAAGTAGATTTATCTTTTAAAAAATGCTGACCGAGGTGTTTTTTGGGACGAACAAAGTCGCTTTTGGTGTTATTCGTTTTATTTGAATTCTTCAATGACGTTCAATAAAGTTCTGAAAGCTGCGAAACGACCATCGTAACGCTGTGAGTGATCTTTTTGTAAGCGTGGAGCATGTTTACTGTTGTATTCATCCATTAATTCTTGGGAAGGACAAACGTACATAACTGAATAAGAAATTCCGTTTTCATCTTCAACCAAAATTTTTGAAATTCTACTTTCAGAAAAACATTGTGTAGCCATCACATCAGGAATATGTACTTTTCGCATCCAATCCAACCAATCTTCTGCCACTGTTGGTTCAATGCTTACCGTTACACTATATAAAATCATACGACAAATTTAGTTTTTTTCTTCAGCCTGACCAAGATAGAAAGTGAATAGAAATAAATGATTTAATACAATTTCAAAACTCTTTTCATTTTTATCCGTTTGAGCAGATAGATGAAAAAAAACGGAGTCATAGTTGGATGTGGTTGGTTAGGTCAGCCTTTGGGAGTTGAATTAGCTAAACTTGGATTTACTGTTTTTGGAGGAACTAGAAATGTTGAGAAAATAACTATTTTATCTCAAAAAGGAATCAATGGATTTTTGATTGATTTTAGCGAACAAGAAATCTCGTTAGACCTTAGCTCCGAACAAATCAAAAATACGTCTTTAGTTATTTTTTCAATTCCACCAAGTGGATTTACGGATTATGGAGAAACTCTTTTAACGATTGCAAAATTGTTCCCACCAGAAGCACATTTAGTTTTTTCTAGTTCAACAGGAGTTTACAAAGAGGTGAATGAAATCGTTGATGAAAGTTCAGCGTTAGACGAAAATCATTCTGTGGCGAAAGCAGAAATTTTACTACTAAACAACTATAAAGAACGCTTGACCATTCTTCGATTGGCAGGTTTAATTGGTGAAAATCGTCATCCTGTGAAATACTTCTTGAATAAACAAGACATTCCAAATGGTTTAGCGCCAATTAATTTGATTCAGTTAACAGATGTCATTCAAGCATTTTTGATTGTCATTCAATATAAAAAAATCAATTCGATTTATAATATTTGTTCACCACAACATCCAACCAGAATGGATTATTACGGTGAAGTTTCACAGCTAAAATTTGGAGTAAAACTTTCTTTTATACCTGAAGGTAGTGGAAAAACCGTTGATGGCTCAAAAATTGTTAATCAAACAAGTTTTCGATACAATACTTCAATTTTTGAGGTTTAGTGAAAATCGCATAAAACAACATTTGAACTATCTTTGCGTCTATTACCTATGATTAAATATTTATATATCTTTTTATTGTTTTTGTTTAGTTTTCAATCGAAGGCTTCTCATATTATTGGGGGAGATATATACTATGATTATTTGGGTAATAATCAGTATCGATTCTTTATAACACTATACAGAGATTGCAATTCTACAGGTGCTGATTATGACAATCCCCTAGCCCTTGCTATTTATCGCGCTAATGGACAGTTATTTCAAAATATAGATGTTCCGTTTCCTGGAAGCGTTGTTTTGCCAGTTCAATTTAATAATCCATGTGCTTCGCCTCCCGGAAATATGTGTGTACAACGTGCAATTTATACGACTGTCGTAACTTTACCGCCAACTCCAGGGGGGTATGATGTTTCTTACCAAAGATGTTGCCGAGGACCAAATGTCACCAATCTTGTAAATCCAGATGATACAGGATTAACGCTTACTACGCACGTTCCAGGTTCTGAAACAGGATTCACAAACAATGGTAGTCCTCGATTTACAAATTATCCTCCTATACTACTTTGTAATAATGATCAATTGGTTTTTAATCATGTGGCGACAGACCCTGATGGCGACCAATTGGTTTATTCATTAGTTACTCCTTATTCTGGTGCAAGTTCAACAACACCTTTACCTCCTCAAACTCCAGCTCCACCTTATTTTCCTGTACAATGGTCGGGTCCTTTTAATGCAACACAACCTTTAGGTCCAAATTCTTCAACTGTTATAAATTCTTCAACAGGTGTTTTGACAGTTAATCCAAATATGATTGGACTTTTTGTAGTTGGAATCCGAGTTCAGGAATTTAGGAATGGAGTTCTTGTAGGGGAGACTGTTCGTGATTTTTTATTTAGAGTTTTTGACTGTAACATAGTGATGCAAGCAATTTTACCAACACAAGAACAGCTACCAACTTTTGTATCTTATTGCCAAGGATTAACCGTAGATTTTGTAAATAATTCTTATGGAGGTTCAAATTATAGTTGGGATTTTGGTGTTCCAAGCCAAACAACAGATGTTAGTTCTGTTTTTGCACCTTCTTTCACCTATCCATCACCTGGAACTTACACCGCACGACTTATTGTAAATGAAGGCTGGGCTTGTACGGACACAGCTTATATGACTGTTACAGTAAACAATCCATTTTCGATTTCGTGGACTACACAAGATTCGTTGTGTATTTTAGGAAATTCATTCGATTTTATCGCTCAAACAAGTAATCCTGCCGCCAATTTTTCGTGGGTTTTAGACGCAGATGCTTCTGTTCAAACTTCTACCAATCTTACGGTTCCCGATGTCACTTTTTCAACAGCAGGTTTTCACGTTATCACTTTAAATGGCGATGATGGTGATTGTATAACTAGCTATTCGGACTCAATATATATATTTGATTTGCCAATCAGTGCAATTGGAGTTCCTCCTAGTGTTCAATGTTTAGGTTACACCGTTGCGTTTGAAAATAATTCGATTAACGCATACAATTACGCTTGGGATTTTGGAGTTCAAGAATCAGGACAAGATGTTAGTACCGACTTTGAACCAACTTATACCTATACAAACCCAGGAAATTACACTATCAAATTAATTGCAAGTTCTTCCGTTGGATGTAGTGACACTTCAAATGTACAAATACAAATTTACGAACCTTTAGTTATATCTTTCGTTCATAGCGATTCTCTTTGTATTTCAGATGGAGGTTATGATTTTGATGCAACAGTTTCTGGCCCTTCAACTTCAGTTTATTCATGGGATTTTGGTTCAAACGCAAATCCTTCAACTTCAAATCAATTGGAGGTTTTAGGGGTTCAGTACCTTACATCAGGACTTCATTCGGTTACCTTAACTGGAGTTTTTGATGTTTGTACTTTGTCAGTTACCTCAAATGTTTTTGTGTATGGAGTTCCACAAATTGATTTTCTTTTTGTGAATACACTTCAATGTGCACCATCTAATGCGCAATTTGTAAACCTCAGCCAAACAGATGCTCCGGCAAGTTATTTCTGGGATTTTGGTGATGGTTATACTTCAACTGAGTTCAATCCAAATCACAGTTATACAAGTGTTGGAAATTACAGTGTTAGCTTATCAATGACAACATTAGCGGGTTGTGTGGATACTTTGTTTTTAATGAAGCAAGATTTAGTTACAGTTCACCCAAAACCAACTGCTGGGTTTATAGTAACTCCAAACGAAGTGGATATATGTAATTCAACCGTTGAATTTATTGACCATTCGATGGGAGCGAATTCGTATTTCTACTTTTTTGACCGCAATCAATTTAGCTCAACGAATCCGAACTTTTTTCACAATTATACCACAGCTGGGTCAGATTATCCAATGCAAGTGGTGGAGAATCAATTCGGCTGTCGAGATAGCACGCGTAGAACTGTGTTTGTGGAACCTTTTGTTTTTTATATTCCAAACACTTTTGTTCCAGACGATAATGTGGTTAATGATATTTTTAAGCTAGTTTCTTCATTTGAAATTGAAGCCCTTGAATTAACGATTTATGACAAATGGGGAGAACGCATTTTCTTTTCTGAAGACTTAAATTATGGTTGGGATGGAACGTATCGCGGAAAACCTTGTCAAGACGACACGTACATTTACACCTTCAAATATAAAGGCTGTGATTCGCCGTATGAGTGGAAATTGGTGGAAGGTTTTGTGAATTTATTGCGGTAGTTTTTATTCAATAATATATTTTGATAAACGCTGTTTTTCAAAAAAATCAATTCACTTTTGGTCCAATGTATTCTAGACAGGGTCTTAAACCAACTTGGCATTTAGATTTAAAAATAAATTCAGATAGATTTGACCAGCTTTTATCAAAAACAATTTGAAAGTCAGGTTCTTTTTTCCATTTTTCGAGGCAAGTGATACCATTAAAAAGATATAAATCTGAATTTATTAAATTGTGTTTTTTTATTAATTCTTCGGTGCTTAGGAATTTATCTTCTTGAAAAATAGAATAATTTCCAGGTGCTAAATCTCCAATCCAAATTCCATTTTCGTCAAGGTTTAACCATTTATAAATTGTAGTTTCCCCTTCTTTTACTATTGCAACTTTTAATTTTGAACAAGGCTCTTTTCTTCCTGCAGCCATTTCTGGTGTTGGTTTTGCACCTCCACAGTAAGGATAGAAAGTGCTCATTGAAATAGTTGCTTTTTGAACCGAACAAGAAGCTAGTAAAATAGCAAGTGCAAATAAGGTAGTTTTCATGGTTTTATCTTAAAATTAGGACAATCAAAAATAGTTTATTTTATTAACTCTAACGCGTTTTGTCTTGCTAAGGCGTCTGCAGCAACGAAATCTTCATAAACTGGATTTAATTTATTCATTGAACAATTTACAACAGATTCGTTTAATTGTGCGATTTCTAAAAAGCTAATTTTCTCCTCTAAAAAAGCTGCAACTGCAATTTCGTTTGCTGCATTCAAAGAACATGCCGCAGTTCCTTGCATATCCATAACTTTATAAGCAAGGTCAAGATTTTTGAAAATTGTTCTATCAGGTGCCTCAAAGGTTAAATTCGGATAATTCATGAAATTAAAACGTGGAAAATCTGTTTTGAATCGGTTTGGATAAGTCAACGCAAACTGAATGGGTAGTTTCATATCTGGCAGACCCATTTGTGCTTTCATACTTCCATCTTCAAATTGAACCAAGGAATGAACAATCGATTGCGGATGAACGATGACGTCAATTTGTTCGGGTTTTAAATAAAAAAGCCATTTCGCTTCAATCACTTCTAAACCTTTATTCATCAATGTCGCGGAGTCAATTGTGATTTTTGCACCCATCGACCAATTGGGATGTTTTAAAGCCTGAGCTAAAGTCACTTGTTGTAATTGTTCTTGTGAAAACCCTCGGAAAGGGCCACCAGAAGCGGTAAGATATATTTTTTCAATCGGATTGTGAAATTCTCCCACTAAGCATTGAAAAATTGCTGAATGTTCTGAATCTACAGGGTAAATATTCACTCCTTTTTCACGGGCTAGTTTCGTAATGTATTCACCAGCAACAACTAATGTTTCTTTGTTAGCTAGCGCTATGGTTTTTCCGGCTTCGATTGCATGAATTGTAGGTTTCAAACCCGCATAACCTACTAGGGCAGTTAAAACGGTGTGAACCACTGACGATTCAACCACTTGGCATAAAGCGTCTTCTCCACAATATACATGAATATCGTCCTCCCAAAGTGCTTCTTTCACTTTTTTGTAAGAAGATACATCTCCAATAACTACTGTATTTGGTTTGTGTTTTTTAGCTTGTTGAATGAGTAGCTCTGCGTTTTTTCCAGCTGTAATTACTTGTAAATCAAAATATGCTGGATAGGCTTCAATTACTTCTAAAGCTTGAGTTCCAATCGAACCTGTGGATCCCAGTATAGCAATTCCTTTTTTTGTTGACATAATAACAAAAATAACGATTTGAAAAGGAATAAGTTTGATTTGAAAATAGAGAATGTTGTTAAAAAAAAACGCATCCTCTCGAATGCGTTAATTTTGTTAGTTTGTTTGTTGTTTCTTTTTATTTCGATAACTCTTCTTTTACAAGTGCAGCGATTAATTTTCCGTCGGCTTTACCTGCTAGTTTTCCAGAAAGAACACCCATCACTTTACCCATTTCTTGAGGTCCGCTTGCGCCAGATTGAGCTATTGCAGCGATTACTTCTGCTCTAACTTCGTCTTCTGAAAGCATTTTAGGTAAGTATTCTTCAATAACTTTCGCTTGAAATAACTCGTCAGCAGCAAGGTCTTCTCTGTTTTGAGCAATGTACAATTCGTATGTTTCCATACGTTGTTTGTGGAGCTTCATACAGATTTTCATAGCTGCCTCTTCCGAAACTTCGCCATTGCCACCAGAAGTTGCCTCTAATAACAATTTAGATTTAATATCGCGCAATGCCGCAAGACGTTCTTTGTCTTTCGCCAACATTGCTGTTTTTATTGCTGAATTAATTGTTTCGGTGAAGCTCATTAGTCAACGTTATCGTGTAAAAAATTATTTCCTCTTAAAGTTGCTGAACCATCTGCATTTCCAGATAATCCAAATTTAGAGTAAGGTGTTTCTGTGCTTGGTGTTTCGTGGTTCAAATTAATGTTTCGACGAACATAAGCAGGTTCTTTTTCAAATTCAGTAATACCCTCTGCTTTTTTCAATTTCGTAGTCAAATCTTGAATTCTAGACATTCTTTCGTTAGTTTTTCTATTCATTTCTTCTGGAGAAAGAACTTCTTTTTTGGGAGAATTATCAACAGAAGCTGTATTGTTAGTTTCTATTTTCAATTCATGTCTAATAATAATTTTGTCATCGGATAATGATGAACTACTTTCTGTTTTAGTAATATTATTTTCAGATATTTTTTCATTTTCTTCTTCACTAGATTTAATTTCTACGATATCCCATGAATATTTTTGAACATTATCAGCGCTATTTTTATTTTCTTCTTTTTCTTTTTCCTCCAATTTTGGTTGTTCGAATAAATTAAACATTTTTATTTCTTCTTTAACTTCAGTAGAATTTTGATAGTTATCTATTTTTTCGTTTGATGTTTCTTCAGATTTTAAAAATGGTGTTTGTTTTAATTGTTCTGTAACAGTTTGTACTTGTTGAACAGGGGTTTGAAGAGGAGCAGTAATTTCTTTTCGAGTATCATCATCCATGGAAATCAGAACTCTTTCAGAAGCTTTTTCGTAGTCTGTTATTTGACAAGGAGAAAAGCCAGTTGCAATTAAAGTGATACTAATTTTATCTCCAAGTGAAGCATCAAATCCGTGCCCCCATATGATATCTGCTGTTGCACCGGCAGCATCTTGAATGTAATCTGTAATATCTGTAATTTCATCCATCATAACTTCTGCGTTTCCGTAAGTTATATTTAACAATACGTAGCGAGCACCGTTTATATCATTATCATTTAGAAGAGGAGATGTTAAAGCAGATTTAACAGCGATTATTGATCTATTGTCGCCTTCAGCAATACCACTACCCATAATTGCTCTTCCACTATTTCTCAAGACTGTATTTACATCATTAAAGTCCACATTTATAGAACCAGTTACAGATATTACTTCAGCGATACCTTTAGCTGCGATAGTTAGTATATTGTCTGCATGACCAAAAGCATCAGATAAAGACATATTTTTACCAAATTCACGTAAACGTTCATTGTTGATAATTAATAGTGTATCTACGTTTTGTCGCATTTTTTCTAAGCCTTCTTCAGCTTGCTGTCTTCTTTTACGTCCCTCAAAGCTAAAAGGAACAGTTACAATTCCGACTGTTAAAATCCCTAAGTCTTTGGCAACTTGTGCAATCACAGGAGCTGCACCTGTACCAGTACCACCTCCCATACCAGCAGTTACGAATACCATTTTCGTATTTTTGGAAAGTAATTCTCTTATTTCTTCGATGTTTTCTATTGCGGCATTCATTCCAACTTCAGGTATCATGCCGGCGCCTCTACCTTCAGTTAAATTTGGTCCTAATTGTATTTTAAATGGTACTGGAGAAATATCTAATGCTTGACGATCAGTATTACACACAATGAAGTCAACACCGACAATTCCTTGACTAAACATATGGTTTACAGCATTACTACCACCTCCACCAACACCTATTACTTTTATTATTGAGTTTGAATCTCTTTGTAATTCAAATTCCATTTTTGGCATATCAAATTCCATAACTACTCGTGTATTTTATATTTTTACTATTTAATCATTGTCATCACTAAAGAATTCTTTTGTGAAATCTCTCGTTGATTTTAATATTTTGTCGAAGAACCCTCCTCTTTTTTCAGGGTTAGAGTGTCCTCTGATTGTATCATCATTTTCGCTCATAGATACATTTTCTTTAATTGTTTCAAACCCTTTCATTACTAATCCAATTCCTGTAGAATAAATAGGACTTGCTAATTCAGTTAAATTATTTGTATTAGCTAAATGTTCATTTGGATATCCGATACGAGTATCCATTCCAGTTATGAATTCAAATAATTGAGGTAAATGTTTAAGTTGAGCACCCCCTCCAGTAACAACAATTCCGCAATTTAATTTTTTATGATAGCCAGAGTTTTTTATTTCATATTCAACCAATTCAATTATTTCTTCCATTCTTGCTTGGATAATATGTGCAAGATTTTTCTTTGTAATTTCTTTGTTATTTCTTCCATTAATTCCGGGTATGCATATAATTTCATTGTCTTTAGCTTCTGTTGCAAGTGCACAGCCAAATTCAACTTTTAAAGATTCTGCCGGATTTTGCAGGATTTTACATCCTTCTCTGATGTCTTGAGTTATGATGTTTCCTCCAAATGGTATTACAGCAGTATGTCTAATTATTCCATTATGAAATATAGCAATATCTGTGGTACCCCCTCCAATATCTACAAGTACAACACCTGCTTCTTTTTCTTCATCGCTTAAAACTGCATCAGCTGAAGCAATTGGTTCTAAGATAATGTCTTTTATTTTTAATCCAGCTCTATCAACACATTTACGAATGTTAATAACGTTGTGAACTTGGCCGGTTATGATATGAAAGTTAGCTTCTAAACGTCTCCCAGGCATTCCTACTGGCTCTTTTATATCGTTTAGATTATCTACAATATACTCTTGAGGAATTACTGTAATTATTTCCTCTCCTGGTGACATCACCATATTGTACATTTCTTCTATGAAACTATCTATATCTTTTTGGGATATTTCACCATCGCGGTCTTTGCGATTGTATATTCCACGATGTTGCATGCTTTTGATATGTTGTCCAGCTATACCAACATATACACTAGCTATTTTTAAACGCCCTTCTTGATCTTTTTCGGTTAATTTTATTGCAGATAAAATTGAGTCGACAGTTTTGTCAATGTTCTCTACTACACCGCGTCCTACACCTAGAGATAAACTTTTACCTTTTGCAATAATTTCAATTTTTCCGTGTTCGTTTTTACGACCCACAAAACATGCGATTTTGGTAGTCCCAATATCTAGACCGACAACGATTTCCGATTTTTTCTGTTCGTTAATTACCTCTTTTTCTGCAAACGATTTGTCCATCATATTTTACACTAATTTCTTTGTACTTTGCCCAACCTTCATATGGGATTGCTTCTCTATAAAAAACTTTTAATCGTTCAAATTTTTCTTCAACTTCTTCAATAGAATAGGCTGTTCCAAATATAATTTTTTGATCTCCTATCAATGGAACTAGCACAAAATCATTGTCTTTTTCAAGATAAACTTGACCGATAAGTTTTTGAAATAGTGGATCTTTGCAAACATAATTGGAAATACGGTAGATATCATCTAATTTTCGAATACTTTTCAAGGAGTCATTGTTAATAATATCACTCACTGATTGACGACTGTATTCATCTTTAATATTTCCAGAAAACACAAGGGTTCTAGCTGTATGTAATTCAGAACGATTCATCATATTTCCATCTTCATCGAGGTAATAGCTTTTTCCATTGCTATTGAAAATTCTAGCTATAGGTTTTTTTAATATAATTTTTATGAACCATTTCTTTCCAATATATCTGTATACAAGAACGGATTTAACTTCTTCCATTTTTGAAATTTTCTCTTCAATTAAATTAATGTTTAGTTCCTCATTTGTTTGACCATCAAAAATTAATCGTTCCATTTTTAGTCGTGTCAATAATTCTAGCTCTGTCAAGAATGCATTTTCGTTGTCTGCGTGAATTGAAATATTTGGCAGATTAGGTTGCTTTTTTGCCTCTTCTTCGTCTGCTTTCACAAAAACAATAATGACCCCTATTAAAAGGCATATTACAACAACAATTTTTAACCATTTTCTCATTTATAGCTCACTGTTTGAAGTTAATATTTCTTTCAATGGTTTAACGATTCTATCAATGTCACCAGCTCCAATAGTGAGTACAACTCCGTCTTTAATGTTTGATAAATGTTGTAGTACTTCGCTAGATGTTTTGAGGCTTTTATTTTTTAATGATAATTTTGATAACAACCACTCACTAGTAATTCCGTGAATAGGTTCTTCTCTAGCAGGATAAATTGGCATTAAAACCAATTCATCAAATTTATTTAATTCTTCTACAAATCCGTCTATAAAATCTTTTGTTCTAGAAAATAGATGCGGTTGAAAGACTCCTAAAACTTTTTTGTCTGGATAAAGCATTCTAATTGACTCTAGTAAGCATTTAATTTCCATTGGATGATGTGCGTAGTCGTCTATGTAAACAAAATCAGCTGTACGTAAATGATACTCGAAACGTCTTTTTACTCCTAAGAAACTCTCTAAACCATTTCTTATTTCGTTTTCGTTCATTCCTAATTCGTTTAAAAGCGCAATACAACCTAATGCGTTTTCTGCATTATGCAATCCAGGAATTCCGAGTTTTACTTTTTGCCAAAATTCGTTTTTCAAACGTACATCACTATATAAAAAATTGTTTTCCCAAACGAAATTATTCATACTGTAATGAGCAGTTGAAGAGTTTAATGAGTAAGTAACTTTTTTTGCTAAAGTATTAAGATTCAATCCTTCTTTTTCAATTAAAACTCCCTCTAAATCTGTTTTCATCGCATACTGTCGAAATCCATCTAAGAATTGATCAACATTGCCATAAATATCTAAATGATCAGGATCTGAAGCAGTTATAATGCTTGCAAAAGGCGATAGTTGTAAAAAGGAACGATCAAACTCGTCGGCTTCAATTACGGTCCAATTACTGCTTGTTGAAAGCACAAGATTTGAATTGAAATTTGTTGCAATTCCTCCCAGAAATGCATTGCATCCCCAAGTGGATTGGTTTAAAATATGAGCTAAAAGAGAACTTGTGGTTGTTTTTCCATGTGTACCAGCAACACACAAACCTTTGGAAGTTCTTGTTAGCATTCCTAAGATTTCAGAGCGTTTGTAAAGCTTTATTTCTTTTGACTTCAAGAACTTAAATTCTCCCATTTTTGCAGGAATCGCAGGTGTATAAATAACTAGTGTACCATTTAAATCTTTGATTTCATCTGCTATTTCCTCACCTAAATCGTCATAATGAATTACACATCCTTCTGTTTCTAATTGTTTTGTAAGTTCTGTTGCTGTTTTATCGTAACCCAACACTTTCAATCCTTGGCTTTTAAAATACCTAGCCAATGCAGACATTCCAATTCCACCAATTCCGAGGAAGTAAACTGTTTTGTATGTGTTTAATAGGTTGTTTTTCATTTTTTTTCTTTTGATGTTAGGATATTATGAGAGAATGAGAAATGAGTTAATAACGGAGTGAATTTGCAATCTTCCAATCTGCAATTTGCAATTTAATTTTACTCTTCATTTTTTATTCTTAATTCTATATTTTTAATTCTTAATTCTCAACTTTACTCCCTCTCCTTCTTTTTCTATCCACAATAATTTCACATACATCTACAATCTCTAATGTTGCATTCGGTTTTTCTAATTGTTTTAAAGCTTTTGATATATCTGTTTGTTTAGTTTTATCTTTTAATAATTCCAAGGCTTCCGGTACAAGTAGTTTTCTTGCCTCACTATCTTTAACTAAAATCGCTGCATTTTTTTCGACCAAGGCCATTGCGTTTTTCGTTTGATGGTCCTCCGAAACGTTTGGTGATGGTACAAGAATTATCGGTTTTCCGACCATACTTAGTTCTGAAACAGATATTGCTCCAGCACGAGAAATAATGATATCAGCTGCGGCATAAGCCAAGTCCATTCTATGAATGAATTGCAATAGTTTTATGTTAGACATATCCTCGTTGAACGTTTCTTCAATGATTGTGTCGTAATAGTGTTTTCCTGTTTGAAGTAACACTTGAACATTTGCCTCGTTGATTGTTTCAATGTGTTTGACAATCGAACGATTTAAAGTCTTTGCACCAAGGCTTCCTCCAATAACTAAAATCACAGGTTTGCTTTTATCTAATTTGTAAAAAGCTAGTGCTTCTTCTTTAGTTGCAGTTGTGTCGTGAAACTCTTTTCGGACAGGATTACCAGTTAGCACAATTTTATCATTTGGGAAAAAGCGATTCATGTTTTCATACGCAACACAGATGTTTTCAGCTTTTCTAGCAAGCATTTTATTCGTCTTTCCTGGAAATGAATTTTGCTCTTGTATTATGGTTGGAATACCTAACCAATTCGCCATTTTTAAAGTTGGACCACTTGCGTAACCACCAACACCAATCACTAATTGCGGTTTGAATTTATCTAAAATACTTCTAGCTCTCCACAAACTCTTAATGATTTTAAAAGGAAGCAATAGATTTGACAAGGAAAAATCACGTTGAAAACCTACAATACGTAAACCTTCAATTTTATAACCTGCTTGTGGTACTTTTTCCATCTCCATTTTTCCACTCGCTCCAACAAACAAAATTTTGACTTTCGGATTTCTTCTCTTAATTTCATCGGCTATCGCTATCGCAGGGAAGATATGTCCTCCTGTTCCGCCACCTGAAATTACAACTCGTTCTATCATAATAATTTATTTATTTTTCTGCCTTTGGTTCAGCAGTTGTTAAATCTTTCTTTTTTTGTTGTTGGTAGGCGAAAGATTGTATTATTCCAATGGAGACACAAGCCATGATTAATGCTGAACCTCCCATTGCCAAAAAGGGCATATTTTGACCAGTAACAGGAAAAACTCCTGTACATACTAACATATTAATGCTAGCTTGAGATAATAGATGAATACCAATTCCAAGACTTGCAAAAGACTGAAAAAGATCTTCATTTGCCAGTGCGAGTTTTATAATCCGAAACAATAAAATAAGGTACACAAGAACAAGAATTACAGAAAAAATTAGTCCAAATTCCTCAACAAAACTTGCATAATAAAAGTCAGCATATGCTTCTGGCAGGTATTCTTTAAGTTTTCCATCTCCAACACCTTGTCCGAAGAAATGGCCATTATGAATTGCCAATTTTGCATTATTTGCTTGTGCATTTTCTAGGTTATTTTCGTCGCTAGCTGCTCGATTAGTAATTCGGTTTTTCCACGTATCGTATCTAGATAGTATATTTAAACTAGGTAAGCTTAAATGCAGTAAGAGTACTAAACCAGCTAAACCAACGATTGCTATTCCGATACTCATGAGCTTTAAAAATGGCACTCTTCCGATGAATAGCATTACCATTGATAGCATAAACAACATAAAAGCTGTTGAGAAGTTGTCTTTTACAATCAGTCCACAAATTACTACAATTGGAAGCATAATAGGAAAAATACCTTCTCTCCAATTATCTAATTTTTCTTTTTTGCGTACAAGAAGTTTTGAAATATATAGCAATAATGCAAGTTTTGCAAAATCAGAAGATTGGAAGGTCAAACTAACAAAAGGAATACGTATCCATCGTCCAGCTCCATTTACTTCAACACCAAAGAACAATGTGAAAAGCAACATCCCAATTGCAAGATAATAACTAAATTTTGAGAGTTGACCAATATATTTCGGATTGACACGATGTACAAAATACATGGCTATAAATCCTATAACTACGTAAATAAAATGTTTAAATAGATAACTAAATGGAGTACCACCCTCAATTTTCACAAGTATAGGTACAAAACTATACACTGTTACTAAGGAGAACCCCATCATTAAAAGAGTTATAATCCAAATGATTCGATCGCCTTTCAGATATTTTAAGTAGTCTCTCATTGAATTTGCACCAATTCTAAAAAGTTATTTATTTGAAGATTTGTATATTCTGTATTTGAATCAGTTGAGGTGAAAAGTACAATTCCTGGTTTTTTAGAATTTTCTTTAATTGCTATAAGCGCTTCGTTGATGTCCACGAAATACAAACATTTTTCGTTTTTGAATTCAGTTTCTCCGATGATTAAAAAATGTAACACTTTTTTTTCAATAGTAGGGTTTTGCTCTAAAATCGCTTCCATTTCAGAACTGTTTCCAATCCAAACAACATCAAAAGGAAAAGATTCAATTGTTGGATTTAAGGATTCTACATCAGGGTACAACCAAATAAAGACATCCATTCCAAATAACTTTCCTTTTGGCATCAATGTACCTTTTCTAGAAATTGATAATTCAGAATTTTGTTCAACAAAATTTTTAACCCCACTCTTTTCTTTATCACTCATCTTTACAGAAATTATAATGCTCTAACTGCTTGTTTGAATTGATTTCCTCTGTCTTCGTAGTTTTCGAATAAGTCGAAACTTGCGCAAGCTGGTGAAAGTAAAACAGTTTCGTCTTTTTTTGCTAATTGGTATCCATAAGCTACAGCCTCAGTTGCTGAGTTCACTTCAACTATTGTAACCACTTTCTCTTTAAATGCATTAATAATTTTTTCATTATCAGCTCCAAGGCAGATGATTGCTTTCACTTTTTCGCTTACTAATTCATCCAATTCTGAATAGTCATTTCCTTTATCAACACCACCAACAATCCAAACGGTTGGTTTGTCCATACTTTCTAGAGCGAACCATGTTGAGTTGATATTCGTTGCTTTTGAATCGTTGATAAATTCGATGCCATTTACTTTAGCAACAAACTCCAAACGGTGTTCAACGTTTACAAAATCACCTAAACTATCGCGTACTATTTCAGAGCGAATTTCTAGTATACGGCTTGCAATCCCTGCTGCGAGCGAATTTTGGGTATTGTGTTTACCCTTTAAAGCTAAATCGTAAATTGACATGGTTAATTGTTCTTTTATGTTTATTGTTAGTTGTTTCTCTTTTGCAAATCCACCAATAGTAACTTCTTTTTTCATTGAAAAAGGAGCTAATTGCATTGTGGGTTTTCTTTTTACTATTTCTGTTTGAATTGTAGGATCATCTAAGTTGTATATGAACCAATCTTCGTGTTGTTGATTATTTAAAATTCTGAATTTAGAATCTACATAATTTTGCATTTGGTATTCGTATCGATCTAAATGGTCAGGAGTGATATTCGTTAAAATGCTAATGTTTGCTCTAAAGTCGTACATATTATCCAATTGAAAAGAGCTTAACTCCAAGACGTACCAATCGTAATCTTCTTCCGCTATTTGTTTCGCAAAACTTTGTCCTACGTTTCCAGCCAGTCCAACATTCCAACCTGCCTTTTTCAAAATATGATAGGTTAACATCGTTGTGGTCGTCTTACCGTTACTTCCTGTGATACAAATCGTTTTTGCGTTGGAATAATAACCTCCGAATTCTATTTCCGATATAATCTTAATTCCTTTCGCTTTAATTATTTGAATCAAAGCAATTTTATCGGGAATTCCAGGAGATTTAATTATCAGTTCAGCTTGAAGAATACGCTCATTAGAATGCATACCTTCTTCCCATTCAATTGCTCGATTTTCAAGTTCAAGTTTGAATGAATCTTTGATTTTTCCACTATCTGAGACAAGTACATTCCATCCTTGTTTTTTAGCAAGAATAGCTGCACCTACGCCACTTTCACCAGCGCCAAGAATTACGATATTTTTACCTTTTCCCTCCACTGTTTAGCGTAATTTGAGGGTTACAATCGTTATTACAGCCAATAAAACAGCTACAATCCAAAAGCGAGCTACTATTTTTGCCTCGTGCAATCCTTTTTTCTGATAGTGGTGATGTAATGGAGCCATTAGAAAAATACGTTTCCCCTCGCCAAAACGTTTTTTTGTGAATTTAAAATATCCAACTTGCATTATAACTGACAAATTCTCGATTAAGAAAATACCGCATAAAACGGGAATTAATAATTCTTTCCGTATAGAAATCGCAAAAACAGCTATGATTCCTCCCAAAGCTAAACTTCCTGTATCACCCATAAATACTTGAGCAGGGTAGGAATTGTACCATAAGAATCCAACGCAAGCACCTACAAATGCAGCAATAAAAATTACTAATTCTTCAGCCATTGGAATATACATTACGTTGAGGTAATCTGCGAATTTTGCGTGTGAACTAACATAAGCAAGAACAGCTAAGGCAATACCTATAATTGCAGAAGTTCCAGTTGCCAACCCATCCAACCCATCCGTCATATTTGCGCCGTTTGAAACTGCTATAACTATAAAAATCACAATCGGAATAAACAAAAGCCAACCATACGATTTGTGCCAGTCACCAATTAACCAGTTGTAATTGAACTCATTCCCTTTTATAAATGGAATTGTAGTGGTCATATCATCGGTTTTAACCCATTTGTAGGTTTCCCCATCGTTTTGTACGTGATCTTCAGAAACAAATTCTTCATCGGCTTGTAGTTTGTAGTTAGCGTCTACGCGTTTGTGAACAGTCACATCATCTGAAAAATAAAGAATACAACCCACAATTAAACCCACACCGATTTGCCCAATAACCTTAAATTTACCTTTTAATCCTTCTTTGTTTTTTTTAAAAACTTTGATGTAATCGTCTAAGAACCCAATAAGTCCTAACCAAATAGTTGCCATTAACATTGTAATTACATAAACATTATGCAATTTGGCGAACAATAATGTTGGAATTAATATTGCTGATAGTATGATTAATCCTCCCATTGTTGGTGTTCCCGATTTTTCAATTTGACCCGCCAAACCTAAATCGCGAACTGTTTCACCAATTTGTTGACGGCGCAAAGCATTGATAATTTTTTGTCCAAAAACAACAGAAATTATCAATGACATTATCAAAGCTAAAGATGCTCTGAATGAAATAAAATCAAAAAGTCCTGCTCCTGGAACATTTAGCTTATTTAAGTATTCAAATAAATAGTACAGCATTATTTCTTCAATTGGTTAAATAGTTCTTCTGTTATTTTAAGATCATCAAAATCATGTTTGATACCCATTATTTCTTGGTATTTCTCGTGACCTTTACCAGCAATAAGTAAAATATCTCCTTCGTTTGCTAAAGAAATGGCAGTTTTAATTGCTTGTTTTCGGTCTTGAATTGTGATTACTTTTGTTTGTTGTTCTTCATTTAATCCTGCTTCCATTTCTTCCAAGATCGTTTGAGGATTTTCAGTTCTTGGATTGTCAGATGTTAGAATGGCTTGCGTACTTAAATCACAAGCAATTTGAGCCATTTTCGGACGTTTTGTTTTATCTCTATCGCCACCACAACCCACAACTGTGATCACTTTTTGAATCCCTTTGCGAATGCCGTTGATAGTTTTTAAAACATTTTCTAGCGCATCAGGTGTGTGTGCGTAATCGACAATCGCAGTAATTCCTTCATTGCTTCTAACATATTGAAAACGACCTTCAACAGATTCTAAATTGCTGATGATGCGCAACACTTCCATTTCGTCCATTCCCAATAGTTGACTTACACCAAAAACAACTAATAAATTGTAAGCATTGAAATCGCCTACTAAACGAGAATATACTTCCGTATTATTGATGGTCATAATTAGACCAGTCAATTCATTTTCAATTACTTTCCCTTTGAAATCCGCAGGTGTTTTAAGTGCATAAGTTACTTTTTTAGCAGCTGTATTTTGCAACATCACCATTCCGTTTTTATCATCGGAGTTAACCAATGCAAAGGCTTCTTTTCCTAATCCATCAAAAAAAGTTTTCTTTACACGGATGTACTCTGCAAATGTTTTATGGTAATCTAAATGATCGTGTGTAATATTTGTAAATCCTGCACCAACAAATTCTAAACCTGTGATTCTGTGCTGATGAACAGCGTGTGAACTTACTTCCATGAAACAATATTCGCATCCTTCAGCTACCATTTTTGAAAGTAAAGCATTCAAGTTTATTGGATCTGGAGTTGTGTGAGTAGATTGAATTTCATTAGTACCAATTTTGTTGACAACAGTAGAAATCAATCCACATTTGAATCCAAGTTCAGTGAATAATTTATGAAGTAGGGTAGTGGTTGTTGTTTTTCCATTGGTACCAGTTATTCCAACTAATTTCAAATCTTGCGAAGGATAATCGTAAAACGCACAAGCCATTAAACCTAGCGACTCTAAAGTATTTGCAACTTTGATAATCGTTGCGTCTGTTGGCAAGCTAGTTGATTCTTGCACCACAAAAACACGACAACCATTTTCATAAACAGATTGAATGTAATCGTGACCATTATTCGTATTTCCAATGATTGCAAAAAACACTGATTCAGCTGATGCTTTACGCGAGTCAAACACCAATTCATTGATTTCTTGCTCCAAGTTTCCTTGAATAAGCGTATAATTTACAGCAGGAAGTAAGTCTAAAAGCAAATTCATTGTTTCAATTCTATTTTAATCAGTTGTCCTTTTCCGAATGGATTTCCAGCGTTTAACGATTGACTTGTTACTTTACCGTAACCAATTAATTTTACAATCAACCCACGATTTTCAAGTAAGTAAACTGCATCTTTCGCAGTCATTCCAATTACATTT
>CAMAZP010000012.1 GCA_945863605.1 Chitinophaga pinensis
AAGTTTATGATCCAATATTCGTAGGATGTAATGAGAATGAAAGCTTTATTAAAACGTATCCAAATCCAAGTGATGCATCATTCCAAGTTTTGGTAAATGATAAAAGCTTAATAGGAAACGCTACGATTCAATTGATTGATACGAAAGGAACTGTTGTTTCTATGAAAGAGGTTGAGATTATAGAAGGTACTAATTTATTTTACTTGAGTGAAAGTGTTACACCTGGTATCTATTACTTATCAATCACTAACGGTATCAATGTTAGTAAAGTAGTTAAGCAGAGTATTAAATAGTTACTAATACAATCAAATTAACTTAGAATAGATTAATTAGTTTAATTCAATTATTTAAAAGGGAGTAGGTATAATAAATACCTACTCTTTTTTTTTATATCAATTTTGAGAAATCTTAAATCAAACCAAATGAAAAAAAAATAAGAATTTATTTTATTTTTTATCAAAACTTAAACATTTATTTTTACTTTCAATTTTCTAAAAAGATATTCAACTTAAGCACAGATGAAAATATTAAAAGTCCAAGCTCTTCGTGGTCCAAATATTTGGAGTATTACACGAAAAAAATTAATCCAAATGCGCCTTGATTTAGAGGAAATGGAAGAAAAACCAACTAACCTAGTACCAGGATTTAGGGAACGTATCGAAACATTGATTCCAACTTTAGTCAATCATCGTTGCTCTGAAGGTTGTAAAGGAGGTTTTTTTCAACGCATTGACAGAGGAACTTGGATGGGGCATGTGATTGAGCATGTAGCACTTGAAATCCAAACACTTGCCGGTATGGATGTAGGATTTGGTAGAACACGTGAAACAAAAACACCAGGTGTGTACAATGTTGTTTTTAATTACATTGAAGAGAAAGTTGGATTATTTGCCGCTGAATCTGCTGTTAAAATTGTTGAAGCACTTATAGCAAATACGGATTATGACTTACAATCGGATATCCAAAAAATGCGTGAGATTCGAGAAAATGTTCGATTGGGACCAAGTACAGGAAGTATAGTAGATGAAGCAGTAGCTCGTGATATTCCATGGATTAGACTTGGAACGAACTCTTTAATTCAACTTGGATATGGAATTAATCAAATGCGTTTTCAAGCAACTATAACTTGCAAAACGTCAAATATCGCTGTTGACATTGCCTGCAACAAAGAGCAAACCAAAAAAATGTTAGATGCATCATCTATTCCAGTAGCTAAAGGTGATATCGTTGTAGATGAAGAGGACTTAGAAGCAACAATAAAATCAATTGGCTATCCAATTGTTTTGAAGCCCTTAGATGGAAACCATGGAAAAGGTGCTTCAATAAATGTAACAAACTGGGAAGATGCTGTGGCTGGCTTGGAATATGCCAAAAAATACTCTCGTCGAGTAATTGTAGAAAAATTTATTACTGGGTATGATTTTCGAGTTTTAGTAATTGATAATAAAGTAATTGCTGCTGCTCAGCGTGTCCCTGCTCATGTTGTTGGAAATGGAAAAGATTCTATTCAAAATTTAATTGAAGAAACAAATAAAGATCCACGAAGAGGTTATGGACATGAAAATGTACTTACGGAAATAGATGTCGACAGAGATACATTAGAATTATTAGAAAAGTTAAATTATACGGTGGATAGTATTCCTACTGATGGAGAAATCGTTTACTTGAAATCAACTGCGAATTTGAGCACTGGCGGCACATCCATTGATGTAACCGATTTGATGCATCCAGAAAATATTTTCATGGCAGAGCGTATTTCACGTGTGATAGGTTTAGATGTATGTGGCATCGATATTATGGCTCCTAATCTTACTCAGTCACTGAAAGAAAACGGTGGGGTTATTTTGGAAGTAAATGCCGCTCCTGGTTTCCGTATGCATTTAGCACCCTCTGAAGGATTACCCAGAAACGTTGCCGCACCAGTAATTGATATGTTATATCCTCCTGGTAAAGCATCTCGTATTCCAATTATTGCGATTACAGGAACAAATGGAAAAACAACTACAACACGTTTGATTGCTCACATCGTAAAAAACAACGGTTTTAGAGTTGGATTTACTACGTCTGATGGTATTTATATCCAAAATCATATGATGGAGAAAGGTGACACCACCGGTCCTTTAAGTGCAGAGTACATTTTAAAAGACCCAAATGTCGAATTTGCAGTTTTGGAAACTGCTCGAGGAGGAATATTACGCTCTGGATTAGGTTTTAGTAGATGTGATATTGGTGTGATCACAAATATTCAAGAAGACCATTTAGGAATAAGTGATATTCATGATTTAAAGGATTTATCACGAGTGAAATCTGTTGTTGTTGATAGTATTAAAAAAGATGGTTGGGCTGTATTGAATGGTGAAGACGAAAACTGTTTAATTATTGCTGATAATTTGCGATGTAATGTTGCCCTATTCAGCCTCGATGAAAATGCGCCCGCAATTGTAGATCATTGCAAAGCAGGTGGAATTGCGGCAATCTACGAGAATGGATTTATAACAATTAAAAAAGGTGATTGGAAATTCCGCGTAGAACGCGCAACGCATATTCCTTTAACAATGAATGGAAAAGCGCGCTTTATGATTTCGAATGTTTTGGCAGCCACTTTAGCCGCTTATTTGTATGGATTCAAAACAGAAGACATTAAACTATCATTAGCTACATTCTTACCTGGAGCTGCTCAAACACCTGGTAGAATGAATATTTTTGAATTCTCAAAATTCAAAGTAATGATTGACTTCGCTCATAATCCAAACGGTTATAGAGGAATTGAAGATTTCTTAAAATCAATTGATGCAACACGCAAAATTGGAATTATTTCGGGTGTAGGGGATCGAAGAGACGAAGATATCCGAGAGTGTGCACGCATCGCAGCGAATATGTTTGACCATATCGTAATTCGCCAAGAAAAACATTTACGTGGAAGAACGGAGGAAGAAATCATTGGTTTGATATTGGAAGGAATTGCACTAGCAGACAAAGAAATAACTTATGAAGTTGTGACTTTAGAAACAGAAGCAATACGGCACGCTATCTCCTTAGCAGAAGACGGCACTTTTATCGTTGCTTTGAGTGACGTTATTGATAATGCTATTGACATTGTTCAATCTTACTTAGATTCTGAAATAGAACAAGGAGTGATTGTTTAATTATTAATCTACTATTAGAGGAGAAACGGGTTGTAATGACCCGTTTTTTTTTTACAGAACAAAAAAAAAAGGGTCATTGACCCTTAATTGTTGTAGATTATGTGTGATAGGTGGTTTCTTGTAAAAAAAACAGGAACTTCTTATAAATAATTAATGTTGACTTAAACTATTAAACTCTTATCAAACTAGAAAATTAACTGCCTCTCCAAGCAGCTGTCAACTTTAACTTATAAGAAGTTTCCTGTAATACTCCTTATTTCTTTAACCAAATTTATGTAATCAATTTAAATAAAAACTCTCAAATGAATATTTGATGGGATTTAATGAATATAATAGGTAATTTATTGAATATTGGTTTTTGACATGGTTAATTTAGTTAGATATGTGAACTTCTTTTAGCTGTCCTTTATCTGTTTTGAGGAAATAAATTCCATTATATAATGTAGATACATCAAAATACGCTATGGTGCTTCCTTGTCTAATTATCTTTTTTTCAATCAACTTTCCGTTACTATCAATTAATGAAATTGCTAGATCTTTCGTCAATAGCGTATTCACCTGAACCATCAAAACATCATTACTAGGATTAGGATAAACATTTATTTTTTCTGAATTTATTTGTTCAATTAATGATGTAGTTGGACTATATGTACTCACATTTTCAGTTATACTTGTAACCTTTGATGCAGTTTTATTACCATAGTAGGTTGGTCCAACTAAATATGGATAGGCTGAATTCCAATTTTCATCTACTGTTGCGAAATAACAATAAATTCCAGTTGGATATTCTGGTGTTACACAAAAACGCCCATTATGTTCATCTAAATAATCTTCTTCTCCAGGATGAGAAACATACTCATAATCTTCTCTAAAATAGCCCAATGGATAAGTTGTACTTACAGCAGGCCCACTTGTAACCGCAGCACCAGTTGGTGATGTTGTGCGAGTTGTAATATTTCTCAATTGATAACCTGATTTCATTCGCGTAATTGCACCAGTACCAGCTGCATTTTTGAAAGCATAAGCTCCGTAAACAGGAAATCCATCATAAGCATAACCTATTAATGGTGAATGTTCATTTGCGTTAATGACGTACAAACCGTCTGCATCGTAAATATCGCAAATTGAAGAAATTACAGTTAAATCTAATTTAAATGCACTTGGGTTCTGATGATGGTGGTAATTTCCTTGAGCTGGATGACCTTTTGAACAATCAAAACCCGCTTTCTCTGCAATTATTGCATCTCTATTCCATGGTAACGTTGCCGTCGGACCCCCGGGGCAAGGTGGATTTCCTGGCCCACCACATAAAGCATTTGTTGTTGCATTCCAAGCTACGCCATCGCGGTAGTCGAACATTGCCACACCATTTATGAAAATCCCAATATTTCCCCCTTGGGTAGCTGTTGCTGTTCCCGTATTTTGTGTTGGGTTTAATGGCATTTTAAAAATAGCATTTTGATTAGTTGTTAAGGATGGATTTCCATCTAAAAATGGTCCAGTGATATATGCTGGGACACCTGTTGCAGTAACATATACCCAATTTGTTGAGTATTGCACCGACTGTACATTTACTAAATCAACATCATTAATTGGTGTAGAATTTCCTTGTACATAATGTCTTCCAGTTGCGCCAGTTGTATTTATTAACCAACTATTAATGGCAGGATTTATTTGTGCATTGTTCCAAAAAGAAAGCAATAAAACACTACTCAATACTATTTTTTTCATAGGTAAATAATTTGTCTTTTAAAAGTTATATGGTCCGCGTTAGCAGCCACGATGTGAATCTCCATGATATTTTCATAGGTGCTCGAGCAAACTGTTAGCATGGTTATTTCATAAATATTTAATTGTGATTTTATCGATTTTACAGAATGAAAAGCCATTTTAATTCATCTTTAAATCTAATGCACCTCGTAATGGTTATTTTTAAAGTTGTAAATTTGAGTTGACCTTTAGTTGCTTTTTTGTTTAATAACTTGCATCATTTTTTTTTTTCTTTTTGTTTAGTAAATAATTCATTAAAAAGTAAGAAGATTAATGATTTTAGTGCTTTTTTCACTTTTAATCATCTGCTTTTTTTCTTATTTTTGCACCCCTAAAAAATCAAAATGGCTAAAATAAGGAAACAAGATGCATTGGATTATCATTCCTCAGGAAAACCAGGAAAAATTGAGGTTGTTCCTACAAAACCGTATGCTTCTCAACGTGATTTATCCTTAGCCTATTCACCTGGCGTGGCTGAACCTTGTTTGAAAATTGCAGAAAACAAAGAGGATGTTTATAAATACACTGCAAAGGCAAATTTAGTGGCTGTTATTTCCAACGGAACAGCCGTTCTAGGATTAGGAGATATCGGACCAGAGGCCTCAAAACCAGTGATGGAAGGAAAGGGTCTTTTATTTAAGATTTTTGCTGACATTGATGTTTTTGACATTGAATTAGATGCAAGAGATCCGGAATTGTTTATTCAAACAGTGAAAGCAATGGCTCCGACTTTCGGAGGAATAAATTTAGAGGACATTAAGGCACCTGAAGCATTTGAAATTGAACGCCGGTTGAAAGAAGAATTAGACATTCCAATAATGCACGACGATCAGCACGGAACTGCAATTATTTCTTCAGCTGCTTTATTGAACGCTTTGGAAATTGCTAATAAAAAAATCGAGAATATCAAAATCGTTGTTTCTGGCGCTGGCCCTTCAGCTCTAGCTTGTGCAAAATTATATAATGTAATTGGTGCAAAATTGGAAAATATATTTATGTATGATTCAAAAGGTTTGATTTGCCAAAAAAGAACGGATTTAGACCCGATGAAACAATTATTTTCTAACCATTCATGTGATCTTTCTTTTGAAGAAGCTTTTAATGATGCTGATGTTTTCTTGGGACTTTCACGTGCAGGGCTTGTTTCAAAAGAAATGATTGCTGCAATGGCAAAAAACCCAATCGTTTTTGCATTGGCGAATCCTGAACCAGAAATATCATACAAAGACGCAACATCCGTTAGAAAAGATATCATTTTAGCAACAGGGCGTTCTGACCATCCTAATCAAGTAAATAATGTATTGGGTTTCCCTTATATTTTCAGAGGTGCATTAGATGTTCGTGCAACTACAATAAACGAAGAAATGAAGTTAGCTGCTGTTAATGCAATTGCATCATTAGCGAAGGAAACTATACCAGAAGAGGTAATTGAAGCATATGGTGAAAAAAATATATCTTTTGGCCGTGAACAACTTATACCAAAACCCCTTGATCCTCGCTTAATTTATTATGTTGCTCCAGCTGTTGCAAAAGCAGCGATGGATTCTGGAGTTGCAAAAAATCCTATTTTAGATTGGGAAGAATATGAAAATCAACTGAAAAGCAGGCTAGGATTAAACAATAAATTAGTTAGAAACATCACCTCGAAAGCACAACGTAATCCCAAATCTGTTGTTTTCACTGAAGCGGATAATGTTAAAATATTAAAAGCAGCACAATTAGCTTACGAAGAAGGGGTTGCTATACCAATTTTATTAGGTAAAAAAACTAAAATCCTTCGTTTGATTGAAGAATATTCTATTGAATTACCAGATGATACAGAAATTATTGATCCAAAATTAGAGGAAGAAGAAAAACACAGAATCGCTTACGGTAAAGCATTTTTTGAAAAAAGAAAAAGAAAAGGTATTACCGAATTCGAAGCAATTCAATTAATGCGAGAAAGAAATTATTTCGGAGCAATGATGGTGGATTTGGGCTATGCTGATGCTATGATTACAGGTTTAACTCGAAATTATAGATCCTCAGTTCGACCTATAATTCAAACAATTGGATTAGAGAAAGATGTAAAAACTGTCTCAGGACTTTATATCTTAAATACTAAAAGAGGCCCGATGTTTTTAGCTGATACAACTATAAATCTTGATCCAACAGCTGAACAAATCGCAGAAATTACCAACAACGTTGCAAAGATTATTAGAAAATTACAAGTCACACCAAAAATTGCCCTTTTGAGTTATTCGAACTTCGGCTCATCTCCAGGACCTGATGCTGAAAAAATGAGTAAAGCAGTTAAAATCTTACACGAAAAGCATCCAACACTTGTTGTTGATGGCGAAGTTCAGGCAAATTTTGCTTTAAATGGTGAATTGATGAACGAAAAATTCTCTTTTTCTCAGCTGGCAAATAGACATGTAAACACGCTCATTTTTCCAAATTTATCGGCTGGAAATATTGCCTATAAACTACTACAACAAATGACTGATAGTGATGCGATTGGGCCAATTTTAGTTGGTTTAAAAAAATCCATTCACGTTTTACAACTAGGGTCAACAGTTAGAGAAATCACAAACATGGTAAAGATTGCAGTTATTGACGCTCAAAATAAATAATACATATGATTGGTTCACTGAACGGCAGATTGATTGAAAAATACCCAACAGAACTGCTAATTGAATGTGGTGGAGTCGGGTATGAAGTAAAAATTTCACTATTCACATTTTCGCAATTATCTGAAAATGAGTCTATAAAAATTTACACGAAATTAATCGTTCGTGAAGATGCCCATTTACTATATGGATTCTACACAAAAGATGAACGCGAAATGTTTAACTTTTTAATCAGCGTTTCAGGAATTGGACCAAACACTGCTTTGATAATGCTTTCTTCACTTTCACCTGAAGAAATTGCCAATGCAATCCAAACGGAAGATGTAACAACAATTCAAAAAGTAAAAGGAATTGGAGCAAAAACAGCTCAAAGAGTAATTATCGACTTGAAAGGGAAAGTGTTAAAATTCAGTGGAGATACTGAAATTAACAATTCTAAAAACAATACAAATAGATTTGATGCGTTAACTGCTTTAGCTTCGTTAGGTTTTGATAAAAAATCAGCTGAAAAAGTATTGGATAGAATCGATTCAGGAAGCGAAACTGTTGAACAACTCATAAAAGGCGCACTAAAGCTGTTGTAAAAGTTGAATGAAAACTAAAGGAATTGATAATTATAATCGAATAAGTGCTTTAGCATCAGTTTTTATACTGGTGCTAATATTCACAACAAATACTTTTGGACAAACAGGTCCAGAGCTACCCTTTCCGATTATTAATCCGATGAACCCTTACCAAAACTTACCTCAAAGTTTTGACCTGGGCGATCCAACTTCTCTTCAACAAAAAATCACCTACGATCCAATCACAGGAAATTATATTTTTACTGAAACGCTTGGTAATGGCATTTTATACCGTCCACCATCGATGATGACTTTAGAGGAGTATCTAAAATATGAGGAGAAAAAATCTCAAACCTTAGATTGGCAAGAAATCATAGAAGAAGAAACAGCCGAAAATAGAACTTTTGAATTACCAATTAAGATTGGAAGTAAAGTTTTTGAAAACTTCTTCGGTTCAGATGAAATCAAAATTATCCCAGGAGGAAACCTCGAACTTTCTTTAGGTGCAACTTCATCACGCTATGATAATCCAATGTTGCCAATGCGTCAACGTCGAGTGACACGGTTCGATTTCAATCAAAATATCAACTTAGATGTAACCGGTCAAATCGGTACTAAATTAAAGTTGAATATGAAGTATAACACAGGTGCAACTTTTGATTTTGAAAATATTTCTAAACTCGAACATACTGGAAATGAAGATCAAATCCTTCAAAAAATTGCGCTAGGTAACGTTTCCTTGGATTTACCAACTTCCTTAATTCAAGGTTCACAAACACTTTTTGGAGCTAAAACAACTTTGAAATTTGGTCGTGCAACAGTTGACTTAATTGCCGCTTCATCCAAAGGGAAAAGAACTGAAATCAATATTTCAGGTAAAGCCCAAATTCAAAAATTTGAGTTAAGTGCTGATAATTACGAAGCTAATCGACACTATTTCTTGAATATGTATCACCAACAGCACTACGATACTGCGATGTCAACTTTGCCTGTTGTGAATTCAACAACTTTTATTACTCGAATTGAAGTTTGGGTAACGAATAGAACCTCAGTTACAGAAAACACACGAAACGTTCTAGCATTTGCCGATTTAGGTGAAGCGAAACCTGAAAATTGGGAAGGGAATCCCGGAAATGCCTCAGCTAATGAAATTCCCGACAACGAAGCAAATGGCTTGTATGAGTGGGCAGCTAATCAACCTTTAGTGCGTGGATTTTCCAATTCAGTAACAATTTTAGCTTCTCAAGTAAACGCACCAGGACCTTTTAACCAAGCTGTTGAATACGAGAAAGTTGAGAATGCTCGTAAATTGGCAGAAAGCGAGTTTTCTTACAACGCATTACTTGGATATATTTCATTAAATACTTCTTTGAATAATGACGAAGTGCTTGCAGTTGCTTATGAATACACTTATAGAGGAGAAACTTACCAAGTTGGTGAATTTTCAACAGATGGTGCGAGCGGACAGGAAGCTTTAATTCTTAAGCTACTAAAACCAACAATCACAAGTCCTAAAAACAAAGTTTGGGATTTGATGATGAAAAACGTTTATTCAATTGGCGCTTTCCAAGTAGATCAAACTGGCTTTAAAATTGACATTCTTTACAACAATCCAGAAACATCAGTTCCTGCTCCTTTTGTTCCTTTAAATGGAGTAGATGGAAAACAGATTGTAACATTGTTGGATATGGACAAAATCAATCAAAACAATCAACCTTTTGCTGATGGTGTTTTTGACTTTGCTCCTTTTAATCAAGTGGCTAATAAAATTGACAATGGAGGAACAATTAATAAGAAAAATGGACGTATTTATTTCTCAACTGTTGAACCTTTCGGAAAAACGTTAGCAGATAAGTTACAAGATGCTGGTATATCTCCAGTTATCATTAACAAAGTTGCTTTCACTGAATTATACGATTCAACAAAAACAGCAGCGCAACAAATACCAAGTAAAAACAGATTTATTTTTAAAGGAGAATACCAATCTTCTGTGAGTTCCAACATTCCTCTTAATGTAATGAATGTTCCTCAAGGTGCAGTAAGTGTTACAGCAGGAGGAATCAAATTAATTGAAGGGCAAGATTATACCATTGATTATGCCTCCAGTTCTGTGAAAATTCTAAATACCGGAATTCTTGAATCAAATACACCGATTAAAATTTCGATAGAAAGTAATTCTGTTTTTGGTTTTCAAGCGCGGTCAATGATTGGAGGTCACTACGCTTATCGTTTCAATGAAAACATTAAGCTTGGTGCAACTTGGGTGAGAATGATGGAACGTCCTGTCACTCAAAAAGTAGATTTTGGAAGTGAACCATTCAAAAACAACGTAATAGGTGCTGATTTTGCCATTCGTACTGATGTTCCATTCTTGACGAAATTAGTGGATATGCTTCCAGTTATTTCTACGAATCAAATGTCAACATTCTCATTTACTGGGGAAGTGGCGCATTTAATTCCAGGGCAACCAAGAGCAATTAATAAAGAAGGAACTTCGTATATCGACGATTTTGAAGCAAGTCAAAGTGCGATTGATTTAAAAAGTGTTACCGCATGGAGATTGGCGTCAATTCCACAAGGTCAACCAAACTTATTTCCCGAGGCAACAAAAAAAGATTTAAGTGCAGGTTTCAAACGTTCAAAATTAGCATGGTATACGATTGATCCTTTATTCTATCAAAGCAATCAGCTGACTCCTCAACATATCAAGCAAAATCCGCAAATGTTGTACGATAGTAGAATGCGTTTGGTCAATCAAATAGACATTTTCCCAAATCTTCAACAACAATATGGTTCTATTCCAAACATCGCTGTATTAGATTTAGCCTACTACCCTAAAGAAAGAGGTAATTACAACTACGATACCACCAATACTGTTGATACAGCAGGTTTATTTATAAATCCTGAAAATCGTTGGGGCGGAATTATGCGCGCTTTGACCACTAACGATTTCGAGATGGCGAATATTGAATTTATTCAGTTCTGGGTTTTAGATCCATTCAATGATGATGCAGAAGCCGTAAATCCAAATTCACCACATACTGGAGGAGATTTATACTTCAATCTAGGAAATATTTCCGAAGATATTCTTCCTGATTCTCGTAAAAGTTTTGAAAATGGTTTGCCACCAGATCCAAGTTCTACATTAACTAACAGTATTGATACAACTTTGTGGTCACGAATTTCAACTCAGCAGATTGTAGTTAACGCATTTGATAATGACGAAGCAGCACGATTAAATCAAGACGTTGGTCTAGATGGTTGGAAAAGTGAAGAAGAGCAAGTTGCCTATCAAAACTTTGTAAATTGGGTACAAGGAAACTCGGTTTTAAATCAAGAAACCAAAGACAGAATGATTGCCGATCCATCAAATGATGATTACACGTATTATTTGGATGACCGATACGACCAAGCAACTTTAGATATTTTAAATAGATACAAAAAGTTCAATGGAATGGAGGGAAATTCTCCAACTACCAATGTATCAAATAGCTTAAATGCTGATGGTTATCCAACTCAAGCTACAAATGCTCCAGATATTGAAGATATTAATGCCGACAACAACTTATCTGAAAGTGAAAGTTATTTTCAATACCGTGTAAGTTTACGACCAAATGATTTGCAAACTGTGGGTCAGAATTATATAACCAATACACAAGTTTATCAAAACGGTACAAAAACTGAAACCTGGTATCAATTCAAAATTCCAATTCAAGACTTTGAAAAACGCGTAAATGGAATTCAAGACTTTAGATCCATCCGTTTTATGCGTATGTTCATGAAAAACTTCGATGAAGAAGTGGTTTTACGATTTGCTAGATTAGAATTAATTCGTGGGGAATGGAGACGTTATTACGACGATTTAACACAACCTGGATTGAGTGTTCAAACAGACCCAAATTTAACTTCATTTAATATTGCTGCTGTAAATATTGAAGAAAACGCTCAACGTCAACCTGTAAATTATGTGGTTCCTCCAGGAATCGTTCGTGAGGTAGATCCTTCACAAGTTTATCAACGTCAGATGAACGAACAAGCACTAGCTCTTGAAGTTTGTAATTTACAAGATGGAGACGCTAGAGCAGCTTACAGAAATGTTCAATTCGACGTAAGAACGTACAAAAAAATGAAAATGTTTGTACACGCTGAAGGTGTCAATCAAAATCAATTAAAAGATAAAGATCTTTCATTATTCGTTCGCTTAGGTACAGATTACGTTGAAAATTATTATGAATACGAATTACCTTTAGACGCAACAGATTGGGGAACAACTCTTCCGGAAGGTATTTGGCCAGAATCTAATAATGTTGAGATTGTCTTTGATGATTTACTCGACTTGAAAAAGGAACGAAACAAAAAAATTGAAGATGGAATTGCAGGTGTTTCTTACGTCGTAGAGTATACTAAAACCGATCCGCAGAACAATCAACGCAAACTAAAAGTTAAAGGAAGTCCGAACTTACAAGGTATGCGAACGATTATGGTCGGAGTGCGTAATCCTTTGAAAAATGACCCTGATAATATTTGGCAACCCGACAATGGTGATGCAGAATGTGCAATTGTTTGGATCAATGAAATGCGCTTGACAGATTTTGTGAGTGAAGGTGGTTCTGCAGCTATTGGTCAAATGCAATTACAATTAGCTGATTTCGCAACTGTTTCAGCTTCTGGAAATTATTCAGGAATCAACTGGGGAAGTGTAGAAAGCCGCGTGCAAGACCGACAACGTAACGAGCGAATTGGAGTAGATATGAATTCAACCATACAATTGGGGCAATTCTTCGGAAAACAAGCGCGTGTTTCATTGCCATTTTTCTATGGATATTCTTTGGGAATTATCAATCCAGAGTACGATCCATTTAATCCAGATATTAAACTTGCAGATTACGATCTTGCTACTCGAAAAGAGCGTGCTAAGTTGGGTCAAGATTTCACCTCAAGAAAATCATTCAACTTCACGAATGTAAGAAAAGAAGCAAAAGCTGGAGCTAAACCACATTTCTATCGTATTTCAAATTGGTCGGCAACGTATGCCTATGCAGAAAATCTCAGACGCGATTTCAATATCACCGAAGATTTAACAAAAACGTGGACTGGTGCATTGAATTACAATTATACGTTCCCGGGAAAAGCAATTGAGCCGTTCAAAAAAATTAAAGCAATAGAAAAATCAAAGTGGTTGCAATTGGTTCGTGAGTTTAATTTATTCTTGATGCCTAAAAACATCTCATTCACCAATGATTATTCACGTATTTACAACCAAAGACAGGTCAGAAATATCATCGTTCCAGATTATGAATTTGATGCGATTTTCTTAAAACGCTTTGATTGGAACCGTAATTATCAAATTGGATATGACTTAACAAAAAACATTAAAACAACTTTTTCAGCAACAAACAGATCTATTTTTGAGGAAGGAAATCATGGAGTTGATAGAATAAATAATCCTGAAGGTTATCGTGAATTTTTAGATACTCTAAATTCACAAATTAAATCTTTTGGAAAAACGATGGAATATAACCAAAGCTACAGCTTGAGTTACAATATCCCTTTCGATAAATTTCCGTTATCAAATTGGATTTCTGGTAATGTAAAATATGCTGGAACATACAATTGGCAACGTGCTCCACTTGGACAAACAGCATTTGGAAATACAATTCAAAATACACGTACTATTAATATGACTGGTCAAGCGAATTTTGTAACACTATACAACAAGATTCCTTACTTTAAGAAAGTTTTAAACGCTGGAAAAGGAAAATCACCAATCACAGCCAAAGTAAATGGAGACGGAAAACCCGGTCAACCTAAAAAACCTACTCCTCAAAAACCAAAAGAAGAATTTAAGCCTTGGAAACCAATTGAGGAAATGACTCCAAAAGAATTAAAAAAATACGAACGTTTGAAAAAACGCTTCGAAAAACGACAGGAAAGAGAGGAAAAACGAAAGGAAAAAGAAAAGGAGGATGTGCCACCTACTGCAGGATTCGGTGTTAGATTACTTACAAGTGTTAGAAATATTTCGGGTACTTTTGCATTAAACGACGGAACAATGTTGCCTGGATTCGGAGAAGAAACAAGTGTGCTTGGTATGAATGGAAATACATTTGGATTGTCAGCGTTTACATTTGGAAAACAAGGATATTCTATACTTGGAAGAGAAAATGGATACAATGTTTCTACTCTTTCTCGCGACAATAATTGGTTAGTACAAAACGAAAATCTAAACAGACAATTCACAACAACACACTCAGCTAATTTAACAGGAAAAGCAACTTTAGAACCGTTTAAAGATTTTAATATTAATCTTAGTTTGACTCGAAATTATGGTCGTAATTCTGGAGAATTCTACCGTTGGAATAGCATCAGTGAAGCGTTTGAAAGTCAAAGTAAATTTGAAACAGCTCGCTTAACTTATTCAACAATAACTTGGAATTCAGCTTTTGTAAAACAAGGGCGTGAATATCAATCAGATGTGTTTTCCAACATGTTAGCTAACAGACAAGCTGTTTCACAATTGATTGGTGCTCAAAATCAAAACTCCTCTTCTTTACCAAGTGGATATTACACTGGATATTCTGGATCACAGCAAGATGTAGTTGTTGGAGCTTTCTTGACAGCTTACACTAACTCAAAAGTGAACGGTAGAAACATTAATCCTATCAAAAATATTCCTTTACCAAATTGGAATATCAATTATAGTGGATTGACACAATTTGCATTCACTAAAAATTTCTTAAAGTCCTTCAAATTGAATCACGCATATACTTCATCCGTTTCGGTTGACGGAATGCAAACCAACTTAAATTCAACAACAGATGCCTTAGGTTTTGCTAATTCAATTGATATCAATAATAATTACATTTCGCCTCTTCAAGTTCAAAATGTTCGTATTTCCGAAAAATTTGCTCCATTAATTGGAATTTTAGCAACTTGGAAAATTTTTGGAAAAACCTTGACTACGAATTTCGAGTACAAAAAGAGTCGTGATGCAACATTATCATTGAATAATAATCAAATTACTGAAAATTTAGGAGAAGAAATCACCTTTGGAACAGTTTTAAACATACCAAAAGTTAAATTACCATTCGACGGAATCAAACAAAATGATATGATTATTAACCTAAATTTTAGCTATCGTGATAATTTAACAGTCATTCGTAAAGTAGTTGAAAGTACCAATCAAGCAACAGCTGGTCAAAAATCAATATCAGTTAAATTAGATGCAAACCTTAAATTAACAGATCATTTGATGGCTATTTTTTACTACGACCAATCATTGAATATTCCTGTTGTTCAGACGAGCTATGTTACAGGTTCAATGAAAACAGGTATCACAATTCGCTTTGATTTGAATGCTTTGAAACAATAATGAAACCAGCGATTAGAGTTGCAACACAAGGGGACGAACAAGCAATTTTTGAACTCATTTCTGAACTTGCATTGTATGAAAAAGCACCTGACCAGGTAACTAACACTGCCGAACAATTAGCAATCGATTTATTTGTTGATAACATTTGTGATGCAATTGTTGCAACATATGATGATGTTATTGTTGGTTTTGCTTTGTATTATTTTTCTTATTCAACTTGGAAAGGTCGCTGTTTGTACCTTGAAGATTTTTATGTTAAAGAATCAATGCGAAAATTAGGAACCGGTCAATTACTTTTTGATGAAGTTGTTTCAATTGCAAAAACAAGTAAAGTTAAACGCATGGATTGGCAAGTTTTGGAATGGAACGAACCAGCACTAAAATTTTATAGTAAGAATGATGCAATTCTAGATGGCGAGTGGATAAATGGTCGTATCTTTTTTTGATTTTAAGAATATGTCCAATAAATAAAAATTACTAGTTTTTTTCAATCAATTTTTTAGATTCTTTTTATTAAAACTGTCAAAATGAGAGCTTATATTTGAAACTTTAAGTGAAAGGTGTATCTTTAACCCTGTTAATTTTGATGTATGAAAAATATTTTACTTTCTTTTATAATTTTATCAAATACTTTTTTTTCAATTGCGCAAATAGATTTTTGGCAATCATTTACAGATTCCATACCTACACTTTCATCTCCTAGAGCTTGCGATTTAAATAATGACGGCGTAAAAGATATTATTATTGGAGGAGGTACAGATGGTGTTGCAAGTAATAATGGAATAATGGCTTTTAATGGTGTAGATGGGTCATTGCTTTGGAAACGACCTAGTAGGAATGAAGTTTTTGGAAGTCCAATTTTTTACGACATTACCAATGATGGAATTAATGACGTATTTATAACAGGTAGACAGGCACAATTACTAGCAATTAATGGTTCAAATGGTCAATTAATTTGGGATTATTTCCCATATACTATAAATCCAGCGGATAGTGGCTTATATAATTTTTACAATCCTCAATTTATTCCCGATGTTAATAATGACGGAATTCCCGATTTATTAGTAACTAATGGCGGTAATCATGCAGCACCTGATTGGGAAACAAATAGACCACCAGGGCATTTAATGGTTATTAATTCTATGAATGGTCAACTTATAGCAAAAGCAGTTGTTCCAGATAGCGCAGAAACTTATTGCTCTCCTTTAGTTGTAGATATTCAAGGAAATGGAAATTTGTGGATTTTATATGGCACAGGTGGAGAAACACTTGGTGGCTCTTTTTGGGCCTGTCCTTTGAATGATTTAATACAAACTAATTCACTTATTAATTCAGTACAATTAGACACGGATGCAACTAAAGGCTATATTGCACCAGCTGCAGTATCAAAGAATATTAATAACCAATATGAAATAATAATCCAAAGTTTTGGAGGTAAAATAAAAAAAATAAACGGTGCAAACTTTGGAATTTTATGGACTTACCAATTACCCAATTCTGAATCAAGTGCACAACCCGTCTTAGGTAATTTTATTGGTGGAGACCTTGTGCCAGATATTTTAGCAATTGTATATAAAGGTGCTGCTCCTTCTTATTCTGATTTTTATCAATTATTAATTAATGGTGCAACTGGCCAAGTTGAATTTATGGATAGTTTAGGAACTTTTACTTATCTCTCTGCTAATGCATTTGATTTTGACAACAATGGTAGAGATGAAGGGTTAATTTCTGTCACTTATTTTGAAAATGGTTACTACATACATCGACTTCAAAAAATTGATTTTGTTAGCGGAAATATAAGTCAAATAAGTTTTTCAAAGTCAGGGGTAAATTTGGGGTCCACACCATTATTAACTGACTTAGATGGAGATAATTTAGTAGATTTAATTTATGTCGTTAAAAAAGATAGCTTAAATCCTGTTGGATGGAAAGGTATTAATGTTATAAGAGAGGAATTAAATAGTAATATTCCAAATTCAGGCATAGCATGGGGTAGCTATTTAAGTACTGATAATGATGGCATCTATACATTGGATGCTGTGAATTGTGGACAGGGGAGCGTAATTGCTTCAGCTACTGTAATTCAACCCTCTTGTAATGGACTATCAAATGGCTCAATTTCTATTAATTCTACCATAAATTCAGGTCCTTACACCTATCTTTGGACAACAAGTAGTAACGACTCATCGATAGCTAATCTATCTGCAGGATCTTATTCGGTTGTTGTTACTAATGCTCTGGGTTGTTATGAAACAAGAACGTTTGTTTTAAATGATCCTTATACCATAAGTTTTGGAGGAATTGCGGCACCAACGTGTTTAGACTATGCAAACGGAACTGCAACAGTTGGTTCTTCTGGTTGCCAATGTCAATTTAGCACCTGTACTTTTTTATGGGACAACGGAATTACAACAAAACCTAACAGCACGCTTACAAGTGGTTGGCATTCAGTGACAATTAATCATCCTGATGGTTGTGTGGTCACAGATTCCGTTTTTATTCCAATGGCTCTTCCAATAATTATAGACACAACGATTATTCAAAATAATTGTTTTGGAGCTAATTATGGTTCAATTGAGCTTATTCCCTCCAATTATCCACCGACAATTTACAATTGGTCTAATGGTGAAACAACAGCTTTAAATGATAGTTTATCAGCTTCAACTTATTCAGTTATTGTATCTGACGTTCGTGGATGTATAGATACATTGCAATTTTCTATTACTGAACCTAGCCAAATATTGCTTTCCTCTCAAGTACAAAATGTTTTATGTTTCGGAAATGCAACAGGTCAAATTCAACTTCAAGCTCAAGGAGGAAATGGTGGATATGAATTTTGGATAAATGATGCAATAGAAGGTGCAGTAAATTCTAATTTAGTTGCTGGAATTTATTATGTGCATGTATCAGATGTATTAGGTTGCTTATCTGGAACAGAAATAATATCGATTACACAACCAAATTCATTAAGTCTAAATTTAAGCTCTACAAATGAAATAATTGGTTTGGATGGAACAGCAACTGCATCGGTTAACGGAGGAACAGCTCCTTATACTTATTTGTGGAATGACCCAAATTCGCAACCTGAAAGTATCGCTGTTTACTTGAATAGCGGTTGGTATACAGTAGTTGTTACTGATGCTAATAATTGTCAGATTTCAGATTCTGTTTTTGTAGATGTCACATCCGATTTAACAGAAAACCAAACAAATACATTTTTAGTTTACCCTAATCCTGCAAAAGAAATCATTCAAATAACAGGTGACGGAAAATTGATTCGAATTAGAGATGCAAACGGAAAATTAATTAGAGAAATAGCATTTTCTAACCTTGTAAATATTCAAAATCTTTCTTCAGGAATTTACACTTTAGAGATTGAAACGGAAACTAAAATCGTTAAATTCCTCAAATTTTCTAAGGTTCAATAACTTGTTTTAGTTGAGTTTCTTTATTAATAACGAAAGGTGCTTTTGTAATTCAAATGAAAAATAAATTGTGTATTCGCAACGAGTTGTGAATATCAGTAAAAAAATAATTTGCGAACAAAATAGAAATTCAGATCCTTGACTTTTTTAGCTTCGCTGCTACTACGTGGTGTTTCTTTTTTTGTCAAGAAAAAAAGAAAGGCAAATAAAATAATTGTTCAAATTGAATTTATTTTATGAATTATGAATTTCAGTTTATTTCTTTTAGTGGTACAAAAGCGTATACTCATAAAAAATAATACTATTCTAGATTCACTAGCGAAAGTTTTACTTTTTTCCATCATCTAATTCAACTTGAACGAAGAAATAGACATAGCAGCACTTCAAAAAGGAGATGAAAAAGCCTACCAAGAATTGGTAAAAGTATTCGCTAAACCAATCTTCAACACCTGCTATTATATTCTACAAAATAAAGTAGAGGCTGAGGATCTTACCCAAGAAATTTTTTTAACCGTGTTTCAATCCATCACTTTTTTTAAGGGCGACTCCAAACTTTCAACGTGGATATATCGCATTGCAATTAATAAATGCCATGAATTGCTACGCTTTAAAAATCGTAAAAAACGTTTGGGTATTAAAATACCTATTTTTGATTCCTTATTAGAAATTAAAACAGAAGCACCGGATGAAATTTTACATCATGATGAACGGAGAAAAGTACTGTTTAAAGCTATTTCAAAGTTGCCAGAAAATCAACAAATAGCATACACACTTTACAATATGGATGAATTAAGTTATCAAGAAATTGCTGAGTCAATGAACTTATCTCTTTCGGCTATTGAATCTTTAATTTTTAGAGCGAAACAAAATTTAAGAAAGTCACTTTACGAATATTATAAAATAAATGAACTATAAGCACAAGTAATTGAATAAATATTCATCAAAAGGATTAAAATGGAAAATAAAGAAGCTATATCAACAATCATAGACGAAAAATTCGACGCTCGTATTGAGTTAAGCGAGGAGTTCAAAACGCGCTTAATGACTATTCCTTCAGTTTCTTCAACTTACAGAAAAAACTATTGGCTTTTAGTTGCAGGAGTTGCTGTTTTGTTAAGTTTAAATGTGTTGGCGATTGCTAAGAAAACAAGAACAAACAAACAAGTTTATATCATTGAACAATATTCTACAAGTACATTAAATTCAGATGATTATGAATAAAAAAGCACTTCAAATCGTTATCGTTTTGTTAGTAATTATGAATGGCGTTTCGCTTTATTTTTTATTTCGTCCACTCCCACATCATTTTAGAAAGCCACCCAGTATAGTGGATGTGTTAGAAATTGAGGGTGAATCAGTTGCCAAAATACAGAAGCTAGAAAATGCTCATTTTACTCAAAAAGGTATCTTGATGGATGAAATTAGATCCAACAAACGCAAAGTTTGTAAGCTCATTGGAACGAAATTCAAAGCGCAAACCTTAGATTCTTTACTGTCAATCATAAATAGTAAAAATTACAAAGCAGAAAAAATGACGTTTGATTATTTCGTAAATCTTCGCGCGATTGTTCCTAAAGAAAAACAAAAAGAACTAGATAAGTTTGTGATTGATGTAATTGCTAATCATCCTGGTCCACCAAAACGTAAATGAGAACATTTCTTGTTTCACTTTTAATTCTTTTTTCCTGTCAAGCAAAGGGTCAACTTTTGTTTAATTTCACTTGGAAAAGTAAACCAATTTCACTTACAAGGTACTATCCTTTGGGTGAAAAAGATAGTATTCAATTTACAGACTTGAAATGTTATCTCTCCAACATTGAACTGAAGGGAAAAGGAAACAAAGATTATCAACTAGCGTCTGCAGTTTATTTAATTGATGCAGAAGACAGCACTAGTTTTGTTTTAGATAGAAGCATTGATACAAAAAATTTTAAATCAATCTCTTTCACTTTTGGTTTAGATAGTATTATTAATACCTCTGGCGATTTAGAAGGCGATTTAGATCCAATTTTAGGAATGTATTGGGCTTGGAACACTGGTTATATTCACTGCAAAATTGTTGGTCATTCTTCTTTAGTCCATACACCATCTCATCTTTTTGATTTTCATATTGGCGGATATCGAAAACCAAACGCTACTTATTTCAAACTTGAACTTCCGCTTACGAGCTCAGCACTAGAACTTGATTTATACCTACTTTTCAATGAATTTTTAAACTTAAATTTGTTGCATCAGCTAGTAGTTCCTGGCAAATTAGCTTTCGAAATAGCAACTGTCTTAAAGTCATCAATTCGCTTAAAATGAGAATTCTGAATGTCATATTATTCTTAGTTTTTATTAGTTACTCTTTCATTGTTGTTGTGACTGAGAAGCATCCATTTTACATTCCAAAGCATTTTCCAAAACCCTACTATCAATTCAAAGATGTGCCGCAAGGACGTTTGCGATTTGAGTTAGGTCGCACCTTATTTTATGACCCTGCTCTTTCTCGGGATAGTTCGATTTCTTGTGCCACTTGCCATTTACAGTATTCTAGCTTTACACATATTGACCACCCAGTAAGTCACGGTATCGATGGTCGTATTGGAAATCGTAATTCACCCGTAATGATAAATCTTGCATGGAATAAATTTTTTCATTGGGATGGTGGCGTTATTCACCTTAATGCACAAGCAATTAATCCATTGACCCATCCAAAAGAAATGGATATGGATATCGTTGAGTTACTTAAAAGATTAAATAATTCGTCGTTTTATCGCAAAAGATTTTACGCTGCTTTTGGTGATTCAGTGATTACAACTCCGCTTTTAATGCGTGGAATTGCAAATTTTTCTGTGGCTTTAGTTTCAGCTAATTCAAAATACGATAAGGTCATTTTAAAAGAAGAAGGAGTTGAATTTTCCGATCAAGAGCAAAGAGGTTATGACTTATTCAAAAAATACTGCAATGCTTGTCATACCGAGCCCTTGTTCAACTCTCACGATTTCAAGAAAAATGGTTTAGAACTAGATCCTGAGCTGAAAGACTTCGGGCGAATGGGAATAACGGAAAGAAGGGCTGATTCAATGCTTTTCAAAATTCCAACTTTGCGAAACGTTGAATTCAGTTTCCCTTATATGCACGACGGAAGAATTCAAAAATTGAAGGAAGTTATTGAACATTACAGCTCTCTTTCAACTGGAAACAAAAACGTAAGTAAAGAATTGAAAAAAATTAAAAAACCATTCACAGAAGAGCAGAAAAAAGATTTGTTGGCATTCTTAAAAACCTTAACCGATAAAGAATTTTTATACAACAAAGATTTCTCTTTTCCGGAAAGTGAGTTCAAATGATAAAAAAAATCTTCGTAGTAATTTCTAATTTTACTGAGTTAGAAATCATTGAGTGTTTTATTCACCTTTAAACCAACCCGAGTACATTACGTAATTATTTGCAATGCGTTGAACTTCGCCTTCAAATAATTCAGGGGAAAGGGTTTTTACTTTTTTTGCTGGAACACCCGCATAAATACTCCATGCTTCCACTCGTGTTCCCTCCATTAGTACAGCTCCTGCGGCAATAATACAATTTGCTTCAATGTAGCAGTTATCCATTACGATTGCACCCATACCAATTAAAACATTGTCTTCTACAGTGCAGCCGTGCACCAATGCATTATGACCAACGGAAACATTATTCCCAAGATTTACTGTAGTTTTTTGGTACGTGCAATGTAAAACAGCTCCGTCTTGAATATTCACTTTATTTCCAATCCGAATGGAATTTACATCGCCACGAATAACAGCGTTGAACCAAACAGAACATTGATTTCCCATAACCACATCACCAACAATAGTTGAATTTTCTGCCAACCAACAATCTTCACCAAATTGAGGAGCTTTTCCGTTGCATTCTTTAAGTAGAGCCATAGTAAAAAATTATAAAATTAAGAATGTAAATTTAACTTTGATAAAAACAGAATTAACAATTCTCGCAACTTTACGGTTTTCAATTCTTGATTGGTATATTAAAAATTCGTTTTATCAAGTTAAAAACAAACTAATCTTTATTTTTGTTAGATTAAATAACTCAATCATTTATGTCAAGCAAAAAAAACCAATCTTACTGCATCGATTTATTGAATAGAAAACGTTTTCCAACACAAGAAGTGAGCATTGGAAAAGTAAAGTTAGGCGCATCGAATCCAATTCGTTTGCAATCAATGACAACAACCGATACAATGGATACAGAAAAATCGGTGGCACAATCTATTCGAATGATAGAAGCTGGTTGTGAGATTGTTAGGCTGACAGCACCCAGTAAAAAAGAAGCAGAAAATATGGGTTTAATTCGAACAGAGTTAAACAAATTAGGTTACACCGCACCGCTTGTTGCAGACATTCACTTCACTCCAAACGCTGCTGAAATTGCTGCAAAATTGGTTGAAAAAGTTCGCGTGAATCCAGGGAATTACGCCGATAAAAAGAAATTTGAAGAAATAGATTACACCGACGAAAGTTATCAAGCGGAATTACACCGAATAGAAGAAAAATTTAATCCACTTGTTTTACTGTGTAAAGAAAACGGCACTGCAATGCGAATTGGCACCAATCACGGTTCACTTTCAGATCGCATTTTAAGTCGTTATGGTGATACTCCCGAAGGAATGGTTGAATCCGCAATGGAGTTCATACGCATTTGTGAGAAAAACAACTACTTTGAATTAGTAATTTCAATGAAAGCGAGTAATACCTTGGTAATGGTTCAGGCTTACCGATTGTTAGCCGCTGAAATGCTAAAAAATGGTCGTTCTTATCCTTTGCATTTAGGGGTAACCGAAGCTGGAGATGGCGAAGATGGCCGCATTAAATCAGCAGTTGGGATTGGTGCATTATTGGAAGATGGATTGGGCGATACGATTCGCGTTTCATTGACCGAAGAACCTGAATTTGAGATTCCTGTGGCGCGAAAACTTGCTGAAAAATTTACAGAAATTGAAGTTTTACCACTACTAGAATTTAAGGGTGAATTACCTTACAATCCTTTTTCTTACGAGCGAAGACATACAACTGAAGTTCATAATTTGGGAGGAAAACATGTTCCTGTTGTAATTGCAGATTGTTCTCAAAAAGAAACGATCAAATCTGCTAATTTTTTCGGTTTTGGTTACAACTATTCAGTTCAATTAGATAAATGGAATTTGCAAGATTTAGCAGCAGATTATGTTTTCATTGGTGATAATACAATCGATTTTGAAGTGCCAGGAACACTTGGTGTAATTTGTAATTATGAAAATTGGAAAGCAAATTATCTTAATAAAATAGGTTTTTATCCTTTAATTGCGCTTGATGAGTTAGTAAATCTTGACAAAGTACAAATGGCTTTTTTAAGTTTGCAAGCAGAAGTAACTTTACCAGCGGATTTAGAACAGTATCCGAATCTTGTTTTGCTTGTTTCAACCACTTTTTCTAACAAAACGCAATTATTCCGCTCCTTCTATATTCAGTTGGCAAGTAAAAATTACCAGCATCCTGTTGTACTACAAATAGAATCAAAAGAAAAAGATGCTGAAGCATTTCAATTAAATGTGTCCAGTGATGCGGGTTCTGTTTTAATAGATGGTTTTGGTGATGGTCTTTGGATTAAAGGTGAACAGGCACCAACATTTATCAATTCTACTGCTTTTGGTATTCTACAAGCGACACGAACACGTATTTCTAAAACAGAATATATTTCTTGCCCTTCTTGTGGTAGAACTTTGTTTGATTTACAAGAAACAACTGCTAAAATCCGAGAGCGTACTTCGCATTTAAAAGGTATTAAAATCGGAATTATGGGCTGTATCGTAAACGGTCCTGGAGAAATGGCAGATGCAGATTATGGTTATGTAGGTACAGGACCTGGAAAGATACATTTGTACAAAGAAAAAACGGTCGTTCGTAAAAATGTTGACGAAGCTGAAGCAGTTGATGCACTCATCAATTTGATCAAAGAAAATGGTGATTGGGTGGAGGTTCATCAATAAAAACATGACATAAAAAAAAACATGACATAAAATAAAACCTCATCAAATTGCTTCAATGAGGTTTTAATATTTTAAACTTTAGTCGCTTCTATCCAGAACACATATAGCTCGCAGGCTCGTGAATTTTCGTTCTGTCTATAACCGACTAGCGTCGCTTCTATCCAGAACACATGTAGCTCGCAGGCTCGTGAATTTTCGTTCTGTCTATAACCGACTAGCGTCGCTTCTATCCAGAACACATTTCACACCCATCAGGATCGTCTAGTGAACATGCTATAGCAGCTTGTTGGTCTTCCACTAATTGAGCCGCTGGTTCTGCTGCCACCGATTTTTCAACCGTAAATTTGATTGCATCCGTTGCTGCTTTCGTACGTAAGTAGTACATTCCAGTTTTTAAACCTTTCTCCCAACCGTAGAAGTGCATTGATGTCAATTTTCCGAAGTTGGCATTTTCCATGAAAATATTCAACGACTGACTTTGACAAATGTAAGCACCTCTGTCTGCTGCTTGCTCGATTATAGCTTTTTGAGAAATTTCCCAAGCTGTTTTGTATAAATCTTTTAAGTATTGAGGAATCTCGTTTATGTTTTGAATAGAACCGTTTGCTGTCATGATTTTTTGACGCATATCTTTGTTCCATAATCCAGCTTTCACTAAATCTTTTAATAAGTGTTTGTTCACGATTATAAATTCACCAGACAATACACGACGTGTGTAAATGTTGGATGTATATGGTTCAAAACACTCGTTATTTCCAAGGATTTGTGCTGTTGAAGCTGTTGGCATTGGAGCTAATAATAAAGAATTACGAACACCAAATTTTTTCACTTCTTCTTTCAATAAATCCCATTCCCAACGATTTGTTGGCTTTACATTCCACATATCGAATTGGAAAATTCCTTTAGATACAGGTGAACCATGGTAAGTTTCGTAAGGGCCTAATTCTTTCGAAAGATCTTTAGACGCTGTCATTGCGGCGTAATAAATCGTTTCAAAAACTTCTCTATTCAACGCTTTTGCTTCTTCTGATTCAAAAGGGAATCCCAACATAATGAAAGCATCTGCTAATCCTTGAACACCAAGACCAATTGGTCGATGACGTAAGTTTGAATTTTTTGCTTCAGGAACTGGATAGTAGTTTTCATCAATGATTTTATTCAAATTCAAAGTTGCTTGATACGTCACTTCGAATAATTTTTCGTGATCAAACGTTTTGTTTTCAGTAACATACTTAGGTAATGCAATTGAAGCAAGGTTACATACAGCAACTTCATCTGGAGCTGTGTATTCGATAATTTCTGTACACAAGTTTGAAGACTTAATTGTACCTAAATTTTGTTGGTTTGACTTAGAGTTTGCTGCATCTTTATACAACATATAAGGGGTTCCTGTTTCGATTTGAGATTCTAATATTTTGAACCACAAATCCTGCGCTTGAATCGTTTTGCGTCCTTTCCCTTCGTTTTCGTATTTCGTATAAAGCGCCTCAAATTCAGCACTGTGCGTATCCGATAATCCTGGACATTCGTGCGGACACATTAAAGTCCAATGAGCGTTCTCTTTAACACGTTTCATAAATAAATCTGGAATCCAAAGTGCGTAGAATAAATCGCGAGCACGTTGTTCTTCTTTACCATGGTTCTTCTTCAAGTCTAAGAAATCAAACACATCAGCATGCCAAGGTTCAATATACATTGCGAAAGAACCTTTTCTTTTACCTCCACCTTGATCAACGTAGCGAGCTGTATCATTGAACACACGTAACATTGGAACAATTCCGTTAGAAGTTCCATTTGTTCCTTTAATATATGAACCTGTTGCACGTATATCGTGTAAAGCAAGTCCAATCCCACCTGCTGATTGTGAAATTTGAGCACATGATTTCAATGTATCATAAATTCCACCAATGCTATCTTCTTTCATTGTCAATAAGAAACAAGAAGACATTTGAGGTTTTGGTGTTCCTGAATTGAATAATGTAGGTGTTGCATGCGTAAACCATCCATCAGACATTAAGTCATACGTTTTGATGGCTGCTTTGAAGTCTGTTTTGTGAATACCAAGGGAAACACGCATTAACATCTGTTGCGGACGTTCAACGATTTTTCCATTCAATTTCATTAAGTATGAACGCGTTAATGTTTTAAATCCGAAGTAATCGTATCTAAAATCGCGATCGTAAATGATACTAGAATCTAATAATTCTTTGTTTTCTTGAATGATTTGATACACATCATCTGCAAGTAATGATGCGTTTTGACCAGTTTTAGGATCATTGTAATGATACATATCGCTCATTACCTCTGAAAATGTTTTCTTCGTTTCTTTATGTAAATTTGAAACTGCAATACGCGATGCTAACAATGCGTAATCTGGGTGGTCAATTGTTTTTGCTGCGGCAACTTCTGCTGCTAAGTTATCCAAGTCTGAGGTTGAAACACCATCATAAATCCCTTCAATAACTTTCATCGCTACTGCCTCTGGAGATACCAAAGGATCTAGTCCATAACACATCTTAACGATGCGTGCTGTGATTTTATCAAATTTAACAGCCTCTTTTCTTCCGTCTCTTTTTACTACGTACATGCTTTTATTTATATTTCAATTAAAAATCTTCGTTCAAACTAAATGTTTGATTTTCTTTCCCTGCAAGAACTCCTGCTTTTTGGTATTCTCCCACTCTTTTTTCAAAGAAGTTACTTTTTCCTTGTAACGAAATCATTTCCATGAAGTCGAAAGGATTAATTGTGTTATACACTTTCTCGTTTCCTAGCTCCGTTAGTAATCTATCAGCTACAAACTCAATATATTGACACATTAAATCGCTATTCATTCCGATTAATTTTACTGGAATAGCATCAGCTACAAATTCTTTCTCTATTTCAACTGCATTCTTGATGATATCGCGCACTTGTTCTTTTGGTAGTTTGTTTACCAAATGCTTCGTATACAGCAAACATGCAAAATCACAATGTAAGCCTTCATCTCTTGAAATCAATTCATTTGAGAAAGAAAGTCCTGGCATTAAACCACGTTTTTTCAACCAGAATATTGAACAAAATGATCCTGAGAAGAAAATTCCTTCCACCGCCGCGAAAGCTACAAGGCGCTCTGCATAAGTTCCTTTATCAATCCAACGCAATGCCCATTCTGCTTTTTTACGAACACAATCTAAAGTGTCTATCGCATTAAACAAATGGTCTTTTTCTGCTGTGTTTTTGATGTAGGTGTCAATCAATAAAGAATAAGTTTCCGAATGGATATTCTCCATTGAAATTTGAAAACCGTAAAAGAATTTCGCTTCTGTATATTGAACCTCAGCTAAAAAATGTTCTGCTAAGTTTTCGTTAACGATACCATCAGATGCAGCAAAAAAAGCAAGAACATGTTTGATGAAATGACGCTCATCATCGTTTAATTTATTTTCCCAGTCAATTAAATCTGGCGATAAATCAATTTCTTCAGCAGTCCAAAAGCTAGCTTCCGCTTTTTTGTAGAAACTCCAAATATCATCATGTTGAATTGGAAAGAGAACAAAGCGATTATTGTTCGATTCTAATATTGGTTCATTTATCATTTTTATATTTTTAACTTAGTTTATTTCGTTTTGTTATTCGATATCATTCTATTAGGCTTTATAGCAAGCCCTTTTCGAAGCATCTTCATAATTAATTTTGTTTCCTCAATATCGTTAATGACGATTGGTATAAATTATAGAGTTACATATTTGAGGCATACAAAAATTGTCATAATTCATTCATTAATCAATTAAAGAAATTAACATTAACTCAATGTTATCAACACCTAAAATTTGAATCCTTTCATTAATAAACTCTACAGCGATTTTCAACACACATGGGAAAGATATACACAATTATTTATAGCTTAACGTGCAAAAAAAAACCTAAAAATTTTGTTTTAGAATCAAATTTTTTTATGACAGAATAACATAGTAAAAATAGAATAGACACTCAATTTATCGTATTAAATTTACAGTGGTTTTAAACAGTTAATTGTTACAAATATTAGAACTTGCGGTGGGACAAAGGTTACAGCCTTATTTTACAAAAAACGAGACGATTTTGACAAAAATAAATTTTGATTTATGATTAAATTTATCTAAATTTTGAAGCCAAATACGTTAACTACAAAAAGAATAAATTTTAAAATTTCAGACCCTGCCAGATGTTCGTATCCAACTCAAAAAAACAGTTTCAATTGGTTAAAGATGGATTCATTAATTTGCTTTTCCCTGAAATTTGTTTGGCTTGCGAAACTGAATTATCGGCAAGAGAACATCATATTTGTTACACCTGTTGGGAATCTATTCACTTAACTTATTTTGAAGGATTTAAAGAACCGAGTTCTCTCGACAAACTTTTTTGGGGTCGTGTAAATTTAGAGGCAACCTATGCGCTTTTTTATTTTGAAAAGGGGAAGGCTTCGCAAAAACTGTTGCACGCACTTAAATATCAATTCAAAGGAAATATTGGGGTTTATCTTGGCAATTTTGCAGCCACGAAACTTGTGAATCATCCTGTTTTTAAAGAGGTTCAAGCGCTAATTCCAGTGCCGTTACATTCCAAAAAAGCATTTATTCGTGGTTATAATCAAAGTGAAAAAATCGCTCAAGGAATTGCTTCGGTTTGGAAAATCCCTGTTATACAACAAGAAGTTTTAAAAACGAAACACACTGAAAGTCAGACAAGAAAAGACCAATTTCAACGTTGGGATAACGTGAGTTCTATCTTTAAAGTGAAAGGTGATTTATCTAATTATCAACATGTTGCAATCGTTGATGACGTTATAACGACAGGCTCCACCTTAGAGTCGATGGCGAAAGAATTAAAGGAATCAAATCCAAGTTTACTAATAAGTATCATTAGCTTAGCGCTCGCAAAATCAAAATGAATCAACAAAAATTTTTAATCGTCGGAGCAGGACTTGCAGGCACAAGCTTAGCCCATCAATTACTCAAAGCAGGACAATCAGTAACTTTACTCGACAAAGGAGAAAATCATGCAACAGCAATCGCAGCTGGTATGGTCAATCCAATGGTTTTTAGACGAATGAACAAATCCTGGCGCTTAGACGAATGTATGGAAGACGCAATTCCATTTTATAAAGCATTAGAACAACAACTCAATACGTCACTTTATTTCCCAATTACAATCAGACGAATGTTCTCTTCAGCTCAAGAGCGTGAATTTTGGGAAAAACGTCAAGATTTAGACGAATACAAAGCGTATTTAACTCCCATTTCTGAAGCAGACAACAACTATTCAAAAGCTAAAAATGAATATGGAAGTGGATGTTTACAACAAGCTTTTTGGATTGATGCACTCGCCTACTACGAAGGAAATCGCAACTATTTTAGAAGCATCGATTGTCTTTTAGACGAATCTTTTGATTTGATACAATTCGATGTAAAAACAGCGACCTACAAAGGAACCGAATATGATAAGGTTGTTTTTTGCTGTGGTTATTTGAATAAATACATTCCTTTTTTCGCAAGTGCGCCTGTGGAACAAACGAAAGGTCAAACACTCACCATAGAATCTCCTAATTTACCTGAAGATGAATCGCTAAATCGTAAATGTTTTGTGTTGCCACTTGGTTCAAAGACTTTCCGAATTGGTGCTACCTACGAGTGGAATGATGAATCATTAACAACCACTGAAACTTCAAAACATCTCTTATTGGAACATTTAAGTGTGCTTGGCGATTTTGAGTTAAAAGTTGTAGATCAAAGTGTGGGGGTTCGCCCAACAGTTCTAGACAGAAGACCAATTATGGGACAACATCCAGAATTATCTAAACTATTTATTTTCAACGGTCTTGGCACAAAAGGCTATCTCATGGCGCCAACGTTAGCAAAAGACATGTGTGCATTTTTACTAGAGGGAAAGGAATTGGAGAAAGAGGTTTCGTTAGGAAGATTTGTTAAAAAATAGCTATTTAATTTAATGATAGATTTTTTTAAAAAATCTATTTAGTATATTTTAATTGTTGTGCAATAATTGATCAAAAGAAATTGTTTTGGAATCTTTTTTTGTTATTGATTCCAAAATTCCATCCCATAAGCTAATTCTTTTTTTAAGCGCTTCTTTGGCAATTTCTGCAACTTCATTCCATTTTTGAGTATTATCTCCACACATTTCTTCAATCATTTTCAAAGAAATAGGACCATGATTATCTCCATCTATTTCAATATGGCGTTCAAGATAATAGATTAATTTTGAGATGTTTTCCTGACCTTTATTTTGCATTTCTTTTAAAATTTGAATGAACATATCAGGTATCAAATCTTCTCTGCCAAATGTGAAAACAGCTGCAATTTTATGAATTGAATTTTCATTCAATGTTGAAAAAGTAAAATTCACAAAATCTTTAGTTTCTTGATTAATTTCAGTTTTATCAAGTGCTTCATTCGTTGAAAATCCACTGTCTAATACATCTAAAAATGAATCAATTAATTTAGTATTTGCTCCAATTTCATTCATTGCATCGATATACAATTCATAGTGGCTTGCTATTTCTCCTTTATTATTTAAATCAGATTCCTCACTTAATACAATTTCATTTATAAAACGCCGAATTATAGGATTTCCAATTGGTTTCCAGGGTATTTCTGTACAAGTTAAGCCACGTTGTAATGATTTTAATAAACTCATAAAATCCCATACCGCAAAAACATGCTGCTCCATAAAAATTTGGAAATCTTCCACTTCAATAACATGAGCATATAGTGGATGATTAATTAGTTGTAGACGATAAACATTTAATTCTAAATTTATTTTGTGTAAGCGTGAATTCATCATATCTTTTCAAACAAGATTAAAAGTAATTAGTTCATTATTTTTCAAAAAGAAAGCTGATAAATAATTAATAAAAACTTTCAGAAATAATTAATATTTTAATAAGGTTACTTAATAAGTTGATTATTTAAGTGTTGCAAATTTAAGCGAAGTATTTCAATCATATTTTTACAATCTTTAAATTTTTCATCTTTATTGTGAATTGAAAGTTCAAGTGCAAGTTGGGAAATTTTTTCAGGTTTAGAAAGTGTTTCTTTTTCCATTGTTTTGAATAAATCTTCTAATATTTCATTAGAATGTTTTACTCTTCTAATCAAACGTGATCTTTCCTCAATTTGATACTGATTGATCGATTGTTCATTTAACATTTCAATTGATAAAGAAACAAAGTCATAATTTTCCTTAAAAAACTGTGGTAGATAAAACTTTTTCATTCCCTCGTAACATTGTTGGTCGAAGTCAATAGAACGAATTCGGTATTGAACATCATCAAAATCATGTGTCATTTCAATTACATAGTTGTAGGAGCGCATATCTCCTAAAAGTGTGTAAAAGCATCGTTCATTGAATTTTATAAACTCTTTTGCTAAGCGGGTTTTATTTGTTTTTGGGTGATTTATTTCTGTTTTTAAAAAATCATCGCCTGGAATTCCTGAAATATGTTCTTCAACTAAAGTGTTTTCGTTTATAAAGTAGTTTATTCGATTAGGAGAGAGAATATCTTCAATTTCTAAACCTAAAACGCGAGAGACATCAGCTTTCTTAACATAGAAATAATCATAGTTATCATTGAAGTTATTAATGATCCTAATTCTAAAGGGATTCGAATTGCCAAATAAACAAAAGTCCACACGATCTACTCTCAAGTGTTCAATTACAGAGACATCACCATCTGTTTTGAATAACGAATATATGTAACACAAGCCTTGATTAATTTCATCAAAGTTATAGTGATCATAAATAACAGAAATCCAAAGTGAATTACCCAATGGAAATGAATCTTTATAACGCAATAAACTTTCATAAGTTAATGGAATTCGATAATCCTGTTGTATTTCTTTAGGTACTTTTCTACATTAACAGAAAGAGGGAAACATGTTTTTTTAAGTAAATTATTACTCATGTTTTGTATTTTAATCAATCCTCGGTAGATTTATTAGTTCTTTGTGAATTATTGTTAGTGAGTAATCAGAAATGATTTTTTCTTTCAATTTCTCAGCTTCTATTTGTGTTCTGAAATCGCCAACTTTTAAATTAAAATTAGGAGCTTCAAAATTGATGTAAGTGTCTATTTTAGGATATTGATTTAAGAATCTTATGCGAGTTTGATCAACCAAGTTTTTATCAGAATCAAAACATATCTGAACACGATAACCTAAGATTTGTTTTTGAGTTTTGGTTATGATTTTTTCATCTATACGAATGTCCTTTATAATGTTTATCTGAGCATGTAAATCTGATAGGTTTAAAAGGGAAGTCAATAATAAAATTTTAAATATTATATTCATCTTGCTATTTTGTTTTAAAACAAAAGTAAAAAATCATTTTAAATTTAGTTTATACTCTTGTAATTCAAAATTGTATAAGCTACTTCTTTTCAATTTGTTATTGAAATCTTTTTTGTGCGTCTTATTTAGAATCGTTTTAAATTAGCGTGTTTCTCATAATTTTTGTCATAAAACTGTCACGGCATAGTGCTAAACTTCTAATTTTGTTCTCGTTAAAATGCGTTAAAATCGTATTTATTTATAAAGAATTTAGTAATTATTTTCATGAAAATATCTAATATTCAAATGCTTAATGGTCTTAGAAAGCTAGTCTCAACTGTCTTAATGATATGTCTGTCACTGCTAAACTTCAACGCTTTATCACAAGGTGAGGCGCTTTTCAAGTCGAAATGTGCTACTTGTCATCAAACTCACAAAAATGGCACAGGTCCTAAATTATACCAAGTTCGTGACAAATGGGCGTCTGGTGGAGCCAAAGAAGGTTCCATATACCAATGGGTAAATAATTGGCAAACAGCTGCTGCAAGTGATCCTTACGCCGCTGAGGTATCCAAATGGTCTCCAACTGCAATGTCTGCTTTCCCAGACTTAAAAAAGGAAGAAATTGATGCGATTCTTGATTGGGTGGATGCTCAACCAGACCCTGCAGCTGCCTCTGCTACTGCAGGTGCAGGTGGTGCAACAGATGGATCGGCAGGAGTTATGAGTGAAGAATCTGAAGAGGATTCTGTTGCATGGATATGGATAGTTATGGGGGTCATATTCATTGTAATCATTATGGCAGTTGGTGGTGTTCGAAGACAACTTTCAATCGCAACTTCAGAGGACCCAACATCACAAGAAAAACTTACATACACTGAAGAGTTTAGAGCATGGGCATGGAAGAACAAGATATACGTTGGAATCACTACTCTAGTTTTAGTTATTTCTTTAATTGTTGGTTTCTTTCAGACATTAGCTACTGTTGGTGTTGTTGAGGGGTATCAACCCTCACAACCAATTGCATTTCCACATGATGCGCATGCCGGAATCAATGGTATAGATTGTAAATATTGTCATAACTCAGTTACAAAATCAAAATCTGCAGGTATACCAACTGTAAATGTTTGTATGAATTGTCATAAACAAATCAACGGGGAAGGAAAACCATTTGCCGGAGAAATTCAAAAAATATACAAAGCAGCAGGATGGGATCCAAGTGGAGCGGGTAAATACACTGGTAAAGTAAGTCCAATTGTTTGGAATAAAGTACATGTTCTTCCTGATCACGTTTACTTTAATCACTCTCAACACGTTGTAGTTGGTGGGATTGATTGTAAACAATGTCACGGTGATATGACAACAATGAAAGAAGCGGTGAAGGTTCAACCAATTGAGGAATTAAACAAAATTGAAGGTAATATTAAATTAACTAAACCTACTTTAACCATGGGTTGGTGTATTGAATGTCACGGTGTTAAAGAAGTTGCAATTGGAAATGGTAAAAATGCTTATTACGATGAGATTCATAGAAGATTGAAAAAAGACAAAGCCTTATATCGCAAATATTTGCAAGACGGAAAAATAACCGTAAACGAGCTTGGTGGTTGGGAATGTGCAAAGTGTCACTATTAATTAATTAATTATATTCTTGTCGAAACATAGACTATGGGAATAACAAAAAAATATTGGAAAGGTCTTGAAGAATTAAAGGAAACACCTGAATTCATCAAGCACAAAGAGCAAGAGTTTCCTCATCAACAGACGATCGAAGATTTCTTAGCTGACGAAAAGTTGAATGAAACTTCAACTGCTAGAAGAGATTTTCTTAAATTTTTAGGTTTCTCAGTTGCTGCAGCAACTTTAGCGGCTTGTGAGGCACCAGTGACAAAAGCTGTACCTTATGTAGTTAAACCAGAAAACGTTACACCTGGTATGCCGACTTGGTACGCTTCAACTTATTACGATGGTGTATCCTATGCTAGTATATTAGTTAAAACAAGAGAAGGTCGTCCTATTTATATTAAAGGAAATAAAGATTTTGGTTTTACAAAGGGCGCAGTTAATCCACAAATAATAGCATCTGTTTTAGGTTTATATGACAGTGAGCGTGTTACAGGAGCAACAGCAAACGGAAAGCTAACATCTTGGTCAAAAGTAGATGATGCAATTTCAGCTGATATCAAAAAAGCGAAAGATGTTGTTCTTTTAACAAATTCAATTATTAGTCCATCAATGAAACGCGCCATTAGTGAAATGGCTTTATCATTGAATGGTGAAGGAGGAGCAAAATTTTCACATGTAACTTATGATGCAGTTTCATACGCTGCAATAAGAGAAGCTAACTTCAAAAACTTTGGAGCGCCAATTATACCAAGTTATGATTTCTCAAAAGCAAAAACAATTGTTAGTGTAGGTGCAGATTTCTTAAGTTCTTGGTTATTACCTACTGAATTTGCAAAACAATTTGGTGAAGGAAGAAATCCTGACGGGGAATGGATGTCTAAATTCATTCATTTTGAATCTGTAATGTCTGTTACTGGTTCAAATGCGGATTATAGAGGCATGATCAAACCTTCAGAGCAAGCTGCAGTTTTAGCTTATATCCTTAAAGGTTTAGGAGGTTCAACTTCTGTTGATTCTAAATTAAAAGATTCAGCTAAAGTAGCAGCAGATCAAGCAATTGCCTCCTTAAAAAAATCAAAAAAAGAATCTATCATTATTTGTGGAAGTAATAATGTAGGTCTTCAAATGCTTACCAACAAAATCAATAATTTACTAAATACATACGGGACTACAATTGATATGAATAATTCAATTGAATTGTTTCAAGCCCAAGATTCTCAGGTTGAAAAATTAGTAAATAATATAATCGCAGGTAAAGGTCCAGATGTTTTGTTAATGTATGGTGTTAATCCAGTATATACATTACCTAATGGAACTGATTTTGCAAAAGCATTAAAAGGAATTAAAACCTCAGTTTCATTTGCCTCACATGCTGATGAAACGGCTAGTTTAGTAACTTATATTTGTCCAGATCACCACGCTTTAGAGTCTTGGAACGATTTAAAACCAAAACAAAGTGAATATGCAATTGCTCAGCCTACCATTCGCCCATTACACAATACTGCCTCTGCCTTAGAGTCTATGTTAGTATGGAACGGTAAAAGAGCTAGAGGAGGTAAGGATTCAACTGTTGCTTATGATTATATCAAAGAAACATTTACAACTTTATTCCCAACAGCAGACTTCGCTTACACTACTCACAATAGTTGCATCGCTTCAACTGTTACTCCTCAATCTTTGGTATACAAAGATGCTCCTGTAACAGGTCTACCTAAAGCAGGTGAAGTTGAAGTTGTCATGTATCAAAAGTCAGCTATTGGAACAGGTATTCATGCGAATAATCCATGGTTGCAAGAGATGCCAGATCCAATTACGAAAGTAACTTGGGATAATTATATAACAATGAATCCGGTTGAAATGGTTGAGGCAGGTTTTGTTACTACTTATGATCAAGAAAATGGATTAAACATAGCAACTATAACTGTTGGTAATAAATCTTTGACTTTACCTGTTTATCCTTTGCCAGGACAAGCATTGAAAACTGTTGGAGTTGCTCTAGGATATGGAAGAGGAGCGAATGGAGAAAAAATTGGTAAAGCTGCATTTCAAACGAAAGAATATGGGGGATATGTAGAAAATGAAGACGGAAAACCAGCTTCAATTGGTGGCAATGCGTATTCATTAACTTCATTTTCTAATGATACAATAGAATTTTCAGCTATTGCTAAAGTTAATAAAGCTGATGGTACTTATCCAATTGCAGCAACTCAGATTCACCATACTGTTATGGGGCGTCATTCAATCGTCCGAGAAACTACATTAGATATTTTTACAAGTAAAGACAAAGAAGCATATAACCCAGCTCATACTTTACAACGTTTAAACAAAGACTTAGAGCACGAAGAAGCGCCTGTTAGTGAGTTTGATTTGTGGGATGCACATCCGGTAGAGAAAATTGGTCACAGATGGGGAATGACAATAGATTTATCATCATGTATTGGTTGTGGTTCATGTTTAATTGCTTGTCAATCAGAAAATAATGTTCCTGTAGTTGGTAAAGATGAAGTACGAAGAGGAAGAGAAATGCATTGGTTGAGAATTGACCGTTATTTTGCTTCTGATGAAGAATCAACAGTGGGGACAAGAAAAGATAAAGATAGTTTCTCATATGAAAAGGCTGAAATAGCGGCTTTAAATCCAAAAGTGATTCACATGCCACTAATGTGTCAGCATTGTAATCATGCACCATGTGAAACAGTATGTCCAGTTGCAGCGACTACTCACAGTAATGAAGGTTTAAATCAAATGACTTATAATCGTTGTATTGGAACTAGATATTGTGCTAACAACTGTCCGTATAAAGTAAGACGTTTTAATTGGTTCAATTATCCATCTTATAAGAAATTTACTGAGGTTAATCCAGCACAAGATGATTTAGGTCGTATGGTTTTAAATCCTGATGTAACTGTTAGAACTAGAGGTGTAATGGAAAAATGTTCTTTGTGTGTACAAAGAATTCAAGCAACAAAATTATCTGCTAAGAAAGATGGTAGAGTAGTGACAGACGGAGAATTCGCAACTGCTTGTTCTGACTCATGTCCTACAAATGCAATAATTGTTGGTGATTGGAACGATATCCGTTCAACGGTTAGATCTAGTTCAGAAGATAAAAGAAGTTACCAAGCACTCGAAGAAATAGGTGTAAAACCTAATATTTGGTATAAGGTGAAAGTTAGAAATGAAGTCAATAAGGAATTGAATAAATTACAAGTTGTCAAAGAAACTGCTCATCATGGAGGTCACGGAGAAAAAAAAGCACATCATTAATAGAAAATAAATATTTGTAATGCAAAAGGAAGCAGCAATTAGAGAACCCCTCATTTTAGGTCACAAGACTTATCATGATATTACAGAGGATGTTTGCCGTCCAATTGAGGACAAAGCTCCTAAAATGTGGTATATCCTATTTGGTATAGCACTAATAATTGGTCTATATGGAGTAGGATGTATTCTTTACTTATTAGGAACTGGTGTTGGAGTTTGGGGGTTAAACAAAACTATAGGTTGGGCATGGGATATTACCAATTTCGTTTGGTGGGTTGGTATCGGTCATGCAGGTACACTTATTTCTGCAGTTTTGCTATTATTAAGACAAAAGTGGCGAATGGCAATTAACCGTTCTGCAGAAGCTATGACAATCTTCGCGGTATTTATGGCTGGTTTGTTTCCTTTAATTCACATGGGTCGACTTTGGGTGGGATATTGGGTTTTACCACTTCCTAATCAATTTGGTTCTTTGTGGGTAAATTTTAATTCACCATTATTGTGGGACGTTTTTGCTATCTCGACATATTTATCAGTTTCTCTTGTTTTTTGGTATATTGGTTTAATTCCCGATTTTGCTACTATAAGAGATAGAGCTAAAAAGCCACTATCCAAGAAAATGTATTCTATTCTATCTTTTGGATGGTCAGGAAGAGCAAAAAACTGGAATCGTTTTGAATTAGTTTCTTTAGTATTAGCTGGTTTAGCAACTCCTCTTGTATTCTCCGTTCACTCGATTGTATCATTTGACTTTGCAACATCTGTAATTCCAGGTTGGCATACAACTATTTTTCCACCATATTTCGTTGCTGGTGCCGTATTTTCTGGTTTTGCTATGGTACAGACATTGACTCTCATCATGAGAAAAGCAATGGGATTAGAAGCATATATCCATACTAAACATGTAGAATATATGAATATTGTAATCATGGTTACTGGCTCTATAGTAGGTACGGCTTACATTACTGAATTATTTATTTCGTGGTATTCGGGAGTAGAATATGAAGCATATGCCTTTTTAAACAGAGCAACAGGTCCTTATTGGTGGGCTTATTGGTCCATGATGACTTGTAATGTGATTTCACCGCAATTGATGTGGTTCAGAAAATTAAGAAGAAGTCTACTATTCACTTTCTTTATTTCTATAGTTGTTAATATTGGAATGTGGTTCGAACGATATGTAATTATTGTGACTTCAATACACAGAGACTATGTTCCAGCAGCTTGGAGTATGCATTATCCAAGTCATATAGATATCGGAGTATATGTTGGTACAATCGGATTATTTTTTGTGTTTTTCTTGTTGTTCGCACGTTTCTTCCCAGTACTTGCTCTAAACGAAGTTAAAACAATCCTAAAAGGATCTGGACAGTCATATAAAGAATCTCCTGATTATCACAACCACCATTAATAGAAAATAATATGTCAGATAAAGTAATTTATGTAATGTACGATGACGACCATATTTTGAAAGATGGCGCAAAAAAACTCGTATCAAACGGTGTAAAAATTGCAGAAGTTTTTTCTCCATTCCCAATTCATGGAATAGATCCAATCATTGGAATAAAAAATACGCGTTTAGGAATTATGGCTTTTTTGTACGGTCTGACAGGTTTAACATTAGCAACAGTAGGTATGCGCTACTTTATGATTGTTGATTGGCCAATGAATATTGGTGGAAAGCCTAATTTTAGCTATTTGGATAATATTTTAGCTTTTGTTCCAATTTCTTTTGAATTTACAGTTTTGTGTGCAGCTCACGGTATGGCAATTACATATTTACTAGTAAATAAAACGTTACCAGGAATGCCAGCTCAAAATCCTGATCCAAGAACAACTGATGACAAGTTTGTAATGGAAATTAGATTAAGTGATAATTCAAATTTTACTGTAGAAACAATTGAATCACTATTAAGTGATACGGGTTATTTTGAATTAGACAAAAAAGAAATTAAATAAGCATTTAAGCGTATAAAAGATGAAAAAAACGTTTTTGACAGTATTTGGATTTTCCGCGATAGCATTCACGCTAATGTTTACAAGTTCATGTACTTCCAATCCTGATAGTTCAGGATATGAATATATGCCTGATATGTATCGATCCCCTGCAATTGAGGCTTATGTAGATTACGCAGAGATTAGAGGTAAAGAAGTAACTGCTTTGAAATCATTATTGTCTGCCAAAACACCCCCAAGAAATACTATTCCTTTTTATGGAACTGACTCAACAGAAGTAAAATTAATGATGCCAAACTTAAGAAAAGCTAATGTTTCTTTTAAAGAAACTCATGGTTTATTTGGTATTGATTTGAGTCTTTTGGATGAATATGCTCTCGCTATTAATGATAAAAATGCCATTCCACTTACAGCAAAGAATTCTGAATTTATTCTTAAAAATGGAAAAGAATTGTTTACAGCAATGTGCCAACATTGTCATGGAGAGAAAGGTGATGGTAACGGTCCAATGGTTACAAGTGGAGCTTATGCTGGAGTACCAAATTATGCAAACCTAACAGCATTATCTGATGGTCAAATTTTCTATTCAATATACTACGGTAAAGGAATGATGGGCGCACATAACTCATTATTGAACAAAAAAGAAATTTGGACACTTGTTCATTATGTACGTCAATTTCAAGATGCAAATTATGGAAAGTTTGACGAAAATGGTATGGCTGTATTGACTGCAGCTAATAGTGATACAACAGGATTAAAACCTTAATTAATTTAGTGAGATGGAATTTCAAATTACAAAGAAAGCTAAAAACGTAACATTCGGACTAATTGCTGTTGGATTGTTACTTACTGTTGTTGGAATAGCAACAGGTATGGGAGATCATCATTTTAAAACTAGGTTAATGACCAACGGATTAATAAATGGTTTTTTCTATTTTGCATTAGGACTAGGTGCCTTATTTTTTTTAGCATTACAATATGCAACTGAAACAGGTTGGTATGCATCTGTAAAAAGAGTGATTGAGGCAGTAGCAGGATTTATACCATATGGTATGGGTATTTTTGGTATTGTTCTATTAATCATAACGTTCATGGATGGAGCACACATTTATACTTGGATGGATTCTGAAACTGTTGCGCACGATGAAATAATTCAAGGTAAATCTGCTTATTTAAATAAAACATTCTTTTGGATAAGAACGATAGTTTATTTTTTAACCTATTTCTATTTCTTGAATGGTTTTAAAAAACGTTCCTTAGAAGAAGATAGAATAGGTGGAACAGAACTACACTTTAAAAATTATCGACAAGGTGCATTATTTCTAGTGTTTTTTGCAGTTTTTAGTTCAACATCATCTTGGGATTGGTTGATGTCTATAGATGTTCATTGGTTCTCAACTTTATATGGTTGGTATACTTTTGCTGGTATGTGGTGTTCTACTATGGTTGTTTTAGTGTTAACTACTTTGTATTTAAAAAAATTAGGGTATTTACAAAAAGTAAACGACTCACACATTCATGACTTAGCTAAGTGGACTTTCGGAACATCATTTTTGTGGTCGTATTTATGGTTTTCGCAATTCATGTTAATCTGGTATGCAAACATAGGTGAAGAAGTCACATACTATCAAATGAGAATCGATAATTACAAAATAATGTACTTTGCAATGTTTGTCATAAACTTTGCATTCCCTATGTTGTTGTTAATGTCAAGAGATGCTAAAAGACATGCTGGTATTTTAACTTTTGTTGGTTTGATAATATTAATAGGTCATTGGGTTGATGTTTACATCATGGTTTCAGGAGGTTCAATGGGAGCACAGGCAAGAATTGGTTTTTTAGAGGTTGGTATGGCGATTTTGTTGTTAGGAGTTTTTATATATGTAGTCTTAAACAATTTAACAAAAGCACCTTTGACACCTGTAAATCATCCATTCCTAGATGAAAGTATTCACCACGATATTTAATAAAATTAATATTTTAAAAAATGGATAATAAATTGATTATTTTAATTGTTATAATTCTAGGAGCAATAGCTGTTGCTCAACTAGTACGTGTTTATGAACTTTCTACAAAACTAAGAAAGAACGGAGAACACGAAATATCTAATCGTGACAATAATTTGAACGCAAGAATGATGTTCTTATTCATGCTTACTTTTTTCGCTGCAGTAGTATACTTATTTATTGAGTATGGTTGGACAGGAAGAGGGGAAGCTGCATCAATTGGTGGAGTCGAAACAGATTGGTTACTGAAGCTAAATTTGATTATCATTACTATTGTATTCTTTTTTACCAATTTCTTATTATTTTATTTTACTTATAAATATGTAAAAAAACCAGGTGTTCCAGCTTTCTATTATCCTCACAACAACAAATTAGAAATGTTATGGACAGTTATTCCAGCTGTAGTTTTAGCGGTTATAATTATTTTGGGTTTGAAAACTTGGAATAACTTAACTAGTATGTCAGGAAAAGATGCTATACACATTGAACTTTTTGCAAAACAATACGATTGGACAGCAAGATATGCCGGAAAAGATAATGTATTAGGAAAATATGATTACAAGTTAACAACTGATAACAACGAGTTAGCATTATTAACTTCAAATACAATTGATACATCTTTAAGAATAATGTTCGAAGGTCCGAGTGGTATACGATACATACAAAAATTATTAAATAATAGAGATACCGTATTAAGCGATTCAACTATTTCTGTTTTAAAAGTAGACCTTTCTAGAAAAGAAAGACTTTATCGTCTACTTACTCAAATGAAACAAAATCACAATCCAAAACTTGATGCTTCAGCATGGGATGATATAATTGTTAAGGATACTTTATTTCTTTCAAAAGATCAAGAATATGAATTTATTTTCCGTTCAAAAGACGTTATTCATTCAGCATTGTTTGTACATTTTAGAGCACAAATTAATGCAGTACCTGGTATGGCTACAAGAACTAAATTTACTCCAATATTTACAACAGAGGAAATGCGACTTAAGAAAAAAGATCCAAAATTCAATTATGTATTAATGTGTAACAAAATTTGTGGAGGAGCTCATTATAAAATGAAAATGATTGTTGTAGTAAAAGAAAAAGCAGATTACAAAGAGTGGATGAATGCTATGATGAAACAAACATTTAAAGACAAATACTTCCCAGTAGCAGTTGCGGCATCATCTTCTCTGGTAGCAGTTGATTCATTGGCTGTCGCTAACCCAATGTAAAAATAAATTAATTATTAATATTAAAATAAATTAATAAAATGGCTTCAATAGCACACGACGAGCACGGACATGCACATGGTCATCACGATGTTCATCACCATGAAGAGAACTTTGTATCAAAGTATATTTTCAGTCAAGATCACAAGATGATAGGAAAACAGTTTTTAATGACTGCTGTTTTCATGGGTCTTGTTGCAATGATGTTATCTATTTTATTTAGAATTCAACTTGCTTGGCCAGGTGAAAGTTCAGATTTTTTATCATTCTTTTTGGGAGAGAAATGGGCTCCTGGAGGTGTTTTAAAAGAAGATATGTATCTAGGTTTGGTAACTATCCATGGTACGATAATGGTCTTTTTCTTGCTTACAGGTGGATTATCAGGAACTTTTTCTAATTTGTTAATTCCATTACAAATTGGTGCAAGGGATATGGCATCAGGGTTCATGAATATGCTTTCTTATTGGTTTTTCTTATTGTCTTCATTAATAATGATTGTTTCTCTTTTTGTAGAATCAGGTCCTGCAATGGCAGGTTGGACAATCTATCCACCTTTATCAGCTTTGCCTCAAGCTGTTTCTGGTTCTGGTATGGGTATGACTTTGTGGTTATTTTCAATGACAATTTTTATTGCATCATCATTAATAGGATCTCTCAATTACATTGTTACGGTAATAAACTTAAGAACAAAAGGAATGAGTATGACAAGAATGCCATTAACTATTTGGGCATTTTTTGTAACTGCAATTTTGGGTGTTTTATCCTTTCCAGTTTTATTATCTGCTGCTTTATTACTAATGATGGATAGATTAGCAGGAACAAGTTTTTATTTATCTGATATAATTGTAGGTGGAGAAATGTTGGCTAATCACGGAGGATCGCCTATTTTATATCAACATTTATTTTGGTTTCTTGGACACCCTGAAGTTTATATAGTTTTGTTACCAGCACTAGGTTTATCATCAGAAGTAATTGCAACTAATTCTAGAAAACCAATTTTTGGATATAAAGCTATGATTGGTTCAATTCTAGCTATTGGTTTCTTGTCATTCATTGTATGGGGTCATCACATGTTTGTAACAGGTATGAATCCATTCTTGGGTTCAGTTTTTGTCTTTACAACATTATTGATAGCCATTCCTTCAGCTGTAAAAGTATTTAATTATTTAACAACATTATGGAAAGGATCATTGGTACTAACTCCAGCAATGTTATTTGCTATAGGCTTGGTTTCAACATTCATAACTGGTGGAGTTACTGGAATTATTTTAGCAGACTCAGCATTAGACATAGCTATACATGATACTTATTTTGTTGTTGCTCACTTCCATATTGTAATGGGTATGTCAGCTGTATTTGGAATGTTTGCAGGTGTATATCATTGGTTCCCTAAGATGTATGGTAGAATGATGAACACACGTTTAGGTTATGTACATTTTTGGATTACACTAGTTGGTGCTTATGGAGTCTTTTTTCCGATGCATTTTGTCGGTATAGCTGGTGCTCCAAGAAGATACTATGATTACTCAGTTTTTGGAGAATTTGATTCAAATTCTTATGAGATGATTATGGATTTAAATGTAATTATTACAGTGTTTGCAATTTTGGCAGCATTAGGTCAGATACTTTTCTTATTCAATTTTTTCTATAGTATTTACAGAGGTCAAATAGCTCCTCAAAATCCATGGAATGCAAATTCATTAGAATGGACAACTCCAGTAGAACATATACATGGAAATTGGCCGGGAGAACTTCCTACTGTTCATAGATGGCCTTATGACTACTCAAAACCTGGTTCAGATGTAGACTTTATTCCACAGATAGTTCCTCTTAAAGAAGGTGAAGAAGAGCATTAATTAAAAAAAAGAGTCTTTTAAAAGACTCTTTTTTTTTACAATTCAATTTTTTCTACATAAGTATTTAAAAATTTCACAATTCATTTATTTAAATTTTACATTAAATGTATTTTTCTTATATATTTTTGTCTAAATTTTGTAAAAATTATTTTATATGAAATCAATTAATTTATTATTGAGTGTTTTAGCACTTTTTATTTCTTTTTACTCATTCAATCAAAATATAAATTATCAAGTTCGAGTAATTGAGTTGAGAGCTAGAGCCGATAATAATGATGGTAGTGGGCTTGCTGGAGGACAAGATCCAACTTGGTTTGTATGGGTAAATGACAATGGAACAACAGGTACTTCCTATGGTCCAACTTGGCAAGCTACAGGTTGCGTAAATACTACAAATCAGTTTGATCAATGGTGGTCAGGTGGAATAATTCCTTTTAACTTTAATAATGTCACAAATTCAGATGCTACAACACTAAACACTGAAATTGAAGGTTGGGAAGAAGATTGCAGTAATTCATGTCAATATGACCCTAATCCACCTTTTTTTGGATCTTGTTTAGGTAATGGAGATGATAATAGAGATGCAAGAGCTTCAGCAGGTTCAATTAATTTCAGAAATGATCCACCTTGTCAATGGAATACATATATAGTAACAAATAACAGGTATGATGCTAAAATTGAAATTAATTGGCAGTTTGTTGATCCAATTAATCCTGGTATTATTGCTGGAGATCAAGTTTTGTGTGGAGGAGGAGACCCAACATTGTTAAGTTCTATCTCTACTCCAATTCCTACACACCCTTCTTTTACCTATCAATGGCAAGTTGATGCAGGATGTACAGGAAACTTTGTAAATATTGTTGGAGCTACAAGCGCTACTTATGATCCTCTTTTGGGAATTGCTCAAACTTCTTGTTACAGAAGGGTATTAAAAACTTTATCATGTGGTGATTTTAACTCTAATATAGTAACTGTAACTGTTGATAATCCTTCAACCGACCCTTCTGGCGCAACAGCAACTTCAACTACTTTGTGTGTTGGTCAATCTACTACTTTAAGTGTAATTGGTGGTATGTTAGGGGCGGGTGCCCAGTACGTATGGTATGAAGGAGGTTGTGGATCTGGAGTATCAATTGGTAACGGTTCCACATTGTCTGTTTCACCTACAATTAATTCTCAATATTTCGCACGAATAGAAAGCGGATGTTACCAAGGATCTTGTGTTAGTGTATCGATTACAGTAAATCAAATTTCTACTGAACCTACCGCTATAATTCCTTCAACAACTCAGGTTTGTCCTGGTGAAAATTTGACACTTTCTGTTCAAGGAGGAAATTTAGCTGCTGGTAATACTTGGGAATGGTATAGTGGTACTTGTGGAGGTTTAAATGTAGGAACAGGAAGTATTGTAAGTATTAACCCTACTTCATCAGGAACCTATTTTGTCAGAGCTGAAGGCGCTTGTGGAAATACAAATTGTCAATCAATAAGTATTACTGTTGGGGCTTCATCGACAATTCCAACTTCAGTTTCGTCTTCTCAAAATAATATTTGTCCTGGGGCTAGTTCAACTTTAACGCTTAATGGAGGCACACTGCAAAACAATGATGTTTGGGTTTGGTATACAGGCGCTTGTGGTGCAGTTCCAGTTGGTGTAGGAACTTCATTGGATGTAACACCAACTACAACTACAACTTATTACGTAAGAGCTGTAGGAGACTGTGGTGCTTCTTTGTGTCAATCAGTAACGGTTGATGTTCAAAATGGATCAATTGCACCAACATCAGTTAATACATCCAATAATAATTTTTGCAAAGGAGAAAGTGCAACTTTATCTGTTGTAGGTGGTAATTTAATTTCAGGAGCAAATTGGACTTGGTATGAAGCTACATGTGGGGGACAATCAATTGGAACAGGACCAACACTTCTAGTTTTACCAACAAATAGTAATTCTTATTTTGTAAGAGCTGAAGGTGGTGCATGTGGAAATACTGATTGTGCTTCTATCTTTATAAATGTTCAAAATACATATGCTTACATAGTTCCTTTTGACACAATTTGTGGTTTACAAGCACCGTTTTTGTTAACAGGAGGTTTACCTTCAGGGGGAACTTATAGTGGAAATGGAGTAGTAAATAATCAATTTTATTCAACCCAAACTGGTGTGGGGACAACAAAAATCTTTTACACATATACAGGTGATAATGGTTGTACAGTTTCAGACAGTACTAATTTAACAATAGTTGAAAGTCAATTAAGCGGAACTGCACAAGTGAAAATAAATGAGTGTTCAGATGGTGGTGTATCTATTTTAGTTAATCCAAGTGGAAGTTTGTCTGGTGATTATACCTTTACTTGGAATACGAACCAAATTGCAAATCCTTTGAGTAATGTTCCGGCTGGTATATATTCAGTAACAATCGGTGATGGATCAGGTTGTACTTATTTTATCGATAGTTTAATTGTTAACGAAACTTTATTGTGTTTTGATGTCCCAAATACTTTTTCTCCTAATGGTGATGGCACAAACGATACTTGGAATGTAAATAGCAGTAATATCGGAATGATTAAAACATTAAGTATATTCTCTAAATGGGGTCAGATAGTTTACGAACAAAATGATGTAAATCAATTTCAATGGGATGGAACATACAAATCAGATCCATTACCACCTGGAACATACTACTACATAATGGAAATTGATAACTCAGCATACGGAAAGCAATCAGGTCCAATTACAATTATTCGTTAATTTAATATAAAAGCATTAAATATGAAATCAATATTAATTTTAATTATGACTGTTTTTGTAATAAATATTTACGGTCAGCAAGTTGCACTTTCAAGCCAATATATGTTGAATGATTTAACGATAAATCCTGCCGCAACAGGTTTAAAAGGTTATACAACACTCGGGGTTTCTTTCAGAAGACAATGGGTAGGAATTGATCAAGCTCCAGTAACGCAAACACTTTTTGGACAAGGTAATCTAAAATATAATTTTAGTGTTGGAGGATCATTATTTAACGATGCAACTGGTCCAACAAGAAGAACAGGGATTAGCCCGAACATTGCCTACAAATTAAAATTGAATGAAGAATATGCTCTATCATTTGGTCTAGGAGTTTCTTTAACACAATTTTATTTAGATAGAGATAGAATACAAACAGAGGTTTCAGACGACATAGCTGTTGAAATGAATTCAAATAATAGATTAACTCCTGATGCTAACGCAGGATTAGTTTTAACATCTAAAAATTTGTTTGTTGGTGTTTCTTCATGGCATTTGATACAATCACGTAAAGATTTGTTTGATATTGAAGATACAGTTGCAAATAGATTAGAAAGAACCTATTATTTAATGGCAGGTTATACAATTGAAGCTGGTGATAAATTAGAAATTACACCAAGTACACTTTTTAGAATGATGGGAAATGCTCCATTTACTTTTGATTTTAATACAAGTTTTACGTTTGACAAAACCTATTGGGGAGGAATTTCTTATCGTTTTAAAGATGCTGTTGCGCTGATGGCTGGATTACGATTAGGTCCAGTAAAGTTTGGTTATTCATATGATATAAATATTAGTTCACTATCAGATTATAACTCTGGAACTCATGAATTATTTTTAGGTGTTGATATTACTGGGGGACGTAAAAGTTCATGGAAAAAAAGAAACAGAGTTTATTCTACCTTTTCCAATTTTTAAAAGAAAATGTTGAAATATACTTTTTTATTAGGTATTGGCCTTCTCGGGACTTTAATAAATACTAGTGCACAAACGTCATCAAATGATTTATTGTTTGATAATTTTGAATTTAGAAAATTTATAAACGCGCAAAGTAATACTACAGAAAGTCAAAAACTCAATTTACAACTTGCTCACTCTTACTATTTTCTCAATGATTTTGAGAATGCCAATAATTATTTTGCAAAATTAGATTGGAACGATGATAAATTAGAATTAGTCAATCATCTATTTTATGCCAATTCATTAAAAAATAAAAATAATATTCAAGCTGCTAAAAAAGAAATACTTAGCTATTTAACTTATTATCCAAAAGATAAAGACGCTCTACTTTTAAAAGATCAAATCGAAAATTATCCTAAACTTAAAGATTTTACCGAGGCAAAAGTTTTACTTTATAATTTTGAAATTCTTAATTCTCCATCTGCACAATTTTCAATCATTTCTAAAGATGAGAATTTATTTTATGTTAGTGAGAATAAAAATATTAGTTTCTCAAAAAGTGAAATTGAATTTACTGAAAATTCAGAAGATTTAGTTTATGGAAAAGTAGCACGACCTGAAACATGTATTTACTCTTATAATGAAAAATCAGTTACTGAGACACTTGTTAAATCATTTGAAAAATATAATATAGGTGGGTTTTGTTGGTCTAAATCTGACAATTTTTGGTTTTTAACTCTAACTCCCAAAGCATCAAAATGGAGTAAAATGAATAAATATGCTCCCAGAATATACACATGGAAAGAAGGTTCAAATACTCCTAAAAAACTTAAAATAAAAGGAGTTAATGGAGCAACAGGAGTAGGACACCCAACAGTTTCGGCAGATGGTAAATATTTAGTTTATTCCCTTGATAAAGGAGTTAATGGTTCCGATTTATATGTCTCTTCAAAAATATCAGAATCAAAATGGACAAGACCAACCAAATTATCAACAGAAGTAAATACATTTAAAGATGAAGTTTTTCCAATTATAGAGGGAGACTCAGTATTATATTTTTCATCAGATGGGAAACTTGGATATGGTGGATTAGATATTTATAAGATAGGATATAAAAATGGTAATGTAGTTGGAAAAGCTCAATTGCTTTCAAAGCCATTTAATACTGAATCAGATGATTATAGTATTTATTTTAAAGACAAATTAAAAACTCAAGGATTTGTCGTTTCAGATCGTGAAAATGGTAAAGGCGATGCTGATATTTATTTCTTCAATACAATAACACCATGGAAGTTAGAACTTCAAATTCAAGATGAAGAGGGACAATTTTTAACAAGTGATGAAATACAAATTAAAGTAAACGGTGGGGTCTTTGAAATTAAAAAATTAGACAACGGTGTCTATGAAAAAATTCATTTAGAACCTAACTCAACAGTATCATTAAATCTCACATATGAGGATTCATTAATTAGTAGAGAATTTAATATACCAAATACAAATGGCCGTGATACAACTTTGATTTTAAAAGTATGGCATAAGAAAAAATTATTACCCCCAAATTTAGATCAAGAAATAACTAAAATTTCCGAAAATGAAAATTTAAAATCGAATTTCAAACCCATCTATTTTGAGTTTAATAAATTTTCAATTTCAAATGATTATAAAAAGCAATTACAAGAACTAATTGATTTCGTCAAAAATAATCCTGATAGAATTTTAATTGTAAAAACTTTAGCAGATGAACGAGGAGATGTTATTTATAATTTAGAACTGTCTACAAAAAGAGCAAAAGAAATATACACTTTCCTCATATCTAAAGGAGTTAAGCCAAAACAAATCAAACTACAAAGTTTAGGAGAAGCAGTTTATGACGAAAAATGTAGTCCAATTTGCGACGAGAGCATACATTCCAAATACAGAAGAGCAGATTTTGAAATTAGGTAAAGAATAATTCTCAATTTATGAAAGCTCTCTCTAAATATTTTAATACCACTCAACATGGTAAATCACTAGTTACTTTTTTTTTGTTATTCAGTCTTTTAAATCATGTTTATACACAGGTTTTAGTAAATGCTGATGTACAAATTAATGGTTTTAGACATAATAGAGATTGTGGTAATGATGCAGGAGGGTTTAATTCTCAACCTGATCCCAGATACCGAATATGGATAGGGTACAATAGTGGTGGTTTTAGCCAAGTTACGAGCAACCCGGGTTTATATCCTGGATGTAGTGATACTTATGGTGCGGACGCAGTTTTTTGTTCTACTTGGAATCCTGGAGTAATAAACGCAGCAACTTTTACTAGTCTACCCCTCAATCAATTAAATATTGATATGGAAAGTTGGGAAGAAGATGGTTGTGGATCCAATTGCGGAAGCAATTCTTGTACATTTAATAGTGATGATACTCGGTGTGGTAGACTGAGAATAGGTGACATCAATTTTTGGAACGCAGCACCCTGCACAAATACAACCTACAATGGTCAATTTACATCGGGTAATTTTCTTTCAATGACCAATAGGTGTTCCTCAAATAACGGCGCAGGTTATGGAATTGATAAATTAATTGTTAATTGGAGTTTTGCATCAGCACCAACTATTACCTCAGAGCCCTTTCCTTATGATCGTGTTTTGTGTCCCGGTCAGGTTACAACCTTATCTGTTGCTGTAAACTCATGGAATGGCTGGAGTCTAGGACAAATTGTACAATGGCAAGTAAGTTCAAATACGGATTGTAATTTACCTGGAACTTGGACAAACATACCTGGTGCAAATACTTTAAATTATACGCCCTCACAGATACCAGGAACAAGATTATATCGTTGCTTAATTTCTAGTCATTGTTCAAACATAAATTTACAACAAACAATAAGCCAGTGTGTAAGAGTTACTTATCATCCTTTTGCTGCTCCAATCATTAGTAATGCTTGTGCCACAGTAACCGTACCTGGCGTACCTGTTCAGTTTTGTGCGACTTTACCTCCAAATCCAAATGCTTCAGTTTCTAATTCAGGTTTTGCCTGGTCGGTTTCTCCAGCCGGTGGTGTTGTAATTTCAAACCCAACAACAACTTGCACAGATATTACATTTTCTGGCTCTGGTTCTTATACCATATCATTAACATATAATGATGTCTGCCCTGATGCAAATGCAACAAGTACATGCATTACAACTGTTTCTCCACCATCGTGTGACATGATTTATGTCGATGCTTTTTCTGGTAATAATTCTAATCTTGGTTTACCAGCTTCACCTGTTGCAAATCTATGGCGAGCTTTACAATTAGTAGGGGGTGGAAGAACAAACATTAGATTAACAGGAGGAACTTATACTGAACCAAATATTATTTATCTTCAAGATAATGTTTTCATTGAGGGCTCTTGGCTAAATAACGCAGGTGTTTGGAGCAAACAAAGTAATCAAGTTACAACATTAAATTTTAGTGGTGAAGAGACATTGTCAACAAGTGTTACACATAAAATTGGATTTAAAGCTACGGGCATCACTAATTGGAGACTTCATGATTTAACAATAAATACTACTAACAATTCTGGTACTGCAACAGACGGTAGAGGAAAATCTAATTACGCAATCTTAATTGATAATTGTTCTAATTACGTTGTAAATAGATGTCAAATAAATGTAGGTTCTGCGTCTAATGGAGGTAATGGAGCAAATGGTTCAATAGGATCTAATGGAAATAGTGGGGCAGGAGGACTAGTTGGACATTGTGATAATAATACTACCAATCGATTAGGTGGAGCCGGAGGAATTGCAGTTGGCATTGGCGTAAATCAAGGTGGAAACGGAGGTTCTGGAGGAAAAGGTTCGGATCATAATTCTAGTAATAATACCCAAGGTAATAATGGTAATAATGGTGGGGGAGGTGCAACTGGTGGTAATAATGCTGGAGGAACAGGTGCAAATGGTGGATGCGGAACTGATGCTAATCGAGACGGAAGAAAAGGTCAAGATGGTGCTAATGGCGCAAACGGAACGAATGCAAGTGTTTCACAAGCTGTTACTAATTTAACATTTAATAATTATTGGATTCCTAATGGTGCTGCCTTAAGTGGTGGTGATGGCGGTGGCGGCGGTGGCGGTGAAGGCGGAGGAGGCGGAGGTCGACAGTCTGGTTTCTTCTGTGATGATGGTGGTGGATCTGGCGGCGGTGGCGGCGGATCTGGTGGCCAAGGTGGTATTGGTGGTCAAGGTGGTTTTGGTGGAGGTGGTGCTTTTGGAATTTACAGATTCAATTCTAATACTGGAGCATTAATTCAAGATATAACTATTAACGTTCCCGGCATTGCACCAAGCGGAGGAGCAGCTGGTATTGGAGGTATTGGAGGTGCTGGAGGTGCTGGAGGTTGTGGTGGTGGTGGAAATAACACATCAACTACCTCAGGTGGGTCACTTGGATCTAATGGTGGACTTTGTGCTACAGGAAGGGTATGTAATTCCTCAGAAGTAGGAGCTGGTGGTCAAGGTGGTCAAGGTGGCCAAGGAGGCCAAGGAGGTAATGGTCAACCGGGGGCAAGTGGCTTAAATGTACACATGGTTGTTGATGGAACATTCTCGAATCCATCGACTTCAATTCCAAATCCAACTACAATTAATTTATCACATCCAACAAGTGGGAAAGGTTGTTCGAACTCTGAAGTCGTACTTTCAAATGTAAATCCAGCTTCTTGGACTTTACCAAATTCAACATTAGTAGATTATGTAAATTTAGGAGTTACCAATTACACTTTAAATTCCAATCCAATTATCGTTTATTATGCGAGCGCAGGTTTTCATGATGTTGGAACAAATGGTGGAGTTTATCAAGATTGGTTGGCAATTGTCGATGGAACTAGACCTGCAAATGCGAATTTTACAAATCCAAGTTCAACTGTTTGTTCAGGTTCAAATTTTACAATTGGTGCAAACCCTTGGGGAACTGAAACAAACTGGGAATGGGTGCTTTTTGATACAGATGCAACCAATCCAATTTCTACTCAAACTACTCAAACGGCAACTTACACAATGCCAACTGTTTCAACACCAACAACCTTCAATATTCGCTATCGTGTTAAAGAATCTTGTTGTGGCTGGAGTAAACCGTATTATACTACTATCACTGTTGTTCCTGTCACAACGCCTTTAATTGCAGCAACAAATTCAGTGATTTGTGCAGGTGAAACTGTAACGCTTTCAACATCAGGTGGAGGATCATATCTATGGAGTGATGGCCAAACAACTGCCTCTATTCCTATTACTACTCCTGGAACTTATACTGTTCAAGTAACTGACCAAAATGGTTGTGTTAGTTCTTCAGCACCATTAGTTATAAATATCAATAATGCATCCCCACCTATTGTATCAACAATTGGATCATCAGTAATTTGCCCTCCAGCTGGGGTAATTTTACAGTCAACACCTGCAAATAGTTATTTATGGAGTACAGGTGAAACTACTGCTTCAATTGTTGTTAATTCTCCAGGAGTATACGATATTAATATTATAGATGCAAATGGTTGCAATGCAAGCTCTGGAACATTTTTAGTATCTGAATTAGTAGCAAATATTACCACAACAGGATCTACTGTTATATGTCAAGGAGATAATATCCTTTTAACTGCAAACACACCCTATTTAGACCCAACAGCAAGTTTTACTTGGTTTTTAGATGGGACCCAAATTACAGGAGCAACAACTAATTCATATCTTGCAAATCAAGCTGGATCTTATACCGTTAATGTCTCTAATGCAAATTGTTTGCAATCATCATCAACTTTACAAATAAACATTTATGGATCAACAATTAGTTCAACAAATAACATATCTACTCTTTGTACAGGGTCATCATTAACATTGACTGCAAATTCTGCAACAAATTACCAATGGCTTCTAAATGGCGTAAATATAGTTGGGGAAACAAATCAAAGTATAAATGTTTCTCAATCTGGTATTTATTCAGTTAATACATCAAATGGAATATGCTCAGCAATTTCTAATGATTTCGTTGTATCAGATTTTCTTCCAACGGTAACTAGCAGTGGTGGTTCAACAAGTATCTGTCCGGGGTCAACATTAACTCTCAGTTCTTCACCTGGTCTATCGTATCAATGGCAGCTTAATGGGGTAAACATCGCAGGAGCTACAAATCAGACTTATGCTGTAAGTCAAGGAGGAAATTATACGGTAACAGTTACTGATTTATTGAATACCGCCTGTGTTTCAACATCTGATTCTTTTGTAGTTACAGAGATTGTTCCAACGGTAACTAGCAGCGGTGGTTCAACAAGTATCTGTCCGGGATCAACATTAACACTCAGTTCTTCACCTGGTCTATCGTATCAATGGCAGCTTAATGGAGTAGACATCGCAGGAGCTACAAATCAGACTTATGCTGTAAGCCAAGGAGGAAGTTATACGGTAACAGTTACTGATTTATTGAATACCGCCTGTGTTTCAACATCTGATTCTTTTGTAGTTACAGAGATTGTTCCAACGGTAACTAGCAGTGGTGGTTCAACAACTTTATGTCCTGGATTAGCACTTGTTTTAACTGCTTCTTTTGCTAATAATTACCAATGGTTATTAAATGGTAATATTATTTTAGGAGAAACTAATCAAACAATAAATGTTACTCAACCTGGTGCTTATTCAGTTTCAACAAATGTAATTGGTTGTACCTCTACTTCAACTTTGTTTACAATTACAGAGTTAATTCCTGCAATAACAAGTGCAGGTGGTTCAACAACCCTATGCCCAGGTTCAATATTGACATTAACTGCTTCTGCGGGAACAAGTTATCAATGGCAATTAAACGGTACCAATATTGCAAATGCAACAAGCCAAACCTATGATATAGCACAAGGTGGGTCTTACACTGTGATTGTAACAAGTGGAACATGTACTTCAACATCAACAGCATTTGTTGTTACTGACATTATTCCAACTATTACAAGTGTTAGTTCAGCAACAACGCTTTGTCCGGGCTCTTCATTGGTTTTAACATCTTCTGTTGGTACAACTTATCAATGGCAATTAAATGGAATCAATATACTAGGTGCTACAAATCAAACTTACACTGTTACGCAAGGTGGTACATATACAGTTATTGTTACTGATGCAGTTAATACTACTTGTACGTCAACTTCAGTAGCATTTGTAATTAGTGAAATTGTACCAACAATTACAAGTGCAAGTGGAGCAACAACAATATGTCCAGGTACAAATTTAGTTTTGACTTCTTCTCTCGGAACTGCTTATCAATGGCTTTTAAATGGTACTAATATTCCTGGAGCAACAAATCAAACTTATTCAGCAACCCAAGGTGGTTCTTATTCTGTTTCGGTAACAAGCGGAACTTGCACCTCAACTTCTCTAGTTTTTGTATTAACTACATTAACACCAACTATCACAAGCGCTGGTGGTGATACCGTTTTATGTAGTAATAATTCTCTTATATTAACAGCATCTACTGGAGCAAGCTATCAATGGCAGCTTAATGGTGTAAATATCGCAGGAGCTACAAATCAAACATATACTGCTTCAGTTGCTGGATCATATTCTGTAACAGTAACAAATGGCACGTGTACTTCAACTTCAGCAAATTTTGTAATTACTTTATTTTCACCAGTTTTATCGAGTACTAACAATGTGACGACAATTTGTCCCGGTACTTCCCTTCAATTAACAGTTACAAATGGCACATCCTATCAATGGTTACTAAATGGTGTAGCAATTCCAAATGCAACTACAAACACTTATTCAGCAACCCAAGCTGGACTTTACACTGTTCAAGTTGGAAATGGCACGTGTGTTTCAACGACAACAGCTTTCATAATTACAGTATTTACACCAACAGTTTCTGCTACAAATAATATTAATACGATTTGTCCAGGAGCCTCAATTGTTTTAACAGCTTCGACTGGTTCAAGTTATCAATGGCAATTAAACGGAAATGCAATCGCTGGTTCAACTAATCAAACTTATTCAGCAACGCAAGCAGGTACTTATTCCGTTTCTGTTTCAAATGGTAACTGTTCTGTTAATACTGCAAATTTTGTTATTACCAATTTCACACCTACAATAAGTTCAACAGGTGGAGTAACTACCATTTGCCAAGGTCAATCAACCGTACTTACGGCAACTACAGGAGCATCTTATCAGTGGTTATTGAATGGAACTGCGATTCCTGGTGAAACAGCGGCAACAATTACTGCATCGCAAGCTGGAGTCTATACAGTTGCTGTGTCTAATGGCTTGTGTTCAGTAAATTCTGCAGGATTTACACTTTCATTATTCACACCAACAATTTCAAGCGCTAGTGGTGTAAATATTATTTGTCAAGGTGGAAGTTTAACACTTACTGCATCCAATGGGACTGCTTATCAATGGCAATTTAATGGAGTTAATATTCCAGGGGCAACGAATGCAACATTAGCAGCAACGCAAGCTGGAAGTTATACGGTTTCAGTTTCAAATGGTACTTGTTCATCTACCTCAATTACAACAGTTTTAACCATAGCACCAGCTGAAACCCCAGTAATCTTTATCAGTTCAACAACAGGTTGTGCGCCTTTAAATTTCAACTTAATTGCTCCAAATAATTTGTCTCAAGTATCGTGGTCAATTGATAATACGCCAATTGGTAATAGTTCAACGTTAAATTATACTTTAAGTCAACCAGGTTGTTATGAAGTTACTTTATCAGGAATTGGTTCAAATGGATGTCCAGTAAATACAACTCAATTAGATGCAGTATGTGTATCCGCTGCTCCTTCAGCTAACTTTTCATTTAATCCAATTAATTTTTCACAACAAATTGAATCTATTTCATTTTTTAATTCCTCAACTGGAGCAGATTCTTATTTTTGGGATTTTGGTAATGGGAGTTCGAGTATAGAAATAAATCCTTCCCATACATTTGGAAATAATCAAGAGGGACATACAGTTTCTTTGACTGCTACGTCTGCTAATGGTTGTACGGATATTTATTCTGTTTATATTCCTTTCAAAGAAAATGGTGTAGTGCTGTATGTTCCCAACACTTTCACTCCCGATGGTGATGAATACAATCAGGTATTTAAACCAATTATATATTCTGGAATTGATACTTATAGCTATGTGTTAACAATTTTTAATCGTTGGGGAGAAACAGTTTGGGTTTCAAATGATTTATCTGTTGGTTGGGATGGTACATATAGTTTAAATGGGAAAAGCGCACAGCAAGGCGTATATACTTGGAAAATAACTTACAAAGAATTAGAAAGAGATAAACGAGAATACATAACAGGACACATATTATTATTAAGGTAGTTAATGTGAATTCTAAAATAAAACTCTATAATAGAATAAGGTGTTAAAACTATTTAAGTTCAATTATTGCTAAATATTTGAAAAGTTAAAACAAGTTTTACACAATATATAGCATTTTACACGATTAATATTGTTTATGAAAATCTATTTGAAGGCAATGCTATCCTTTCCTTAGTTTAACATAAATAGATAATAGTATTATTAAAAAACTATTTTAAGATAATTGATAAAAATTGTGGAATAAAGATTAAATTTTGAAATTAATCTTTTATTAAGAACTGATATTTATCGATGTTTTTCAATGCGATACTTGTACCTCTTGCAACTGCACGAAGTGGATCTTCAGCAATATGAACTGGTAATTTTGTTTTAGCTGAAATACGTTTGTCTAATCCACGAAGCATCGAACCTCCACCAGCCAGGTAAATACCTGTTTTATATATATCTGCTGATAATTCAGGTGGTGTCATTTCTAATGCGCTTAGAATAGCTTCCTCGATTTTAGAAATGGTTTTATCTAAAGCTTGTGCAACTTCAACATATGAAACCATAATTTCTTTTGGAATACCTGTCATTAAATCTCGACCACGAACTGCAAAATCTGCGGGAGGATCGTCTAATTCTGGCAAGGCTGCTCCTACTTCAATTTTAATTTGTTCAGCTGTTCGCTCCCCAACCAAAATATTGTGTTGACGTCGCATATATTCTTCAATATCATTTGTAAAATCATCACCAGCGATACGAATTGATTTATCACAAACGATTCCTCCTAAAGCAATGACTGCAATCTCAGAAGTACCTCCACCTATATCGATGATCATATTTCCCATTGGTTCTTCCACGTCGATACCAATACCGATTGCTGCTGCCATTGGTTCATGTATTAAATATACCTCTTTTGCCCCAGCATGTTCTGCAGAGTCCCTTACAGCACGTTTTTCAACTTCAGTAATTCCAGAAGGAATACAAATTACCATTCTTAAAGTAGGATTAAACAAACTTCTACCTGGATTAATCATTTTAATCATTCCACGAATCATTTGTTCTGCACTTTGGAAATCAGCAATAACCCCATCTTTTAATGGTCGAACCGTTTCGATTAATTTATGTGTCTTTCCGTGCATTTGCTGTGCCTTCTTCCCGATGGCTACAATTTTTCCTGTTTGGATATCTTTTGCAACAATTGATGGTTCATCAACCACAACTTTATCATTCCATATGATAAGCGTATTGGCCGTTCCAAGGTCAATTGCAATTTCTTGAGTTAAAAAGCTAAATAATCCCATTTTTGAGTTCCCTCCTTAAAATTATCGTAAGTTTATTCGCAGAACACGATAAAAAGTTACAATTATTTGTAAATGTACAAAAATTAATGTTTGAAATGACGAACACCTGTAAAAACCATTTTCATTTTATGTAAATTGCAGTAATCGATAGAAAGTTGATCTTTCACTGAACCTCCTGGTTGAATTACAGTATCAATTCCTTCGTTGTGCGCAATCTCCACGCAGTCAGGAAACGGGAAAAATGCATCACTCGCCATCACAGCACCCTTCAGCTCGAAGTTGAAAGATTTCGCTTTATGAATCGCTTGGTTCAAAGCGTCCACACGTGAAGTTTGACCTGTTCCACTTGCTAGTAATTGACCATTTTTTGCAAGGATAATTGTATTTGATTTTGTGTGTTTTACCAATTTATTAGCAAAAATTAAATCTTCAATTTCTTGTTCGCTAGGAGAAAGATTTGTAATTACTTGAAGGTCTGCTTTACCTTCCGAAACAGAATCGCGGTCTTGCATCAAAATGCCATTCAAAATCGAACGGTATTGAACAGCAGGTAAAACTGTTTCTTTTTGAATTAAAATGATTCTATTTTTTTTTGATTTTAAAATTTCCAAAGCCACCTCGCTGTATCCTGGTGCGATTAAGACTTCACAAAATAAATCGTTGATTAAACTAGCTGTTTCTTCCTCGATGAATGCATTTGAAATCAATATTCCACCGAAAGCACTTACAGGATCAGCTGCTAAAGCTTTCTCGTAAGCTTCTTTTATAGTTGGTCGCGTAGCTATACCACACGCATTGTTGTGTTTTAAAATAGCAAAAGTTGGTCCATCCGTTGTAAATTCTTGCATCAAAGCCACAGCGGCGTCAACGTCTAATAAGTTATTGTATGATAATTCTTTACCATGTAATTTATCGAAAATCGCATCTAAATCTCCGTAGAATTTTCCATGTTGATGTGGATTTTCTCCGTAACGTAAGGATTCATTTTTTTCTTCACTCAATTTCAAATAAGGCGAATCGTTGCTTAAGAAATAGTTGTGAATCATTGTATCGTAATGCGATGAAATGTGGAATGCTTCACCGGCAAAGGTTCTGCGTTGTTCCAAAGTCGTCGCGCCATTTTGAGCTTTCAGTATTTCCAACAAAGAATCGTATTGTTTCACAGTTGGAATAATAACCACATCATTGTAATTTTTCGCTGCGGCGCGAATCAATGAAATTCCTCCAATGTCAATTTTTTCAATAATAGCCTCGTGACTTGCACCTGAAGCAACTGTTTCTTCGAATGGATACAAATCCACAATAACTAAATCGATTTGAGGAATATCGTGCGTTGCCAAAGCTTCTTGATCTTCTGCAAGACTTCTCCTATTTAAAATTCCACCAAAAATCTTCGGATGTAATGTTTTCACACGACCACCTAAAATCTCAGGAAAACTTGTCAAGGTTTCAACAGTTGTAATAGGAATATTCAATGCTTCGATAAAAGCTTGCGTTCCTCCTGTGGAATAGATAGTTACTTTATTATTATGCAACTCTTTTACAAGTTCTTCCAGCCCGTCTTTATAATAAACAGAAATTAAGGCTGAATTAATGGTTTTTAATGTGTTCATATTTTGAAAAAACAAGCTGCAAAGGTAGTGTTTATTTTATAGGTGTTTGCTCAATGCTCAACATAATTAGTTTATAATCCTCTTTTCAGAGGAAGAATTAAATTAGTATTGGTTTCAATGAAAATCAATCAACGTAACTTAATTTTAACATATTTGAATTACCTAAATCTTCTAGCGGAATAGATGCTATGTTAATTACTAAGTCACCTTGTTCTAAATATCCCTCAGATTTCATTATGTATTTAATATCTGCAATTGTATGGTCTGTGCTGATGTGTTTGTTGTAATAAAATGCACGCACACCCCACACTAAATTTAATTGAGTTATAATATTTATATTACTTGTAAAAACATAAATATTTGTGTTTGGTCGCTGAGATGCAGTTTTATATGCAGTATAACCAGAAAATGACATTGTAATTATTGCTTTAGCATCAACACGTTGAGATAAACGACAAGCATTAAAACAGATTGAATCTGAAATGAAACGATTTTGATCTCGTTCTGGTAACTCTTCTTTGTTGTATATGCCCGGATGTGTTTCCATTTCTTTGATAATGTTTGCCATGGTTTTAATCACTTCGACTGGATATTTACCAACTGAAGTCTCCCCTGAGAGCATTACTGCATCAGCACCATCTAAAACAGCATTTGCTACATCATTAACTTCTGCGCGTGATGGTGACATACTGGTGATCATTGATTCCATCATTTGAGTAGCAACAATTACAGGTTTTGCGTGATGGATACATTTTTTAATCAACATTTTTTGAATTAAAGGAACGTTTTGAAAAGGAATTTCAACTCCTAAATCACCACGTGCAACCATTATAGCATCAGTTTCTTTTATAATATCGTCAATATTATTTAATGCCTCCGGTTTTTCAATTTTAGCAATAACTTTTGCATGGTGTTTTTGATTTGCAATTATATGTTTTAATTCGATAATATCTCTAGCTGAACGAACAAAAGATAATCCGATCCAATCTACATTTTGTTCAATTGCAAAATCTAAATCTAAACGGTCTTTTTCAGTTAAAGATGGCATAGATATATTCGTATTTGGAAAATTAACACCTTTTTTAGATGCCAAAATTCCACCTTGAATTATAAGACAAGTAATAGTTGAGTGACCATCCGTTTTGATAACTTCTAGAACAATTTTTCCATCATCTAATAAGATGCGTTCACCCGTAGAAACATCTTTTGGAAGTTGGGTGTAATTAATTGAAAAACGTTCAGTATTTCCAATTACTTTTTCAACAATAATTTTGATTTCATTACCTACTTCAAGAAAAACACCATTGTTTTCCATTTCATTAGTTCGAATTTTTGGACCTTGTAAATCAGCAAGTAATGCAACGTTAAGACCCAATTCATTGTTTAATTCATTAATATATTTTACTGCTAATGCATGGTCTTCATAAGTGCCATGTGAAAAGTTTAATCGGCACACATTTAAACCACTTAAAATCATTTTTCTTAATACATCTTTATTTAAAGTTGCAGGTCCAATTGTTGCAACAATTTTTGTTTTTTTCATGTTTTATGTTTTTTCACTTAATTATTTGAAATTTACTCATTTAGGTGCTCGATAAATTCTAATTCATCGGTTTCTAATGCAAAAACAGCAACAATTGCATTGATTGTTCTTATTTCAGTCAGTAACTTTTCCTCTGAATATTTGTTATTATTCTTTAGACAAAAAAAATAATCAGCAAAATACTTGTCACTTTCTAATAATTTTAATTCTTGTTTATTCCTAATTAGGTAAAATTTTGTCAAACTTTCTTCATCAAAATAATAATAATAAGAAAATGCGTTATCTGTTTTTGTTTTTTTATCCTCGACGATTAATTTTTCACTTTTTTTTTCAAATTGAATAAAAAGTTTAGAATTGAGTTCCCATGCTAAACGATAATCTATAGAAGCTGATGAAATTCCAAAAACCTCAATATCGAGCTCATTTTCAAAAATTAATTGATGTTTTTTTATTTTGGTCATCTGATTACAAATTTAGTTATTTAAAAATTTGATTCGTGAATAGTTTGTTAACGAAGCATTATTTTTTAAAAAAAATAAAATCTTATTTAAAAATATTCAATTTAGTACATGAATTTAGTTAATTTTGTCGTCTTAAATTTTAGAGTTTTTCAATGTCGTATCTAGTTCGGTCGATTCTTGTAGTTAGTTTATTCTTAAACCACTTTGTTTGGGCACAACCCTCCAAGATAATAAATAATAAGGATAGTTATAACATTATGTTTGGTACATCTTGGGTTATGCTTGACGATGATGGGTTAGGAGTAAATCCTTTTAATTTTGGTCAATTTCATTCTTTGTTGTTTCCAACTCGTGTTTTTTTCGATAAATACATTTACCAAGGATGGAGTGTTGAGGGTGCTGGCGCATTTTCTAAATATGATCCCGAAAAATTAGTGAATGATTCTTTGGGAATTAATGGTAGCTTGTTTTCTTTTGATGCAAACATTAAATATAGTGCATACAAACTTTTAGGAAGTGGTGTTATTGACCCTTACATTGGACTTGGGCTTGGTGCAACAGTTCGTTCTTTGGACACAAGAAACACAGCAAAGGCATTTTCTCCAACAGCAAATGTTACTTTAGGTATAAATTTATGGGTTTCAAATAACTTTGGATTTCAGTTTCAGTCAGCAGGAAAATTTGGATTAACAGATTTTTTTAAAACTTCTGATTATTTCCAACATACAGCTGGAATTGTAATAAGAATTGAAAAAGCCGATGGTTCTAAAAGTGATTTTGGCAAGTCCAAGTACAATGTCAAAAAGAAACATGGCAAGATAAAAATCAAAGGTGGAGGTAAAAAACCAAAAGAATCCTAAGAATTTTTAATTCTGAATCGCTTTATTGTTTTTTGTTCATTAGTTTGAATACCAAAAAAATATTCTCCATCTGGGATTGAATTACTATCAAATCGAACAATATGCCCCCCTTTTGTAAAGATTTCATTACGGATTTCTACCACTTTATTCTCTTGCTTCCATATACAGAAAACAACATTCATATCGCTGGGAGTGATGAAATAGAATTCAATTAAACCATCAACTATATTTTTTTCTAAGCTATATAATGTGCAATACGCAGCTTGATTTACTGCACCTCGATTCATACGTTTTAACATCATTCTGTAAAGTATAAATGCAACCAAAATCCCTAAGGTTACTATCATTATATTAATTATCTTTTCTATCATTTTATAAAGAGATTATTCCTTCAATTTTAATTGCTTTCTCATAAATTTCAACTATAGAATCTCCCGATAACATGACTTCTTTTACACTCACACTCACATATTTTCCTTTATTGGAAGTATGGTAAGAAATGGTTGCATTTTCGTCAAATAAAGCAGAAACTTGTCCCATTTTCTCATTGTCGTTCGGAACAATGAATTTAAACAAATATACACTTGGCCATTCCAAAGTTGCTAATTGTGACCTTAAATTTTCAAAATCTTTCACATTACAAAGTTAGCTAACGAATCCACGTATTGACAAGTAAATTGTATTTTTGTTTGAATGAAAACTTTCTCAATCGCTTTATTTATTCCTTTAATTCTATTGATTTCGATAGGATTGGCAGTTGAGAATTTTACTGAAGAACCAAAAAAGAAATCTAAGATAGAGTTTCAAAGCCCTGATATTGTGTATGATTGCAGTTATTTTAAAACTCATTTTTATCACGATTCATTAAATAATCACTTAGATGAATACCATTCTATTTCTGAAAAACAAGGAATACAACCTGTTAAAAATGAAAGTGAATTTCACACACATCTTGTAAATAAGAAACTGGTAAAAGTGAAAACTTCAAATTTTTTCTATTTAGATAGTTTAAATTATTCTTTCCCAGTTTTAACTCCAGTTACCAAAAAATTCTTAGATACTGTCGGGGCTCGATTTAATCGATTGATAGATAAAACACATTTAAAAGGTAGTAAATTAATAGTAACCTCTTTAACAAGGACTACTTCTACTGTCGAGCGTTTGGTACGTGTGAATCGAAATGCTTCACTTCGAAGCCCACATTTAAATGGAAATAGTTTTGATTTGTCATTTAACCATTTCATCTTCCGTGGAAAAAACGACCCTTGTAACTTGTTAATTCTTCAAGAAACAATTTCAAAAGTACTTTACGATTTAAGGGAAGAAAAAAAATGCTGGGTCACTTTTGAGATCCGACAACAATGCTTACATGTGGTTGCAAGAAAACTAAATGATTCAGCAAGTAATGGAGATTTAAAAGATTTCAAATCGCTATTTTTGCACCGATGAAATTATTGATTTCCATACTTTTCGTTTTCTTTTCTTTATCGTTTTTTGCTCAAAGGGTAATGAATGCCCTTCCTATAAACGAAAAAATAATCATTGATGGCATTTTAAATGAAGAAGCATGGAAAAATGCCAACTTTACTTCTGATTTTACTCAGATTCGACCAATTCCTGGAAAAGCCTCTCCGAAAGAAACGAAAGTAGCTATTCTTTACTCTGCAGATGCCATTTACATTAGTGCAATTTGTTATGATCATCCAGATTCTATTTCTCAAGTGCTTTCTTTGCGTGATGATTATAATGCCAACCTTGATGTATTTGGAATTTTCCTCGATACTTATAATGACAATCAAAATGGATTTTATTTTGGAATTACAAGCAAAGGAGTACAATTAGATGCAAAAATCATTTCTTTAGATTTCAATGATCAACTCAATTTGGTTTGGAACAGTGCTGTTAAAATTACAGAAAACGCTTGGATTGCTGAACTTGCTATTCCTTATTCAGCTATTCGATTTCCTAAAAAAGATGTTCAAGAATGGGGTATCAATTTTTCACGTCAAATTAGTCGCTATAGAGAGGAATCTACCTGGGTTCCAGTAAATCCAGACATTGAAAATTACTTACTCGAAAGTGGCGATGTTGTCGGAATTAAAAACATTGAACCACCTTTACGATTGGCTATTATGCCATATGTTTCTGCGTATGTAAACCATTCGAAAGAAAGTGGATTTTCGCGTTCCTTAAATGGAGGAATGGACATCAAATACGGAATTAATGAAGCACTTACACTTGATGTAACTTTAATTCCTGATTTCGGACAAGTTGTTTTTGATCAACAAGTTTTGAATATTAGTCCTTTTGAAATACAATTCAATGAGAACAGACAATTTTTCACGGAGGGAACAGAATTATTTAACAAAGCTGGTTTGTTTTACAGTCGAAGAGTGGGTGTACAAAATTCAGGACAAATCAATGTTTACTTGGACACAAATGAACGACTAGTGGAAGCACCTGGACCTGCTCAATTATACAATGCAAGTAAACTTTCTGGAAGATTTAAAAATGGATTGGGTATTGGCGTTTTTAATGGAATTTCGGCAGCACGGATTGCAAAAATTGTGAATGATTCAACAAATGAGGAACGAGAAGTTACCTATACACCTTTGACCAATTATAATGTTCTTGTATTGGATCAAAACCTTAAAAATAATAGCTCTATTACTTTCACAAATACTAATGTTTGGCGAGCTGGAACTTTCCAAGATGCCAATGTGACAGGATTGAATTTTAATTTTAACACAAAAGATAATACTTATAATTTCTCAGGAGGATCTGCACTTTCAGCTATTAGGGATATTTACAAAGCAAAATTTGGTCATAACTTAAATTTTTTCGCTGGAAAGGTTCGCGGTAATTTCATTTTTGGCACCTTTTATTTGGAAGAATCGAACACTTACGATCCAAATGATTTAGGATTTAATACTGTTAATAATCGACGAATTTTAGACATTAACTTTGGTTATCGAAATTTTAAACCAAAATGGAAAAAACTAAACAAAATAGTAGCAAACACCTCCATATCATATAACCGTTTGTACAATCCAAATGTATACACAGCTACTTATTATAATTCAAATCTTACATTGGTTTCAAAAACGTTTGATGCAGCAGGGATTCGTTTGAATGGTTTGTTTACAGAATTCAATGATTATTTTGAATCTAGAAATGGGCAGTTGTTTATAGCACCTCGCTGGAGAACTATTGGAGGTTGGATTTCATCTAACTATCAGAAAAAGTTTGCAATAGACGCTGGTTTGAATTATGTTTTTATTGATAGAGACGATTGGTCGGAATATGATTATTATATTACCCCTCGTTTTCGTTTAAGTGATCGTATTTTCTTAATTCCAAGTTGGTCACAAACTTTTCAATTTAATTCGCAAGGTTATGCGTTTCCTTTCGGAGTTCCAATCGTAGATACTATAAATGAATCAATCTTTGGAAAAAGAGACCGAATTAATTCTATAAGCAGTATAAGTTTAGATTATAATATGACTAATAGAATGGGATTGACTTTCCGAATGAGACATTATCGCTCCGTTTTAATTTATGAATCTTTTTATACACTTCAAGAAGACGGTCGTTTAGAAGAGCTTCCAACCTATACTGGATCAGATGCTGATGGAAAATCGGCCTACAATGTTAATTACAATGCGTTTACAATTGATTTACAATATCGTTGGGTTTTCCTACCAGGTTCGGAAATTAATGTTGTTTGGAAGAATTCAATTTTTACGCAAGATAAACGCGTGGATGACTTATTTTGGCAAAATTTCTCAAGCACTTTAAATAATGGGCCAACGAATAGTTTTTCGATGAAAGTAATTTATTGGCTTGATGCTCAGTACCTTAAAGGCTTAAGTAGAAAAAAGAAAGTAATCTAAATTTATTTCTCAGGAGTAAATTTGTAGCCAACCCCCCTAATTGAATGAAAATGAATTGGATTTTTTGGATCAATTTCAAAGATTTTTCTAAAGTTTAATATATAGTTATCTATAGTTCTTGAAGTAGGAAACTGATCTTTTCCCCAAATTTTATCAAGTATTTCATCTCTGGAAATTACTTTATATTCTTTCTCTTTGAATAATTTCAATAGTTCCACTTCTCGTTTTGAAAAAACATGTACTTGTTTTCCTGCTATGTTTTTCACTTCAAAACTGGATAAATCAATATTATAATCTCCAATTTCGAAAAATAAAATTTCTTTGTTTCCAAATTTAGTTTGAGAAAGAATTTGAACTTTTAGTAGTAACTCTTCTAAATCAAATGGTTTTGGCAAGTAATCATTTGCACCAAGTTTTAATCCATTGACACGATCTGCAGTTGTTCCTTTTGCTGAAAGAAATAAAATCGGAACATTACTTTTTTCTCGAATAAACCGACATAAATCTAAACCACTAACAAATGGAAGCATTACATCTAAAATAATTAAATTAAAATCAATTTTTTTTTCAAATACATTTAACGCTTCTTTGCCATCTTTAAATGTAGTTACAGTATAGTTTTCAAGTTCTAAGTTTAGTTGAATCATATCTCTTAAACTCTTCTCATCTTCAACAACACAAATTGAAATCATACTTGCTTTATTTAATTATGTAAGATATATTTGTGTGAAATTACTCAAAACGTTTAAACTATGAAAAAACAACTACTCTTATCTGTTTTTCTTTTTGTTGCAACAACATTAAGAATCAACGCACAACAATTTATCCCTGTGATTCAAAAATTTGAAGTAAACAAGGAAGTTCCTACAACAATTTTACCTGCTCCTGATAAGGATCAATTAAGAACAGAAGACGCTTTGAGAGATAAGCAGGGAATGCTTTACAGAATTGGTGTTGCTTCATTTGTGAACATCACTACTGAAAATTCAGGTTGGTGGACAACAAAAGAAAATGGTGACCGTCAATGGCAATTGAAAATTAAATCTGAAGGTGCAGAGGCCTTGAGCTTTTTGTTCGAAAAATTTATTTTGTTTGGTGGTTCAAAATTAGAAATCAAAGACATGAATGGCAATTTGGTTCACAAAACGTTAACATCTGAAGACGTTCAAGAACATTTCATGCAACACGCAGCCTTATGTTTTGGTGACGAATTAGTATTGACTTTAACCGAACCAAAAAACACAACTCCTTCTCAAATTTACATGGATCGAGTGATGTATAACTACCGCTCAACTGGTAATCCGAATACAGCTAAAATCAATGAATCAGAAGCTTGTGAAGTTAACGTAAATTGTACACCTGTAGGTGATTCTTGGCAAGATGAAAAAAGAGGTGTTGCAAGAATTCTTGTAGTAGAAGGTAATAGCCAAGGATGGTGTACAGGTTCATTGGTAAATAATACTGCTCAAGATTGTAAACCTTATTTCTTAACAGCTTTACATTGTGGTGTTACTGCTAGTGCAGCAAACATGAATCAATGGAAATTTTACTTCCGTTATGAAGCTAATAACTGTACTAATCCGTCAACTGCTGGTACTTTAGATGACAATATTATTACAGGTTGTTTACGAATTGCAGATTCTGGTGATGGAGGTGGTGACTCAGGTTCTGATTTCTTGTTGCTTCAATTAGGTAATGCAAATAATACATCAACAATTGTAACACAATTAAAATCTCCAAATTTTAATGCTTATTGGAATGGTTGGAATGCAAATAATACTGCAACTTCTGGAGGTACAGGGATTCATCATCCTGCTGGAGATATTAAAAAGATATCTACCGCATCAGGAAATACTGTAAGTGCAGGTTGGAACGGAAATGGGCTTCAATCTCATTGGAGATTAAGTTGGACAGCTAATGCAAATGGTCATGGTGTAACAGAGGGAGGTTCTTCAGGATCTCCATATTTTAATAATTCACAAGGGTATATCGTAGGAACATTAACGGGTGGTAGTTCTTTTTGTACTGCTTTATCATCGCCTGATTTTTATGGAAAAATGTCTTATCATTGGACCTCTAATGGAACTGCAAATAATCGTCGATTAAAACCTTGGTTAGACCCAACAAATTCTGGGCTTTTGGTATTAGCAGGTTCAAATGATCCATGTTCTAATCCAACGGCACCCGTAGCAAATTTTTCTGCTAACCAAACAAACGTAACACCAGGAACAAATGTAACATTTACTGATCAATCAACTGGAGTCCCAACATCATGGGCATGGTCAATTATTCCAGCTACTGGTTGGGCTTATGCTAGTGGTTCAACAGCAAGTTCTCAGAGTCCAGTAGTAACATTCAATAATGTTGGACAATACACAGTTACATTAACTGCTACAAATGCTTTAGGTTCAGATGCTGAAACAAAAACAAATTACATCATTGTTGCACAAGCAACTGGCCCATGCACGCCATCGGTTTCAGAAGTATGTGATGAATACATTCAAAATGTTACTTTAAACACGATCAATAATACAACTGCTTGTACAGCTGGAGGTTATGTAAGTTATACTTCAACATCAACACCTTTAGCAAAAGGTACTCAATATACTTTAACAGTAACTCCTGCAATTGGTGCAAATGCTGGAGCATATACTGGTGACGAAATTGCAGCTTGGATTGATTATAACAACGACTTTACCTTCTCTGCGAGTGAGAGAGTTGCTTATGTATTGGTTGCGACAGGTTGGAGTAATCAGTTTACTTTTACAGTCCCAACAACTGCAACTTTAGGTGCTGTAAGAATGAGAGTTCGTATTTCTTACTCCGTGGTAGCAAATGGTGGTGCACCAATTGATCCTTGTGCTTCAGCATCTTATGGAGAAACAGAAGATTATACAATTAATATTATTGACGGCGGTTCAGGAGTTGGAATTGAAGAAAATGTTCTAAATGCAGTTTCAATTTATCCAAATCCTACAGAAAACATATTGAATGTTGACCTAAGTAAAGTTAGTGAGGAAGTTCAAAATGTATCAATTCTAGATGTTACTGGAAAAGTAATACAAATAATTTCAGTAAATGATTCTAAATTGGTGAATTTTGATTTAACTGCAATTGCTAGTGGATTATATTATGTGCGTATTTCTTCAGCTAACAATTCTGTTGTAAAACAAGTAGTTAAAAACTAAGAATAACCAAAATATGAAAGTCCTATCAGCGTTAGTTGGTAGGACTTTTTTATTATATTAGCTTAAAAAAATATTTTTTTTGATTTAATTACTACTTTTTTAAACAGTGAATTTTTTTTAAAAGTGAAATAAGATAATTGAAAGTCATTACTCCAATTATTAATACCAATGGAAGGATTGGTAAAGTGTAGCGTTCTTCGATACCTCTTTGAAAATAAAGAAGATAGAAACAATAGCTTAAAACCCCCAAGATAAGTAACCTAATTCGAGCATCTTTTAAAGCAAACAACGCAATTGGTAAAAGAAGAAAAGCAAGGCTGTGAATTCCAAAACAGAGCAATCGTAATGTTTCCATCCAAATCGTTACTCGGTAAGTATGTTGAAATTGATAAAGCGATAAATTCGAGTGAAAAATCATTGTCTTTGAAACTTGAAGTGGCGTTTTAATGTGATATTGATAAAGATTCTTGGATTTAAATTTCAATGCCAATCGATCAAAATTTTTCATTGCCCTTTGTTCATCTTTTAGCAAATAAGAAGGCATTAATTGCTGCTTTTCGTAGAAAGGATTTTGGGCGATAATTGCCTTTTGATACAAACGAAAAGCCCAAATAAGTTCTTGTTTACCTATCGATTTTACAATATTCTTTGGTATTTCAGCGATGACTTTATCAATTTGTTTTTGACTAGTATCCAAAGTCATAGTTGCTTCCCAAAATGGAACAATCGTTTCGTGAAAATGAGCACCGTTTGATTCCCAACCTTTAAATAATGCCCAAAGTGAAGCATGCGGTTTTCTGAAAACACCTGCAATTTCATTTTGATAAATAGGGTGGAGGCCAAGCCATTTTCCAAGTTCTATTTTTGATTTAATTTGCCAAGTCGCAATGCCAGAAATGGATAGAAGTAGGAATAGAAAAGTATTTAAAACAGCTCTTTTTAAGCATTTTTGATTAATCCAATTAAGGAATAATCCGATTAAAAAAAATGGTAAAAACAGAATTAGAAATGGCCGTACGATTAACAAAATAGAACAGACTCCTCCAGCAAAAAGCAAATACAATAATTGAAAACGAACTTCTTTTTCAGTGGTCACTTTGACCATTAAATAAATAGAAATGACTAATAAGGCAGGTGTTATTCCTTCCGTTAAAGTGTAGTACAAAAAGCCTATTGATAGTGGTAAAAGTCCGTAGATGATTGCTGTTATTAATGCGAGCCAATGTGATTTGGTGAAAAATAAACTCAATTCGAATAGGCAAAAAACAGAAATGGCGAATAATAAACATTGTACTATTTTAAGTACAAATAATGCATTTGATATACCCGTGAATTTTAAGGTTAAATAGTAAAACAGACCATACCCTGGAGGACGAATGGAGGACGAAAACTTATCAAAATTGGTTTCATACTTAGTTCTCTTTTCATACAAACGTTGATAGTGGTTTAAGTAGCTTGCATCATCCTCAGTAATAACTGTTTGGTTATTTCTTAATGGAATTTTAGCTTCATTCAAGTTTTTTAAATTCAACTCATTCCAAAAGAAAGCACTTGCTAAACTCAGCAATGCAATTAGTAGCGGAAGTAGTTTATTAAGCATTTAAGTAAGTTGCTAGAAAGGATGTATGATTCATTAATTAAAGCAAACAATACATTTATTTTTCAATTAATTATATACTTATGAATGCTTTTCCCAAATCTGAATTAATTCAACTAAGGTTTTAACTGCTTTTTGCATGTCTTGAACACTTACATATTCGTGTTTGGAATGAATCACCATTTCACCTGTGAAGATATTGGGACAAGGTAATCCCATAAACGACAAACGCGATCCATCAGTTCCACCGCGAATAATCGTACGTTTTGGTTCAACTCCTGCTTTTATCATTGCTTGTTCCACATAATCCGTAACGAAAGGTATTTCTTGCAAGATTTCCTTCATGTTCCGGTATTGCTCAATGATTTTAAAGTCAAAACTTGTTCCTGGATATTGATTCACAACGCTTTCTGTGATGCGTTTCAATTCTGCTTCGTATTCCTCTAATTTAGAAGTTTGGTGATCGCGAATAATAAATTGTAAGGTTGCTTGTTCCAATCCTCCTTCAATGGAAGTTGGGTGCACAAATCCTTCTCTATTGCTCGTAGTTTCAGGCGACCAACGATCTTTTGGTAAAGACGCAACTACTTCTGAAGCAAGTTTAATTGCATTTACCATTTTATTTTTAGCGTATCCTGGATGTGCACTGATTCCGTGGAAGGTAATTGTAACCGCATCAGCTGAAAACGTTTCGTCTTCGATATCGCCTAATTGTCCACCGTCTAGAGTGTAACCGTAATCAGCATTTAATTTTTTCATATCCAATTGTTCCACTCCACGACCAATTTCTTCATCTGGGGTAAACAATATACGTACATCACCATGTTTCACTTCGGGATGATGTACCAAATATTGAACGAAATCCATTATGATTGCGATTCCTGCCTTGTCGTCTGCACCTAATAATGTCAAACCACTCGCTGTAATCAAATCGTCGCCTATTTTTGATTTTAAATACGTGTGTTTTTCAGTTGTAATAATTTGTGTTTCATCATCTGGAAGCACAATTGGCGTTCCGTCATAATTGCGATGAACGATAGGTTTTACGTTTGTTCCACTGCAATCTGGCGCTGTGTCCATGTGCGAACAAAAACAAATTGTTGGTAGGTTTTTATTTTCTGAATTGGAAGGAACTGTTCCAAAAACATAGCCCCACTGGTCCATTTCAGCGTCGGCGATACCTAAATCTTTCAATTCTTCAACTAAGACTTTAGCTAAATCTTTTTGCTTCATCGACGAAGGAAACGATTCAGAATTTGGATCGGCAGTGGTATCAATTTGAACGTATTTTAAGAATCGTTCTTCAACGCTATAAGAATAGGACATACTAAATGAGTTTTTTTCAAATGTAATGAGAATACTTAATTAGTAAATAATCAAAAGAAAAGAAAGCGTTTTCAATTTCACTATATATCATTTTGCCACGTATGCTCAAATAATTTTACTTGTTGATATGTGTTGTGTTTTCATTTAATTACAATAGTTGAATCCAAAAAATAGTTGGTCATTTTTAGATTGTGCAATTTCGCTGAATTAGTTTTACGATTTTATAAATTTATTGCACTTTTAATTTAGCGATTATTGATTTTAATACTGAACGAGATTAGCAAAATCTAGGTAAATGGAAATAAGACTGTTGTGTTAAATGAGAATTGTTTGTAATCGTTATTGAATACTACATCAAAATTCCTCTCAACTCCTGCAATTCCAACACTTTTTCGGCATTTCCGATTTGTTGAAACGAAGCGATGAGGTTTGAAAACATTCGTTTCATGATAGTGGAATTAGAGCACGGTTCGAAAAACTCGCGATTGTAGGATAGTTTATTCTCGTTCAGAAAATCTTTTATTTCGTTGGTGTCGAAAATTACACCTTTTGAAAAAGCATTTATGTAAAACAAAACACCAAATTCATTTTGCTCATTGATCATAAAACTCGAACGCTTTTCGTCCATATAAGCCAAGACAAAATGATTCGGAAGGTTTACTCCATAAACAGGCATATCTAACGATTGAGCAACAACGCTGTAAATTAGACACAAACTCAAGGGATTTCCTTTTTTGGATTCGAGAACGGTATTGATGTATGAATTCACTGGTGAATTGAATGTTTTTGTATCACCGTGAAATCCGTGAACTCCGAAGAAAACTCGATTGAAAATTTTTACTTGCTCAAAAGCAGTTTGATTGTTATTGAGTTCTAGCCAAACGTCGCGTCGAATTGCTTGGATTGCATTTCTAACAAAATCTTCATCTAAATCGGGGTACTGATAACGGGCAACAATTAATGCTCCTTCTAATAAATCTTTATCTGAAGAATCTGCCCAAGCTTGAACTTGACTTTTGGTTTCTTCAAATTTTATTTCGTGAATGATTTTCTCTACACGCGATTGATACAACATTCCATAATAACTGCTACCCCACGAATTTTCTAAATAAGGAATTGCTTCATTTCCATATTGTTTGAGTTGGTCGCGCACGTGTTCGTAGATGTTGTCATCAGGGTCATCAATCAATTGAACCAATGCTTTAATAGAAGTATTTGCAATTATCACATTACAAATGTATTTCATAGAATTTGTGCATTCAGTTCAAAAAAAAATCTTTATCAATGACAAAATGTTAATTCAACTGTAACCTTAAAGATTTTTTGTCGTTAAAATGAGTCAGAAACTAAATTAACTTTGCTACAGGTTGGTTTATTAAAAGAGGCTTTCGGGCCTCTTTTTTGTTTCAATTTTTATTTGAAATATAGAATAAATGCATCAAAACAAAATGAGGTAAACTAATGCAAGCAATAAACACAAAGAAATTTGCCCAAAAAGCGTTTAGATTATCAGTATTGCGAACAAAAAAAGCAATGAAAACAAATAAAAAGAGGGCACCTAAAGTAAAAACAGCTGATTTTTTATAAAGCTGTGTTGCATTCATGTTTAGTCCTTTTTGAAGATGAATCCAAGCATTGTAACTATGTTGTAAGATAAAGTAAAGTCCAAAAGCCAAAGTCAATGGCACTAATTTTCCGATTGCCAAAAGCCAAAGTAAACCTATAAATTCTTTCTTTTTTGAAATGTTACTTTGTACTAAAATGTAGCTAAAGGATGCAATAGAAATGGTTAAATACCAACTCGGAGTATTTATTTCGTAAAAAATTGAAGATGATTCTTTATTTAAAAATGAAATGATAGTTAATGATTCTTCTAAATGTGTTGCAATGATAAAAATCAAAATATTAAATCCTAACAGAAAGGCTTTCAAACAATCTCGTAAGGTTTTTACCGATTCATTGGTGTTTATTAATTCTGATTCTCCAAAATGAAAAGAAGAATAAATCACAAAAACGAAAAGTGAACTAATCGGTGCAACTTGCCACAGAATAAGGTATAAAGCAATAACTGTCAAGTATTTAAAAATGAAGTTTAAAATCGGGGTGTTATTATTTTTAGATAATAAATGATCCAAAGCTCCATGGGGAATTCCAATCCACAATAAGCCAATAATCAGAACAAGGTAATTGAAATACAGAGCTATCTGGTAATTTATAAAAGATAAAATGTTATAGAAAACAACAGTGATTATAGCGATAAAATAACGTAACAAATTCTTGTTTTTTAGATGTAAGAACAATGCCTTTATAAAGGGTTTAATCGGAAGCGACATAAAAATTTTGATTTCTTGAAGTAAAGAGGACTTTTCATCCAGAAATGAAAAAATCGTAAGAATTGGACGCCTGTTAAACAAACGAGTAAAGATTTTTTTTCCGTAAGACGGCCAAAGTAATAAAATCATCAAAAGTAATCTGTCATAGAATTTAAAGCGTTCCTTTGAATCAAGTGTTATTTTATTGAATTCTTCTAAGTCATCTGATTCAATTCGTTGATTAACTAATTGAGCAAACGCAAACATTTTTTTAAAACCATAACCAGTACTTGGTTTAATTAAATTGGCTCGAGCGCCAGTATTTAAAATGCCTTCTTGTTGATTTATTGGATTGACGAAAGTTGTCATAGGAATGCAGCCAATTTCTTCTCCTAATTTTTTAAATTCCCCAAATTCCTTGGTGATGAATTCTTCTAAAATAGTTGCAGCATAAGAAAATACAATTTTTTCAGATCCAAATCGAGTCAATTCTACTAATGCTTCATTCGAAGAAAAAGGGATTACATACATGAATTGTGTAAAATCATTTTGATCAACATTGAAATTCATCATGTCAAAAGTGTCCTTCTGAAAAACATCATTTACGCACCTGATGTGCCATCCCAAAAATGATTGATGAATATAAATCTCGTCTTTTGGAATTAAATTAAGAAAAGGTCTACTATCAAAAATGTAATTAGAATTATAAACTTTAGTTCCAGAATGAAGCGTGTTTATATTGTTTTTAGAAGTTATTTCTTCTATAGAATTTCGGAGAATTTCAATTTTTGCTTCGTTTAGAATATCGAGTGTAAAGTTGTATAGATCTATACTTCTTATGTAATGATAAGGGCAATTTTCAATATTCTCTGCTCTCGTTTTATTCACTTGAATAGCATTAAAACTTCGAGAAATGATAGTCTTAAGTTCAACTACAATTGCATCTTTTGGATTTGCCCAAAAACAATATGTTTTATCGTTTTTAGTTTTACCATCTGGTTCAAAAACTGCAATTTTTTTATTTTTAGTGAGTCCTTTCCGAATGAGTGAAATTAAGATAAGACTATTACTTGCTCCCAAACCGATAAAAACAAAGTCATATGTGCCATTTTGTTCATCTAGATTCATATCAATTCATTTGATTTAGGAGATTTTTACAAAAAAAAATAGAGGCATCATCTTTATGAAATGTGCCTCTATTTCTAACCTTAAAAAATTTAGATTAATCCTCGCTTCTACTTAAAGCATAGATAACTAAACCAAATCCAATTTTATTGATTGCATCAGCTACGTTGTAAACGATATCCATTGCTTTCAATGCTGCTGCAGTATCAGCTACTGGCTGCCATCCGAATAATCCACCTGGAGTTCCCAAGATATAACCCAAAGGATAAATTGCCCATCCTACCAAAACAAACCAAGCTAATATTTTTGTTGCTTTCGCAACTTTTGGACCTGCAGTTTGAGCTAATTTTGATACTTCACCAAACCAAACGATGTAAACAATATAGAAGTAAGCTGCCCCAGAAAGAACACCCCATAAAACGCTGCCGTTTCTATCAAGAACTTCTCCAATATATCCTGTCAACAACATGATTAGCGACGCTGCGATTAGTTTCCACAACAAGCCAATTTTAGCTCCAGCTTTTTTGGTAATTAAATAGAATTCTACGCACATCAACGGTACTGTTAGTATCCAGTCCACGTAACGGAAAAAAGTTGGTGATTCTCCTGTTTCTAGGTTGTAACCTCTCATGTAGTAGTAATGTACTGCTGCAATAAAGGTAATAATACCAGAAACCAAAACAGAAGTTCTCCATTTTTTGTCTGTGTTTCCTAACTCAAAAAAGAAGAAAACTGATGCGGCCATCATGGCCATCGTTCCGATGAAGAACGTAAACGCAACATAATTGTCGCTTGCAATCTTTAAATGTTCCATAATAAATAGTTTAAATTTCCTACTCTAAAGGCTTTTCGGAATCCGCCGTAATAATGTATACAAACACCCCAATTTTTATTTTGTTTAATGTTGGTTTAAGTAAATTAAACAATCAAGGGTTAACCCTCAAAATATTAGTGTAAACTTATTGTTAAAAGGAAACTATTTTTTGTTTAAAAAATCAATAAATAATTACACCAAAAGAATTTGCTAAAAGAATAATTGATTGATGACTAAGCTAATAAAATTTAAAAGGGTAATACAAAAAATAAAAAAATGCGAGCTTGTTAGTTCAGGATAATGATTTTTCAATGAAAATTAAAACCTAGTAAAATTTGTTTAGTTTATATTTGTTTCATGAAGCTACTTTTCCAACTTTCGTTCGCGCTATTTATTTTATCTTGTAAAACACAATCTAATGCTGCTGCTGGCGGCGAATCACAAACTGAGTCAAGTCCAAAATACACTGGAATTGTTCATGTGAATAAAGATAATTGTCCGAATTATATTGAAATAACAAATGGTCCAGAAATCGAAAATCCAAAAAAAGTGTATGCTTTGAATTTGGCTAAAAAATATTTGAAAGAAGGAAAACAGTTACGTTTTAATTTCACTTATAGTAAAGCAATGAACCCAGAGGGCTGCAACGTGGAAGCAGTAGTGGTGTTATCAGATATTTCAGTGAAATAATAAGCTCGTTAGTCTTTTTAGTGCTTGCTTGTTTTCAGCACTAGAAAATGCTTGCTCTATTTTTTGTTTTTCTCTTTTTGTTAAGCGCCAAGAAAGAGAAATTCGTTCTTCTTTTCTTTCTCTTAAGTTAAAGGTGACTACATCAACAGGGAATTTAAAACTTTTAGAGCATAATTTCATGAGTTGTTCTTGATCATAATCTTGTGTATGAGGAAAGTTGATAATAATATTTCCAAATGGCAATGTTATTTTATCCATCAAGTTTATTTCATGATAGGATTCATCATTCAAAACTCTTTTAGTGTCTCTTGTCTCTAGAATAATCACTCCAGAAGTGTTATTTTCTATCCATTTACTGTTAGCAAACAAATAATCAATAGTTACTTTACCTCCATAATTATCTCGAATTCCAGCGTCCATTAATTGAATTTCAGGTTTGGTTGGCATTGTCATCATTGGCATAATAAAAGGAAATGAAGCATTTGCTCTTAAAACAGTTGAAAATCTAATTTCGCTAGGATTGTTTCTTTTAAAAAATGTCTGATAATCTATATTTTCATATGCTGAAGAACCTGCTCTTGCTGCAACCAAAAAACTCAAGTTCTGCGATGATATCAATAATCTTCTACCATCATTAATAATTGTAGGACTAAAAATCATTAAAGGTATTATGCTTTCTTTCTCAAATTCTTTATAATATTCGAGCGGGTGTTCTAAGTAATTATATAAGTTTTGGTGTAAATGTTGTTCAAATGCTACACCTCTTTCATGTGTGTAGGAATGATTATTGTATTTGAATTTTTTGTATCTTATTAACAAATCATTAGTTGAAGCAGAGAAAGCAAGTTTATTTAATAAATCTTTTGAAATATTTTGTTTGTAAGTTAAATCACTTTTCGTTTTCAATACTCCCATTTTTCGTCTAAGTAAAATTTCTCTATAGTAAGCTGCACCTATCATTCCTCCAGATGCGCCTGTTATTAGTTGTAATTTATTTGAAACTGCACAATTAGTTATCGAATCACAATTACTCAAAACCGTAAAAGTCCAAAGAGCACTTCTTGATCCCCCACCTGATGTGTTTAATATAATTAATTTGGGTTTTACTTCAGATTGTTTAGATTTCCAATTAAGCAATATTTCATTTATCGCATGATTTGACATTATTAATTCACTTTTTTCTTCTCCGTTAGCTGCAATTTGCTCAACCGTATAAGGTACTCTTTTCTGTTCAGAATAATCTAAACCTATAGCGTAACTTGTATACCTAAAAAGTGGAGTTACGCTGCTTAAATAGGTCATTAAAAAAATTGATCCGACAATTAGTGGATAACCCCAACGATGAAACCATGCTAAAAAAGCACTAAGAAGCATAGAAAGTATTGTCAGTAATGTTATCATGCTCATTGCGGCAGGCATTTCAAAAAATGTGTAATTTCTGAAAAACCCCATTCCTAAAAATGAGACCAATGTTATAACTTCAAAAACAACAACATTTATTCTATTATGCGCATAAATTTGATCAATCAACTCTTTGTCTAAATGTGCAACACTTCTACTTTTATAGATTCTCAATTTTTTTCCAATGTAATAGCATGGTCGTTTTGTCTCCGTTCGAAAATAGTTATACCATTTTTCGTTTTTGTTTACAGTTATCGATGCTATCAAACTTTCATTATGGTCTGGTTCATCATCGTCTTTATCTCTATTTTTTCGAAGTGGAAAAAAATACAGAATTGATAATAAAATAAAACTTAAAAAGCCACCGATAAATGAAAGGTTAAATAATATTATGTCACTTATGAAAGCCAATTCCTCATTTGACTGAAAAACAGACATGTTAAAGAGATAAATGATTATAAAAAGAAGGGGTAATAATGAATTATTTAAGCAAAATTTGAAAAAAGGAATTGAAACAACAACTAAAAAAGGAAAACGAGGCCCAAGTTTGGCATAACTGTATGTATTGAATGCCATCGAAAATCCACCTAAACTAAAACCTAACAATAAAAAACTCCATATATTTACTTCACCTTGGTATTCTGGAGAGAAAAATAAAAATGGTACACCAAAAAAGGAACCCGTTGTTTCTGTTACAATTGCAAAAAGTAAAACCCAAAGAAATAATCCAAAAAAGTTATATTTTAAATGAGCTATTAATAAACGAAATGGAAAAAAATCGCGTATTAAAAGTAAATTTCTGAACATAAATAGAATTTTATTAAAAATAACAAAATAGATTATATATTCTAAAATTAAAATTCTTAATGCAAATAGGTATAGTTAATTGGTTATCAATTTACCAAAGACGTTTTTTTTCTCCTCGATTTCATAAAATTGAATAATATTTCATTGTTTGTCAAAATTCACAAATGAAAGTCGAGCTTTGTGTAATCATTTTAATAACTTTGCTTTCCTAAAAATTGCTCTGAAAATGGATAAAGTTTCTTACGTTGGAAATGCAGATGTTAATGCGATTGATTATCTTTATAAACAATACCGACAAGACCCTGAAAGTGTTGATGCTGGCTGGAAAAAATTCTTCGAAGGATTTGAATTTGCACAAACAAATTACGAAGAGGGTGGCGAAATTCCTGAAAACTTTAAAAAAGAATTTAAGGTTATTAATCTTATAAACGGCTATCGACAAAGAGGGCATTTATTTACTAAAACAAATCCTGTACGTGAGAGAAGACAATACTCTCCTGATTTATCAATAGAAAATTTCGGACTTGAGCAAAAAGATTTAGATGAAACTTTTCAAGCAGGCGAACAAATTGGACTAGGTGCAACAACTCTAAAAACAATCATTAGTCACCTTGAGGAATGTTACTGTCAATCAATAGGTACTGAGTATTTATACACTCGTGATCCTAAAAGAATTGAATGGCTAAGAAATAAAATTGAAACTAAAAATCCAATTCCTTTTTCAACAGAAAGAAAAATCCAGATTTTCAAAAAATTAAATCAAGCGAGTAGTTTTGAAGCATTTTTAGGAAAAAAATTCGTTGGTCAAAAACGCTTTTCTATCGAAGGTGGCGAAGCATTAATTCCTGCTTTGGATACTCTTGTTCACCGAGGTTCAGAGTTAGGAGTTGAATATTTTGTAATGGGAATGGCTCATCGAGGTAGACTAAACTCACTTGCAAATATTTTTGAAAAAAGACCAAGAGATATTTTCTCCGAATTTGAAGGGAAAGAATTTGATTTTGATACAAATTTTGATGGAGATGTTAAATATCATCAAGGTTATACTTCTCATATAACTTTATCAAATGGTAACCCAATTGGAATTACACTTTCTCCTAATCCATCTCATTTGGAAGCAGTAAACACTGTTGTGGAAGGAATTGCACGTGCTAAAATAGACAATACTTACAAAGAAGAAAGTAAAGTATGTCCTGTCTTAATTCATGGAGATGCTGCAATTGCAGGTCAAGGGATAGTATATGAAACAATTCAAATGGCTCAACTTAATGGTTATCGAGCAGGAGGAACAATTCATATTGTAGTAAATAACCAAGTAGGCTTTACTACAAATTATTTAGATGGACGTTCTTCAACATACTGTACGGACGTTGCAAAAACAACGCTTTGTCCCGTTTTTCACGTAAATGGTGACGATATTGAATCGGTTATAAAAGTAGTAGAAGCTGCTATGGAATATCGTCAAACATTCAATCGTGACATTTTTATTGACTTATTATGCTACCGTAAATATGGTCATAATGAAGGAGATGAACCTAAATTTACACAACCTAAATTGTACGATATTATTGCAAAACATCCAAATCCGAAGGTAATTTACCAACGTGAATTGGAAGCGCAAGGAGTCATTTCAAAAGAAGAAGCAAAACAAATCGAAGATGCTTATAATCAGTTTTTAGAAGAAGAATTTGATGCTTCTCGTAAAAATGAAAAAGCCTTAGTTTATGATTTCTTGAAATTAACTTGGGAAGGATTTAGACACGGAACAGCTATAGATTTTGAAAAATCACCAGAAACGGGCGTTGATAAACAAAAATTATACGAATTAGGAATTAAACTTTCATCATTACCAGAAGGTAAAAAATACTTCCGAAAGATTGCAAAAATCTTTGATGATCGTTTAAATGCTTTTAATAATAATAGTTTAGATTGGGGCTCTGCAGAAATGTTGGCCTATGCTTCTTTACTTGTTGAAGGTAATGCTGTTCGAATCTCCGGTCAAGACGTAGAACGTGGTACTTTCTCTCACCGTCATGCGGTTGTGAAAACAGAAGACACAGAAGAAGAAGTTCAAACATTAAAATTGTTGAGCGATAATCAAGCTCGCTTTGATGTTTATAATTCACTTTTATCAGAATATGGTGTACTTGGATTTGAATATGGTTATTCTTTAGCAACTCCAAAAACCTTAACAATTTGGGAGGCACAATTTGGAGATTTCTTCAATGGCGCTCAAATTATGATTGACCAATTTATTTCTGCAGGGGAGGACAAATGGGCAACTCAAAGTGGTTTGGTGATGTTGCTACCTCACGGTTATGAAGGACAGGGAGCAGAGCACAGTTCTGGTCGTATGGAACGATTTTTACAACAATGTGCTGATTTGAATATGCAAATAGTAAACACATCAACACCAGCGAATCATTTCCATTTATTACGTCGACAAATGAAACGCGATTTTAGAAAACCGTTGGTTGTTTTTTCTCCAAAAATGCTTTTGCGTTATCCAGATGCAATGTCAAGTTTGGAAGAAATGGCAACTGGTTCATTCCAAGAGGTATTGGACGACCCTACAGCAAAAGTAAAAGAAGTGGATACATTGGTACTTTGTAGCGGTAAATTCTACTACGAAATGAAACTGAAAGCAAAAGAATTGGGTGTTACAAATATGGCCTTTGTTCGTGTTGAGCAATTGTATCCGTTGCCACAAAAACAAATCGATGCAATTTTAGCGAAATACAAATCTGAAAATATCATTTGGGCGCAAGAAGAACCAGCAAATATGGGAGCTTGGACGTATATGGCAATGAATTTAAGAAAACTAGATTTGATCGGAATTACTCGTCCTGCAAGCGCTGCATCTGCTGAAGGTTCCAAAAAATTACACGAAAAACGTTTGGCTAAATTGATCAACGAATTATTTTCGTACGCAAAAGTAACAGTGAAAAATTAACGAAATAAGATAGAAGATGTCAGTATTAGAAATGAAAGTCCCAAGTCCGGGAGAATCGATTTCAGAAGTTGAAATCGCAGCTTGGTTAGTTGCTGATGGTGATTACGTAGAAAAAGACCAAGCAATTGCTGAGGTTGATTCTGATAAAGCAACGTTGGAATTACCAGCAGAAGAAAGTGGTATTATCACCTTGAAAGCTGCTGAAGGCGATGTTGTTAAAGTTGGTCAAGTAGTTTGTTTAATTGATACTTCTGCTGCAAAACCTGCTGGTAGTGCTCCTGCAAAAACAGTTGAAGTAGTAGCTGAAAAAGCGGCTCCTGCGCCAGTTGCTGCACCAGTACCAGCAAAAACTCCAAATCCAGACCCAGTTAAGGAAACTTCTTACGCAAGTGGAACTCCTTCTCCTGCTGCTGCTAAGATTATGGCAGAAAACAATGTTGCAGCTACACAAGTAAAAGGAACTGGAAAAGATGGTCGTATCACAAAACAAGATGTGATTAGTGCGATGTCTGCTGGATTCTCTACTGCTGA
>CAMAZP010000013.1 GCA_945863605.1 Chitinophaga pinensis
TTGAGTGACCAACAAATTGAACAAATTATCCGAAAAGGAAAAAACGCAATGCCTGCTCAGGAAGCTGTTTTAGAAACGGATGAAAACATTAAATTAGTAATAGAGCACGTAAAAACGTTGAAAAATAAGCCATAACGAGATTCGTCACAATTCAGGGATAATTTTATTGGCAATTTTAATCACCTTAAAAAAACAATTAACCATCTATAAAAAGAATGCAAGAAGGACACGTAACCGTTGATGCTGTTGAAGAATCATGTGTGTTGATTGGGGTGATAACTTCTGAAATCAACGAAGAAACTGCGAAAGAACATTTAGACGAATTGCAATTTCTAGCCGAAACAGCTGGAGCAATCACCGTTGAAACATTTACCCAAAAACTTCCTTATCCGAATCCCAGAACCTACGTTGGAACGGGGAAATTGGAGGAAATCAGACAATACATCAAAGCCGCGAATGTAGAATTGGTCATTTTTGACGATGAGCTTTCGCCATCACAATTGCGTAATATTGAACGTGATTTAGACTGCAAAGTCTTGGATCGGACCATTTTGATTTTAGACATTTTCGCAAGTCGAGCGCGTACTTTTCACGCAAAAACACAAGTGGAATTAGCGCAATTGCAGTATATGTTACCTCGTTTGACACGAATGTGGACCCACTTAGAGCGTCAAAAAGGGGGAATTGGTTTGCGTGGTCCAGGAGAATCTCAGATTGAAACGGACAGACGTATCATTCAAATGCGTATTTCATTGATGAAAGAACGTTTGAAAGACATCGACAAACAAATGGGAATACAACGCAGCAACCGCGGACAATTAGTACGTGTAGCTTTAGTTGGTTATACGAACGTTGGAAAAAGCACGTTGATGAATTTGTTGTCAAAATCAGATGTTTTTGCAGAAAATAAACTCTTCGCAACGCTGGATACAACCGTCAGAAAGGTGGTAATTGACAACTTACCGATGCTTTTAACCGACACCGTTGGATTTATTCGCAAGCTGCCACAACAATTGATGGAATCCTTTAAATCGACTTTAGACGAAGTGCGCGAAGCAGATTTGTTGGTGCACGTTTTGGACATTTCACATCCGAATTTTGAAGATCATTTCAATGTGGTGAACGAAACGCTTGCAGAAATTGACAACACTGAAAAACCAACGATTTTAGTTTTCAATAAAATTGATGCTTATCAGCCGCCAACGAGCGATTTGAACGAAAACGAAGAAGACATCACCTCTTTGGATTCTTTGAAAAAATCGTGGATGGCAAAAATGAACAAAACCAAATGCGTTTTCATTTCTGCACAAGACAAAGAGAACATCGAAGAATTAAAAGAGATTCTTTACGAAGAAGTGAAAACCATTTTCAAAGTGAGGTATCCGTATAATGATTTTTTGTATTGAGTAAGAAATTGTACATAATTGCAGGTTGTAATGGAGCTGGAAAAACAACAGCTTCGTTCAATATTTTACCATCTATTTTAGATTGCAAAGAGTTTGTAAATGCTGATGAAATCGCGAGAGGATTATCTCCTTTTCAACCAGAGAAAGTAGCGCTAGAAGCTGGGAGAATCATGTTGCAACGTATCGATGAGTTATTGAATTCAGGTGAAGATTTTGCTTTTGAAACCACATTGGCAACAAGAAGTTTTAGAAATACAGTTTTGAAAGCTAAAGAAAGAGGCTACATTGTAACGCTTTTATTTTTCTGGTTAGAAAATCAAGAATTAGCAATTGAACGAGTAAAAACGCGGGTATCAGAAGGCGGGCACAATATTCCAGAAGAAACAATTCGCAGAAGATATCTTGCAGGTTTGAAAAATTTATTTGAAATTTACATTCCGATTTGTGACAGAACTTTTGTTTTTAATAACTCTCGAAATAATCCTCAAAAGATATTTAAATACGAGGATGGAAAGCAAATTATTTACAACCAAATAGAATTTGATGAAATCAGAAAACAGTAAAAATAACGACAACGAAAGTTTTACAGAGAAAATCCAAAAAGCGCTAGATTACTCTTACAAAAAACTTATTGAGGATAAAAAACGCTTAGGCCAAAAAATCGTCATTTCCGAAAACGGTGTCATCAAATACATTGAGGCGAAGGATTTGTAAGTTTTTTTAGTTAGTCACAAACGGACTCAATCAACGTTAATTTTCTATTATTTCGCTTGTTACAAAAGGACTATTTCACTAACTTAAAGTGAAAATAGGAAAAATGGAATTAATAACTAAAGAAAATTTACAAACCAAAATCTTTACCATTCGAGGTGTTCAGGTGATATTGGATTATCATTTAGCAGAATTTTATAACGTGGAAACAAAGCGAATTAACGAACAAGTTAAACGCAATGAAAAAAGATTTCCTGAACGTTTTATGTTTCAATTAACCAATATTGAATGGGTTTCAATTAATAGTCAATTGATGAATTTTGAAAATGAAAATAATTTGTGGTCGCAAATTGCGACCGCAAAAAGAAGAAGCTTACCATTTGTCTTTACGGAACAAGGTGTCGCTATGCTTTCAGCTGTTCTTAAAAGCGAAACTGCAGTGAATATTAGTATTCAGATTATGGATGCTTTTATTAAAATGCGCCACACAATTACTTCTAATTCATTAGTTAATTTTCGATTGGAAAAAGTTGAAATAAAACAATTGGAGTCAGATCAAAAATTTGAAATGGTGTTTAAAGCACTAGAACAAAAAACAAATCTTCCTACTCAAGGAATCTTTTTCGAAGGACAATTGTTTGATGCGTATGTCTTTGCTAATGAACTTATTAAATCTGCCAAAAATTCAATTATTTTGATTGATAATTACGTAGATGAAACTACACTTTTAATGTTGAGTAAGAGAAATTCAACTTGTAAAGCAACCATTTACACTTACAGAATAAGTGCTCAATTGCAACTCGACTTAACAAGACATAATCAACAATATCCCGCAGTTGAAATAAAACAACTTCGAACGTCACACGACCGGTTTCTTATTATTGATAATAAAGAATTGTATCACATTGGTGCTTCTCTAAAAGATTTAGGAAAGAAGTGGTTTGCTTTTTCCAAACTCAATGAATTTTTGCCAGATGTTTTTGCCAGATTGAATGAAGGCTGATTCCCCTACGGATTCAATTGTTTATATAACCAAAGAAATAGAGAAAGAACAGAATATATTAAATTCATGGAATTACATGGTTTTGAGGATGTGAAATTAGATGATGAATAAATCGTTGAAACGATTGTGAAATCCCCACGATTGAAACCCCATAGGTGAGGGTTTAAACCCTCTCCTATGGGGAAAATACCCATATTTAAAAACCATTTCAATGGTTTCCTTAATAAACAAAAAATCCCACCAACCGAAGCTGATGGGATATAAACTATAATAAAAATTGATTATTGTTTGATAATTTTAATTGCTTTTGCAGTTGATTTATCAATTTGCAAGAAATACGCACCTTTAGATATTTCCTGAACATCTAAGGTTTGAATCAATGCGTTAATTTTTCCTTGCGCAATTATTCTTCCAGAAAAATCAGTGATTACATAACCTTTTCCTAACAAATCATTTGAAACGTTCAAAGTGAATTTGTCATTGGTTGGGTTCGGATAAACATTTATTGTTGACATTATTTCCTCACTTATTCCAATTACTCCGTTATTAACAATATTAGAGCGAGATAAACTGTAATTCATTATTTTGGTTGGATCACAATTGTTTGGATTTACAACCTCAATTTGGTAATATAATGGGCCAGTTGGTGGAGTTAAATCTGTATACGAATTCAGATTACTTTGGATTGTTGTTAAAAGTGACATATTTGACAAACTTGTTCCTCTGTAAATTCTATAACTTCCAAAAGTTAATCCTTCATAGTGACTCCAAATTAAATTCCAAGAATTCCCTACGCCTTGATTAATGGTAAGATGGATAGTTTTGTGAAAATCACTTAATGGTGTTTCTGTTCCACATGTATCCAAGATAGCTAACTTATAACGATAAGCTTGCACTGCTGGATTTGAATTTTGGTCTAAAAACACCGCTAAATCTGGATAATTAGTTGCACCAATTTTCGTGTAAACATCCGATACATTTGTTTCTTTGTAAACATAGAATGAATCGATTCCAGTGGTGATTGGTTTTTCCCAAACGATGCGATTTTCGTTTGTTAATGAATCCATTCCAACAATACATACGTTTGGCGATTGCATGAAAGAAGCATTTACAATATAAGGTGCAGAAGTTTTACTGCATCCATTCGCATTGGTAACAGTTACGGAGTAAGATCCTGACTGTGAAACCACCAACAAACTTGAAGTTGAACCGGTATTCCATAAATAATTGACAAAACCACTCGGAGCGGTTAATGTCATGGATCCACCAGAGCAAGGAATAATTGTTCCAGTTGAAGTAATTGTTGGAATGCTTGGTAATGGATTAATTGTTACAGAAATTCCACTGGAAGTTACAGGACAGTTATTTTGATAAATTGTAACGGTATAACTGCCACTTAATAACGCATAAATTGAACTGCTTGTTGCACCTGAAACTGGTACGCCATTTCTATTCCATTGGTAGCTAAAAGATGGATTTGTGTTGCAGCTTATAAGAACGGAATCTCCCGAACAAGCTGTTAAAGAACCTGTTTGGTTAATAGTTGCGGTATGCGTACATGTTACACCTCCAATTACAAAAACCATATCGTTGAAAATTTGAGTACTCGTGCAACCTGTCGTAATGTTTTGAGCGACAATTGTTACATCGGCATAGCCATCTTGCGTGTATGTATGGTTCAAGAAAGGAGCATTCGATTGTTGTGACGTTCCATCTCCAAAATACCAAGTGAAATTGTAATTACTAAAATCATTGGTTTGATTTGCAAAAGCAACATTCAATGGAGCGTTACCGAAAGAAGGGTTGGGTGTTATTGAAATATAATCATTGTAATTAACATTCAAATTAAGTGTTACAACACTATCACATCCAAACTGATTCGTTAATGTTTGGGTGTATTGCCCATATTGGGAATAAAGTTGACCATTCCAAAAGTAAGTATCACCATCACAAATTGTCGCAGTAAAAGATGAAATTGAATTTAATATTGTCAAATTTATTGTTCTATGAATGCTATCACATCCGTATATGTTTTGAATTACTTCATTGTAAACACTAGACTGAGAATAAGATTGATTGGTAAGTGAAAGATATGGCGCACATGAAGATACGGAAATAGTCTCATTCATTGGTGTTGCGCAAACCATTAACCGAGCTATATTGTTTCTAGGAACCCCGTTAAAAGAATCGAAGTAACCTCCAGCAATGATTTTTCCATCAGATTGAATTGTTAACGTCGAAATACCTTCGTATCCTTGTTGCCCATTAGCGCCAATTACTGGGTCAAAAGAATTGTCCAAAGATCCATTAGCATTTAAACGGGCAATAGTGTTTCTGGTTATACCATTGAAAATGGAAAAGCCCCCGGAAACAATTATTTTTCCATCAGACTGTAATGCGATGGATTCAACAGCACTATCAAAACCACTTGCCGGATCAAACGAAGTGTCCAGAGAACCATTGATGTTTAATCGCGCAATTTTAGATCTAGAAATTCCATTGTAAGATGTAAATTCACCGCCGACGATAATTTTTCCATCGGGTTGAATGTAGGTGGAATTTATATCACTATTAAATCCAGCCACCGGATCGAAAGTTGTGTCCAAGGTTCCATCGGCATTTAAACGGGTTACATTGTTACTTGAAACTCCGTTAAAAGCTGAAAATTGCCCACCAACTAAAATCTTACCATTAGATTGTACTTTCAATGATTTAACCCACCCATCATATGGACCACCAGTAAATCCTGATCCAGGATCAAAAGTCAAATCCAAACTACCATTGCTGTTTAAAAGTGCAATATCATTTCGACTTGTTCCATTAAAATTCTCAAACCATCCACCAACAATAATTTTTCCATTTGCAAAAACATTTATAGACCATACCTCAGCTAAACCAGTAAAAGAATTTTGAGAAGTTGTTGTAAAACCAATCCCTGTATTGAAGGACGAATCAAAACTACCATTAGTATTGATTCTAGCAATGGAATTCACCGCATTACCATTAAAAGACACAAATTGCCCTCCTGCAATTAATTTCCCATCCGTTTGAATTGACAAAGTGTAAACTACACCTTGAAAAGGACCGCCATTAAAAGTATTCCCTCCAGAAAACCCAGAACCTGGATCAAAGGTAATGTCTAAAGTTCCATCTGCATTTAATCTTGCAATATTGTTTCTTGAAACACCATTGAAACTAAAAAATGAACCTCCTACTACAATTTTACCATCAGGCTGAATAACGGTTGTATAAACTCGTCCATCAAAACCCGTCCCAATAGTAAAAGTTGGATCCGCAAATACATTTTGAGCGTATGATCTCAGACAAATTGAAACAAATAAAAAGAAAAAAATTTTTTTCATTATGATTTATATTTTAAAAGAGTTAATAATTTGAGATGTTATTTTGAGTTTATATTCAGCTTGTTTTAATCTCTAAGTTTTCAAGCACAAAATACCGATAATTGGGATGATCATCAATAATCATTGAAACCACACATTTATTATTTCTGCAATTATGCATAACAATTCCGGCAGGTCTATTGCTCTTGTTATTTAACCGAGCGACATCATCAAAATTGTACCAGTCGTGATTCGCGTTTTCCAAACAGACATCATCGATAGTGTTGTACAACTTGATTTGAACATTTGGTAAATTGAAATTTATCGTTGTTGGAGAAAGGTAAGTTTTAAAATTATTTTCTAAATCTTTGATTAATAGAGAAAAAGAACTCATTCGTTTATAATTTTTACAAAAGTGTTAAATAAAAAAACTGTTTATTGTAGTATTTATTCCTAACTTAGGCGCATTAAAACTATTTTAGGCATGACAAATCAAGAGCTTGGAGAAAACGTAAGAAAAATCAGAGAATTAAAAGGCTTTTCCCAACAAAATCTCGCTGATGAAATTAAAGTAGATCAAAAAACAATCAGCCGCATTGAAAAGGGAGATTTGTCACCTAAGTTTGAAACATTGGTGGCTATTTCAAAAGCTTTAGGAGTAAGTTTAAGTCAACTGTTGTCATTTAATGAAAACCTTATTTTTAATAACTACAGCCAATATCAGCAAGGAGGACAATTTGTCGCTTATAATAATAACGAAATCGAAAAAGTAGAGAATCTTTACAAGCAATTATTGAAAGAAAAAGATGAGGTAATCGAATTGTTGAAGGCTAGATAAACATTTTCGAGGTGAGGTTTCCGTATAATGATTTTTTGTGTTGAATAAAAAATTTTATATTTTTTTCGGTCGTAAATTAGGTTGAATCAAAATCGTTGAAACGATTATCAATTATCACGAAATATCCCATAGGCGTGGGTTTAAACCCATACCTATGGAATAACAACACAACATCCTCCAACCATTTTAATGGTTTTCCAAAATAAAAACAAACCATCAAAACAGCGTCATCAAAGAGATTGAGGTGAAGGATTTGTAGTTTTTATGTGGACAAAAATTGACCAAATCAACGTAAAATTTTCATTTTTTCGTTTGTAATAAAAGTCGCAATTTGCGACTGGTTTGAAAGTCTGAGACATTCTAATAATAATTTTTTATCAATATTATAGTTTATAGAAACAAAAAATGCTACCTCTAAGAAAGTAGCATTTTATGAATTTTAAATTATTAATTATTTGATTATGTTTAGTTTACCTAAATATTTTTTTGCATTTGAAATAATTTGAAGATTATAATAACCAGGAGTAAAATCTTTAATTTCAATATTATTTTCTTTTAAGTTTTCCAATGATTTCTTGTAAACTAATTGTCCAGCTTGATTGAATAGTTGTAATTCTCCCGCTTCATTTAATTCACTTGTGATTTTAAACTGTCCAGTCGTAGGATTAGGATAAATAGTTAATACACTTTCTAAACTTAATTGACTTAAACCTACGGTACAGTTTGTTGAAAGATTTATTGTTTCTGAACCAGAGCAACCTTGCGTATTTGTTACGTTGTATTCAATTACCCAAGAACCTTGAGATGCTGCGTTGAAAATGTTACCAGCTAACGCGCTTGCATCACCTGTTGTAACTGAAAATGTTCCACCAGCTGGATTTCCAGTTAAAGTTACGTTTTCTCCTGCACAAAATGGACTTGGTTCACTTGAAGTAATAGTTGGATTTGGAACAGGATTCAATGTTACTAATTGACTTTGCTGAGCTGAGCACCCTGTTGCAGTTGTTGTGCCCGTTAAAGTATAAGTTTGAGTTGAAGTTGGAATAAAAGCTGTTGCATTTTCTACACCACCAGTCCAAGTATAAGTGTCTGCTCCTGAAGCTTCTAGTGTTACTTCATCACCCGGACAAACAGAAAAATTACTTTCTACAATTGTTAAAACTGGGTTTTGGTTGATTGTTACGGTTATTGGTGTTGATGGAGCACTTGTGCCACATGAATTTTCAGCAATAACTGAAATTGATCCATTGTTTCCTATTCCTGTTACTGTTATCGAGTCTGTTCCTTGTCCTGAAACGATGTTTAAATCTCCTATTACTGTCCAAGTATAAGTAGTGGCATTTGGAACTAGTGATACCTCATAAGAAACTATAGTTCCCGAACATATGCTTGTTATAAAAGTTGTTGTTTCAGGCGTTGAAGGAATAGGATTAGTGTAAGAAAAAACAACATATCCGTTTCCATTATTTACACCATTAAAAATAACCGTGTTTGTAAACGATGAATCCACAAAATTAGTTCCTCCAGCTCCACCTCCACCGGCACCTTTTAAACTCCCATTACACTCTAAAGTTCCGGCGGAGCCACCACCACCTCCACCACCACCCACAAATCCACCACCACCACCTCCACCACCTGGAATAGCGAAAGAAGAAAAGCAACAACATGTTGGTGCGTTTCCTCCACTACCACCAATTGAACCAATTGCATTTCCTCCAACTGTCCCATTAAAGCCATTACATCCATCTCCATAATTTCCACCGATATTCCCAACACCACCATAACCACCACCAGCAATTCCGGCTGGTAAAGGAGGGTTAAAATTCGGCACAGCAGGTGTAAAAGCTCCTAAGCCATTACCACCAGCTCCACCACCACCGTCACCACCATTTCCTCCAGTGATATCATTTGCTTCACAACCCGCAGCACCACCACCTCCACCACCACCAGCTACAATAATTCTATTTGAAATAGAATTACCTCCAAATCTAATATCAGATGCACCACCACCTCCACCACCAACATTTATTCCGCCCATTCCACCACCATTAAATCCACCCGTTGCACCAATTCCTTTTCCACCAACAAATACACTAAATGTTTGTCCTTGATTAACCGTAAGTTGTGTTTGAATATGACTTCCAAGTCCTCCTGACCCACCCAGACCGTTATTGGGGTTGTTTGTTCCATTTGCTCCATTCGCTCCAAATGCATCAATCGTTAGGGTATTTACACCACAGGGTATAATGTAAACTTGCTCATTGCCCGTAAAATAAAGGGTATCCCTAATTATTATTTGAGAAATCGTTGTTTTGAAAAAACAGAATAATAAAACAAAAGTAAAAAATTGTTTTTTGGAATATAATAATTTGTGTGCCATGAAAAAGATTGTATTAATTCAATCAAAAATACAAAATGATAAATTAAGATATAAAATTTGTTTTTAAATAAATTAATTTATTCTTTCTAACTTTTGGTTAAAAGTTGTTTAATAGTGTTTGAAAAGAAAGCTAAAACTCAACTTATTTGCAGCCCAATAATTATTTTGTGGAGACTTTTTGTAAAAACATTAAACAAAACATGTTTTTTCTTGTTTATTACTATTACCCATTCATTAATAAAACCAGTTTATGAACACCACTATTCCATCAGAGATAATCAATTTACACGAGCAAATTGGCGATGAACATATTTTAACTTCTATAGAAACTCCAATGTTAGCCACTGCTTTCGACAAATCAGAGACAGAAAAAATTGATGAAATTGCACTTCATTTTCAAGCAATAATGGAAACATTAGGTTTGGATTTAAGTGATGACAGTTTAAAGGGTACTCCTTTCAGAGTAGCAAAAATGTATGTTCAAGAAATTTTTTCTGGACTTAATCCAGCAAATAAACCGAAGATTGCTCTTTTTGAAAACAAGTATCAATACAATGAAATGTTAGTTGAAAAAAACATTTCGTTTTACAGTAATTGTGAGCATCATTTTGTGCCAATTATAGGTAAAGCGCATGTCGCCTACATTTCAAATGGCAAAGTAATAGGACTTTCTAAGTTAAATAGAATAGTTCAATATTTTTCAAAACGACCACAAGTTCAGGAACGATTGACTGTTCAAATAGGCGAAGAATTGAAAAAAATACTTGGATCAGAGCATGTAGCGGTTGTTATAGATGCAAAACATCTATGTGTTTCTTCACGTGGAATAAAAGATGAGTCATCAGCAACAGTGACCAGTTTTTTTTCAGGTAAATTTAAAGAAGAGGCTACGAAAAGTGAATTTTTTAAGTATTTGTAATTTCAATACGCCTAACTACTAATATGTAACAATGGTTACAAGCCAAATTTGAAATAAAAAATGAAGCTAGCGCGATTAATTAATTCGTAATTTTGCGCCTGATGATAACTGAAGCAGTCAAAAAACCTTCCCTTTTTAAAATTTATTTGGTATTCACCAAGTTCCGTCTTTCTTTTCTCGTTATTTTATCTGCTTTGTCTGGCTATTTATTTGCTGGTGGAACTGATTATAAAGAAATTTTTTATTTGATGTTAGGTGGTACACTTGTAACTGCAGCTTCAAATGGAGGGAATCAAATTTGGGAAAGAGATCTTGATAAACTAATGAAACGAACATCAAATCGACCTTTACCTCAGGGGTGGATGACTGTGAAAGAAGCTTATGTAATTTGTTTCATTTCGCTTATTGTTGGAACGTTTCTTCTCTATTTAATTAATTGGCAAAGTGCAATTCTTGGATTTTTTGCTTTTTCATCTTACGTTTTTGTTTATACACCAATGAAACGTATAAGTCCTTGGGCTGTTTTTATTGGTGCATTTCCCGGAGCAATACCTCCTTTTTTAGGGGCTATTGCGGCTACAGACAAATTTGGATTTTTACCTGGAATTTTATTTTTTGTTCAGTTTACTTGGCAATTTCCACATTTTTGGGCTATTGCTTGGGTACTTTACGACGATTATAAAGCAGGAGGATTCTCACTTTTACCTTCAAAGTCAGGTAAATCAAAACAATCTGCTTTTCAAATTATGCTCTACTCTTTGGCATTAATTCCATTTAGTTTGGTTCCATGGATATTAGAATGGACAGGTATTTGGTCATTAATTATTGCTTCAATTCTTGGCATTGGATTTTTTGTTTATTCTTATCGGTTGTATATTAGCTGTGAAGTTGCAGATGCACGTAAACTTATGTTTGCTTCGTTTGTTTATCTACCAATTATACAATTTGTATATGTTTTCGATCGAAATAAAGAAATATTAATAGAATTTTTAAAATAATTAAAAAATATAAATATGGACTACTCTAATGAAATTGACCCAGTTGTTAATGAAAAAATGAAAAAAAATCTTGTTTATGTAAGTATATTCAGTATTGTAATGCTATTTGCTGGGTTTACCTCTGCTTACATTGTAATGATGGGAGATTCCTTTTGGCTTAAATATCCGCTTCCATCAGGGTTTTGGTTAAGTACTATAAGTATTGTTCTGAGCAGTATAACTTTTATAATTGCAATTGCAGCTGTAAAAAAGAACAAAAAATCTTTATTAAAAGCTTTTATGGCTTTGACTTTAATTTTAGGAGTAGCGTTTATTTATTTTCAAGTAAAAGGTTACAATCAGTTAATCGATGGAGGAATTCACCCCATAAACAATCACATCATTGTAACCGACGGAAGATATGGTGATTACTTTGAAATAAAGTACAAAGGCGATTTTATAGAAGTGGATGGAAATAAATTTTTACTTGGTGGAAAAGAAATGAGTAATGCTGAGTTTGAGGATTTGAAAAAATATACGAGCCAATTTACTTCAATCAAAAAAAGAGATGCAATTATTGTTGAAAACGACGATAAAAATTATGAACTTTACTTTAATAATCAGCCTGTAAAAATAATATTGAAACAACTTTATATTAATGATTCAACTAAAATGGATTATGTTGATGAAATGCGTTTGAGTTATTTAGCAATGAATATTCAAGATAGAAGAGGAGATTTTTTTGTTAGAGGGGAATTTGGCAAAGACTTTCATGTATATTTCAAAGGTAAAGAGCTTGAATATAAAAATAGAAAATTACATTATAAAGGGAAGGAATTGTCTAATTATCTACAAATTAAAGCAACAGAAACAGCGGATGCTGCAACATCATTTCTATACTTGATTAGTATTGTTCATTTAGCTCACGTTTTCTTTGCTATGATTTATTTACTAAAAGTTTCAATTTACTCATTTTCAGGTAGATTCGATGCCAACAACAACCTTTCATTAAGACTTGGTGCAATTTTCTGGCATTTTTTAGGCATTTTATGGATTTATTTGATACTCTTTTTGATTTTTATTCATTAAACTTGCAAAAAAATCATAAAAATGGCAGGACACACTACTGAACTTGATGTCAAAGTACTTTGGGGAGGAAAAGAATCTCCTTTTCAAACTAGCTACGGTAAATTAATGATGTGGTTTTTCCTCGTATCGGATGCCCTTACATTCGGAGGATTACTAATTTCATATGGTTTTACTCGTCATAACACACAAGATGCATGGCCTATTGGGGAAGAGACGTTTAATTCATTACCATTTTTAGGTCACGGATATCCTTTGATTTATGTTGCTTTGATGACATTCATCTTGATCGTATCATCTGTGACTATGGTTTTAGCTGTTGAAGCAGGACATAGAATGGATAGAAAAGGGGTTACAAAATGGATGATTGCAACAATTATTGGAGGATTTTTCTTCTTGGGTTCTCAAGCTTGGGAATGGAGTCACTTTATTCATGGTTCTGAATTTGGTAAAGTTGAATTAGCTGACGGTTCGCAAGCGATAGTTAGAGGCCATTTTGGTGAAATCGAAAATTTTACAGTTATAGAAGCAGGTAAACACCACAAAAAAGGAGATGTAATTAAAGAAGATTTGATGCATACTTTCCAACACGCTGCTGAAAAAGGTCATTTACATGATGGAAAAATTCTTTTACATGATGGATCAATTGCTAAGATAAACAAAGCAAAAGATGAACACATGGAGCTAATTATTAAAAAAGACGGTAAGAAAAATAAAATAGGAGACGCTCCAATTGAAGGAGAAGCAGCTACAAAATTATACTACGAAGCAATCTATTCTGCTCAACCTAGCAGGGTTATTTATGGTGCTAATTTAAAACAAAATGAATACGGCCCTCAACAATATGGTCAATTCTTCTTCTTTATTACTGGTTTTCATGGTTTTCACGTGTTTTCTGGTGTAATGATTAATATTTTGATTTGTATAGGTGTAATGGCCGGAACATATCACAAGAGAGGTCACTACGAAATGGTAGAAAAAACAGGACTTTATTGGCATTTTGTCGATTTAGTTTGGGTATTTGTATTTACTTTCTTCTACTTAGTATAATTATTAAAAAATCAAGAACTCATGGAAAGAGACGACTTAATAGAATATTCGTTACAAGGTCATCATTCAGAAGAGCAAGGAAAAGCTATTCGTAAGAAAATATGGATGGTAACAGCGCTTTTAACAGCTATTACAATTGTTGAAGTAGGATTAGGGGCATTTATTAAACAAAGTTCAGGAGCTTGGCCCTTTGTTAAATGGTCTTTTATTATAATGACATTATTTAAAGCTGGATATATTGTGATGATTTTTATGCATTTAGGTGATGAGAAAAAAACATTGCGTTATGTAATTTTAGTTCCATACTTTTTATTCATGTTATATTTGATTTTTATAGCTCTTTGGGAAGGATTAGCTGTTGGTGAAGCCTGGTCAACTTACGGAGTTTAATCGGATATATTGTGGAAAAAACATTTGCCGGCCGAAGCAAAGTATTCGTAGCATTCTTACTTGTATTTGGACCAGCTTTATTGCTTATTGTAATTGGAACAAGAGGTTGTGATCATAAGTTCAAACAACTTGATGATTATGGTTTAGTAAAATCAGTTCCATTTCTAATTGATGGTAAGAAAACAACATTTGCTGATTTTAAAGGTGATGTACTTGTAATTACTACTCTCCAAAAAACTTGTCCAGAAGATTGTGCTGTCTCTTTTTGGCACATTAACCAAATGATTTACCAACACATACGGAAAAACAAACGCAAGAAATTAAAAAGTGTAAAAATTATATCATTTGTTACAGATGGTAAAGGAAATGTTTTACCTGACGAAGACCTACAAATAGTTAAAGATGCTTTGAAAGATAATGTAGAGTTATATGATCCTAGTTTGTGGATGATTGCCTCCGGTGATGCAAGAGCTATTTATGGTTTTAAACACAATGGACAAAATTTATTACAAAAAGGAAAAAAATATTACGGTGGTGAGGGTTTTCAAGAGTTGATTTTACTATTAGATAAACAAGGTCATTTAAGAATGGTCTTACCTGGAAACGAAGAGGGATTAGTTAGAAGGATGAAAGAGCATATTGCTTTGTTACAAAAACAATATGATAAGAACAGAAAATAAATGAGAAATTTAGCTTTGATTCTATTTATAACCGTCCTATTTATAGCTTGTAAATCGAAGCCAAAATCAAAATTACCCTACATTGGAAACTATGATTTAGAGTACAAAAAAGTAAATGGTAAAACAATTGTAGATACTCTTTATCCGACAATCCCAACCTTTTCTTACCGCAATGAAGATTCGGTTTTAGTTTCAAATAAAAACTTCAAAAATAAGATTTGGATAGTAGAATTTTTCTTTGCGACATGCCCAACAATATGTCCAATAATGAATTCACAATTAAAAAATTTAAATAAAGAAACCGAAACTTTAAGCAAGCATATTCAATTCATTTCTTTTACGATTAATCCTAAAAATGATCAACCCTCTGTGTTAAAGGCCTACAAAAAAACACACGGAATAACAGCAAAAAACTGGACATTTCTTACTGGAGATGAGGTAGAAACACACCGATTAGGAATTGAAAGTTTCCAAACTTTTGCGGGAAGAGATGAGGAAGCCGAAGGAGGTTATGCGCATTCTGGTGCCTTTTCTTTGGTAGATAAAAAAGGATATGTAAGAGGGGTTTATGCTGTAACCGGTTATGATGGTACTGTGAACAAAAAAGAATATCAAAGGTTAAAGAAAGATATATTTAAATTATTAGAAGATGAGTACAACATCACAGCGCCCTGAGAAAGTTAAAAATGCTAAAAGATTAATTATTACCTTATCAATAGTTATACCTGTAGCAGTTGCAATTCTCTTTAAGGTCAAAATTCCGGGTTATGATTTAACATTTCTTCCTCCATTTTATGCAGGAATCAATGGATTAACTGCTATATTGTTAATAATAGCGCTAATTGCAATTAAAAATAAAAAAGTCGACTTACATCAACTATTAATTCAATCAAGTTTATTTCTATCTGTTCTATTTTTAGTTTGTTATGTTGCATATCACATAACTTCTGATTCAACAGAATATAAAGGAGAACTACCTGGTTTGTACTTCCCTCTCTTAATATCTCATATAATTTTAAGTGTTGTTGTAATTCCAATAGTTTTATTTACTTATTTGTTTGCTTGGCAAGGTGATTATGTAAGGCATAAAAAATGGACTAGATTTGCATTTCCAATTTGGCTATATGTTGCAATAAGTGGAGTGATAGTATATTTTATGATTTCACCTTTTTATACAAACTTATAAACGACAAAAAAATTGGTTTATATTTTTTGTAAAATTCAAGTACCATTTGCTTATTTTTTATGTTTTGGAAAATGAAAGAAAAAAACGAAAAACAAGCGCGTTATGATAGGGCTTATCTTAGATTAGCTGAGAGCTGGGCAAAATTATCACATTGTAAACGGAAACAAGTCGGCGCTATTATTGTTAGAGATGCAATAATTATTTCTGATGGATACAATGGTACACCAGCTGGTTTCGATAATTGCTGTGAAAATGAAGTAGGAGAAACACATTGGTATGTACTTCATGCAGAAGCAAATGCGATTCTAAAAGTAGCAAAATCAACTAATAATTGTAAAGATGCAACATTATACTTGACGCATTCTCCTTGCAAAGATTGTAGTAAACTAGTTTTGCAGTCAGGAATAAAAAGATTAGTTTATAAGGAGGCCTATAAAGATACATCAGGTATTGATTTTCTCAAAAGTGCTGGACTTGATGTAGAACAAATACAAAAAATTAATGATGTCTGAAGCTCCAAAATCAAATTACACATTACCTTTATTACTTGCATTATTTTTATGCATAGGGCTTTGGCTTGGAAGTGAGCTAACAAATCCTTTTAATCAATTAAATGGCAAAAACGCTAGTGAAGTTCAAAAATTAGAAGACATTTTAAGTCTTTTAGATGATCGTTATGTTGATAAGATAAACAAGGATAGTATTTTTGAAAGTACCATTTCTGAAATGTTACATAAATTAGATCCACATAGTAACTACATTGCTGCAAAAGACATGAAGGCAGTTAATGAATCAATCAATGGAAAATTCGGAGGAATAGGAGTTCGTTTTTTATTACTGAGAGATACTATTTGTGTTTCGAACGTTATGGAAAATTCTCCTTCCGAAATTGCTGGGGTAAAGTCTGGTGATAAAATCATTCAGGTAGACGGAAAAAAAATGACGGGAAAGAAAATCACCAATGATAAAGTAATGGCTAGTCTTAAAGGTGATGAGGGAACTTTTGTAAAAGTTAAAGTGGTTCGTAAAAATAAAAAGATTGATATAAAAATTAGAAGAGGTGCAATTCCTATAAAAACAGTTACCTGCGCATATATGGTTAACAGTAAAGTTGGTTATATTTTAATCGACCAATTTTCAATACCCACAGCTGAAGAATTTAGACAAGCTGCAATTGCGTTAAAGCAAAGAGGAATGAAAGAACTTATTTTAGACCTTAGAGGAAATGGTGGTGGTGTGCTTTCTTCTGCAACAGATATCGCTGATGAATTTTTAAAAGAAGGATTGATTATTCTTAAAACAAAAGGAAGAAAAACAAAAGAAGAGGTCTATAAATCGAAGGCTGGAGGGATTTTAGAAACAACGAAAACCATTGTACTAATAAATTCATCTTCCGCATCTGCAAGTGAGATTTTAGCTGGTGCTTTACAAGATAATGATAGAGCGATAATTGTAGGAAGAAGGTCATTTGGAAAGGGTTTGGTTCAAGAAGACCGAAAACTAAGAGACGGAAGTAATCTACGAATCACAATCGCTCGTTATTACACACCCTCTGGGAGGTGTATACAACGCCCCTACAAAGGAAGCTACGAGGATTATATGGAGGATGAGGAGCGTTTTGCCAATGGAGAATTATACAAACCAGATAGTAGTATTTATATTCCCTCTTTAAAATACAAAACAAAAGGTGGTAGAACTGTCTATGGTGGTGGTGGAATTACCCCTGATGTTTTTGTACCTTATGACTCTACAGGAACAAGTTTTTACCTAACCACTTTACAGTGGAGTGGTGCAATCAGTGCATTTTCATTCGATTTTGTGAAGGATAAAAGAAATAAATGGAAATCACCTGATGAGTTTAATAAAACGTTTTTTGTTACAGATGAAATCGCTCAAAAACTAGCTGATTTTGGAAGTAAAATCTATAAAGTTGAATATTTTCCAAATGAATTTAAACACAGTAGAAATTTAATAGGTGAACTTCTTAAAGCTGAAATTGCACGTCAAATCTGGACCGAAGAAGGATTTTACACTGTTTTTAATCCTTTAGATAATGAGTTTTTAGAGGCGATGAAACAGTTGAAGTAGATAAAACTCCCCCTTACTGACACAAAAAGGAAAAGAGGATTTGGTTGATCGCATCTACTTATTAGTTTGCTCTTTTGATTTAGAAACGCAACAAATTCAATAAGCCAGACATGATCTTGATATATAAAAGAGATATGAATTCAAAAAAAGATAAAATATAGCAGGGAACATTAACCACAAAGAATCTTTCATTTTTATCCTAACAAGAGTCCCAGAAAACATTAATAACGCTAGAACTCCTGAAAATAAGGTTAAAAATAGGGGGTATTTCAATCCAACTAACAGTCCTAAAGCGCTTACCAATTCAGTAACTGCGGTCATTAGACCTAATTTTTCCAATCCAAATCTTTTAAACTCCGATTTCATATTAGTTGAAGCAAAGTAGGAAACGCCGTAAAATAGAAATGAGAAACTTGAAAAAAGAATTAAGAAACTATTAAGTGTCACCTTAAATAAGTTTTCTTGCCACTGCTGCAATAAAAAGACACAGGAGTAATAAAATAAAAGACAAAGCAAAATACAACAATGGATGCTTCGCCTTAAAATGATAATACTGTGCGGCAACCATCAATAGCGCCATTAATAACGAAGATATGAATAACAAATCTGTGTACCAAATACCTACGATTAATAAAGTTGATAATGATATTTTGGCCGCTCCGACAATATTCCGAGTTAAATCACTTAATCCATAAGACTTGAATTCCCTTTGAACTCTTGAAAATCTGACTATCCAAATTATCAAAATTGTTAGGGCAATTAAAATTTGAGCAATAATTGATAATTTTTCTATCATCCTTTAAACTTTTAATGTTTTTTATTAAAATACACGATATACTAAAAAGGAGCTCAAATATGAACTCCTTTTTGTTGGCCCATTAGGGCTCGAACCTAAACTCTTCTGGACCAAAACCAGACGTGTTGCCAGTTACACCATGGGCCACTATAGATTTGTTAAAACAAACGCGATGGCAAATTTAAAAACAAAATTTAGATATGAATGGAATTTAAAAAAAAAGTTTTTAAATCTAAAATTTCAGGTATTTATATTAATACATTAATTTTTTGAGCTTGTAAAAAAGTATCACAAAAGATATATTCTTAAATTCGCACTAATAAACACAAAATTTGATTCCCTTATGAATTACAATAAATGGAACACCTTAATAGGTTGGTTGATTTTTTTAGTTGCATCAATCGTTTATCTGGTTACAATAGAAGACACTGTAAGTCTTTGGGATTGTGGAGAATATATAACTGCCGCCTACAAACTAGAAGTCGGTCATCCTCCTGGGGCTCCGCTTTTTATGGTGTTAGGGCGAGTTTTTTCATTCTTTGCAGCTCCTGAAAGTGTTGCATTTTATATAAACAGTTTATCTGCTATTTCCAGTTCATTGACCATTCTTTTTATGTTTTGGTCACTAACTTTATTGTTAAAAAAGATTGTTTCAAAAAAAGTTAGTGAAATTTCTGTAGGAGAACAAACCGCCATATTTATTGCAGCTGCAATTGGTTCATTAGCATACACATTCTCTGATTCATTTTGGTTTTCAGCAGTTGAAGGTGAAGTTTATGCGATGGCTTCTTTGTTTACTGCAGTTATTTTTTGGGCAATGCTGAAATGGGATGAAGAAATGGGCTTGGTGCAAAACGGCGAATTATCTATCGAAGCTAGGCCTAATCGTTGGTTACTTTTAATTCTATTTTTACTTGGTTTAGCAATTGGAGTCCATTTATTAGGTATTCTCGTTGTTCCTGCTATCGGTTATATGATTTATTTTCGTGTATATCAAAAAACGAATATTAAAGGATTTTTACTAACTGGAATTTTATCTGTTTTTGTACTAGGGTTTATTCAAGAGGCAATTATACCAGGCACTATTTCATTAGCCTCCACTTTCGAAGTTTCATTTGTAAATTCATTAGGATTACCGTTTTTCACTGGTACTATTTTCTTTTTTATTGCATTAGTTTCTGCGTGTTTATATGGAGTTTATTATGCAAGAAAAAAAGGGAAAACAATTCTTTATAATGCGATGATGGGATTGGTTTTCTTATTAATAGGTTATGGGTCTTTTGCTGTAATCGTTATTCGATCGAACGCTAATACCCCTTTGGATGAAAATGACCCTGAAAACTTAGTTACTCTTCATTCCTATTTAAAAAGGGAGCAATATGGTTCAGCTCCAATTCTTTTTGGTAATTATTGGAATTCATTAAAAACAGGAGAGGTTATCACTGAAAATGGACCGCAGGTTGTAAGTCGCGAAGGATGGAAAGATTTATCACCTTACTACCTAAGACGTTTTGTTGTATTAGAAAACGATGTTCCTGTTAAAGCGTACACAAAAGAAAACGAGGCACAAGAATGGGTTAAAAATAATAGTGGCACTTATTCTATTGAAGAGAAATATTTTGAAAGTAATGCTTCAATTCGTATTGATGCAGTTGCCACTTATTCTCAATCAACCTTCTTCCCACGAATGTACTCAGGAGACAATCCTATGCATCAACAAGGATATGAAAGTTGGTCTGGTTATGATCCAATGGACGGAAAAGATACAGAAATAGGAAGAGATGGAAAACGACTTCCAACTTTCAAAGAAAACTTAAGTTATTTCTTTCGATATCAAGTTAATTGGATGTATATCCGTTATTTTATGTGGAATTTTTCAGGTAGACAAAATGATATTCAAGGACATGGTGATAACATGCGTGGAAATTGGATTTCAGGAATATCTTTTTTAGACGAAATGCGCCTTGGTAGCCAAGAATATGCACCAACTTACACAACTCAAAATCCTTCTCACAACAAATTTTACATGTTGCCTTTGATTTTGGCTTTAATTGGAATGTTCTTTCATTTTAGACGTGCACCAAAAGATGCATTCATCATTCTTTTAGCATTTATTTTCACTGGTTTGGCAATTGTAGTTTACCTAAATCAAAAACCATTTGAACCAAGAGAACGAGATTATGCGTATGCTGGTTCATTCTATTTCTTTGCAATGTGGATCGGATTAGGTGTATTCGCAATTTATGACTTTATACATAAAAGAAATCTAGTTAAAAATCAAATTTATACAGCATCTCTCTCAGGCCTTATTGGTGCAGTAGTTCCAATGTTGATGCTCTCTGAAGGTTGGGATGACCATAACAGAAGTGGAAAAACAACAGCCCATGATTTAGCGTTAAACTACCTTGAATCGTGTGAGAAAAACGGAATCATGTTTACCAACGGAGATAATGATACTTTTCCGCTTTGGTATATGCAAGAAGTAGAAGGAAAAAGAACTGACGTGCGTGTTTGTAACCTTTCATTAATGGGAACTGATTGGTATACAAATCAAATGAAAATGAAAGCTTATGAATCAGAGCCACTTCCAATTAAATTTAGAGAAGATCAAATCTTGATGTATGCTGGAAATACCGACCAAATCTATTTCTTATCTCTATTAGAGTTATTCTCTATGAATCCTAGGCAAGAAATTTTGGACAAAGTATTGGATATGCGTTTAAAATATAATAAAAAACAGGTAGGTCAAGCACTACGCTATTTTGATTTTAAAGCAAATGAAATCTTAAGTGGAGTAGTTTGTAGTGATGCTGAGTCTCAACAGGCAAAAATGCAATTGGTGACCTCAGATACAACTAATTTAAAACAAAGTATTATAAAAAAATACATTGGATTATTGAAATTATATGACGGTGCACGTAGCGAGAAAGTAACAAATATGCAAGCGGCAGCACAACCACTTCAAGAATTAATAGAGCAATTTGAAATGTCATGGTCATCTGTTGATTTAACTGAAGCAATGGCATTTGTACGCGATGATAAAAATATGATTATCAATGAAGGAAATCGCTTTGCATTCTTCCCTTCAGGTCGCTTTACTATGAAAGTAAATAAAGAAAATGCTATTAAATCGGGTGTAATTACAAAAACTGAAGCAACAAGATGCCAAGACAGAATTACATTCGAATACAATACTGATCGCGATCGTTACCTTGCAAGAGACGAAGCTATGATGTTAGACATTATCGCCAATAATGATTGGAAGCGAGGTATTTATTTTTCCAGTAGCCGCGGTTCTTCGCTCTCCATCGCCTTATTAAGTGCAGGTTTTATTAAACAAGTTGGTTTAGCTTATGAATTTAGTCCCATGAAAGAAGAACCAGTTTTCTTTAATGTTGATAAAATGTATAAACACATGACTAAAACGTATAGTTGGGGCAACATGTCAAATCCAAAGGTGTTGACAGATTATTATGCACGTCGTCACACCCAACAATATAGAGTAAATTTCTTATTGCTTGCTGAACAACTATACAATAAAGGTCAGAAGAAAAAAGCAATTCAAATTTTAGATATGTCTTTATTAGTAATGCCTGCTGAAACGGTTATTGATTTTGCTGAAGTAAATGCATATGATGGAATGAGCTCTCTAAAAGTGAATGCTACACACATGAATTTTAATTATCAAGGACAAGATATTCGTGCAAAAACAAGTGGAACTTTACATGAATATGTTCAGTTGTATTTTCTGTTAGGAGAGAAGAAAAAAGCAACTGAATTAGGAATGAAATTGATGAAAAATTATGAATCAATTTTCAAATACTTTGAGCATAGTAAAGCAACATTTGCTGGAAATCAAGAAAACGCTGAAGATTTATATGCCGCTTTAGACGCTTCTTTCAAAATGTATGTGATTGCAGCAGATAAACAGTTAGGTGATTTCAATGGACCACTTGCTAAACATATTTATAAAAAACTAAATTATGTTTATAAAAGTGTAATGCCGCGTATATACACTGAACTAGAGCAAGCTGCGAGTGATAATAGCGAAAGTATTTCTGGGGTCTCTTTAGGCACTTATGGAAGTATGATCGTTGGATTGCAATTGAATTTAGGCGCAATGGGCGAACATTATGGATTATTACCTCCTTCTAATGTTACAAAACAACAGGACCCATCAACACCAACAGTCGATATGCAATTAGGAGTAGGGCAGGTTCAAACTGATACGATGCGTTGATTATGCGCTTATTCCGAAGTCCATATATTGCGCGTTTCGCTTTTAGAAACGGGATTTGGAAAGGAAGGGATAAGCGTGCAATTTATTTAACATTTGATGATGGCCCACATCCTGAGGTTACACCTTACGTGTTGGATATTCTGAGAAGAAACAATATAAAAGCTACTTTTTTCTGTGTTGGAAACAATGTAGAAAAATACCCCGAGGTGTTCCGAAAAATATTATCAGATGGGCATCAAGTTGGAAATCATACAATGTCGCATGAAAACGGATTGAAAACTCCTAAAAACGAGTATTTTGAATCCGTTGAAAAGGCAACAACTTTAATTGAATCAGAGCTATTTCGTCCACCTTACGGAAAAATAACTCCTTTTCAGTTTAAATATATAAATAGTACTTTTAAAAAAAAAGTTATTTTTTGGACTTGGTTAGCGTATGATTTTGACGCAAAACTTTCAGGAAAAGAAATATTAAAAAAAGCAGAACGAATTAAAGGAGGCGACATTCTCGTTTTTCACGATAGCTCGAAAGCAAAAAAAAACCTTGAAGAAACATTGGAAACGATTATTCTTATGCTTCAAAAGAGAAATTTTCAATTTAAAAATAGTTTCTAATGGATTACTTTTTTGAACATTTACTTTCAGAATTTCAATTGCCTTTGCGCAATCCAGTTTTACTTTTTTCGCTATTACTTTTCATAATTCTTTTATCTCCAATTCTTCTTCGCCGTGCTCAAATTCCAGCGATTATTGGTTTGATTATTTCAGGCGTTATCATTGGTCCGCATGGATTAAGATTGATTGGTGAACGCACCCTTGAATCTGAAGGTTCTATCAAATTATTTTCAACAATTGGTTTGCTTTATATCATGTTTATGGCTGGCTTGGAGCTGGAAATGAATCAGTTTAAAAAGTACTTAAACAAAAGTTTATCCTTTGGGTTTTTTACATTTGCCATACCAATTGCGCTTGGTTATCCATTGTGTTTCTATGTTTTAAACCTTTCTCCTTTGGCAAGTTTACTGACTGCTAGTATGTTTGCAACCCATACGTTAGTAGCCTATCCAATAGTGAGTAAATACGGCTTGTCAAAGCATTCATCAGTTGCAATAACTGTTGGTGGAACTATTTTAACCGATACAGCTGTATTGATTATTTTGGCAATTATTTCTAGTGCAGCCCACGGAAGTTTAGATTTTGCTTTCTGGGTTCGTCTAGTGACATCATTAACTATTTTCTCTCTAATTATGTTCTTGATTATTCCTAGAGTTGCAAAATGGTTTTTCAGTAAGTTGGATAGCGAAAAATCTTCCCAATATATTTTCGTTTTATCAGTTGTCTTTTTCGCTGCCTTTCTCGCTGAAGTTGCAGGTGTTGAACATATTATTGGAGCTTTCGTTGCAGGATTAGTTCTCAATCGATTAATTCCACATAATTCAATTTTAATGAATAGAATAGAATTTATAGGAAACTCTTTGTTTATTCCTTTCTTCTTGATTTTTGTTGGAATGGTAGTAGATTACAAAGTCTTTTTCCAAGGAACTTGGCCCCTAATTATCGCAGGAATATTAACAGTTTTTGCTATTTTTAGTAAATGGTTAGCAGCCCTTGCCACCCAACTATTGTTCGGAATGTCGAAAATTGAACGTCAAATCATTTTTGGTTTAAGTACTTCTCACGCAGCTGCAACGCTCGCAATTATTATGGTTGGTTACGATGAAGGTCGTGGAATTTTGGACATAAATATTGTCAATGGTACGGTGTTATTGATATTATTCACGTGTATGACTGCATCTTTTGTGACAGAAAGTGCCGGTAAGAGACTTTTGATTCAAATTTCAGAAAATAGTGATCTAGACCAAAATGAAACCAAGTTACGCAACAAACATATTATGGTTTCTATGAATGAATTAAAAGGAAATGAAACACTAATCGAATTTGCGCTGCTTGTTTCAGATCCTAAAGTTATTAATCCGCTCTCTGTTGTCAGTGTATATCCTAATAATGATAAAGCCGAGTTAATGATTCGAAAATCGCGAAAATCACTCGAAGATATTGTAAAACACTTTTCAGGACACGAAGTTAAAATCAACACAATTGCAACAATAGATCATAATCTTTCCTCCGGGATTGCACGTGTTTCTAAGGAATTAGTTTCGGATATTGTTGTATTAAACGATAGCCGAAAAATGTCTTTGATAAAGCGAATTGTAGGTGACGACCGTGCACATTTATTAGATGTGTGTAACAAAACGATTTTCTTTTGTCAATTGGATAAACCTGCTGTTAGTTATGATAAAATAGTCTTGGTTATGCCACCACTTTCCGAATTGGAATCAACATTTAGTTTATGGGCAGAACGTATAATTCGACTAGGGAAAGAACTTTCTGTCAACATTGAGTTATATGGAACTAGTGCTACTTTTGATCGTTTTCAAAAAGTTGGTATTGCAAATAAATTAGATTTTAAAGCAAAACATATTGAAATTGAAACTACAGAAGACTTCTTTTTGTTGCATACAAAATCAATTCACAATATTGTTGTATTCTGTTCTTCGCGAGTTGGATCAGTATCTTACGAACCTTTAATTGAAAGTTTTGCTCAAAAAATCGAGAAAGCTTGTCCGAATAATGACACGATTTTTATCTATCCAGGAATTGAATCCGAAAACTATTATTCATCTTATCAAGATATTTCCGCAAATCCAATTAGTGCTGGGGTTGAAACTTTCCAAAAACTCAGCCGTGAAGTTGGAAATATCTTTAAGAAATCTGATACTGAGAATGAAGATAAGTAGAGATTAATTTTTAGTTCATTTAAAACATTAAAAACGAGTCTATCGGCTGATAAAAAAATAGTTTTTCATTTAGTTGTTTTCAAAAAAAAATGCTAGAATGTGAGCTAGATTTTTTAATTATTGTAATTTGGACAATAATTTAAATTTTAAGTTGTGAAAAAAACAAATTATAGTGCTTTAGGCACTCTTACTATTGTATTCTTTTTTTGGGGTTTTATTGCCGCAGGAAATAGTGTTTTCATCCCATTTTGTAAAAGCTATTTTCATCTAGATCAGTTTCAGAGTCAATTAGTTGATTTTGCATTTTATGGCGCTTATTACTTAGGTGCTCTTGTATTATTTTTTATAGGTTCTAATTCAGGAAAAGACTTAGTAGGAAGTTGGGGATATAAAAAAAGTATTGTATTTGGTCTAGTCTTTTCAGCCTTGGGTGCAGTAGCGATGATTTTTGCTGTTTATGGCAACAACTTTACGGGGATGTTGATTGGATTATTTATTGTTGCATTGGGGTTTTCTTTGCAACAAACAGCTGCTAATCCATTTGCAATTTCATTGGGCGATTCATCAACTGGTTCAACAAGAGTAAACTTAGCAGGTGGAGTTAATTCATTTGGTACAATGATAGGTCCCATTATACTTGCATTTGCTTTGTTTGGCTCTTCATCTGCAGTAACTGATGAAATGATTGAAAAATTGGATTTAATTAAAGTTATAGTTTTATATTCAATTGTTGGGTTTTTATTTATCGTTGCGGCGGCAATTTTTGGGTTATCCAAATCTGTTCCTAGTGGGAAAATCGAAGGTGATTTTGAGCCGTCAAAAAAAGCTCTTAGAAGTTTGTTAATAATGACAGGATTTTTAGTTATAGTTTTTGTACCTGTCTTTTCGAGTTATAGTTCAAAAGAAGCAAAACAAATTGTTACCGAAAATTATAAACTAGAACAAGTTAATTCTAAAATTGACACATTACAAAAAACGCTAAAAATTGATTTAGAAAATTCAGTAAAAATTAAACCTAATTTGTTTGAAGAAACAAAAAGCGAATTGAAGACAAACCTAATAAATGAAAAATTAATTAAGTCTAAAATTAAACTATTAAAGCAACCTTTAGAACAAACCAGAATGATATGGTTGTTTTTAGCTTTAGTTGTTGTTGTTGGATCGCTTTTAGTTACAAATTTTATGGCTAAACAAAACCCTTCTGGATGGGGAGCTATGCAATACCCACAACTTGTATTTGGTATGATGGCTATTTTTGTTTATGTGGGTGCCGAAGTTGCGATTGGTTCAAATTTAGGTGAACTTTTAAAACAAAAATCTTTTGGAGGAAAAGAATCAAATGAAATTGCGCCCTATATTTCAATGTATTGGGGAAGTTTAATGATAGGAAGATGGGCTGGAGCAATCAGTGCTTTTGAATTTAAAACTAATTTAAAAAAGATACTTTCTTTTTTAGTTCCTTTAATTGCATTCGGAATAATATTATTAACTAACACAATTGCAAAATACGATGTAAGTTCTCTTTACTATTATGTTATCTGTGTTCTTATTCAAATTTTAGCTTTTTATTATGTTGGAGAAAATCCAATAAAATCATTATTTGTATTTGGCATTTTAGGTGCTGCGTCGATGTTAATAGGTATGTTTTCTACTGGAGATATTGCGGTTTTTGCGTTCCTAAGTGGAGGTTTATTTTGCTCTATACTTTGGCCTTGCATTTTTACACTTTCAATTGCCGGATTAGGGAAATATACTTCTCAAGGTTCTTCTTTTTTAATTATGATGATTTTAGGAGGAGGTATTATTCCTCCAATTCAAGGAAAACTAGCAGATTTGATAGGAATTCAAACTTCATACTTAATTCCTTTTATTGGGTTTTTATATTTAGCCTTTTTTGCTTGGTTCGTGAAAAGATTATTAAAAAAACAAGGAGTCGATAATTTTTCTTCCACTAAACAAAATAGCCATTAATTTTACGTGTTGTAATTAACGACTACTTGAGGTATGTATCTTATTAATTTCTCCGATTTTTTCACTTCTGCATTTTCGGTTGATTGTATCATCTTTGGCTATTCTGAAGGTAAAATAAAAGCTTTATTGATTAAACGTGCAATGGAGCCTTATGAAAATTTTTGGGCAGTACCTGGCGATTTAGTTTATCCCGCAGAAGATTTACCGCAAGCTGCAGAAAGAGTTCTTTTGGAGTTAACAGGACTTTCGAACGTTCATATGCACCAATCACAATCTTTTGGCAAACCAAATCGACACCCTAACGGTCGGGTAATTACAATTGCATATTTTGCATTGATTCGCATAGATGATTTTGAAATTAAAGCATCATCATGGGCTGATGATATTAAATGGACAGCAATGGATGAAATACCAGAATTAGCGTTTGACCATAATTTTATACTATCCGAGACCTATTCTTTATTAAAACAAAAGCTACTCAATGAACCAGTTTGCTTTGATTTATTACCTGAGCGGTTTACTCTAAATGAAATGCAACAACTATATGAATTTGCGCTTGAAACAGAAATGGATAAAGCTAATTTCAGAAAGAAAATCAAATATGTACCTATGATTGCACACGATGAAAAACAACAAAATGTAAAGCATCGTCCAGCGAAACTATTTTCTTTTAATAAAAAAGAATACTCGAATCAAGTTGCTAAAAAGGATTATCAGTTTAAAATGTAATCTAGGTAATTCGCTTATTTTTAGCGATATCCATGCCAACTCTTTTTGTTTCAAATGCACAAAGAATTCAATTGACTTTTTTGAATAGATGTATTAAAATTTAAAACAATCTTAATATTCTGTTGTTTAATATTTCAAAAGAGTAAATAATTATGTTTTTTATACTTATTGTATAATTTACAATAATTTATTTTAATTTAGCATCAAATTATAAATCAAAACACTATGAAACAAAACAGACTTTTTACTAAAGGAGCATTTATAGCTCTTTTTCTGTCGTTTTTTTCGTTGACTTCTCTTTACGGGCAGACGTTGACGATAATTACAACAGTTTGTTCACCTGCTAACGAAGTTCGACTTACAGGACCTTTTTGGGGGTGGAATCCAACGGGAGGACCAATTGCAGTGAGCAACGGTGACGGCACTTGGACATTTTCTTTAAACCCTGTTCCAGCTGCTGATATGGAATATCTTTTGATTGTTGATGGTGTTCAAGAAAATCTTATCCAAGCTATGGTTAACGGTGGAACTTGTGCTCCAATAACTAACTACTCAAGTTATGCAAACAGAAGATGGTTATTAACTGATTCATTAACAATCACAAACACGTATGGTCAATGCGGTAATTGTGGAGGTTCAACTTTAACACAAATGGACTTACCTGTAACATTTGAAGGTACAACAATCGAATACGGTGTTATTGGATTTGAAGGAGCAGAAGCTTCAACAATTGAAGTTGACCCAACAAATGCTACTAATACTGTTGTAAAAGTTGTGAAATCAGCATCAGCTCAGCCATGGGCAGGAACAACAATCACTGCTCCAAGTGCCTTAGGTTTAGCTAATTCAATACCTTTTTCTGCTTCTAATCAAAAAATGACACTAAAGGTTTGGTCACCAGATGCTGGAATTCCAGTACGTTTGAAGGTGGAAGATCACGGTGATCCAACTCATTCTGTTGAAACAGAATCTTTTACAACTCTTGCAGGGCAATGGGAAACATTAACTTTTGATTTTTCAAATCAAGCTACAGGTACCGCTTTAATAAACTTAGCTTACATGTATGACAAACCAACAGTTTTTTTCAATTATGGTGTAAATGGAGCAACAGCTGGAGAAAAAACATACTATTTTGATGATTTAAAAATGTTTACTCAAGTTGCTTTAGGATTAGAAATCACTGTTGATGTTTGTTCAACAACTGCAAATGAGGTAAGAATGACAGGTCCTTTTTGGGGTTGGGATCCAACAGCTGGTCCTGTAGCTGTAAATAATAATGATGGAACTTGGACCTTTAATTTAGATCCTATTCCCACGGTTGATATGGAATATTTAATTATAGTTGATGGTGTGCAAGAAAATTTAATCTCTGACATGCAGAATGGAGGCACATGTGCACCAATAACTGACTTTTCGGGATATGCAAATAGAAAGTGGATAGTAGGTTCTGGAAATGTTTTTATTAGTTATAATCGCTGCGTACCATGTTCTTATCCAGATATAGTTATAACTACAGAAGTATGTAGCCCAGCAACAACTATTAAGTTAACAGGGCCAATTTGGCAATGGAATCCAAACTTTGGTCCAACTGCTGTTAGTAATGGAGATGGAACATACACTTTTACTATTTCTCCAGCACCTAAAGATACATTAGAGTATTTATTGGTTAAGGATGGTGTGCTAGAAAATTTGATTCAAGAAATGGTAAATGGAGCAGGATGTGCACCGATAACAGATTACTCAACTTATGCTAATCGTCGTTGGATTATAGGTCAAGGTGCTGTTTCAAACACCTATGGTAAATGTGCTCCTTGTTCAATTGGGGTTAGTGAATTAACAGACAATGATTTGATAATTTATCCTAATCCAGCTAATTCAAAAGTAACAGTGTCGAGTGAATATAAAATTGAAAAAATTGAAGTTTATTCAATTTTAGGAGATTTAATTGTAACAAATTCAGTCCAAATGAACGAAACAGAAATAAGTCTAGATAAACTTAATACAGGAGTTTACATGTTTAATATATACGTAAATGATGTTGTTAAAGTAGTTAGAATTATTAAAAATTAAGATTTAATTGATTGATGAATAAATGAGGAGGGGCAACCCTCCTTTTTTTGAATACTATAAATTTTGTTCCTACCCCCTTATCCGTCTTATTGGAGGGATAAGTATAAAACTTCAACTATGAAAAAATTCAAATTTATATCCATTTTCAGTTTACTAACATTTATTAGTCAAGCACAATGGACAATGATATGGAATGATGAATTTGATGGTCCAACACTCGATAACACTAAGTGGACAAAAGATATTGGTGGTTGGGGTTTTGGAAACAACGAATCTCAATATTATACGGATAGCCCTACGAACCTTAGTGTTTCAAATGGTGAGTTAATAATTACCGCACGTGACGAACAATTCCAAACAAATGAATATACTTCTGCGAAAATCATCACTAAAGGTAAATTTCAAATGCACTATGGAAAGATTGAGGCGCGTTTAAAAGCTCCGATGGGAAAAGGTTTATGGCCTGCATTTTGGATGTTAGGAACAAATATTGATCAGGTTAGTTGGCCGCGATGTGGTGAAATAGATGTGATGGAACACATAAATAATAATACAAAAATCAACGGAACTGCTCATTGGGACAACGTTGGTCATAACTATATGGGTGGAGTTATCGATGCAGATGTTACGGAATTTCATACTTATGCTGTTATTTGGGATTCTTTAGCAATTAAATGGTATATGGATGAAACACTTTACTTTCAATTAAATATTGCTAATGGAGTAAATGGAACAGATGAATTTCAATTTCCCTTTTATTTATTACTAAATCTAGCAGTAGGAGGAAATTGGCCAGGGTATCCAGATGCAACAACTGTTTTTCCTGCTGAAATGGCTGTTGATTATGTGAGAGTTTATGAATTTGACCCATTTGCAAGTATTAGTGAACTCAATAGCGAATTAATTAAATATTATCCTAATCCTGCATCTGAGAATTTGATTTTTGAAAATCCAAATTTTGATAAAGTAAGTATTTTCTCTCTTGATGGAAAATTAATTGGTGAAAAAATAGTACAATCTAATTCTATCGATATTTCTTACTTAGAAAGTGGTATTTATTTATTAAGAGTAATTACTAATAATGGAGAAGTTATTGGTAAGAGATTTGTTAAGCAGTAAAAATTTTATAATTAATTTGAGCTAATCTATTTTTTAGTTTAATAATTTAAAAGCATTACTTTTGCCAACAAATGTTCTTTTAAATTTTATAAATACAAATATTCATTTACTAAATTCTGTTCAATTTTCAATTTAAATTAATAGATTAAAGTAAATATAAACAAATAAATAGCTTGAGGATAAAACCCTTAGATGTGTAAAATGTCTTAGGGTTTTTGTTTTATTAAAATAAAATATTACAAAAATGAAACGTATAAACGAGTATAAAAAGCTATTTCAGATAGATAAAGAAATCGATCTTGCTTCATTAAAATTGATGTATCGTAAACTAGTAAAACAGTGGCATCCAGATAAATATTTAGATGAAGACCCTTTAAAAGCAGAAGCATTAGTAATGGGTAGACAAGTTACAGATGGTTATCACTTCTTGGTAAGCATAGCTCCTGAGACAAAACTTGCGAATCTTGCAGAATACCAAAAAACAATACAAGAGTGTGGAATAGTAGACTATAAACACAAGGGATTATTACTAGAAATTACTTTTACCGATGGATCTAGTTACGAGTATTTTGGTGTTAATTCAAACTTGTACAAAAAATTCATTAATTCAGATAAGCAGGTTCGTTTTGCTAAAAGATTTATTTATGAGAGTTTTTTATACAGAAAATCAAAAAAATCAAGCGATGAAGCTATAGATTAAATTTTTGATTTTATTTGAGTAACGATTAGAAGCATTCTTAAATACCTCATTATGAGAAAATATCTTTTTTAAAGACAGTTTTCCTTTCTTTGAGATAAAGCTGTAGTAATTAGTATAAATTAACACGCGGATTTTGTGTAAAAATCTAAATGATTAATAAACCATTTTAATAGTTAGTGTTTTGTTTTTATCCAGCTTAGTTGAGCATTCATCGAACGTTGGAACCGAAAATTTTGGTCGAATATTGTTAGAAAAAGCATAAGCTTCAGTAGGTATTCCAAAGAAATTTTTATCGCATGTCTTATTGTTATTTTCATCGTGAAATAAACAAACAGCATATTTTCCTTCTTCTAAATTTTTGAAGTCGTGAACTATTGTGTTTCCTTCAGGTTTAATCCGAACAATCCTATAGGTTTGTCCAACCTTAGCAAATTTTTGAGGATCTTTGTATAATGCAATTTCTATTACACCTTTCTGTGTTTCAATTGAAGTAACTTTAACTGTTAAAGTATGTTCTTCTTTTTGTGCTAGGATAACAACTGAAAAACTTATAAAAAATAAAGAAAAAAGAAGTTTCATGATTTATATTTATTAGTGTTGATCTTTAAATTCAGTTTTGAAAATGCGATCCATCCAAAGGAAAGTTGAAGAATAATTCCCCGTTAATTTAGCATGATGGTCGTCGTGATGTTTTGTTTTACTAATCAATGGAATTTTGCTCAAAATAGGAAGTTTCAAATCTGAGTGTATGTGAATTTCATGTAAGTTTCTCAAACCACCAAAAATCCAAACAGCATAAATACTAACGGGTGTAAAAATCATTATCAAGCCAAATCCAAACACGACACCTAACATTCCAAGCATCCACTCTAAGGGGTGAGCATATAAATATTCTAAAGGAAATGGAGTCGTTGCACGGTGGTGAATCGAATGAATTTTTTTCAACAAAAACTTATTCTCGTGCATGTATCGATGCATAAAATAAAACCAAATATCATCAGCAATAAACGCAATTAAGACTTGAAGTGCAATCATCCACCAAGCAGTTCCCTCTGATACAAAAAAATCGAAAACAAAATAAGTACCAGTTCCCGAAAAGATTAAAAGCACGATGAAATTGAACAAATACAAGGGCATTCTCGAACCAAAAACACCTTTTTTGTAGGCTTTAGATTGAATGCGAAACGATTTAAAAATCTCCGTTTTCAATACGATCATGCTGTAAATCAACCCAAAAAGGTTAGATGCTAATAATACGCCAATTGTTCCAAGTGCTGCAATTTCTTTGGTCATGATCTTAAAGCGAATAAATTATACATAGGTGTGTGTTCTAGACCAATTTCACGCTCTGCGTGAAGTTTTGTAAACCCTTTTGAAATCAATAAATCTTTAGTTTTTTCAAGGCGATTTTCAATATCATGGACCTCTATAACTAGAGATTGAATAAGTGGCCAATGTCTTTCGTCAATACCTTGTAAAACAGCCCATTCTGCACCTTCACAATCGATTTTTAACAAATCAATTTTCACAACTTTTTCATTATCAATAACGCTTGAAAGTGTTTTAAGTTCACAATTTACTTTTTTACTACCTTTTACTAATTGTCTCGCAATAATCCCTGCAAAAACAGGAGGAATCCAGCTCATCCACTTCATTCCTTCAGGCGGGTTTTTCATCGTTCCTCTCACTGCATCGCGAAAAGCAGTTGGGTTTTTATCCCATTGTTCAGGGTGTAAAGTTGAAAGAGCGGGTGTATTTGGAAAGTATGTAAATGTTGCGTTACTCGGTTCATTTGAAACTCCATGTGATAAAACATGAATTTGTCCTTTCCCAAATTCACTTGCATTTTTTGATAACACATCAGCAATATCAGGTATGGGTTCAAAACAATATGCATGGACATTTATACCTTTCTGAATAGCTCTTAAACCAAATACTCCGATATTAGCGCCAACATCAAAAACGACATCACCATCTTTAATTGTAATTCCGTTTTGAAGATACCCCTCAACATGGTGGTCTAGCATTTTTGCTTCCGGTTTGCGCAAACAATAAATTGCTGTGCCGTCGTGTAATGTTGTTTTTGTCATATTATTTGAAGTCCTAAAAATAGCGATTAATATTAATTATGTATATATCTAATGCAAATGAAAAATAATAATAATGAAAAAAAGGACATTAATACTTAATGAACTTTCTCGAATCGAATTTATAATATGTTATTAATGATAAATTCATCAAGAATTTTCAAATGAAATTAGAGTATTCTATTTAATTATGATAATTTTGTAAACTCATTTGTCAAATGGCAATTAATCTTATCAAATTATGAAATATAAATTTACAGTTATAGTTGGATTATTACTCATTTTCACTGCTATTTCCTCATGTGGTGGAAGCAAAAAAGTGAGTTGTGATGCTTTTTCAAGCACTCAACAAACAGAAAACAACGACTCTGCTTCGAAATAATTTTAGTTAAGCTTTTTAATTATCATAAAACCATGATTTATTCTTGAATGAATTTACATGTTTTTTCGTGCCTTAAAACCCTAATAACTCCCCAAGTACCTTCTTAAAAACCACTCTCCAGCTAATAAGAGAAAGAGTAAAAGAAAAATAGAAAAATAATCCATTAAGTCGTTAAATACCGTTTCTTCATATTGAACATTTGCGATATCTTCTCTTTTTTCAATGTCGGAAAGCAACGATTCATATTGATTTAATTGGTAGAATTTCCCGTTTGATTGTTTTGCAAGTTGTTTCATTACTCCATGATTGGCAGTAGTTTCTGATTTTTCAATTTGAATATCTTCGACCACAAAATAACCTTGTTTGCTGTATGACTTACCATCATAAGAAGTTTTAGCCGACCAATTGTATTTTCCTGCTTTGAGTTTACCTAACGAAAGTTTGTAAGATGAACCAAAAACACCAAATTGAGAACGATAGACTTTGCCATTTTCCGCTGTGACTTTCATTTCAATTAACGGTTTTGTAATTGGTTCCAAGGAGGCATTGTAGAACGAAGCATTCACAATAACGTCTTCATCGATTGTAAAGCGTTTTTGAAATTCAACACGTAAACCTGCACCTTGTTGCTTCACTAATAAATAATTAAAGATTTTACTCCATAAATCTCTAAAAGCATCGTGACTACCAGTTCTAACAAAATCATTTAATTTCCAACGCCACAGACCTTCGCCATAGAGTACACCTGAGCGCAAGTTATTCTGTTGCAAGAAAAACAAAAGCGGCTCTTTTTTTCGGATTTGTCCAATGCGTTGATACAACAAGACTTCAGCATTACCATTCATTTTCAAACTTCCGAATTTACTTTTCAAAGGCGGATAATAGGTTATTGCATCAGCTACTTTATCGTCGATTTCGAATGATGAAAAACTTGGATTTAGAAAAGCTTGATTATCATCGGTTTGATTTCCAGCAGCCGCCAATAAACCTAGATTGAGTTTAGAAAGTACGCCGTTCGTTGTGTTAGGACCGACCACAAAAAATAAAGGAATTTTTTTTCCTTGAATCGCATCTAAAGTTGATTGGTCAAAATTAACGCCAGGTTCGTGCCAAATGACCAAGTTCACTTTATCCAACGATTTATTCCAATCTTTTAAAAGCACACTTTCTGCCTCAATATTTTCGTTTGCATCTAACACTTCTTTCAACGCTGCGATATCAGGATGTGGAGCACCAGCTAAAATCAAGACTTTACTACGAGCATCTATTACTTCGATGTAAAAAGTACGCGTGTTATTTTTAAGTGTGTATTCGTTGTCAATTGCTTCGAGCTTAACAATGTAGGTCTGAAATCCTGGTTTGGTCGCATTTAACACAAAATTTGCTTGTTGAAAATCGCGTTTGCCGTTTTTATATTGCACTATTTGATTGCCAACTTTTTGTCCATTTTGAAAAATAGAAACATTTACACTACGTGCACCGATTTTAAAAGCTTCTAAATCAACTTCAACTGGGAAATCATTTTTTAAAAAAGCAATATCGTTAACTGTAATATTTCGAATTAAATGATCTTTTTTCGGAGTTGTATCTCCAACTGCAAGTGTGAAAACTGGTGTTAAACTTATTTTCTCAGCAGCATAACTTGGATTTGCACCAACGTTATAATTTCCGTCAGAAATAAATGTAATTCCACCAATATTTCGGTTATAATAATCGACATTAATTTTTTCAAAACCCAGTTCTAGCGCTGAGCTATTTTCTTGAAAACTAGGGATTTCAGCACTAACTTCAGCACCCACAGTCATAGTGACCAATTCAAATCGATCTGCATATTTTGCTTTCAATTTTGTAAGAAAATCAGTTGTATTTTTTCGAACACTTATGCTGTCCTTGTAATTCAACATGGAAGAAGAATTGTCAATAAGTGCAATAAAAACAGGTTTTTCTTCCCTGTATTTTGATGATTGAAATATAATTCCGAGCAATAAAACACCTATGAGCGCCAAAGATGAAAAGCGTAAAATTCGCAAAACCCATTGAAAAATAGGTTTTACCTCCGAAAACCATTTTTTATTTTGATAGTGAAAAAAGGTAATTCCAGCTGCAATAAGTACGATTGGAAGTAATAACCAAATTGAAAAATCAGAAATTAGAAGCATCGATTCAAAAATAGTTAGAATAAAGAAAAGAAACGAAAATTAATTATTAATTAAAATCAATCTTTATTTTCTTTAACAATCTTAAAATTCAATTTTAAATTCAGTTTAAAAAAAATTAACAGATTAAGGAATATCGTAAATTCGTTTACTTTTATACTTATAAATTCCTTAATGAAAAGTCTTGTTTTCTATTTATCACTTTTAATTTATTTTATTTCTTATGAAAATATTAAAGCACAAAACTACCAAGTTCTTGATGCTTATTCAATGGGAGTAGTACCTTTTGCGAAAGTATTTCCTTCAATTGACAAGCCTTTGCTGACAGATATGGATGGGAAATTCCAATTAAATGTTACAGAGCAAGAAATCACCATTAAAGCTAGTACTTACCGCGATACAACCTTAAAAATCTATTCTTGGTCAGATACACAAATTTTGCTTCGTCCAGCAGTTCAAAACATTCAAGAAGTAACCGTTTTACCTGGCGAAAATCCTGCAGATCGCATTATTAAAAAAGCAATTGAAAATCGAAAACTCAATCATCCACTCGAAAATGAGGGTTTTATTAGTCATCAATACAGCAAGTTTATTTTTGATATTGACCCAGAAACACGGAAACGATTGATGGATTCTTCAGTTTTAAAGAAAGGCGATACAACTCTTTTGAAAATGCGCAATTTCTTTAGTAAACAGTATCTTTTTATGATTGAAAATGCATCAAGGCACTATTTTGAACCTCCCTATAAAGAGAAAGAAATAATTGAAGCTTACAAAGTTTCTGGATTCACCGATCCGATTTTTTCAACTTTTGCACAAGAAATGCAATCTTTTCATTTTTATGACAATCAAGTTGCTGTGCTTGGCAAAAATTACATTAATCCAATAGCTTTTGGTTCATTGAATCGCTATCTTTTCATTTTGGAGGATTCAACAATTAATGCCAAAGACACCACTTACACTGTTTTTTACCGACCGAAAAAAGGCAAAAGTTTTGAAGGTTTAACGGGTCGTTTATACATCAACACCAATGGTTACGCAATTGAAAAAGTTACAGCTAAGCCTTATGTGATGGATACTTCCGGAATGGCTTTGGAGATTGTTCAAGAATATGCTTTTACTGAAAACACGAAATGGTTTCCCTCTAAACTTTCAACTTCTATTGAAATTTATACTGCCGTTGCTGATGTAGAAGCAGGAACTGTTTCCGTAGTTGCTGGTGGCGAAAAAGTAACAAAACCCAAAAGCTATATCGTTGGAAGAGGATCAACTTACATTGATAAAGTTCAGTTTAATCCCAAAGAATTAGAAAAAGAAAAGTACAATAATGTATCCACTGAAACTGCTGTAAATGCGGAAATAACCAATGACACTAAATGGAATGAATTGCGCACCAATCAACTTTCTGAACGCGAGAAAAACACCTACACTAATTTGGATAGTATTGTTAAAACGCAAAAATTAGATCGCTTTTTGTCACTTGCAAAAGTTCTGGCTTCTGGTAAGATTCCAATCAAAAAATTCAACTTGGATTTAAAGCGAATCATCAACTATAATCCGTACGAAGGTTATCGTTTGGGCTTAGGAATTGAAACTTCAGAGCGATTAATAAAACCATTAATACTTGGAACTTATTTTGGCTATGGAACAAAAGATAAAGCTTGGAAATATGGGGCTTACTCACACCTTTTTCTACATCGAAGAACGGGCACAAAACTTGAACTTTTTATTCAAAATGATGTTGCAGAAGTTGGTTCTGTACGCTCCATTGCAAATCCTAATTTTTTAACCAATGATTTAGCACGCGAGTTTTTTATTAAAAACAAAGTGAACCAAGAAAAAATGGGAATTGCTTTTCAAACATATATTCGTTCCAATATGGGCTTGCGATTCGAAGCAAATACTCAACGACTTTTTTATGGAAACACTTATCAATTTGAAGGTCAAAATGCTTTTCTTGCTAACGAAACTTCACTCATTTGGTCGTGGAATATTCGTGAGAAAGTAACTATTTTAGGAAATCAACGCCTACCAATGGGAACAAAATTTCCGAAGTTGCAACTCCAAATAGACAAAGGTTGGAAATTGGATGCAGGAAAATTTTCGAGCAATTTGGATTATTATCGAATAATTTTTCAAGTGCAACAAACAGTTCCCATTATCGGAATTGGAAAGTTAGCATGGTCGCTCAGAACAGGAATTAGTGATGGCAACGCACCACTTTTCTTTCATCAATTAGTTTCTGCTACGCGATCGAATTGGTCAATTTCTGTCCCAAATACCTTTGAAACTGTTGAGGCAAATGAGTTTTACCACAAAAAAGCCGCTGCTATATTTACACGTTTTATTTTCAATTCCAAGTACACAAAAGCAAAATGGAACGAACCTCAATTTGGGTTTCATTACGCATATGGAATTGGCGAATTTCAAAATAAAGAAGCGCACAGCTTAGCCTTTCGCTCGATGGACAAAGGTTTGCACGAGGTTGGATTGTTTTTAAATGGAATTTTAGTTTCTGGAAATACAAGCATCGGTTTAGGTGGTTTTACACGTTTTGGTTATTATGCGAATCCTGACTGGAAAAGAAATATTGTTCCTAAGATTGTGGTTGGGGTAGTTTTTTAATTTTATGAGAATAGGTTTTTGTCAGAAGAACGGTTAAAACTTTGAAAAAGAAAGTACTACGATTTGGAATCATAAATATTAAAATGTGCAGATAATTTTGAAATTAAAAGTGAATAAGTTAATATTGAAATAAAATTTATAATGATTTTAAAAACAATAAAAAAGACTACTTTATTCTTAATATTTCTTATTTTTTTTTCGTGTAGAAATGGAGAAAGTAATTTAGGTTCTTCAGCAGGTGGAGCTGTTAGTGAAGATATGAATAAAGAGTCACAAGTAGAAAACAATGACCCGCCAGATGATTATGCAGAAGGTGTTTTTCCAAATCCAGACGAAGAAATTTTTCCTACTGAGTTTGAATTGAAAACTTATTATATCGTGCCTTCTGGCGCTTACCACGACACGGATGAATTACCAAAAATTAAACAAAAAGAGGAATGGCTTGGTTTTTATAAAAATGATGCTGGTGAATTGGAATTAAAGGCTGTTAAAATGATCTTCAAACGCGTTTTTGATGAAATGATGGATTCCGACAAAAAAAGACCAACAGGAATTGAGCCTATTCCTTCAGATGCCGTCAACTGCGAGTTTGTACTGAATCCAATTGGTGGAATGAAACCAAAGAAATTAGTCTCTTTGGTAAATGAAGCAGATAGCTTTCTTCCAGGTGAACAAAAAATAATTAAATCAAATGATGTCGTGTACCGAATTTACGCAACAGGTGTTAAAGTAATAGAAAACGACCAAGAAGGTATCAGAAACTATCAACTTTTTGTAGAGTCAAAGGATAAAAACGGAATGAAGAAAACACAATTATTGATGCAAGTTCCAACTTTTGGTAAGGATGGGCTACCTTCGATTCGTATTGTTCTAGCTTCCTATTTAGATGATGATTCAATTCCAGATTTTATTCTAGAAAATGAAAATGATACTTACATTTATCTTTCAAAGTTTGCGTCTGAAAGTGAAATAGTTAAAGTTGTTGGGTCGGATGTTTTACCAAGTGGATGTTAGTATGAATAAAGAAACTCAATTTTTTGAAACAAATAAAAAATCATGGGACGGTGTAGTTGAAACTCACCTTGCCTCTGATTTTTACAACAACGACGCTTTTATAGCTGGTGAAAACTCTTTGAAAGAAATCGAACTTGCCATTTTAGGTGAGGTGAAGGGATTAAAAATTCTTCATTTACAGTGCCACTTCGGTCAAGATTCAATTTCACTGAGTAGAATGGGCGCTGAGGTAACAGGTGTTGATTTTTCACCAAAAGCAATAGAAACAGCAAAAAATTTAGCCGTTAAAACAGGACAAAACACGCAATTCATTTGTTCCAATGTTTATGATTTATCAGCTGTTTTAACAGAACAATTTGACATCGTATTTACTTCTTACGGCACAATTGGTTGGCTTCCTGACTTGAATCGTTGGGCTAAGGTGGTGGCTCAATTTTTAAAACCAAAAGGAAAATTTGTTTTTGTTGAATTTCACCCCGTTGTTTGGATGTTTGACGATAATTTTTCTAAAGTTGCCTACAACTACTTTAACGCAGGACCAATAATGGAAAATGAAACCGGAACATATGCAGATAAAAATGCAGAAATCCGAAATGAGTATGTTATGTGGAATCACGATTTAGGAGAAGTTTTAAGTAGTCTTTTAATGGAGAATTTAGAATTAAAACAGTTTAAAGAGTACGATTATTCACCGTATAATTGTTTTAAACACACAATTGAATTTGAACCAAGCCACTACAGAATAAAGCATTTAGACAATTTTATTCCGATGGTTTACTCATTAGTAATGGAAAAAAAGTAGATTTCAGAACTTAGTTTTAAGTTCTTGATTGACTCTTGCATATTCAAATCGCTTTAAAAGTTGTGGCAACGCATATCCGTCTAAACCATTAATAGTAACTACGTTTACTTTGTCCAAATGGAGCCATTTATCTTCTCGATCTAAAATGGAATCGTAGTAAATTGCTTCGATTGCCGCAATGATATGAATTGTATTGTTTTCAATAATTTGATATTCATTCACATAACGACAAAGTAAACGAACAGGACTGCCTTTCACAAATGGAATCTGGATTTCATCTAAATATTCTTCCTCTAAATCGGTCATTTCAAATTCAGAAACGGATGCGTCATATGCTGCCGAACTCTGATGTGCAGCCGAAATCATATTTTCTGTAATCGCATTTACCGTAAAAAAACCTGTTTCTTTCAAGTTGGTGTAAGTATCTCTTGGAACTGTATTTGGTCGAAGTATAAAACCCAATAATGCAGGGTCGCTTCCTAAATGAGTGACACTTGAAAAGACAGCAACATTACTAATTCCAGCTGCAGATTTTGTAGCGATTAAGTTGGCTGATTTATACCCCATACAACTATTGATTAAGTTGAGACGAGGAATTTTACTGAATTGACTGAACGTTTCTTTGGTGTGTTTAATCATCATTTTCAATTACTTTTTATAATAACAGAAAGCATCGATTGTTGTTTAATTTTGCAAGTTTCTTTAAAAAGAAATATTGACTTTGTTTTTCTTTTTGGAATTTAGATTACATTTTTTCGTACGAATTTTTGTTGTTTAACGCATTTTTTCGTACGACTTTTTGTAAATTAATACACTTTTACCCACGACTTTTTTATTTTAAATGAAAAAACACGAGCTTAAACCAAAAAACTCACGCCCCTGATTGTAGCGGCATCCTCCGAAAAAACAAAGTGAGAGCGAAAAAAGAGAGCGTTGATTCAATGTGAAAATGATTGAAAGAGCGAGAAAGTCGGAGATACAGCGAAAAGTAGGAAATGGCGCCCTTTAATTTCTTTTCTGATTCACGTGTTTTGCGAGAATTCGTTTTCCTTCGATTTTCACCAAGGAAGTGCTTCGAAATGACCAAACAATATCGCTAGCATTTTTGCGCGTTTCCTCAATGTCAACGATGGGATGCGGATAGTTTACACCAATTTTACACTGATAAAATTCTTGTTCCATTTCGCTCAATTTCCAAGGTTCGTGGATGAGGTGCGCAGGAATATTTTTCAATTCAGGCAACCATTGTTTGATAAACGTGCCTTCAGGATCGTGGTCTTCGGAATTCTTAATCGGATTGTAAATTCGAATCGTGTTGATACCTGTCACGCCCGATTGCATTTGTAATTGCGGGTAATGAATCCCTGGTTCGTAGTCCAAAAATTGCCGTGCTAGAAAATGTAAATCGCGCCAATCTTGCCATAAATTGAAGACAAAAAACGATACAACCATCGCGCGCATTCGGAAGTTGATGTAGCCAGTTTGCACCACACAACGCATACACGCATCCACAATTGGAACGCCCGTTTTACCTTGTTGCCACGCCAGAATATAGTGTTTGTTTCTAACTTTTTGAAGTTGATTGTAAGCTTTGTTGACGTTCTCAAATTCCATACTACATTCATCTTCAAACTTTTGAATGAAATGATAATGCCAATGTAAACGTGAAATGAAATTATCTAATGCTCGTTTGTTTTTCGAAGTTTTGTAATGCTGTTGGGTGTACAAATAAACCATCCGCATACTGATATTTCCGTAGGCCAAATAAGGCGAAATTCGGCTACAACCTTTACGACTCAACAAGGGTTTTGAAATGTGTTTGCTGTAATTTACATAGCGTTCTTCCAAGAAACTTTTCAAATAACGCCAAGCCAATGTTTCACCACCTTCTTGAAAACTCTTGTTTCTTTTGGTAATGTTTTCGTCTAGTTTCGGTCCTTTGATTTGCTGGTAAAATTCATCTTCCAGTCTCAGAAAATTGGTGTTTTCTTCGTTAATCAATTTCGGTACAGAAGTCATGGTTGCTTTCCAACGTTTTTCCCAATCGCTTCGGTTTTTCAGCCGACGAATGATACCATTGGTGCGACTTTCTTTCCAATTAACTCCCTTTTCCTTGAAGAAAGTTTGCATTTTTAAGTCACGGTCGAAAGTGAGTTTGTTGCCAATTTCTTGATGCGAGAAAACGATTTGAATGTCGAACTCTTCAGCTAAACTCTGAAAAACAGGAAATACTTCAGAGTGAAAAATATAAACTTGAGCTTTTATATCTTGAAGCTTTAGATTCATGTCCATCAACGATTCATATACAAAGCGCCAATGTCTTACATCACTGTCTTCGAAAGCCATTACGCTTGGTTCGAAACAATACAAAAGCAAAATTGGAAGCGATTCTTTTTGAGCCAAAAACAAAGGTTCGTGGTCTGTAAAACGCAAGTCGCGCTTGAACCAAACGATGTTTATTTTTTGTTTCAAAATCAATTCTGATCAAGCATCCAACATTAAGAATTCTTTATGTTACCCATTCCACCATCCACGTGCATAATCTGACCTGTAATCCAACTTGCATTTTCAGAAAGAAGAAATTCCACCACACTCGCAAGGTCTTTTGGTTCACCAATTTTTTTCAAAGGATGACGATTCGCACTTGCTTCGATTTTTTCAGGTGTGCTCAACAAACGCTCTGCCATTGGCGTATGTGTCAAAGAAGGAGCTACGCAATTCACTCTAATTTTCGGTGCAAATTCAGCAGCTAAGGAACGTGTTAAACCTTCAATTGCGCCTTTGCTTACTGCAATAGAAGCGTGGAAAGGCATTCCAGTTTGAACAGCAACTGTGCTAAATAAAACAATAGATGCTTTATCGGATAATTGTAAGTTCGGTGTGTAGGTTTGAATGCTTTTAATAGCGCCCAAAACATTAATATTGAAATCGTTTTGAAAGTCTGTTTCTTTCAAACCTCTAAACGGTTTTAGGTTAATTGACCCTGGAAAATAGACCAAACCATCGATTGTTCCTTCTAATTTTGGAAAACTTGTTTCGCCATTTAAAGTGTATTCATAAAACTCAGTGAAAGGTGCATCAGGTTCGTTTCTTGAAATGGATATAACCCGTTCATTTTTTGCAATAAGTACTTTTGCGACTTCTTTTGCTACGGCTGATGAAGCTCCGATTAGTAATGTTGTTTTCATAAAGCTAAAACAATAAAAAAAGAGGAATTGTTTTGAAAGAATGAAATAGTATATTCAATTTTAAAAAACTAGAAATCTATTTCAGAATACAAAGAAAAAACAGCTAAAAAAACTGGACTTTAAGGTTTATTGAAAAGTATAAATTAGTAGGAAAATAAATAATAAATACAACTTTTAACGAAATTGAATTTTACTAAAAAGTAGCCATAATTATTTAATTATTACTTAAACTACTTAATTGATTTATAGAATTTTATGATATAATTGGTAAATTATTATAGATTTCAGTTTAGTAACATTAAACAGAAAATAATATAATATAGTAAATTAGGATTTAGGAGATAAATTTGATTATTAATCTCAGAAATCCTTTAGACATACATATCAAAGTCAAGTCATTTTACCCTCTCAACTTAATCCCCAACTCTTTCAATTGTTTATCATCCAATGGTGATGGTGCGTCAATCATTGTATTGTGACTATGATAATTTGTCTTATTTTTTAATATTTTCAGTTGATACAAGAATTTATTTTTCATTTCATAAAACGAATTCACTTCTTTTTTGTGATGTTGAATAACTCCATTCGCCAATTACTTTTAAGCTTTTCTTGAATTTGAAATTCATTATTATGCAATTCAGCATTCATAATATCTGAGGTAAGCGTTATAACTTCTCGATAATATTTCCATTGTCGGTTTAGGAAGTCGGTTCCGTAACCAAAACCAAAAGATTTATCGAATCGAACCAAATACGATTGCCAAGGCAACCAACTTATAAATGAATTGTGATTAATATAAGGTCCTGCGAGGAAAATATATGGAGTATATTTATTTAACCTAAATGGAGCAAATCCAGGGTCATTAATTGTGTCTGTAATCGGAAGTAGTTGCTCATACCATAATGGGTTCTTTGGCGCTAACATATAGGTTATTGTTGTTGCGTTTTTAGCTCGATAATCGGTTAAAGGCAATAAATTTGAATGAAATTCTTCCATTTCTGTTGGTGTATCAGATTCCGCTGTTGTGTGAAGTGAAATAATTGTATTTGCAATTTTGGGATAATCAGAAAAATCATATTCCAGCCAACTTTGTGCCCCTAAACTATGCCCAACACCTATTGTATAATTGGTATTTACGTACTTTAATTTTTTTGAAAACTGGCTAACCTTTAGCATATCTCTTCTGAAAGTTGATTTACTTCCAATTGTTGTATCTCCTTTTTCAATTACTATTGTGTCGATTGGAGATCTTGATAAACCGTACTCTGTTGGTAAATTATACCAGGCAGAAATAACAACAAAACCTTTACTTGCCCAATATTCGCATGCGATGTTATTATCGAACGGTACACTTTGAGCTCCATGATGATAGAGAATTAAAGGAAATTTCTCGTCGGAAACAGGCAAATTTCTTTGTGCATAAACACTTGCGCCCTTCAATTTTTGCCATGCTCGAATGATGGTATCTGATTTAGTTAATTCTCCAGTTAATTCATTTATTGGCGCGTAGAATAATTCTCTTGAAATAACAGTTTCTATACTTTTTTCAAAAATAGATGATAACAACTTATCTGAAAAAGTAGATGGGAGTTTGGTGTATTCATTGAACAGCATTGGCTTCTTAACTTTTTGTTTTGAAGGATACCAAATTTGAATCCAAATTGGCTTCTTAAATTTCTGATTATTTATAACATAATCGTCTATTTCATCAAAAATTACAGTGTCTTTGAAACCAACTCCCCATTTGCCATATTCAATACTATCCATTTTCAATGAATTAAGTGTTTTTTGAGTATACACTTTAAACCCAAAAAACAACATAATTAAAATCATTAATACTTTTAAAACACCATTTATCATCATCTGAAAATTTAATTATTTCATCATCTTCCTGTGACTCTTCTTCGTTTACATTTTCGGCTTTTTGTTACTCGTGTTCAATAATTAAGGTAGTCGTTAATTCAACTAGATTATTACGTGTTAGCATCTCAACAATTAGTGTCAAGTTTGAGTCAAAAAGTGATATTAAAGCTTTGTTATGAATATTTCCAGTTTTAACCAGTAATAGTTTTTTCGGTTGTGCATTAATAAGATAACTCTCTAAGAAATCATTATCTTTTGTTATAACGACTCTATTTTCTTCAATTGCAATAGAAGTTATTAATCCATCTGAGGATGCATTTGAATCAGGTAATTCCATTGTGTGAATTGCATCATAACCTCTGTGTTTAAGCAAATAACTTAAAGCAATTGGTAATTGAGCATCAACAATAAATTTCACGATGCAATTTTATGTATGCTTTTTGAACTAGCTAATTTAGACGCATAACTCAAACACGCTAAAAAATCTTCCCGTTCTAAATCGGGATAATCTTCCAATAATTCTTCGATAGTCATTCCAGATGCCATAAGTTCTAGCATATTTTCCACAGGATAACGCAAACCTCTAATGGTTGGTTTACCATGACAAATTGTTGAATCGATTGTAATGCGTTCTAAATTATTGTGCATAAAACTTATTTTAATATCCGAAAATACAATTTAATTTTATTTTAACCTAATCCCCAATTCTTTCAACTGTTTCTCATCCAAAGGTGATGGTGCGTCAATCATTGTGTCGCGGCCGCTGTTGTTTTTAGGGAAAGCGATGTAATCACGGATAGATTCTGAACCGCCCATTGTGGCAACCAAACGATCTAAACCGAAAGCCAAACCTCCGTGTGGTGGCGCTCCGTATTCAAAGGCATTCATCAAGAATCCAAATTGCGCTTGCGCTTCTTCTTTCTTGAAACCTAAAAGGTCAAACATTTGCGATTGCAACGCTCTGTCGTGAATACGAATTGAACCTCCGCCCAATTCTACTCCGTTCATTGCTAAATCGTAAGCATTCGCACGCACTTTTCCAGGTTCTGTGTTTATCAAATGGAAATCTTCTGGTTTCGGAGAAGTAAATGGATGGTGCATTGCGTGGTAACGTTCATTTTCTTCATCCCATTCTAACAATGGAAAATCCAATACCCACAATGGTTTGAACACGTCTGGATTTCTCAATCCTAAAGTGGTACCTAAATTCAAACGCAATTCGTTCAATTGCTTGCGTGTTTTTTCTAAATCGCCACACAACAATAAAATTAAATCACCCGGTTGTGCATTTGCACGTGTAGCCATCTCTTTCAAATCTTCTTCAGAATAGAATTTATCCACCGATGATTTGAACGTTCCGTCTTTATTGTATTTGATGTAAACCAATCCTTTTGCACCAATTTGTGGACGTTTTACCCATTCAGTTAATTCATCCAATTGCTTACGTGTGTATTCAGAACAACCCGGCGCACTGATTCCGATGACAGCTTCTGCGCTATCAAAAACCACGAAATTTTTACCGTGAGCTAAATCGGTCATGTCCACGAACTCCATTCCAAAACGAATGTCTGGTTTGTCGGAACCGTATTTTTCCATTGCTTCAGCGTAGGTCATTCTTGGGAACGCACCTTCAAATTCAACACCACGCACCGTTTTGAATAAGTGCTTAATCAATCCTTCAAACATTTCCAAGATGTCGTTTTGCTCCACAAATGCCATTTCACAGTCAATTTGTGTAAACTCAGGTTGTCTATCTGCACGTAAATCTTCGTCGCGGAAACATTTCACAATTTGGTAGTAACGGTCGAAACCTGAAACCATCAATAATTGCTTGAACGTTTGTGGCGATTGAGGTAAAGCGTAAAATTGTCCTTCGTTCATGCGACTTGGTACCACGAAATCACGCGCTCCTTCTGGTGTAGATTTAATTAAAACAGGTGTTTCAACATCTAAAAATTCTTTTGAATCCAAATATTTTCTTGTTTCCAAAGCCACTTGATTACGCAAGCGCAATTTTTGCAACACAGGATTTCTTCTTAAATCTAAATAACGGTATTGCATTCTGATTTCGTCGCCACCGTCAGTTTCGTCTTCAATTGTGAATGGAGGCAATTTCGCAGCGTTTAGGATTTTCAATTCCGTCACGTTGATTTCGATTTCACCTGTTGGCATATTTTTATTCTTGCTACTGCGCTCGATAACGATTCCAGTTGCTTGAATCACAAATTCACGTCCTAATTTTCTTGCTTGTTCGCACAAATCGGCATTCACTTCCATATTGAAAGCTAACTGTGTAAGACCGTAACGATCGCGTAAATCGGTAAACGTCATTCCACCTAAATCTCTTGAACGCTGTACCCAACCTGCTAAAGTTACAGTTGTACCAACGTGTTCCATTCTTAATTCTCCACAAGTGTGCGAGCGATACATAAGCTTAAATTTTAGGTTGCAAAAGTAAGAAACAAAGAGCGCTTTAACAATGCAATTTTCTTTCAATTTTTATTTGTTCAAGCAAGCATTCAATTTGTATTAAAAGTGGACTTTCACCATCATTTAAAATTTGTAAAGACGTCATTTTGCGTTTTTCATCATCTTTTAATTGATTATTCATTCGCGCTAAAACTTCTTCCTTGTTGATAATATCTCTATTTAAAACACGTTTCAAACGTAATTCTTCAGGTGCATAAACTAAAATTGTAGCATCGAAATTGCGATAAGCACCCGTTTCAAAAAGAATGGCGGCCTCATTAAAAATTAAATCACTTGTTTGCGCTTTTGTCCAATCTTCAAAATCTTGTCGCACAATTGGATGAATTAACTGATTGACTTTCAATCGGAGATCGTCGTTTGAGAAAATGGTTGATGCGAGCACTTTTTTATCTAACTCGCCACCGAAGTAAACATTTTCACCTACGAGGTCAATCAATCCTTGTCGAATTATAGGATGAGTATTTGTCAATTCTTTAGAGCGAACATCTGAATAGTAAACAGGATAACCCATTCGCTCGATGATGGTCGCAATAAATGATTTTCCTGAGCCAATACCACCAGTGATTCCAATTCTCTTCATTGAAGCGAAGATAATTTAAATTAGAAATACGTAGTTAGAATTTCTTCAATATTTGTATTACAGTTACGAACCTCAAAAAATCATTTAATCCATTGAAATGGATAATTCATGCGCACAAAAACCCATAGGCGCGTGATTAATCACGCACCTATGGGTAAAATAATCATACATCAAAAATGGTTTCAACCATTTATCATTGCAACACAATCTTTCTCACCGTCACCGTATTATTTTGCGGATCGATGAGGTGAACAAAATACAATCCGTTACCCGACCAAGTACTCAAATCCACATAGAATTGCGCTTGATTGATTAAGCTTTGAAATACCTGCTGACCTGCGTTGTTTTCAATTTTTATCGTATAACCAGCCATTGCTGCAAAGTTTCCATTATCAATGGTGATATGATCACTTGCTGGGTTGGGATAAATTAAAATAGTATTCTCGTTGTTTGGTGCTGGTAAGCTCAAGGTCGTGTTAATAATTAGTGTATCTGTAACTGTTGTTAAACAAGTATCTCCAATAATTATTTGTGCCACATCTGATGTATCAATACAACCACCCGCGTTTACAATGGCTCTAAAAGGTTGATTGTAGTTGGATAATTGTACGTTTGAAACAGTTAATGTATTGGTTGCACCACCTAAATAGTTAGCATTTGAAGGAACATTTTGCCAACCAAAATTAGATGGATTGCTTTGCCATTGATACGTGCTCCCAGCTATTGCATTTACAGAAAACTGTGCGTTTGAACCAACAGGATTAACTGAATTGGTTGGTTGAGATGTGATTTCATTACCACAACTATTATACAAAGCAGAAATTTCTTGCGGAGTTAAAGCACGGTTCCAAAAACCAATATCGTCAAGTTTACCAAATAAATCTTGACCTGCTATTGAGCCAAACCAAACCAAGTCTCCCAATTGTGTGTTAAAATTCTGGTTTCCATTATAATTGAAAAATTGGCTTGTTGTTATGTCTCCATTGATATAAAATTTAAATGAATTTGTTGTAGTTCCAAATGATGGTTGGTACGTAATAACTAAGTGATTCCACGTTCCAATAGGAGTAATAGGATTGTGTGCAACTTGGCTATTTGAATTATCAATAGTCGGAGAATGACCACCTTGCTGAGTTGGAAATAAATAAATATTCATTCTCGAACCTATTGATGTTAGACCATAATACATTAACCCTCCTTCACTTGTATTGGATAGATACCATAATGAAATCGACCTTGCATTTTGACCAAGTATTCCAGAATAGTTGGTTTGTATTTTTTGATTTCCTCCATTAAAACTATATGCCTTATTCGCTAATCCAAATCGATCCGTTGTCAACGTCGCTCCATTCACCGTCCCATTATTCCCATTCCCGCTCTCATCATTGGCATTTCCGTTAAACGGCCACCAACCCACTAAACCGTTTGAAGGAACATAACTTGGTACTTGCGCCCAAAAATTTGCAGTTAAACTAAGCCCAACTGCAAAGGCTGTAAACATAACTTTTTTCATTTTTAAAAGTTTTAGTTTCACCCGCCCCAAAGTGAGTTTATACAAAAAAAGAAGCGTGGGACAGTTGCCTTACTCGTAACTGAGGGAGACGAAGCCCTATCCACAAAGTAAAGTAACGCCCACGCCGTAGCATGAGCGTTTCACTTTAACTTCCCTGTGGATTTGAAATTTCGTCTTTTCAGTTACAGGTTGTTTAGCAAACGCTAATTTTTAATTCCAATAAAATCCGATATGCCGTTGCAAAAGGATGGTACAAAGTTAAGCGTCAAATTTTTAATACAAAAACTTACAACTAAAATAAAAGAAAATTAGACCTAAAAAGCGCTGAATTCGATTGCAAAATTGAAAATAGTAGATTGAGTAACTAACCTTTTAAGAATTTAAAATGCTAATTTCGCACAATGAATCAAAAAGAGTGGTTTGCGGAATGGTTTGACACGAGTTATTATCACCAGTTGTATCAAAACCGCAATGAAGAAGAAGCTGCTTTGTTCATTTCGAACTTATTGCAATTTCTGAATTTACCAAAATCTTCCAAATTATTGGATTTAGCTTGCGGAAAAGGTCGTCATTCAGTTACCTTAAATTCCTTTGGTTACGAAGTTTTAGGTGTTGACTTGGCGGCGAATAGCATTCAAGAAGCTTCCAAATTTCAAAATGAATCGCTATCATTTGCAACTCACGATATGCGCGAAGTGATTGAAAACAAAACGTTTGATGCGATTTTTAATCTTTTTACAAGTTTTGGATATTTCGACCACGAAAGTGAAAATGAAAAAGTGTGTGCCTCAATCGCAAAAATGCTCGCTCCAAAAGGAAAATTAATCATTGATTTTATGAATGCGGAGAAAGTGATTCAACAATTAGTGGCGGAAGAAGTGAAACAAGTTGGAGACTTGGCATTTAATCTAGAGCGACGTTACGACGGAAAACACATCTACAAAGACATTCGTTTTCAAGATAATGGACAAGATTTTCATTTCACTGAACGTGTTCAAGCTTTGAAACTTGCCGATTTTACACGTTTATTGCAAACTGATTTTAACATACTAGCAACTTTCGGAACATTTGATTTGCAAGCTTACTCACCAACAACCTCCGATCGATTAATCATTATAGCAGAGCGAAAAATATGAATTTAAGTACCGTATTTATTGGATTATTCGTTTCTGTTATCATTGGTGGAGTGGTGGTTAATTACCTTCACGCTACGAATAAAAATCAGTTCATTAAACTTGCATTGGCGTTTAGTGGTGGTTTTTTGTTGGCGATTATTTTTCAGCATCTACTTCCTGATTTATACCACGAGGGCGCTGGAGAAATTGGGATTTATATTTTAATTGGTTTTCTCGTTCAGTTGATTTTAGAATATTTTTCTGGCGGAATTGAACACGGTCACGTTCATGTGCATCAAGGTCAGCCTTTGCCTTGGGCCTTGTTTATTTCACTTTCTGTTCACTCTGTCATCGAAGGAATTCCGTTGGGAAATCAATATATGGGCATTGTTTCCGACCACGGTCACGCACACGGTTCACTTTTCTGGGGAATTATTTTCCATCAAATTCCAGTTTCAATTGCACTTATGACTTTGTTAATGAGCACAAAACTTTCAACATTTCAATCGTGGTTAGTTTTAATCGCCTTTGGAATTATGACGCCACTTGGAGTACTGTTAGGATTTGCCGTTTCCCCTGAACAATTAGGAATTGATGTTCACGTAATTTTAGCTATTGTCGTTGGGATGTTTTTGCATATTTCAACCACCATTATTTTTGAAACCACTGAAAACCATAAGTTTAACTTACTAAAATTGGTAAGCATCGTTTTTGGTTGTGGCTTGGCGATGGTGATGTATTAAATATCAAATAATTATCTTTTAACTTTATAATTTTATACCCACAAATTTATTTTTGAAATAGAATTTTCTACTTTATTTCAAATTTGAGCTAAATAATTGTCTATATCCATTTTTAATTGGGGTAAATGAATCGATATAATTCCCCAAATAATCACATCATCCACTTTATCATAATTATGAATTACCCAATTTCTTGTGTCAACAATTTGTCTTGCGTTTGTTAAATTAAACTCTGGATCAATTTTTAGAATTCTATTCGTGGCTTCACCAATTATTTCTATCTCTCGCTCAACGGCTCTGCGAACTAACTTATTTTTCTGGTAATCATAGAAATTTCTTTCTTTTCCTACAAATTCAAAAATAGAATCTATTGATGTTTTAATATCATATAAATGCATTTTGATTTCATGCTTCATAGATCAATTTTTTGGATTCATTTATACTTTGAATAAAGTAAGGATTTGAAAGTGAATTTTCTGTTACAATATCAATTTCACGATGAAAAAGTTCTCTTAATTTATAATGTAGTGAAAAATAATTAGCAGTATATTCTTCAATTGAAACATTGTCAGCAAACGAAATGAGAAAATCAATATCGCTTTGATCGTTAAACCGTTCAGAAACAACTGAACCAAATGCATAGAGCCTTTTTATTTTAAAGGTTATGCATAATAGTTTTACCTCTTCGATATGTTGTTCTATAATCGCTTGCATTTTTTTATTCAAAATTAGCTTTTCTAAAGTTAAGAAAATTTTATTTTAGAAAATCTATTTTGTAGTCTGATTTTCTTTTTCGGTTGTGGCTTAGCGATGGTGATGTATTGATTGTAATTCAATTTCTTCCTTCAACAAACCATTCCACATACTCCAAAATTTTTGTCCCCAAAAAATAAGGCAAATTAAGTAATTCAAAGGGCTTTCCACTTGGAGTTTTCGTTTGAATAATGTTTAATTCACCGCCATAAATTCTAAGCGCAAAACTATGTGGACATTGTTCCATGAATTGGTGTAAAGAACGCAATTTTCCCTCTTTTCCAGACTTAACTTCGATTGGAATTACCATGCTTTTATAATTCACCACCAAATCGACTTCCGCTGAAGATTGATTTTTTTCCCTAACCCAAAAATGAGGCTTGTGAAAACTAGTTTCATTCAAGGAAATAAGTTCTTGCGTTATTAAATGAGGAATTAATTTTCCTTTAAAAGCTTCACTAAAATCTTTTAATCCGATTAATTCATGTTGAATTTTTAACGAATAATTTACTAATCCAGTATCTAAAAACTGCATTCGTGGTTTTTTATTCAAATCTGTTTTAATTGGAAAATTCACATCCGTTGTTGGATAAATCAATTGTAAAATCCGTGCTTCATCGAGTGTTTTAAAAGCTTCTGAAACTTCTCGCGATTTATAACTAGAATTACCAAAATTTTGAAAGGTAACGCGTTCATCGAGAAAATTGGAAGCAGTGGTCATTAGATGAAAGATTACTTTTTCTTCTGTTCGATTTTTAGCATACTTTTTCACATCATTTCGGTAAGCTCCCCAGATTCCTTCATAAATCTCAAGGAGTTCTGTAAAACTTTTTTCATCAAGGTAGCGATTAACAACTTCGGGCATTCCGCCGATAATTGCATATAAATGAAAATAATCCAGTAATGTTGAGTAGGCGCTTGGCGAAAGAGGAATTTGATCCATTGCTTTGAGTGCATTCGGTTTGTTCATCGCACTTAAAAATTCACTAAAATTTAAAGGATGAAGGAATAGAAATTGAACACGTCCAACAGGAAAGCTTTTTACTTGACTGAGCGCAAATTCCAATAAAGAACCCGCTGAAATAACATGTAAAGCAGGAGTTTCTTCATAAAAATAACGAAGCAATGCTATAACTTTTGGGTTCTCTTGAATTTCATCGATGAAAAGTAAGGTGTTTGCATAATCATTTTCCAACTCAAGTTTTAAAAACAAAGAATCAACAATCGTTTGAACGGTTGAATGTTTTTCAAAATAGACATTGTGTTCTTCTTTTTCAAGGTTTAAGTAAATGTATTGCTTGTAACTTTCTCCGAACGTATTAATAAGTGTTGTTTTCCCAACTTGACGAGCACCTCTTAGTACTAGCGGTTTCCTTGTAGGGCTTGCTTTCCATTTCTCTAATCGCTTTAAAAGTTGTCGTTTCATTGCTTTTTTTTCGCTAAATTATTGAGGTGTTGTCACAAAGTAAGGGCAATTTTTATTATTTCTTGTCACAAAGTAAGGGTAAATTTATCAATTATTGTCACAAAGTAAGGGTAAATTTTTAAAATTCTTGTCACAAAGTAAGGGTAATTTTGTTTTTCGCGTTGAAAAGGTAACTTAATTGTCCTTTTTTTCAGAAAAAAAATCGAACAAAAAACTCAAGATGAAACTCTAAAATAGTATAAAAAGGAAACAATGAGAGTTTGTTTATTAAATTAATACCTCATTATTAAAACAATAGATATAACACCTACAACCCTTTAATATAACTATCATACAAGTCATTGAAAGCTATTCCGTTTTCGGTTCTTTTTTTAGAAAGCTGTTTTAATTCCACCAAAGCCCAAAGTATAAATTCTTTCAAGAAATTGTAATCATCTTTGGAGACATTTGGTTGATAGACCTTAATCAAATCATCAAGCGGTTCGATGAGTGATAAAGTGGAATTATATAGTTTGTTTGTAGCTTCATCTTGTAATTCAAAGTTATTCGCTTGGAAAAACCATTCAAGTACCGCATCATAAGGTGTTTTTAGATCTTGTTTTTTTAGTTTTTCAATTTTTGGAAAATATTTCAAAAACAAGGTTTTCGTTGCTTCACTAATCAATTGATTGGCAACGTAGTAACTTCCTTCTTGTTCTCCTTCGTAGACTAGTTCTACTTTTCCAGTGATTGACGGAATCATTCCTAGTAAATCGCTAAAACGCACAGAAGTCGTATTTTCTCCATTTAAAAGTGCACGTCTTTCAGCAGTACTAATAAGGTTTTCATACGCCGTGATACTCATTCGAGCACTTACGCCACTTTTATGATCTACAAACTCACTGATTCTCGCTTCAAATGCAATTTGTTCCAATACATCTTTCGCCAATTCAGGAACATAAACTTTGAGTGCGCGTGTTTCTAATTTTTCTGCTTCTTGCGTTGTAATTCGTTTTGCCGTTTCTAAATCGAAAGCATAATGGGTCAAGATTTGTGAACCAATTCTATCTTTCAACGGTGTAACGATGCTTCCTCTGTTGGTATAATCTTCTGGGTTTGCGGTAAAAACAAATTGTAAATCAAGCGGCATTCGCAACTTAAAACCACGAATTTGTATGTCACCTTCTTCTAAAATGTTGAAAAGCGCCACTTGAATTCTAGCTTGCAAATCAGGTAATTCATTGATTACAAACAAACAACGATTTGCACGTGGAATCATCCCAAAATGCAACACACGATCATCAGCATAACTCAATTTTAAATTCGCAGCTTTGATAGGGTCAATATCTCCAATTAAATCTGCAACTGTTACATCCGGAGTAGCTAACTTCTCGAAGAAACGTTCGTCGCGATGTAACCATTCAATGGGTGTTTCGTCTCCTTTTTCAGCAATTAAATCTTTAGCAAATCTACTGATTGGTTTTAATGGGTCGTCGTTGATTTCGCTTCCTGCAACAACTGGAATATATTCGTCTAATAATTGAATCATCAAGCGTGCAATTCTCGTTTTACCTTGACCGCGTAAACCTAATAAATTGATATTGTGCTTTGATAAAATTGCACGTTCTAATTGTGGAATAACCGTTTGTTCGTAGCCGTGCATTCCTTCAAATGTCTTCTTTCCAGCTTGCAGTGAAGCAATCAAATTATCTCTTAATTCTGTTTTTATATTTTTAGATTGGTAAGCGCTTTTCTTCAACTCACCTAAGGTTTTTATTGCTGTGTCCATAGTTTTAATTAATGCGTTTTTTTCTATTGCTTTCGTAATCATGAAAAATCATTTCGCCTAAACCTTTTAGTCCGGTAAAAAATGCCTTTCCTTTATTTGATTTAGTAAATTCTTCGATAAATGACTGAAGATAAGGGTCTTGTGCAATCATAAATGTTGTTATTGGAATATGCAATTTTCTAGCTTGAGCGGCCATTGTGTAACATTTCTCAACGATGAATTGATCTAATCCATTGCTGTTTTTATAATATTGTCCATCAGGCATTCGAAGACAGCTTGGTTTTCCATCTGTAATCATAAAAATTTGCTTGTTGGTATTTCTTTTTCTTCTTAAAATATCCATCGCTAACTCCAAACCAGCAACCGTGTTTGTGTGATAGGGACCAACTTGCAAGTAAGGTAACTCTTTGATTTTTATTGGCCAAGCGTCATTTCCAAAAACGATTACGTCGAGTGTGTCCTTCGGATAACGAGTAGTTATTAATTCTGCCAAAGCCATTGCTACTTTTTTAGCAGGAGTGATGCGGTCTTCACCATACAAAATCATACTGTGGCTGATGTCAATCATCAAAACGGTACTCATTTGAGATTTGTGGTGCGTATCCTCGATGATTAAATCTTGTTCGGTCAATTTAAATTCCTCTTGTCCGTGATTGATTTGTGCATTTTTTAGACTTTCGGTCATAGAAATACGCTCAATACTATCACCAAATTGATAATTTCTAAATTCTCCTGTGGATTCATCACCTTGACCACTTTTCTTGGATTTGTGATTACCAGCGCCACTCTTTTTGATTTTACCGAAAATTTGTTCCATTGCATTTTTACGAAGAGCTCGTTCAGTTTTCGCAGTGATTTGCAATGCGCCTTTTCCATCTGGTTTGATTTCTTCTCGGAGATAGCCTTTTTTCTTGAGATCTTCGATAAAATCATCCATTGTATACTCCTCATTCGTGAGTTTATACTCCTCATCTAGGATTTTAAACCAATCTAAAGCTTCGTCCACATCACCAGAAGTATGCGTAATCAATTCACTGAAAATATCAAAAAGACGCTCGAAATTGGATTGTTCAGGAGCTTGATAGGGTGTAAAAATAAATCCTGATGTAGGCTTGTTTTTCATATTAGGGTAACAAGGAAAATACTAAAAAGTTTTAGGATTTGTGTTATTAAAGTTAAAAGTAAAGATTCTAAAACAACACAATTGATTCTATGAACAAAAATGAATTAAAAATAAGTCGAAGTATTTTTTTTTGAATCCGCTTTTTTCTTTTTTTCTGGAAATCGATATCCGCCCGCAATTTTAATACTGTAGAAGTATTGTCTGTAAATTAAATCCGAAAAACGAATGGATTTATTATCGAAATCAGTCAGTAGAAAAATGAAATATTCTGGTCGAGAATACCCACCCATTAGACGAATATCATAGCGAGGAGCTAAACCTAAAAATCCACGTGGGTTTTCAGGAACTGTGTAAAACTTAGATTGCACAACACCACCAATTCCTAACCATCCAGAAAATTGCCAATTGTTGATACGGTCAACATACGCATATCCAGGAATTACTCCAAAATCAAAGGAAGATAGGGTAGAGGATAGGGTTTTGGAATTTGCAGGATTTTGTAAAGGCTGAGGTATCAATGGAACTCCGTTATTGTCAGCACCGAAAACATTTACCGTTCCTTTAACATACCACGTGTGAACTCGACGAACATAATGTGCTCTTTTTCCGACCAAGGCGTTCATTTTAAAATTTTTGTCTTTAAAATACCAAGCGTTTACAGCAAAGTTTAAAGTTCCAATAGAAGCTTCATTTTGGTTTGGATTTACCTCTGTATAGGTTGAGTCCCAACGATAAGCATCTTGAATGGAATAACCCAAAACTGACTTAAATTCAAAATCAAAATACATCTTTTGAAATGAAAAATCCAAGCCCAAATTGAATTGCTTGGTTTCACCAAATTTTTCAACCGAACGAAAGGAATTTAAAACTGGAAAACCAATGCGCATCGAAAACCATTTGTAGGCGAAACCAAGCCCCATGAATAATCTAAAATTGTTTTTATAGCTTAGCTTTCCTAGTTCAGAAGTGTAAGGATAACGCAGAAAAAAAGGCGCAGTTGAATATCCCAAATCGGCAAAAACTACCTTTCGATCTCTAAAGTTTTCAATGACTAAACTATCGTCTTGTGCAATAGAAAAATTAATTGAAGAAAAGCATGTCAAAATAAAAACACCAAGTTTTAAAGTGCTCAATTTGAAACTATTAAAACTCACGAAATCAAAAAATAATAAGTTGCGTTTTAACTTTTCCACTAGTGTTTTAGAATTTAAAATCCTATTTCGAAATTCCTTCTAAACTTAAGATAAAGGCATAAACTTTAGCGACTTCCAAACGTTCTTGTGTGCGTCCAGAACCACCGCCGTGACCTGCATCCATATTACATTCGAACACCAATGGGTTTTTGTTTGTTCGGTATTCGCGCACTTTTGCAACGTATTTCATCGGTTCCCAATACTGAACTTGTGAATCGTGGTATCCAGTTGTGATATACATCGCAGGATAATCCATTCGGTGAATATTGTCAATAGGTGAATACTTTAGCATATAGTTGTAATAATAGGGATCATTTGGATTTCCCCATTCTTCATACTCGCCGGTTGTTAACGGAATCGATTCATCCAACATTGTCGTTACAACATCCACAAATGGAACTTGCGAAACGATTCCTTTCCAAAGATAAGGCGCCATATTGGTTATAGCTCCCATCAATAATCCTCCAGCACTTCCACCTTGCGCGTAGATTTTATCTTTGTCGCAATAGCCGTGATGTCCTAAATGTTCCGCCGCATTGATGAAATCGGTAAAAGTGTTGATTTTTTTATCGAATTTACCGTTTTCGTACCATTCTTCACCCATATATTTACTTCCGCGAATGTGTGCAACAGCAAACACAAAACCTCTGTTCAACAAACTCAATCTTGTTGCGCTGAAAACATCAGGAAGTGTGTAACCATAAGAACCATAGCCATATAATAAACAAGGCGCATTTTTTAAATCGGTTCCTTTTTTGTAAACTAAGCTAATTGGAATTTGAGTGCCATCGTTCGCTGTAGCCCAAATACGTTGAGAAGTATAATCTTCCGATTTAAAGTTTTTATCTAATAATTCTTTTCTAAACCAAACCGTTTGTTGACCAGTCACCATATTGTATTTGTAAACGGTCGAAGGCGTTGTCATTGAATTATAAGAGTAGAAAATTTCGTCGGTATTGAATTCATCGTTTAGTCCTAATCCTAAGAAATAAGTTTCTTCATTCATCGAAAGATAGCGCTCTGAATTATCGTTGATGTTTCTCAGTTTTAACTTGCGCAAACCGTTTGTGCGTTCTTCAATCAATAAGAAATTTTTAAAAACTGAAATCCCTTCGATTAAGGTTTTTGGATCGTGAGCAACTAATTCTTGGCAAGTTTCAATGGATGTTGGAGCACTTGCTGAAACAAGTATGCGTTTGTTCGTCGCTTGGTCGTTTGAGAGAATATAAAAACCGTTAGTGTGATGTGCGATTTCATATAAATGTCCTTGTTTTCTTGGAAGAAATACGCTTGGTTTATCCAAAGGTTTATCGGCATCAATCCATTGCATTTCGGAAGTTGTGGAGCTGTACGAATAAAGCATTATGTATTTGTCAGTGATTGATTTTCCTACACCAGCACTGAATTTTTCGTCTTTTTCTTCGTACACTAAAACATCAGTTTTTGAATCAGTTCCAAGAATGTGGCGGTAAATTTGAAATTCTCTAAGTGTTACGGTATCTTTCTTTCCGTAAAAAACAGTTTTGTTATCGTTTGCCCAAACTACTCCACCACTAACATCCGAGATTTTATCCTTTAGGAATTTTCCATTTTTATTTTGACGGAATGTGATATTGTATTTTCTTCTCCCAACAAAGTCTTCGCTTACAGCCAAAATTTCATTATTTGGAGACGGATTCCATTCCGCTAGTTCGTAGAATGATTTTCCTTTTGCGCGCTCATTTTCATCAAAAAAAATAGTTTCTTTCCCATTTTCAATTTGAACAATTTGTTGATAATCTTTGCCTTCAATGCTTTTTACTTGGTATGTTTTTCCGTTCATAATAAATGGAGCACTTACCTCGTTTGGATTAATTCGTTGGTCAAATTCAGTCATTAACGATTGCACCAAACCTTGAATGGGCTTAAAATATTCATTGTTGTAAGCGTTTTCTTTTGCCAAATGATCTAAAACGGGTTTGGAATCGCGCTCGTTCATCCAATAATAATCGTCGTTGCGCGTGTGATTATGAATGGTTAAAGCTTTAGGTTTTTTAGGAGCTATCGGTTCTTGAACTTGCGAAAATGCCAACATAGGAAAAATCATTAGTGGGATTTGAATAAACTTTTTCATTATTTCAGTTTAGGGAACAAAACTACTTAATTGTAGATAACTAGGGTAATCTTTAGAATTTGTTTTGGTTTTAGTATTTTTAAAAACTACAACTTTATTACAATTATTTCGAATTCTGCAGGTGTTAAAATTTTTGCAGTTTGAAAAGGATTTAGGGCTATTAAATCTTTATCTCCTGTGACTAGAAAATCTGCATTTGAGAAATCAATTAAGTCTAACAAAAAATTATCTTTTGCATCACGACAAATTGTATGTTTAGTTTTTATAGGAACATTAATGGCAATCGTATCTAATAATTCAATTAGTTCTTTTACTGATTCTGAATTGAAATATTTTTTAAGTTTTTCTCTTTTTGTTACTGTTTTTAGTTCTAAAATAAGTTGATCTGTAACAATAATTGTTATTGAGCCGTTTGCTATATGGCGTTTTATTTTGGATAGTTGCTTCCCAATCAGGAAGCTAATCCAAATATTCGTATCAAAAATTACTTTAATGCTTTCGTTTGTCATAAATCGCTTGTCTAACAATCTCAACTTCATTGGTTAATGTTTCAAGATCAAGTTCTTTGGTTTTTAGCGATTTAAGAAGACGAGTTAATTTAGTTCCAATTGCTTCTTTTTCAAGCTCTTTAGATAGTTTAATTTTTTGCTGAACTGGTAACTGTTTCACCATTAAAAGTAATTGTTCAAATGATATATTAACCGGAATTACTGTTTTCACTTTTTTTAATTTTTAATTTATTCAAACTTACAAAATTTATTAATCTAGAATGTGTTCTAATTTTGAGTTTTTGAAGTCAATTCGAGTTTAATAATTTCGATAATCGTTCCAGAGATTGGAGCGAATACCGATCATCGGAACAACCCGAAACTTTTGGTCTTGTAAAGCAGAATCAAAGCGTAATTGAACTTCACCGAATGCTTGTAAATTTCCTTTTTCAGAAAGTTGATATGCACCAAAGAGATTCAATCGTCCGAAGTAATTTCTTTTTCCTTCGCCAATGCGGAAGTAAAAATCATAAGGTCGTAATGTGTAAGGTTGGTAAATATTTGATCCATAACTATCACCACCAATATCCCAACCTTGATTTCCAAATACCGCTGTAGCTTTAGCAAAAACACGTTGATGTTGCCACTTTAGTTCCCCTAATAATTCGGCAAAATTTGCACCAAATGGATGGCTTAATGTGCTTCCTTGATTCCCATAATTTGCTAGTGAATTTAAATGAGCATAGGTGTACGGTCTGACAGCATTTAACTCCAATCTAAACCCAAAAATTTGCTTTAAAAACTTCATTCTACCTTTAAAACCTATTTGTCCACCAAATTTATTTCCCCACCAACCATTTCTTGCTCGAATTTCACTCAATAAAAATTCATCAACTATAAATTGTCCATAAAGCATTGTGCGATTTATGAATTTCACTGAAAAACTTGCTCCAATTAATACATTATCAGAGGACCCAATTGAATACTCTTGCGGACGATAAAACACCAAAGGATTCAAATATTCTACATCAAAACCTCGATATAACATAGTGTCTTTTGGTTGAAATACAACGGTTTCAAATAATCCAAAGTTGAGCCATTTTGTTGCATTCCAGCTAATATGATGAGTCGCAATGAATTTAGATCGGTTTTGATTTTGGAAATTTTCGCGCATAAATTGGTAAAGCATGGTATATTCAACGTGCCAAAATTTAGTTCTTACTTGCGCAAAAGGATAGGTTTTTCCATAATCACTCAAGAACAAAGAGCGCGCCCCATCGCCAATAAAATTTTTGTCGATTCCTGTTTGAAAATTGAAATGTTTGTTTGGCGTAAATGCAAGTCGAGCAGTCGGCTGTAATTCGAGTTTTGAATTTCCTAATGTCTTAAAATAATTAGAAGTTAGTAAACTATCCCCATCATTTATTATTAGATTCATACCAGTTCGTAAATACCATTTTGGGGAGAAATTCGATTCCCACATAAATCCAGCTCCTGCACGGTAGTTTAATTTTGAACCATATTGTAAGCCTGCATCCAGTGTTGGAATTAACTGCGATTTTTTTCCAATTCCATATCCAATTTTTAAATCAGCTATTTGTCTGATTTTAGGGTAAATAGCTGAATGATCATCGTAACTCCACTTTGAAACTGAGTCAATAGCTTTTTCTTCATTTAACCAACCAACCGCACCTTGTCCCGAAACCAAAACAGGAGCCAAAAGCAAAAGAAGTAAGATTATTTTTGTTCTAATAATCATTGTAATGACTTAATAATGAAGTTCTCATTCCAGCACTCACAACAAAAGCTTGTGAATTTTCTGCTCCAGTTTGTTTTCTGTAGGTGATATTTCCGAAGAAGTTCCAGTTTAATTTTTTGTTCATTCGGTATCCTATTTCAAATTGATTGTGCGAAATTTTATCATTTGAAACAGTATTGTAATATTGAATAGGTAATAAATCATTTTTTGTGTGATCGACTAAGAAATAATTTACAGATTTAAGATCCGCATAAATCCTTTTCCATTCCCAACCTAATCGGAACACAATTTCATGAAACCCATTTTCCATTGGATGAGCAAGAGCAAGGTTATAATGACTGTAATTTAATCGGTCTATTGTGGCTTTATACATTTTTGAAGTTGCAAAATTATATTCAATTTGTGTATATAAATTCTTGATTTTGAAGTAATCGTTTCCTCTGTATCCAATTTGCAGTGCATACTGTTTTGCTCCTAAAGAACCTAGTGCAAATTGTACATATAGGCGCGCATTGGGATGTAAAAGCCAATTTACATTTATTCCTTGAATTGTGCTACAAATTGAATCATTCAATAAACTTGAAATAATTGGAACTGGATTATAAAAAAGCGGATTTACTCTTTTTGTAGTCAATGAATCTCCCATCGACCAAGTTGAACCTTCGAAAAGCGAAACATTCAATTTGTCAGTTGCTTGAAAGGATAAATAATTGACAGCAAAACCTTTTGGTTGATAGTAAGCCTCGACTGTTGTTGTCTTTTTCTTACGAACTAAATTCAATGCCCTCGTTCGCAAAGTAGAATAAGACCAACGCTTGCTAATTCTATAATCTAGACGTAGATAAGGCGCACCTGAACTATTGTCTGAAAGCAAAATAGAACGATAACCAGCACCTATGAATTGCTGATTATTCCCAACAATAATGTCTACTTTTTTATGGGGTTGATAAACGATATAACCTTGTGCAAATCCATAGTCGAAACCATCATTTTTAAAACCTTTAGTGCGTGTACTACCGGGTATAACACCATTCTGCATGTTGTAGTTTAATCCACTACCGTTAAAGTAAAATTCTCCATGTGAAGAAATAAAATCAGATTCATAATTACTAAAGCGAGCTTGGTTTTCATAGAAAGTTGTTGCAAATGAAAAGTTCCTTGCAATATCTCCTTCTATGGTAAACCCACGGGTATTTTGAAATAAATTTCTTGGATTTTTGTCTTTTAAGTCTTTGCCAAAAGAGAAGTTAAAAGTCGGAGAAATTTTCAAATAATAATCTTCTGTTTTTATTTCAACCCAATGTTTTTTAAATACTGTTTCCGCAAAGTCATAATAAAATATACTCGTATCTTTTAGGTGTTTTTGAAGGTTGTAATTTGATTCAGTAAGTGGTAAAAAAGAATTACCATTATAAGCTTCTGTTCTTGAAGATTCAAATAATTTATCTCTAAAAAATGAATGCGTTGAAATCAAATTATGCTGACTGGAAACATTAATTACCCAACCTAACATAACTATGATTACTGCAGATCTCATGGTAAAATTTCCAATAGAGGTTTTGTCTTCGCAATGAAAAATGGATTCAATAAATTCTCTTTATTGTAAACTAAAGGTAATCCTGTTTCGACATTGATTACGCTTCCACCAAGTGCTTCTAAAATGGCTTGACCAGAGGCAATGTCCCATTCCATAGTTGGTGCAAATCGGGCGTAAACATCAACTTCTCCTTTCGCTAAATCAAAGAATTTTAAGGATGAACCTTTTGATTTTTGAACGATTTCTAGTGAAATTCGTTTTAATTCTGCGATAAATACTTCCATTGGCCCAGAACCATGACTTCTTGAGGCGGTTAAAATCAATGGTGAATTTACTTTTTCTGGGATATTAATTTTTGTCCACTTATCTTCTTTTTCAATATTTTCAAAGCTAGAAATATATACACCAAATTCTTTGGAACCGAAAATAATTTCTTCATTTACAGGTGAAGCAATTAAGCCAAAAGTTGGAACACCATTTTCAATCATGGCAATATTTACAGCAAATTCCCCATTTCTTTTGATGAATTCTTTAGTGCCATCCAAAGGATCAACACACCAACATTCAGTCCAGTTTTGACGAATAGAATAATCTAATTTCTCCGTTTCCTCGCCTGTTATGGGAATACCCAATGGTTCCAAATGGCGTTGAATTATAGTTGTTGAAGCTAAGTCTGCTTTTGTCAATGGCGAACCATCTTCTTTGATTATTGCTTCGAATTCATGGTTGTAAATATCCATGATTTTATGCGACGCTTCTACAGCAGCCACAAGTGCAGTTTGGAATTTTGGTGCTAGAGTTGTCAACTTATAATTGCATTTCTGGGACAAATTCTGGCACTACTAAATCTCCTTCGGTTTTAGAAACGATTTCTTCAACACTCACTCCTGGCGCTCTTTCAATCAAGTGGAATTTTCCGTTTTTAATTTCCAAAACGGCTAATTCAGTTACCACTTTTTTCACGCATCCAACACCCGTCAAAGGCAAAGTACATTCTTTTAAGATTTTTGATACTCCCGCTTTGTTGCTGTGCATCATGGCTACAATAATATTATCAGCTGAAGCTACTAAATCCATGGCTCCTCCCATACCTTTTACCATTTTCTCTGGAATTTTCCAGTTAGCAATGTCGCCATTTTGAGACACTTCCATTGCCCCCAAAACGGTTAATTGAACGTGTTGTCCACGAATCATTGCGAAAGAAGTTGCTGAATCAAAGAAAGAAGCTCCTTCACGCACGGTAATCGTTTGTTTACCAGCGTTGATTAAATCGGCATCTTCTTCTCCTTCAAACGGAAAGGGTCCCATACCTAACACCCCATTTTCCGACTGAAATTCTACCTCAATTCCTTCTGGAATGTAGTTGGCAACCAAGGTTGGAATTCCGATTCCTAAATTTACATACCACCCGTTTTGTAGTTCTTGAGCGATTCGTTTTGCTATTCCTGTTTTATCGAGCATTGTAATTTGATTTTATGATATTTTGAGTGAATGATATTATGAGTGAATGATATTATGAGTGAATGACTTTATGATATTATGAGTGAATGATATTATGAGTGAATGATGTTATGATTTTATGAGTGAATGTCCGCCGCGTCGGATTACGAGTTAATGACTTTATTTGGCTCTTAAAAATTAATTTTCCTTATCTATTCTTTCTTTTATTTGACGAGTAAATCCTCCAATTCTATTTTGAAGAGCGTGTAAGTTTTCTATGATTTCCTTCATTGGTAAGTTGAATAAATCTTCAGCTAAAATCAGTTGTGTCTCCAATTCGTAACTCGAAGAGATTGCAATCTCAAGAAATCTAATGAACTCTTTATAAGAAGTATGTCCAGAACCTTCTGCGATATTTGATGGAATTGAAATAGCAGTTCGATTAATTTGGTAAGTAATACCATATTTTTCTTCTTTAGGTAAATTGGATGAAAATACATAAACTTCTTTAACAATAACCAAAGCTTCTTGCCAAATTTTAATTTCTCTAAAGTTATGTTTTTTCATTAGCTCAAAAATTTAATACTCATTCCCTCATTTCTCCCTCCCCTTCTTTCTTTCCCTCCTTCTCTCATTCCTCATTACGTCATTCTTTCTTTATCTCATTTTCAAATTACTTTTTTCTTGTAGTCCGCTGCTCAATTCGTTTTTCAAATTTCTCCCCTTTAAAAATTCGTTGAACGAAAATTCCAGGTGTGTGAATATGATTTGGGTCTAATTGTCCAGCAGGAACTAATTCTTCCACTTCAGCAACAGTGATTTTACCCGCCATTGCCATCATGGGATTAAAGTTCATTGCTGTTGCTTTGAAAACTAAATTTCCTTCAGTGTCGCCTTTCCACGCTTTGACAATTGCAAAATCTGCTGTTAGAGCTTCTTCCAAAATGTGTGGTTTTCCGTTGTAGATGCGCACTTCTTTTCCCTCAGCTACTTCTGTTCCGTATCCAGCAGGTGTGAAAAATGCAGGAATTCCAGCTCCACCAGCGCGGCATCTTTCTGCTAAACTTCCTTGTGGAATCAAATCCACTTCTAATTCTCCAGCAAGCATTTGACTCTCGAATTCGTCGTTTTCACCCACATAACTGGAAATCATTTTTTTAATTTGTTTCGTCTGCAGTAAAAGACCTAGCCCAAAATCATCGACACCAGCGTTGTTACTTATGCACGTTAAGTTTTTCGTTCCTTTTTTCACTAATTCAGCAATTGAATTTTCTGGAATGCCACACAAACCAAATCCTCCAATCATCAAAGTCATTCCGTCTTCAACACCAATAAGAGCTTCTTCAACGTTTTTTACTACTTTATTCATACTGTACTTTCTTAAAATTCAAATGGTATTTCTATTTCACTTGTTGGAGGTGCAACCGTTGTTTCGGAGCAATCAAACATTAAAGGGTCGTAATCTGGTGGTTGCCTGAAATCTTCAAACGTGCTGAAAATTTTATCCCGATACGCTCGTTGCATATAGTAACCGTAAATAGGTAAAGCCGCTCGAGCACCTTGTCCCATGGCTGTACTTCTGAAACGCACTACGCGATCTTCAGCTCCAACCCAAACTCCAGTAACTAATTTTGGAGTTAATCCCATAAACCAAGCATCTGAATTTCCTTGTGTTGTTCCTGTTTTACCAGCAGTTGGTGCAGTAATTCCACCCCAAGGTCTGCCACTTCTCAAACTCCACCCCGTACCATAAGCGATACCACCTTTCATCATTTTCAAAACTTCGTAAGCAACGGTTGGATTTAATGCTTGTTCGCGGAAAATTTTAGCATCGGCGCTGTATATTACTTTTCCATTTCTATCCGTGATGCGCTCAATTGTTGTTGGGCGAACATAATAACCGTTGTTCGCAAAAATACATTGTGCTGCTACTATTTCAAATAGCGATAAATCCATTACACCGAGCGCCATTGAAGGTACCACATCATTAGGATTTAATTTAATTTCCACTTTTTTCAAGAATTTCTCAACTTCATAAGGACCACCTTTTCTACGATAACTATTGAAAGAACCCATTGTTTGCATCACAGCAGCTGTGGTAGGATTAGAAGAAAGTGCCAACCCATCTTTTACATTTTTTGCTGCTTCACCAGCTGGTGTATAACGACTTTTGACCGATCCGTCTTCATTTTCTACAATCACAGCGCATTGTTCAGGTGTAAAAGTCATACAAGGAGAAGCTACTTTCATCGATAATGATGTTGCATACACAAAAGGTTTGATGGTAGAACCAACTTGACGTTTTCCTAGGCGCACATGGTCATACGAGAAATGCTTGAAATTAACCCCTCCAACCCATGCTTTTACGAATCCAGTTTGAGGGTCAATTGATACCAAACCAGCGTGCAAGAATGCTTTGTAGTAACGGATTGAATCGTTAGGAGTCATCGTGGTGTCTCGTTCGCCTCTCCAAGAAAAAACGCGCATTGCACAAGGTGTTTCAAAAATCCTTTTTATGTCACTTGCACTTGCACCAGCTTCAACCAATTTACGGTAACGTTCCGTTGAGCGCCGTGCATTTTCCATAATTCGTTCAATCATTTGTGGACTTACAGAATTTGCAAATGGATAATTTTTAAGCGTTTTGTTATTTTGATCAAAAGCAGGTTGCATGTCCTCTTTGATGTGACGCTCAACTGCATATTCAGCATGACGTTGCAAAGTTGGATTTAGGGTTGTGTAAATCTTCAATCCGTCGCGGTAAATATTGTAAGGCGTACCGTCTTCTTTCAAATATTTTAAAGTACCATCTTCATTTTTTTGTTCTAAAATACCTGTGACCTCGCTGCGCATTGATTCTCTAAAGTAGGGCGCCATTCCCTCTTTATGGTCGAGTGATTTAAAGTTTGTTGCTACGGGTGTAACTTTCAATTTATCAAACTCTTCTCTGGTAATTTTCGTTCGTAAAGCGTCGTTTTCAGCTTCGCTATTCTTTAACCACTGATATAAAACTTGATTTCTCCGTTCTACAGCTCTAAGTGAATCTTTTGAACGTCTTTCGTCAATTTCAGCTTGTGTTACTTGATTAAAAGGAACTCCTTTATTGTTTGCAATTTTTCTTCTGTAATTATCAACTTGGTAGGAATATGGATTGTATAAATCAGGGTTTTTACACATACCAACCAACATTGCCGCTTCTGCTTTGGTCAAATTGATAGGTGCTTTATTGAAATATACTCGAGCTGCATTTTCGATACCCACAGCATTGTACAAGAAATCAAATTGATTCAAGTACATCGTAATAATTTCCTCTTTTGTGTAGCGTTCTTCCAAGCGCTTTGCAATGATATTTTCTTGAATTTTCTCGTTTATTCTTCTGAATTTCCCGAAAAAACCACCAACTCTAGCAGCCAAAGTTTCCCCTTTCGCCCGAGCAATTTCTTCTTCTTGGCGTTTTTGTAAGGTAAACAACAATTTAGCTAACTGTTGAGGAATTGTTGAGGCACCACCTTTCGACCCTAAACTAAAAATAGAGCGCGCCAAACCTTTGAAATCAATTCCTGAGTGGCTCATAAAACGCTCGTCTTCAGTTGCAATCAAAGCATCTATGACATAAGGAGAAATTTGGCGGTATTTTACACTCGTACGGTTTACCAACCAAAAGCGACCGATTACGGTATCTTCTTTTTCACTTTTCTTTGCGATAATCAAAGACGCTTGAATTTCTGGCGGATTATCTAATAACTCAACTGGAGGTAAATCGTCTTCCGATTGAAACAAAAACAAGGAGGTAACAATCAAAAATGGAAACAAAGAAAGAATCCAAAAATAGATGGTAAACTTTTTGTTTTCCTCTGGAGATAAAGAAGTTACCGGTTTTTTCGTTGAGGAGTTTTTATTTTTATCATTCATAAAAAACGATGTTTTTTCTTAATTAAAATTACGCTAAAAAATCAAAATACAATTAGCTTAAATTGGAGGCTAAGTTAGTAACTTTATTGTATCGAAAAGTACTATTGGAATCAGTCTTTTAAGCAATAGTATAATCAGTTTTCTAATAGTTTTGTAACTTCATTTTTTAATAAGGGTAGGTGGTTTATTACGATATTCCAAATTTGTGTTACCTCTATTTCATCATATCCGTGGGTAAGTCTATTTCTAGTATCAACAATTCTTCTTGCATTCGAAATCGGAATTTCTGGTTCTTTTTTCAAAAGTAAATTCATTGCCTCTCCTATTGTAATTAAATTTCGTTCAACGGCATCTTGTAGCAAGAAGTTATCAGCATATTCAGTGAACACTTTTTTTTCGCCTATGTAGTTTTCAATATTTTCAAGGCATATCAAAATATCTTGCAATAACTTTTTAACTTCCAAAACCATAAATAGCAAATTTAGTTTCGTTTAATCGTTGTATGAAATATGGGTTTTTTAAGGATCGTTCTGTTAACAAATCAACATCTCTTTTTAATAGATCTTCCAATTCATAAGTCAAATTCCACAGATGCTCCCCTGTTTCTAAAGGATCCAAATCGCTTTGAATCGTCACTAAAAAATCTACATCGCTGTTTGAATTGAATTTATCAGTTAACACAGAACCAAAAACATAAGCATTAATTATCTTGTGCTTTTTAAACAATTCTATAACTTGCGGTAAATATGGTTGTATTGATTGATGAATCATTTTATTTTGAATCTGTTCAAATGTAAAACTTGTTTTTGAAATAATAAACAAGTTTTTATCGTAAAACATCTTTTCGCTGACTATCCAATTTTAGAAGGATAAACATCATCATTGAAAAGGACATCATTGACGAACCTCCGTAGCTGAAAAAAGGCAATGGAATTCCAATTACTGGTGCAAATCCTATGTTCATTCCGATGTTTATAGCGAAATGGTAAAACAAAATCATGGCAACGCAATAGGCATAAATTCGATTAAAGGCTGCTCTTTGTCGTTCTGCAATTACGATGATTCGAATCAACATAAACATGTACATAAAAATCAAAACGATGGTTCCTAAAAAACCCCATTCTTCAGCGAAAGGACAAAAGATAAAATCCGTTTCAGACTCAGGAACGTGATTACTTTCGACGCTTGAAACGGAAGCTTTGTTGTAGCCTTTACCTGTTAAACCTCCTGAACCTACAGCTGCCATTGCGCGATTTCTGTTGTAATCTTCACCATCTGGATCTTCTTTTAAGCCAAGAACTAATTCAATTCTATCTTTTTGATGGGGAGCTAAACTGTTGAATCCTGTGCCAACACCAAACGATAGACCTCCACTTAATACCAATCCTAAAACGATAATTAAGGTTCCTCTAGAGCGATCTCTTTTGCTTCCAAATTGACGGATTATTAAAAGACCAATAATTGCAAATAATACCAAAGAAACTAAAACTCCCATGGCACCGGAAACTTTGAATGGCAGAAAGAAAAAATCAATTTCTATAGTACTTAGTATCAAGGTAATTATACTTAAAAAAATCGCTACAAATAATATTGGAATAAAGTGACTTCCAACCCATGTGTATTTCATCTTTACACCAGGAAAGGAATTAATAATTGCTAAGATAATGGGGTCAAATGTTAAACCTTCACGATACATTACAAATAAAAACGAGGTAAAAACGACAAATGAACCTGCGTCCGGTTGCAATAAAATTAATATCATTGGTACCAACAGAATCATTGCTGCACCTACTACATTTCCAATTGTTTGTTGCTTCACACTTAGTTCACTAATGTACTTTGCAAGCAATAATGAAACGGCAATCTTTCCAAATTCTGCAGGTTGAATACCCATTGATCCAACACCAATCCATGCTCTTGCACCGTTTATAGGAGGCATAAAAAGAACTAACACCAAAAGCGATAGAACGAAAAGATAAATTGGAAAAGCAAATTTTCGATAAATATCCGAATCAATTAAAAAGACGATTAAACCTAAAAACAAGGAGACACATAGCCATAGGATTTGCTTACCGTATTTCTCATCAAAACTAAAAATATTTGGATTTTCAGGATTGAAAGCTACAGAATAAACTGTTGCAATACCAAAAATCAACATCAGCAAATAGGTGATGAACAATGGCCAATCGAGTTGTGCAATTAAGGAATCGTTCTTTCTCAATCTGGTTGGTTTTGATTTTCTTCGTCGATAGGTAAATCTTCCATATTGGAAAGTTTAGCCTCCAAAATGCGTTTTTCTTTTTCTTTATCCTTGATTTTCCTTCTCAAGTATTTTTCAATCATTAAACTCGCAATCGGGGCTGCCCATGTACCACCAAAACCTGAGTTTTCAACAAATACTGCAATAGCTATTTTTGGATTGTGCATTGGTGCAAAAGCAATGAATACAGAATGGTCTTTTCCATGGGGATTTTGAACCGTTCCTGTTTTACCACAAACAATCATACTATCAATTCTCGCTAATCGTGCTGTTCCTCCTGCTTCGTTTACCACGCGACGCATTCCTTCAATTACAGGAGAAAAATGTTTGGATTCTACTTTTGTGTATTGTTTCACTTTGTATTGCGGAAGTGGTCCTTTTCTACCAATAGATTTCACAAAGTGAGGTGTGTAAAACCAACCTTTGTTGGCAATAATCGCAGCAATATTTGCCATTTGAAGTGGAGTTAATTTAACCTCGCCTTGCCCAATTGAAATCGAACGAATTGTTGAAAATGCCCAACGGTGATGCCCATACCATTTATCGTAATACGCAGCATTTGGGATTACACCTGGACGTTGACCAGAAACATCAGCTTCAAGGCTTTTACCGAGTCCAAAACTCAACATGTAATCATGCCACTTGTTCAAGCCAATTTCAGCGTCAGCAAACATGTTTTTTTTGATATTTTGTTGTATGATTCGGCGCATTACTGCGTAGAAATAAGGGTTACAAGAATATTGAACACCTGAAGCAACGCTACTTGCGTAATGACCTGGGTGACACCCAACCATACTTTGATCACATGGGAAACCAGATTCTGGGGTGATTACGCCCTCCTGTAAACCTATTAGGGCTTGTACTAATTTGAAAATAGACCCAGGTGGATATTCAGCTTGTAAAGGACGTGGAAATAATGGCATATTTTTGTCTGTCGCTAATTTTGGATAATTCAAACTTATATTTCTTTTCCCAACTAATAAATTTGGATCAAAGGAAGGTGCGGAAATCATTGCTAAAATTTCTCCTGTAGCTGGCTCAATTGCAACAATACATCCTTTTTTGTTTTGCATTAATCGTTCGCCATATGCTTGTATCATCATATCCATCCCAAGTTTAAGAGGATCAGCTTGACGAGCTATTGTGTCGTATTTTCCATCGGCATATGGTTCAATCGCATTGTTTAAAGCAGAAGTTACGATGTATTTAATTCCTTTAATTCCTCTTAATTCTTTTTCGTAGAACCGTTCAATTCCAGAGCGACCAATGTTGTTCCCTGGTTTATAAAAACGATCTTGTTCAATTTCTTCACGTGTGACTTCAGATAGATAACCTAAAATATTAGCTCCATTTGAAAAAGGATAATTTCGCATACTTGTCACTTCTTCATAAAAGCCAGGGAAGTTTTCTAGATGAGGTGCTATTCTTGAAATTTCTTCTAATGTTAGCTCTTTAATGAAGGGATATTTTCTAATTTTTTGATAATTAGAGGTGGTTTTTCCCGTGTGTGGATTTTTGTAAGTTCCTTCTCCTTTTCGGATTTCATAAAAGCGATTGCGCACCTCTTCTATTGTCCAACCAATTAACTTAGCAAAAGCAGCAGTATCTAAATTTTTAATTTCTGTTTCCACCATCATTAAATTGTAATAAGTTCTATTGGAAACGATTTTTTTTCCATTTCTGTCGAAAATTACTCCCCTCGGTGGAGTGATTTCTTTGCGTTTTTCAGCGATTTCTTGTGCACGCAAAGTCCAAGTGTCGTCAATTACTTGCATGTAAAAAAGGCGAATAGTATAAATCCCTCCAACTAGAAGAATAAAAGCCATAATTACATACTTACGCGCATCGAAGTTCATTTAATTGGCTTTAGATTTTTTCATTAAAAAGATTTGAAGCAATATGCTAAGTAAATATGAAAAAATAAAACTTAAAACTGTTTTTTGAAGAATAAATAAAATTTGATCAATCCTAAATATTTCAATAAAGAAGTACCAAAAATGATGAATTAGTAACAAATAGCCGTAAACAAAGAAAAACCATCGTCCCCCCATATCGATGATCGATGGTTCTTTGATTGGGTCGTAACCCTCACGAGGACTATAAAATTTAAATATTATTGGTCGGAAAAATGCCATCATCAACAACGAAGACGCATACAAGCCATACGTATTAGAAAAAATATCAATAATTGCACCTAAAACAAATGCTAAACTCATTAATGAAAAAACACCTATTTCAAAGGGTAGTAACATCACAAATAATGGTTGAACCATCAGGTGAATTCCAAAACCTATTTCCAAGTTGTTGAATATCAGGGATTGAGCGAATGTAAATAAAATAAATCGCAGGATATTTTTATATAAATCTGTCATTGTTTATTCGTCCTCCTCGTCTAATGGAATTTGTGCCTCAAGTTCTTTTTGTTCTTCAATCATCAAGTTTTTGACAATGTAAACGCGTTGCAAAGTTCTAAAATTCTCAGAAAATCTCACAACTACATCCCAAATAGGTTCACCTTCTATTCCTTTGATTGATTCTACTTTACCAACTGCTAATCCGCGGGGAAATATTCCACTTCCACCTCGAGTTACAACTTTCGACCATTTTTTTATGCGCAAATCATTTGAAATTCCAGTGATTGATCCACGACGAGGATTTTCACCATCCCATTTTAGTAAACCAAATAGACCAATTGGTTCAATCATTACGTCGATGTTAATATCTTTGGTCAAAACACTTTTTACCACGCAATAATGTTCGCTAGTATTGTGTACGATTCCAACTACACCTTTATCTGAGAAAACACCCATATCTCTCTTGATTCCCTGTTTACAACCAACATCTAAAGTAAAATAATTATTGCGACGTGTTACAGTGGAATGAATAACCGTTGCTGGTATATAAGCGTATTGTTGTTTAAAAGTTGTGTCGTTGATTTTCAATAAATTTCTATCGACACGATACAAACTTTGGGGTAAATTCTTGCGAAGTCGAATGTTTTCTTTTTGGAGGGCTAAATTATTCTTTGAAAGACTGAAGTGTTTGGTGATATCATTTTCTGTTTCTAATACCTTCGCAGTGATAGAAGAAGCAGTCGTAAGGTATTGACTTTTAGGAAACGACAAATACCTAACATATATTGATAGGGCAATAATTTGTAAAAAAGCGAAGTATAAAAAGACTCGGAACCTCTTAAAAAAGGCGATCAAATTGCGCATAAAGACAAAGGTAAAAAAGCTATGATTTTAAGCGTCAGAAAAACTAATAATGATATTAACAAGAAATTAATTTACTTTTAATAAGATGTTGACTTTACAAAAAGTAAGATTCTTTAATAGATGAATTAAACGTTTATAATCTTTATTTTTTTAATAATAACTTACTTTACCAAGACTATACGTTCAACTTTTAATGATAACCCAGATGATATCAAAGCAGTGTATGTCCCTGCACTTAGATTCAGTGAAATTTTCCCATCGTTCATAAGTTCATAACTTGCACAAGTTTTCCCATTTAAATCTATAAATGAAATTTGAGTCGGCGCTTGAATCCCCTTAATTTCTAAATAATTAGTTGTAGGGTTTGGGAAAATACTTATTTGTGGCATCAATTCATCGATTGCATTTGTTTGTTGTACTAGTTTTTGTCCATCAGAACTAGCAGTGGTAATTAATCCGGCTGCATTAGAGGATTTTATTGAAAAATAATATGTTTGTCCGTATATAGGATTAGTCAAAACATGCTGAATAGCAGTATTCAAAGACGCATTTGTCCAATTAATTACATTAGTTGCCCCTGAGGAAGTACCAAGTGCCCATTGATAAGATGCAACACCAGATTGACTATCTGAACTAGACCAATTAGCTTTCAGTGTAGCGCTGTAAGTGGTGTCAATATCTAAGTTTTGGCCATCGTGAATGTATGAGATAACAGGGTCAGTCCAATCTATTAAATATGTTTTTGAAGTTTCTGCAGACCAATTATCTTCGTTGTCGATTGCTATTGAATTTATTTTACCTGAATGAATTGCATTTTCGCTTTGAAATCTGATTTCTTGATTGGAACCAACTGATATATTCACATTTGATAAGCGTGATTTATAAACTTTGACATTGTCAAACTGAGCATCACAACCTCCTGTTCTTAAAGAAATTGAATTTCCTGTTTGTATTGGTGTTGCATCAGTCCATTGACCAACATAGTTGTCATTTATAAAAACCTTAATTAATCCGGTTGATGGTTTGTACCAAACTTTTACTTTATAGTTTACATTAGAATTAATCGTGAATGGTACCTCATGAACAACAGTAAATACATCATTAGTTACTTCGTAAAACTGAATTACATCATCTTGATCCCTAAAAAATATGAAATAGGAATTACCTCGATTTGGTTGTGTTGGATCAGAACAAAAGAAATGCAACCCTGCTCGTTGGTTACTAAGTGAAGTTAAAAACTTTTGTTCCCAAGAAAACACATAATCTGAAGTTGCATTTTGAGTAACATTTAAATAGGCATTTGAATTATTTTGACTTTCATCACTCATTAAAAACACGCCGTTATTAACCGAAAATTGTCCTGTTTGAAGTGTCCAATAAGTATTTTGTTCCTCAAAATCTTCATTAACAAATCCTTTTGCACCATTGCTGTGCCAGGAATTACTTTGTGAAGCTTTATCAGAAACCAAATAAAAACCTTTATTTACTCCTGATTGTGTGTCTGAATCCGTAATTTGTGTTGAAAAATTGCTTGTTTGCCAAGTAGGACCTGAAGCAATTGACGTACTTGGTGGTGTGTTATCGATTGTTGAAATTGTTGAGGTAAAAGATGCTTCCCAGCCTGTTGCTGCTGTTGCACAATCCGACCTAAATTCTATTAACAAACTACTTCCTGTAGAATTGATATTTCCCGGAGAATTTGAACCAGTATATTGACCAATTAATGGAGAACTTGTAGTGCTTCCATCGTAAATCAACATGAAGTCCCAATTGTTTTCGATATTAAAACTTGTAAAATTTAAGGAAATTGTAGAAGCATTTGTCGGTTGAATCAGCCATAATTTTCTTTCGTCGTTTGTGTAATTTCCTCCTGCTCCTCCAGAATCATAGAGGTTTCCGGATGTCGTAGTAAGTGTAGTGATAACAGGGTTATTATTGATTAATTTGTAATATTTTTCCCAATTCCAATTTATTCCCGGATCAGTATGAGTTTGATTAGGATAATGTTGATGCCCCTTAATTTTTGTACAGCCTCCTAAAACATTAACTGTTGATGTTGCACTTCCGAAAAACGTTCGTAAGGGTGGTATCCCATATCCACTATTTGTAATATCTCTTGTTAATGTAGCGGATGCATTATACATATTATTCGTGTACCAAGATGCATCAGAAACATAACCTTCATGTTCATATCCAATAGTATATGGGTTTTCAGTACTTACGTGCCATGCTTTATTTGATTCTAAAACCATTTGTGTTACTTGGCCATCGGAACTTCTTATTACATAATGAGCAGAAACAGAAGCATTACAGTTTTGAAACCATGAAATACAACCTGAATAACTACCTTGAACGGTATGAATGGTAATAGCAGAAATTGCGGTCCCGCTTCGTGAACTAAAATTACAACTTGCTGCTGGATTCCAAAGCGCTGGTCCGTAATCAGTGGATTTCAATAAATCTACTTTTGGTAGGTAGGACACTTGATTTGCAAATATACCATCTAAGGTAAGTCGAACACGCTCTGCTGATAATACGCTGTAATTTTGATTACCATATACAGAATTAAAATCGATTACGAAAGGTGTAAAATTGTAATTTGCTGCAAAATCTACATCACTCAATAACATGAGTACTTGATAGGTAAATGCATCTCTTGCAAATTGATTAACGATTCCTTCTTCTGGAATTTCTGATAAATCTTTTAAAACACTTACTATGTAAGTGGGATTGTTTTTCAATAAACTATTTCCATTTGTTCTACTGCTCATTAATTGGTCAAATGCCTTTGCATAAGCTTCAATTTGATTTCCAACATTACTTTTCTGCTGCTCAACAGAGATGCCGCTTAAATCAGCAATTAACTTGGCGTTTTCTCTAAAATACCCCGCCCCGTTTTCAAACATTCCCATAATTCCAAAAGGAAGTGGCATACCTGTACATGAAGGAGTTTCTTGCGCTGAAATTACCTTCATGTGCGTATTGCTTTGACTCACCGCTTCCAAGATACCAGTTGGTAAAAAAGATTTGTTGCTGTAATGTGATTTGAAATCTGTACTCCAAACATGACTTCCCATTAGAGTACTTAGAAGTAAAATAATATATCGTTTCATCGTCAGTAAATTGATGTGCAAATATATTAAAACTTGTTATATTTCAGTTAGTTAACAATAGTTTAATATGGTTTTTATTTGTCTTTTTGATATAAACTGATTTACAAAGACTACATTTAATTAAAAATTAATATTTTCGACCAAAAATTATGATGAAAAAACACGCTATATTAACTATTTTACTGTTAGTTTTTTACACAATTAACGCCCAAAAGAAAGAGCTTTCATTGAAAGAAGCTGTAATGCAACAATGGAGAAGCCTCCGCCCAGATTTCGTTAATAATTTCCAATGGATACCTGGAACGGATGGATATTCTTACCTAAGTAAAAATTGGCAAACCTTATACCTTTCATCGGTAGATAGCGAAAAAGATTTAGAAGCACTGACGATTCAACAATTCAACGAATCGATGAAAACTCAATTTTATGGATTTATGGACCTCAAGTGGCTAAATAAGGATGAATTTATCTTGTCTGACAATAAGGTTTACATTAAGTATTCTGTTGCGACTAAGACCGGCGAAACATTAAAGAAACTTCCAGATTCTGCTGAAAATATTACTGCTCATCATTTAACCAATCAATTCGCCTATACAATTGAAAATAATTTATACGTTAACGGTAAGGCGATCACCAAGAATAAAAACAAAAATATTGTCTCAGGGCAATCGATTGCTAGAAACGAATTTGGTATTTCCAACGGAATTTTTTGGTCTGAGAAAGGAACTATTTTAGCTTTTTATCAGAAAAACGAGGCAAATGTTCACGACTATCCTTTGCTCAATATTGATGAGACTCCGGGCAAACTTGTTTCTATAAAATATCCGATGGCGGGACAAGCTTCAGAGCAACCCAAGATAGGAATTTACCACGTCAAGAAAAATAAAACAATTTATATTGATCCCAAAGGCGCTATTGATGATTACTTTACTAATCTTACTATTACGCCTGATGAAAAATATATAATTGTAGCAGAAGTCAATCGCGACCAGAACCATATGTGGTTGAATGTGTACGATGTGAAAACAGGAAAATTTATAAAAACAATTTTTGAAGAAAAAAACGATAAATGGGTAGAACCTGAGCACCCTGCATTTTTCACTGGAATAGGAAATGATTTTCTGTGGTTATCAGAGAAAGATGGGTTTATGAATATTTACCTTGTAGACTTTGATGGTTCTGAATCTATAAAGCAACTGACTAAACATACTTTTGTAGTCAAGGAATTATTAACATTAAGTCCAGATAAAAAATTTATTTATTACAGCGCTACAGGAGAAAACCCAATAAATACCCTCGTTTACCGTTCAGATTTTTCTGGAAATTCAGAGCTATTAACGAAAGAAGAAGGCACACACAATTTTCAATTATCGGGAGATGGTGCTTATTGGTATGATGCATTCTCAAGCTTAACTGTTCCTAATAAAACACTTATCTGGACATCAAATGGTAAGATGGCAAAGGGGCTTGGTACCTCAAAAGACAAACTTGAAGAGTATAACATTGGGACAACAGAAATTGGAAAAATCCCTGCTAATGATGGCTCAGACTTATACTACAGAATCATAAAACCTGCAAATTTTGATGCCTCAAAAAAATACCCCGTAATGGTATATGTATATGGTGGTCCCCACGCACAGATGGTAACCAATTCTTGGCTTGCGGGAGCAAATTTATGGATGCATTGGATGGCAAATCAAGGGTATATCGTATTTACGTTAGATAATAGAGGTTCTGCTGAAAGAGGTTTTGCTTTTGAATCTCAAATTCACCGTCAATTAGGAAATGTAGAAATGGAGGATCAACTTACGGGAGTTAATTATTTGAAAGCATTGCCTTTCGTAGATGCGACTAAAATGGCGGTACATGGCTGGTCTTTTGGTGGATTTATGACGACATCTTTGATGCTACGAAACCCTGGAGTGTTTACAACGGGTGTGGCTGGCGGTCCAGTGACAGATTGGAAATACTACGAAATTATGTATGGAGAACGCTACATGGATAGACCAGACCAGAATCCAAAAGGATATGACCAAGCATCGTTATTAAATTATGCTTCAAATCTTCAGGGTAAATTATTACTGATTCATGGCACAGTAGACGATGTGGTGGTTTTACAGCATAATTATGCATTAGTGAAAAAGTTTGTGGAGGCCGAGAAACAAATGGATTTCTTTCCGTATCCTATGCACAAGCACAATGTTTCAGGTAAAGACCGTGTGCATTTGATTGAGAAAATTTTGACCTATATTTTGGAGAATAATAAGTGAAACAGATTAATATATTTATCAATATAAATAATTCACATTGTTTCTTTAAATTTGATAGTTATGACAGCAAAGGAAATTCTATTATTGGTCTTTCTAATAGCATCAATTTTAATTTTTATATTTTTAGTTTTAAATGATATAGCCTTAGTAATCTATTTAAGAACTCGGGGAAAACGTGCCGTTGGTGAAATTGTAGGAAAAAGAGAATTACTGGGTAAAAATCGATACGGGCAAAGACATGGTTATTTAACTCAGTTAAAGGTTAAAACTCCTGAAATAGAGTTTATTTTTGAAATTATGCAAGTGAAATATCTTAAACCATTAGATTTTATAAAGGTCCCTGTTATCTACGTAATTAGAAAAAATAGAAAACCGATAGGAAGAGTTGATTCTTTGCCTATCATGCTTACCGATGCTATTATTTGGTCCATCGTGTCAATAATACTTTTCGGGATATATTTTTTGAATTCATGAAAATTGAAACGTGCTCTTATATAAAAGATTAATAAACACCCTCACTTTTACTGAATTAAATTCAACACCCACGTGTTTCCTGTAGATTTTGTAAATGATTTGAGATTTCTGACTAATATATCATAAACTTTAGACTCCGCATACAAGGCTGATACAGACGACTCTAGAACAATTCGAGCATTGTTTTCGTTGTTGTGTCTATTAGATTGTAATTTTAAAGGAGGAAACAAGAGTAGTTTCTCATTCATTGATTTATAGTGGGCATGTACGATAAATTGAATAATCATTTCTGCCATCGAATTCATTTTCGAGTTGTAATAACAATCTAAAACACGTTCTGAAAAATTTTTATGCGCTAACACTTTGTTAATTACTCCTGCAAAGGCTAATGCTTTAAGAGGTCTGGCAATTAACCAACATAGTTCGTGATTATTAAATTTATTAGACCATTCTTCGACTCTTTCAACTAATAAATACAACTGATTATCCGTGAGTTTTCCTTGAATGAAATACAATAATAGTTGAGTTTCTATTAAGCGAGACAGTTCGTGAAAATGCAGGTTTTTTTCATCAATTTCTGAGATTAAACGTTCAAATTCTTTCAGTTCAACCGGTATATTTTTGTTGTGATAAATCGCATTGCTTATCAGGAAGGTAAAGTAGAATAACTGATTATTTGGAGTTTGAATATTTTGGTAATAAAAACGCTGTAAGGCATTTGAAAAATAGCTATTTGGGTCATCTTCGTCAACGTAACTTTCAAAAAACAAACGCCTACCATTTTCAGTTGAAATAAGTATTTCTAGCAATTCATTTTTATTGGTAGAGTTACGAACCAATGAACCGAGCAACTGAATTAATTCTGTTTTGTCATCATGATCCATGTTTACTGACATCAATAAATCTGAGATGTCCTTTTTATTGGTTGTCTTAATGGCTATTTCTAATGCTGTAAGTGAAAAAGGCCCAGAAGAAAACAATTCATTTTCTGAGCTTAGCTGTTGATCAATGTATAAATCTTTGGCCTGAATATAATCTGAAAAAGATAAATACCCTATGTAATTAGCTAAGATATCGAGCGTGGCGGGATATAATTTTCGATAGGGCAAAATGCCAAGAAATCGCGCTAAGGTATGGCCAGAAATGATACAGCCTTCTTGACGAAAAGAAACAGCTAATTGATTACACTCATTAAAAGTACGGGGATAAATTCCTGATTTAAAGCTTATTGCATCACACATTGCCTTGTAATATACAGAGCGATAAAAAAGTTCTTTATCCTTCATGAAACAAAGAAAAGAAATTACTTCTTAAATACGATTGCTTTTTAGAACACTATGTAAGTTGCAGTAAGTTGCAGTTGAAAGTGTTGGTTTGGGTTAATTACATTTGATTTAAATTTGGTTAAAAATGTCATTCAGAATTTTTGTAGAAATAGATATTCAGCTTGATGCATTAAAAAAATCAATTGACGAAGCAAAAGGAATCAAAGTTTCTGAGTTATGCATACATCAATTGATTTCTGACGATTCAAATTTAAATCATGGTATCTATGTTTTCAAAAATCAACAGGATGAAAATTATGTTGGATGATGCACTTCTCGTTCATATGTAGAAAGAATTGCTAACTATTTATAATAGAGATAATGCCTTGATTACTCAAAATATTATTAAATGAATTATATGGTAACTTTACACAATTTAAGTAATTTAAACAAATGAAATTAACAATTCGTGTTTATGGTATATTTCTAATTTTTTTATTCTGTAAAAATGTTTAAGGACACAATATAG
>CAMAZP010000014.1 GCA_945863605.1 Chitinophaga pinensis
TACGCAAGTGGAACTCCTTCTCCTGCTGCTGCTAAGATTATGGCAGAAAACAATGTTGCAGCTACACAAGTAAAAGGAACTGGAAAAGATGGTCGTATCACAAAACAAGATGTGATTAGTGCGATGTCTGCTGGATTCTCTACTGCTGATGCACAAGGTTGGGGTGGCTCACGCAATCAAAGTCGTGAAAAAATGTCGATGTTGCGTCGCAAAATTGCAGAGCGTTTAGTTGCTGTAAAAAGCGAAACGGCAATGTTGACGACTTTCAACGAAGTGGATATGAAACCAATTATGGACTTGCGCGCCAAATACAAAGACGCTTTCTCAAAACACCACGAGGTGAATTTAGGATTTATGTCTTTCTTCACCAAAGCAGTTACAGAGGCATTGAATTTATACCCTGCTGTGAATGCACAAATCGACGGAAACGAAATGGTTTTCCACGATTATGCAGATATTGGTATTGCGGTTTCTTCTCCGAAAGGATTAATGGTTCCAGTTGTGAGAAACGCTGAACAACTATCTTTGGCAGAAATTGAAAGAGAAATCAAACGTTTGGCTATCAAAGCACGCGACGGAAAAATTACGCCAGAAGATATGACTGGTGGAACATTTACGATTACTAATGGTGGTGTTTTCGGATCGATGTTGTCAACGCCAATAATTAACCCACCGCAATCAGCGATTTTAGGAATGCACAACGTAGTTGAACGTCCAGTTGCGATTAACGGGAAAGTGGAAATTCGTCCGATAATGTATGTTGCGCTTTCGTATGATCACAGAATCATCGATGGAAAAGAGTCGGTTAGTTTCTTGGTGAAAGTGAAAGAAATGTTAGAAAATCCTGAAAGAATGTTGTTTGGCTCTAAAGATCCAATTCAAGTTTTGTTGGGACTTTAATAATTTGTCCGTCAGCTGACGGATGAAAATCAGATAGCACATTAAAAATACAGAACCACTGAGTGAAAGCTTGGTGGTTTTTTCGTTATTAAGAAATAAGGTTTTAGTTACTGACTAACACCAATTAAAAATACAGCAGGAATTTTTCCAAGGTCGTAAGCATTTTCGCGCCATTCGGTGATTTTCATGGTGCGTACGGTACCATTGAAGTTAGTGAGGTTGGATGCAATACATAATTCTGAAGAGTCCCCAAGCTCATTTAAAATATCTTCCAAAACGTGATTATTACGGAAAGGTGTATCCATAAAAATATGAGTTGTGCCGTTGCGTTTTGCGTCCATTTCGTAGTCTTTCAACTTGCGAATGCGTTCTTTGCGCTCGCGTGGTAAATAACCGTGAAATGCGAATTGTTGTCCAGAAAAACCACTCGCCATTAGTGCTAACAAAAATGAAGATGGCCCTACTAAAGGTTCAACTATAATGTTTTGGGTGTGTGCTAAAGCTACTAAATCAGCACCTGGATCGGCAACACCCGGACATCCTGCTTCAGAAATAATTCCAACGTCGTTTCCTTTGGTTAAAGTCAACAACACTTTCATCAATTCAGCTTCGTTGGTGCGTTTGTTCAAAATGGTAAATTGACAATCATCAATCGGAAACTCGCGGTCCATTTTACGCAATAATCTTCTTGCTGATTTAATTTCTTCCACCGCAAAATGACGGATTTGTGTCGAAATTTTAATAACGTCAGCAGGTATAATATCACTGATGCTTTCTCCACCCAAGGTATTTGGGATGAGGTACAATTTACCTAATTTTTCCATTTTTTATTTTTTCGATAATGCAATCGGTAGCTTTATCCAATAGGTGATAAACTGCTTCAAAATCGTTCATTGAACCATAATAAGGGTCAGGAACAGCAGCGTTTGAGTTGGGTTCTAGTTCATTCAAAATGAGTAACACTTTCTGACGGTCCGCATCATTTCTTGCAAGCGATAAAACGTTTGTCAAGTTGGAACTATCCATACAATAGATTAAATCGAAATTATCAAAATCAGCGACTTTAAATTGTCTTGCTCGAAGTTCATCGATGGGTGTTCCAAACTTAGCACCAGTTACAATCATACGGTAATCGGGGGCTTCTTCAATATGAAAATTTGAAGTTCCTGCAGAATCAACAACCACCTCTAAGTTTAAATCTTTCACTTTTTTGCGTAGGTGGCCATCTGCCATTGGAGAACGACAAATATTACCCAAACAAACCATCAAAATTCGCATGGAATTTTCTGTGAAATGAATTACTGAATCGTCAATTTTTTCTCTAAATCTTCCAAGTAGTGACGGAACTGTTTATCTGTTTCAGAAAGATTCACAACCGTTCTACAAGCATGTAATACTGTTGCGTGATCTTTTCCACCACAATGTGCACCAATATTTGCCAAAGAAGATTTTGTCATTTTCTTAGAGAAGAACATCGAGATTTGACGTGCTTGTACTACTTCACGCTTGCGAGTTTTTGATTTCAACATCTCAATCGGTAAGTCGAAATAATCACAAACAATTTTTTGAATATATTCTATTGAAACTTCACGAGCAGTGCTTTTTACAAATTTATCAACCATTTGTTTGGCTAACTCTAGTGTAATTGCTTTTTTATTTAAAGAAGCTTGCGCTAATAATGTATTTAAAGCTCCTTCGATTTCGCGAATATTAGTATTTATTGAGTAAGCTAGATATTCTACAACGTCCTTTGGAAGTTCGATTCCACTTCCATACATTTTCTTTTCTAGAATTGCGATTCTTGTCTCTAAATCAGGAACACTTAAATCAGCTGACAGCCCCCATTTGAAACGAGAAAGCAGTCTTTGTTCCATTCCTTGCATTTCGATTGGTGGTTTATCAGATGTCAGGACAATTTGTTTTCCATTTTGGTGCAAGTGATTGAAAATAGAGAAGAATACATCTTGTGTTTTTTCTTTACCTGTGAAGAATTGTACATCGTCAATAATCAGTACATCAACCATTTGATAGAAATGAACGAAATCATTTGTTCTATTATTCTTTAATGCATCTATAAATTGATGTGTAAATTTTTCTGCTTGAACATATAACACAATTTTATTGGGATGTAAATCTTTAATTGATACCCCTATTGCTTGTGCTAGGTGTGTTTTTCCTAAACCAACACCTCCATAAAGTAATAATGGATTGAAAGCAGTACCACCTGGTTTGTTTGCGACTGCATAGCCTGAAGCACGAGCTAAACGGTTGCATTCTCCTTCGATAAAGTTTTCAAAAGTGTGCTTTGGTTGAAGGTTAGATTCAATATTAACTTTCTTTAATCCTGGTATTATAAATGGATTTCTGATTTGCTTCTCGTTCATGTCAATTGGAACATTAACCGGAGCATTTTTTAATGAATTGGTATTATTAGTTGGGATTTTTACCGTGTAAGGGCTTGATTGAGAATTGTTATTTTCCATTACAATACTGTACTCCAGACTTCCTTCTGCTCCAATTTCTTTCTTAACAACTTTCCTTAAAAGTGTTATGTAATGCTCTTCTAACCATTCGTAAAAAAAATGTGAAGGCACTTGAATTGTTAAAATACTGTTTTCTAACTTGATTGGTACGATTGGCATGAACCAAGTTTTGAAAGCTTGAATAGAAATATTGTCTTTTATAACTTTTAGGCACGATTCCCACGCACTTTCGTGATTATTACTCATATTTTTAATTAGTTTATATTTGTTTCTGTTCAAAAGACAAACAAAAAATTGATTTATCAACTTTTTGTTGTTGAATAATTTGAGAGTACAAATGTTTGAATAAAAAAGTTATAAAAAAAGTGAAAACATGCTTGATTTTTTAATAAATTTTACACTATTAAAAAAAAATCAATAGAATCAATAGAATTTAATTTTTTTACTTTTTCTATATCCAAATATAATAAAATTTGAACAACTATAATTCATGTTTTTTATATTACTTTGAATAAATTTCATCAATGGAACTAAATTTTAAACACAGGCATTCAATACGTGTACGCTATTCAGAAACCGATAAAATGGGTTATTGTTATTATGGAAATTATGCTTCGTTTTTAGAGGTTGGACGAGTGGAAGCGCTGCGTTCACTTGGTGTTTCGTATCGCTCCTTAGAAGAAAATGGAGTCATGATGCCCGTTTTGGAATTTTCAATAAAATATTTCCTTCCTGCAAAATACGATGACTTATTATTCATACACACAACAATTACGAAAATCGAAGGAACGCGCATCTATTTTGACTATGAACTTTTCAACGAATCAGATAAAAAAATTGTCTTTGCTCAAACAACCTTGGTTTTTGTAAGTGCCTCAACAATGAAACCAATTCCAGCACCTAAAGAATTTCTTGATTTATTTACAATTGATAATGAAGACAAGTAAAAACAACAACTTTTCCTTTGAACTTTTCACAAAGGAGCAAGCAACAAACTTTTACACGAAACGAGCTGGTGAAACACGAGTTGGTGAAATCGTACCTGAAAATTCAGTAGCCTCGTCAAAGTTCATGCTTTTAGGAATTGAGGAAAGCGCTGGTCCAATTGCGAATAATGGTTTTTCTGGAAGTGAAAATGCTTGGTCAGCGTTTTTGGCTAATTTTCTAAATGCACAAATTCACAAAAATTTTACTGGAAAAGAAATTGCTGTTTTAGGGTCCATTAAAAATATAAATCCACCTGTTTCGATAGAGGATGCGAAAATACAAGTGGAAGAATTAGATGCGTTTGTGCTAGAAATCTTAAATCAAGAATTAAGTCAAAGTCAAATTCCAATTGTCATTGGTGGAGGACACAACAATGCTTTGCCTTTAATGCGATGGTCGGCACAAACGAATGGAATAAGTTGCATAAATATTGACCCGCACGCTGATTGTCGCAACACAGATTCACGTCACAGTGGAAATTCTTTCTCAACAGCGCTTGAAGAAAAAACCATTGAAAGTTATTCTGTTCTTGGTTTACACGAAGCTTACAATAATCAATTCATACTTAATTTTTTAGAAAAGCATTCTTGTTTTCATACTTATTATGAAGATTATATTCTCGGAAAAAGCACTTTACTAACTGATTTTCAAAAAAGAGTAGATGAGTTAATTCCAACTGAAAAAATCGCGATGGAAATAGATATGGACGCTATTGCGTTTATGCCAAGCTCTGCTCTATCACCTAGCGGTTTTTCTGTTGATCAAATTAGGGCTGTTTGTTTAAGTATAAGAACGATTCAATCAAAAGTGTCTTATCTTCATTTTCCAGAAGCAGCACCAAAAACACCAATTGAACAAAAAATCGTTGGAAAAGCATTGTCGTATTTTGTGAGAGATTTTGTAGGGTGAGAAAAGTGATTAAATCAACTATAATTAAGTCATTTTCAAATCAGCTTCAAAATTTGGAAAAGTCTTTTATTTGTAAATGAATATCCTTAACTAGAAAAAACATCGAAACTCCTTGTGCGTCAATAGAGAATCGTACAAAAACGTTTGTTCATTTTGGTTTTATTTAACTTGCAGATACCTGAAAAGATTTTAAGCAGCGGAAACGTTTCTCTAATTCTTTTCAGGTTTTTTTATGCCTAAGAATTTGGGGTTGTTACTTCTTATTGACGAAAATTCATTTTTTTGGAAGTTTTTGTCAGTAGCGAAGAAATACCACGCCCCGACGAAAGCGAATAGCTTTGCGAACAAGTGCACACAGCCACAAGCTGTAAAAAGCGACCAAGGGAAGCTCTTTTGCTGTTTTTTTCGTGGCGTAATGCAACTTGGAGCAAACTTGCAGCTTTAGGCGGTGTGCCCTGTTTGTGTGTTGAAAGGCGCCCAAAATATCTAACAATAACTACAATATTTAGAATCGGGATTGTGTGAAATTACTTCTTCTGTTTCGTATAGTTCTGTGATGATATCCGTTACCAAATCCACTAAAGAATTACAGACGTCATCCGTTGTACCATCTTCAATGTTTAAATTGTAGTTGGCTTTTACGTCCACTAAAGAAATGATTTTTGCCTCCGCAGGAAAATGATTGAAACGTTCCTTGAAAAATAAACAATACAAGGCCAATTGCACGGCGTGTTTACAGTTTTTAAATGACAAAATGGGAGTGTCAAGTTGTTTGAATTTCACATCTTTTTCCGTCACCTTCCCACTTTTGTAATCAATCACTCGGTAGTTATTTCCTACTTTATCGATACGATCTACCAAACCACTGAAATGAATCAGCTTTTTTGTGCCATTTACCTCAATTTCAATCGATTTTGTCAATTTCATTTCAAGCATAATGATGTCAATTGGCTCGCTGCTTTTGTTCACAAATTCTCGTTCTTCCAACAATAAATTGCGCGTTATTGCCATCGCCATTTCGTAGCTCAAGAGATTTTTTCCTTTCAAGAAAAGGGATTCATCGCCATTGAAATGCTTCATAAATTGCTTGTGAAGAATCTGTTTGTATTGACTAATCATCGTGTCGATTCCAGAAACGGATAAAGGCGGAGGTGTTGGTGTTTTCTTTGTTCCATCGGAAGTGTAGTGCGCATAAGGCGTATATAATTCCTCCAAGGTGTCGTGAATGAAAGTTCCAAAAGTGTTGGCTTCCAGTTCTTCCTCGACGTCTTGATCTTCGCCCAAATCAGCTAGGTAACGGTAATAGAAATCCAATGGACAAGCCAAATATTTATTCATCGCAGAAGCGGAAAGTGAACGTTCAAAAAAGGCATCTAATCGAGTAATAATTTCGGGCGTTTTTTGAATTTCGTTCAATGCTTGCATTTTTTCTTGTGGAAAAGGAACGTTGTAAAAATGGCGATTGATGTGAATTTTAGGGTTGGAACGCGTCAATTCTAATTCCAATTGGGTGATATAGCGACTGGCTTCATTGCTTCCAATTTGCTCAATTGCAGTAGTATAAGTTAAAGTGAGTTTTTTACATTGGTTCAGTAAGCGGTAAAAATGATGCGCATAAATTCCTTGTTTGTCGCGCGTTGAAGGCAATTCCAAACCATAGCGCAAGTCCATCGGAATAATCGTTTTGATTGGGTTTGTGCTCGGTAATTTTCCTTCATTGAGACCAAGCACCATAATATTTTCAAAATCCAACAAGCGCGTTTCTAATAATCCCATTATTTGCAGACCATTGATGGGATTTCCGTGATAAGCAATGCTTTTTTTGTTCCAATGTTGAAAGAACAGCAATTTAAAACTGCGCAAATTGAAGTAAGGAATGTTTTCGCTCAAAATCTGTTGAAATCCAACGAGCGCTTCATCAAAAATCGCTAAAATGTTGCGTTCAAAAGCGGCGGTTGAAGGCATCAAATTCAAAAGTAAGGTGTTGATTTTACGCACACAATCCATTGCAAGCTGCCAATCATTTTTCCAATCGGTATTCATCAGCTCCAACAATTCCATCACTTTTGCATCCAAGGGAAGATTGGCAACATTTTGAAAGATTTTATTCTTGCGAATCGTTTCTTGCTCCACATTAATCAATGCTTGTTTTTCCTTTAGTCCAAATGCAGAAATTGTAAATACGTGATTGATAATTCGCTGCAGGTCTTTGTGATAGATTGCTTGCGTTTTGAATCGACCTTTGTTTTCTTGAATTTCAAATAATAATTCAACCCACGTTTTGACAGGTGTTTGATTCAGAGGTAAACCCAAGGTAATGTTTGCTTTACCAACATTCGCTGGAATATTTTTCACCATCGAACTAATCAAACTTTCGTCAGCCAATAAAATCAAGGTTTTGTTAATTTCTTCTTGACTTAGTTTCGCGAGTTCAGTTGCCGCTACTTTTACTTGTCCGGTATGTTGCGCACATTCTACAATGTCAATCGCTAATTCTTTTTCCAATAACTCGTTTTGAACGAATGTAGGTTTTTGAATTTCAAGCGTTTGAAGATTTTTACGTATAAATGTTCCTGCTTCGTGTGCTTGATTTTTAAAGTAGAAATCATCGACATCAACAATATAATCAGCTTGTTTCAGGTTTTTTAATTTTTTAATGATTGTCAATTCCGAAGTTGAAAGCGCATTGAAACCTGCAAAAATGAAGTGTTTTCCTTCTCTATCTTTAATTAAATCGATGTCTTCAGCTATTTTTCGATAAGCCAAAGCAGAAGTAATGTAATCGTTTGCCCGCACTTTTAGATGCAAACCTTCATAATAAACAGGAATTCTATCCCAAAACTCCATAAATTTTTGCTGTGAAACCGATAATTTATCATCGTCGATATTCCAACTTTCTAATTCTTTGATAGCTTTTAGATTTTTGAAAACCTGCGCGTGGTCGAGCATATAGCGGTCAATGTCTTCAAAATCGCTCAATAACATCGTCCCCCAAGTCAGAAAATCTTCAAATGTCGCCTCTTTACCTTCAGGCGTTTTTTGGTAAATTTCAAAAAGGTAAAGCAACAAACGTGTTTTGTCAATGATTGGCAGTGAATAGCGTTTTACCCAGCGATCAATCGTCGTGATTTCAGGAGAAAAAATAGGTTTTTCATACACCGAAACAAGCGATTTTACGAGGTATTTTGACGCGCGTTCAGAAGGTAAAATGATTACTAATTTACGTAAATCAAAATCGTTTTCTTTGATAAAATGAGCAAGTCTATCGGTGAAATTCATAGTCTATTTTTGAGTTAAGAAGGTTAAATAACCAGTTCTATTGATGCTTTTGAAAAGTACTTTTGGGTAGTAAGCACCAAACAAAGGCGGATTTTTCATTTTTTTCTTTTTATCTAAAATAAAGCGATAAGCTGTTGTCTGGTTTTCTTGCAATTCAATGAAATCGATTTGTTGACGGGTATGACTTCTCCAGAAATAGTAGGCGAAATTTTTACCATTCATTTTGTTCCATTTAATGCGTTCTGCAATCAACCAATTTTTCCAAAGCGCATCCTCGTCCATACGCATCGATAAGGGATTAAAGTTATTGATGAGCGCGTTTCTAATTCCATTATCTGCGAAATAAACGAAGTGTAGTTTTTTCAATTCGTATTTCTGTTCGGTGTGATAACTGGGTAATAAAAACAGAATATGTGCTTTTTGTAATAATTCAAGGTAGCGTTGAACTGTTTCATTATCTACACCAATTTTCTCTGCAATTTGATTGTAAGAAATCGCTTCTCCAACTAAATGTGCAGCTATTTGCAGTGTTCGCATTAAAGCCGCTTTTTTATTTACTCGATCTTCCACACCCAATTGTGTTGCGATGGTTTCATCTACGATTTTCAATAAAAGTTCGGCTGCATTTTCTGGGAAATCTGCAATCTGTGGGTAATTTCCAAAAATCAAACGGTGTTCTATTCGTTGGTCTTCACGTGCCATTCCATAGATTTGTGTCAACTCGTAGTAAGTCGGCGCAGGAAGATAATAGTCTAAACCTTCCCATTTCAAAGCTTCTTTTAATTCTTCAATTATTGGCGGTTCAAAGGCACAAGAAAGAATCACACTCGCTTTTATATTTTCTGAAAGCACTTCATTTAGCACCTGTTGCAAGGACTCAAAAAGTTGTGCGTTTCCAATAACCACGAATTGAAATTGATTAAAATACCAACGCATTTCCTCTTCGGTAAGTTGTGAGAATTTCTTGCGAATTTTTTTGTTTTTGAAGTCAACCACTTCATATTTCACGCCAAGCTGTTGTAAGCATTTTTCTGCGAAAGGCATTTTCCCAACACTCTGTGGTCCTGAGAGTAGTATTATTTTATTTGTTTTTAATTGTTCTGTAAAGTTAGACTCAATAATGCGTTGCATGAAAAATTTTATTTGAAAATTGATTTTAAAGTTACATTTTTTTTGATAATTAAAACTTTTAAAAAACGCGAGATTAAAATTTTATTTGCGAAATAGAATACAGATAAAGTAAATTTTTAATTTACACAACTTTATAAAATTTTATCTTTTGCTTATATATTTGCTTTTATTGAATTAAAAAAAGTTATTAAACATAACGCTTTCTTCTATCTAAATATCTGTCTTTCTTCGGGCTATTACTATCAGATTCTCAACTTCTATCCGTAATTTTGCACCATGAATAACGAAAGACCATTATCCGACTGGTTACCTATGTCCTTGAAAGAGGCAGAAAAGCGTGGCTGGGAGGAATTTGATGTGATATTAATCTCTGGTGACGCCTATGTAGATCATCCAGCTTTCGGAACCGCTGTGGTTGGACGCATCATCGAGGATGAAGGTTTACGAATAGGAATTGTGGCGCAACCCAACTGGAAAGACGATTTGCGCGATTTCAAGAAATTGGGAAAACCACGATTGTTTTTTGGCGTAACTGCTGGCTGCATGGATTCAATGGTCAATCATTATACAGCGAATAAACGTCTGCGTTCCACCGATGCATACTCACCAGGAGGAGAAGCTGGTTTCCGTCCTGATTATGCTACGATAGTTTACAGCACTATTTTAAAGGATTTATTTCCCGATGTGCCTGTACTTCTGGGTGGAATAGAAGCTTCATTGCGAAGAGTAACACATTACGATTACTGGAAAGACCAATTGATGCCATCTATTTTAGTCGATTCAAAAGCCGATTTATTGGTGTATGGCATGGGGGAACAACCCTTACGCGAATTGTTGCGATTATTGAAAAAAGGAGTGCCGTTTAATCAAGCTAAAACCTTAAAACAAGTTGCTTTTTTACAAGAAAAAGAATTGGACTTACCCAAAAACAAAAATTGGGAAACGGTTGAATTAGCAAGTCACGAAGACTGTTTACAAGATAAAATTAAATACGCTGCCAACTTCAAAATCGTTGAAGTGGAATCCAATAAATGGGAAGCGAACCGCATTATTCAGCACGTTGGAAAGGAAACATTGGTCATCAATCCTCCTTATAAAACAATGACGGAAAACGAGGTTGACAAATCGTTTGATTTGCCTTATACCCGCATGCCTCATCCCAAATACAAAAAGCGTGGTGCGATACCAGCGTATGATATGATCAAGTTTTCCATCAATATGCACCGAGGGTGTTTTGGTGGTTGTAGTTTCTGTACAATTTCAGCACATCAAGGAAAATTTATTGCCTCAAGAAGCGAAAAATCGATTTTAGCGGAGGTTGAGGAAGTGGTTAAACATCCAGAATTTAGAGGTTACATTTCTGATTTAGGTGGACCTTCAGCGAATATGTACAAAATGAAAGGGAAAGATGAAGCGATTTGTGCACGTTGTACTTCTCCAAGCTGCATTCATCCTGTTATTTGTAGTAATTTGGATACCTCTCATAAACCTTTGACAGAATTGTATCGCAAAGTGGACGCTAATCCGAAAGTGAAAAAAGCGTTTGTTGGCTCTGGAATTCGCTACGATTTATTGGTAGATGATTTCAATAAAAACAACGAAGACGGCAACCACGACGAATACATTGAGCAAGTAATTACGCGTCACGTCAGTGGTAGATTGAAAGTGGCACCGGAACATACTTCTGATGCAACTTTACGAGTTATGCGCAAGCCGTCGTTTAAATATTTCCATAAATTCAAAGAGAAGTACGACAAAATATCTGAAAAACATGGTTTGAAACAACAATTGATACCTTACTTTATATCTTCTCATCCAGGTTGTGAGGAAGAAGATATGGCGAATTTAGCTGCGGAAACAAAAGATATGGGTTTTCAATTGGAACAAGTGCAAGATTTTACACCTACACCAATGACGGTTGCAGAAGTGATATATTACACTGGCGTTCATCCTTACACCTTAAAACCAGTAAAAACTGTAAAAACCAAAGAAGAAAAACTGAATCAAAATCGTTTCTTTTTCTGGTACAAACGCGAAAATCAAGCGTGGATCAAGCAGCGATTGGAAAAAGCAAAACGTCCAGATTTGATCGAGAAACTGTTAGGCGAAGAAAAAACTAAATCTGAAAAGCAAATTCCTAGTTGGTTGGAAAACAGACGAAAAAGATAAATCAAAATCAAAGATTCGATTAAATTCCACTAATTGTTGCTATTATTTTTTGCTTCAATACTACCAACGTTATAACCCTGCGCTACTCGTCGGTAAATCTCTGTTCACTTTTTTGAATAAACCTTGCAATACTTTACCTGGTCCAACTTCAATTACTTCGGTACATCCATCAGCAAGCATATTTTGCATAATTTGAGTCCATTTTACAGCGCCTGTTAATTGAAGAACAAGATTTTCTTTAATCACTGTTGGGTCAGAGACTGCTGCTGCATTGATATTTTGATAAACGGGACAAATCGGTGTAGAAAATTGCGTTGCTTCAATCGCTGCTGCTAATTCCTCGCGCGCTGGTTCCATTAAAGGAGAGTGAAAAGCACCACCAACAGGTAAAATTAAGGCACGTTTTGCTCCGGCTTCTAACAATCTTTTACATGCTTCTTCCACTGCAGGAATAGCACCTGAAATCACTAATTGTCCTGGGCAGTTGTAATTTGCTGGTACAACAATTCCGTCAATTTCACTGCAAATTTTCTCGATTACTTCGTCTTCCAAATTCAATACAGCTGCCATTGTTGAAGGTTGTGCTTCACACGCTTTTTGCATTGCCATTGCGCGTTGGTAAACCAATTTCAAACCGTCTTCAAAACTCAATGTTTTATTTGCAACTAAAGCTGAAAATTCACCTAATGAATGTCCCGCCACCATATTTGGTTGAAAAGCATCACCTAAACAAGCGGCTAAAATTGTTGAGTGTAAAAAGATAGCTGGTTGCGTTACTTTCGTTTGTTTCAACTCTTCATCCGTTCCTTCAAACATAATTTTCATAATGTCGAAACCAAGAATTTCATTGGCTTTGTGGAAAAGTTCTTTTGCTAATTCAGAGTTTTCATATAAGTCTTTACCCATTCCTGAGAATTGAGCACCTTGACCAGGGAATACATAAGCTTTCATAAAGGGATTTTTTACAAAGGTAAAATTATTTTAGTGAGTGAATTCTGACGCTAAATTAGAATTAGGTGCAAATCTCAGGTTGAGATTAATTTTCTTTTCTTTTTTTCTTGACAAAAAAAGAAACAAAAAAGTCAAGGCTTTGAATTTCTTTTTGTTCGCAATCTTAAACTCAAAAAAATATTTACAACTCGTAGCGAACAATTTTAACTCCTTTCTGAAACTGGATTTTGGCGGATGTTTTTACAAAAATCCTTAAAATTAACCAGTTTCAGTTCAGTAGCTAAAACCTAGAAATTCAAGGCCGATTCAGTTCGCTAACGTTTGTTTTTTGGTTTCAGTTCTAATTATTTGTTTTGACTTTTTATTTAAGTAATTGGTATGAAAGCGTACAATTAAACTTTTTTTTAAAATTTCTCAACTAAAAAAGCAACCTCGAGAAATCCATGTTCGTCAATGTAGTGTCGAACAAAAACGTTTGTTCTTTTTGGTTTTATTTAACTTGCAGATACCTGAAAAGATTTTAAGCAGCGGTAACGTTTCTCTAATTCTTTTCAGGTTTTTTTTTGCTTAGGAAATTGCTTGAGTAAATTATTTATCTTAATTGTAAATAAATTCTCGCAATTCTTCCAATTTTGTGATCATTGGATTGATGAAGTTTTGTTTCTTCTCTACAGCTTCAAAATAGTTACAAATAATAGGTTGGTTATTTTCTATCACCATCACTTTCGTTCGATTGAAGAAATCAACAGCTAATTCTGCTCCGAGATTTTTTACAAATCGAACCGAACTATCAATAGAACAACCGGAAGCTGATTCTATTTCTTCATTTACTGCTAGGATTAGATATTGATTCAAAAGCAAACTACCGTCACAAGTAAGTTTGTTGTTGTGTGCTGACCAATTTGACAAGAAATGTTGCATTTGTTCAGTGACATAGTGCGCTTCTGTTGCATCTAGTTTTCGATTGCCAAGATATAACCAAACGCGACTATGAGCAGGCAAATTAGGAAAAAGTTGACTAAAGTTCGGCAGCATTTGCAATTAATTCAGCAACGTCTAATACTTTAATTTCTTCTTCTTTATTGAAGTTTTTCACTCCATCAGTCATCATTGTATTACAGAAAGGACATCCAGTTGCAATAATTCCAGCTTGTGTTTCCAAAGCATCTTCTGTTCTTTCAATATTGATTTCTTTGTTTCCTTTTTCGGCTTCTTTAAACATTTGTGCTCCTCCAGCTCCACAACACAATCCTTTGGTTTTACAACGTTTCATTTCCACTAACTCAGCGTCTAATTTTTCAATTAAACTACGAGGCGCTTCATAAACATCATTCGCTCTTCCTAAATAACAAGGATCGTGGAAAGTGATTTTTTTGCCTTTGTAAGTTTGTTTTCCTTCTAAAGCTAATTTTCCTGTATTGATTAAATCTTGAATCAATTGTGTGTGGTGAACCACTTCGTAATTACCACCTAATTCAGGATATTCGTTTTTCAAAGTATTAAAACAATGTGGACAAGCCGTTACGATTTTCTTCACTTCATAGCCGTTTAAGACTTGAATGTTCATCATTGCTTGCATTTGAAAAGTAAACTCATTTCCAGCGCGTTTTGCAGGATCGCCTGTACAGCTTTCCTCCGTTCCTAAAACAGCGAATTTTACGTTACAATGGTTTAAAATCTTCACCAATGCTTTCGTAATTTTCTTTGCTCTATCATCAAAACTTCCGGCACAACCCACCCAAAATAATACATCTGGTGTTTCGCCATTAGCCATCATTTCGGCCATTGTAGGTACATTCAAACTCATAGCTTAATCTTCTTTAGCCCAATTTAATCGGTCACTTGGTGAAAACTGCCAAGGTGCACCATTATTTTCAATATTTGTAAGCATTCCTGTTAATTCTGTAGGTATTTTTGATTCTTCCATCACTAAATAGCGACGTAAATCAATAATAATTGAAAGCGGATCGATATTCACTGGACACTCATCTACGCAAGCATTGCAACTTGTACATGCCCAAACTTCTTCTTCTGAAACGTAGGAAAATAAACTTTTTCCATCATCATAATCTTTACCGTGCTGACGAACATTTTCACCAACTTCCACCAAGCGATCGCGTGTGTCCATCATGATTTTTCGAGGAGAAAGCAATTTCCCTGTTTGGTTTGCAGGACAAGAAGAAGTACAACGCCCACATTCGGTACAGGTGTAGGCATCCAATAAGTTTTTCCAAGTTAAATCTTGTACATCTTTTGCTCCAAAACGTAAAGGAGTAGCGTTTGGATCAGCTGGTGCAGCATAGGGATCAGCACTTGGATCTAACATTAATTTTACTTCATTGGTAACAGATTCCATATTGGTGAATTTCCCTTTCTTCTCCAAGTTGGAAAAATAAGTATTTGGAAATGCTAATAAAATATGGAAATGCTTGGAATAAGGTAGGTAATTTAAAAAAGCAAAAACCATTGCAATATGTCCCCACCAACCTATTCGTTCCATTAATTCCAAAGTACTTGTTGGATATCCATCAGCAAACATTGGCATCAACAGATCAGCAATAAAATTCGAAATTATGAATCCAAAAGAACCATTTGCATGCTCTACGTGTGAGCCTCCAATTCTAAATAGCACTTCGTCTGTAGTATTCATTGTAAAGATACAAGTCACCAAAACTATTTCCATAATTAGAATTAAGTTCGCATCTTTTGTTGGCCAACCTACTAATTCTTTCATTGTGAATCTTGGCAATTTCAATAAATTTCTTCTCGCTAGGAATATAATTGTTGCAATTAAAGCCAAAAGCGAAAGCACTTCAATGAAACTTATCATAAACGTATAAAAGCCACCAAGTGCAAAGTAAAAAAAGCGATGTTGACCACTCAAACCGTCAATTATAATCTCAATTAATTCAATCTGTGTAATTACAAATGCAACATAAAGTGCTAAATGCAACAAAGCAGGAATAGGTCTGCTAAACATTTTTTGTTGACCAAATGCCACCAAAAACATTGTTTTCCATCGTTCGCTAGAATTACCTTTTCTGTCGATGTCTCTTCCGAGTAGAATGTTATTGCGAACTTTCCAAATATTGTATCCAAAAACGCCAAAACCGACGATGGAAATAAGTGCGAAAACGATAATTTGAATCATATTTTTAGCTTAATCTGGGATGGTATCCAATAATTTTCTAAATTTCTTTTCTTCTTGTGATGTCAAAGGAACACCTTTAGTTTTTGCACCAAATACTGAAAAATGAATGTATCGTTCAGGATGTAATTGCAAGTCATTAACAAGATTTTGGAGCTCATTGTTCGTTTCAACTAACTCTGTGTATAGCTTTTCGTCTTTTAGTAGTTTACCCATCGTACCCGTACCACTCTCAACATCTGCTAAAACTAAATTCAATTTCTTAATCGTTGTTTGTGCATCCAACACTACACTTTTAAAATCAGCAGTTACTAAATCGTCTGAGATTTTCTTTGTGTTACCAATTATTGCGGTAACTTGATCGTTACTTTTCTTTAAATTTCCTGTGATGTTTTCAACGTTGGTCATTATTCTTGCAAAAAGAATTTTTTCTTCTCCAACAAAAGACTCAATTTCTTGAGCAACATTTCCTAACTTTTGAATTGTGATTTTTACTTGTCGTAAACTCCCTTCGATTTCAGAAGTTGCTGTTGTGTCCCAAAAAGAGGAAAGTGAAACAACCATTTTGTCAATTGAACTCATCATTGCTTGCAAACGTTGTGAAATCGGATCTGCGTATTGTTTCACTTGCGACATCATATCTATTGATAGTTTACCGGGCAAAACTTCTCCAGATTTATAATATCCTTTATTGAAACTTAAAGGAATTTGAATGATTATAGCTTTGGTAAGAACATCCAAAGAACCAATTTCAATCACCGTACCTTTCGGTAGTTTAATGTTCTTGTCTTGAATACTAAATTCAATTTTGACCCTTTTGTCGGGAGGGTTGGTAGGAATATTTTGGATAGACATTACTTTCCCAACTACAACACCATTTAGCGTTACATTACTTGAAACCATTATGTTTCCTGAGTTTGGAAAGTATGATGTATATTTTATATCACCGCCAAAAAAACTATTTCCTTTCAGAAAATTTACTCCAGCTACCAAAATGACAATTGCCATTACAGCAATAACGCCAACTTTTATTTCTTTTGCGAATTTCAATTGTTTATTTTTCTGCTAATTTAATAGCTTTTTCAATACTAATTCGTTCTCCATTAAAGAAAGCTACAACAAATGCATTTTGAAATCCATTTTCAATCAGTTCATTTTTATGACTTTTTGCTGCTTGAAGATTATTTTGAAATAAACCAGTGCAGTATTTATAAAGGTTATCTTGTTGATATTCAAATATTTCCATCCCTTTGAAGCGTGATGATGTTAACGGTGTTTTTTTATCAGAAGTGTGAATTTGAACTCTGAAGATTAAACCTGTGCTGTCTTTTGTTACGGATTGGTTTTCAATTGTATTTGTAGAAGTGTTATCTGTTGTTGGGTTTTCGCCCGAATTAATAGTTTCTTTTGTGTTATTTATTACTGATTTACCCTCCAATTGATTTTTGTAATTCTCAAAAGCTTTAAACATTGATTGAGCCATTTGATCTTGCCCGTCTTTAACACCTAAAAATTTTTCTTCCGTTGGATTTGTTAAGAAACCTGTTTCTATCAATACGCTTGGCATTGTTGTTTTGTATAGCACTAAAAATCCAGCTTGTTTCACACCGCGGTCATAACGCCCTATTTTTTTAAACTCGCGCTGTAGATTTTCAGCATATAAAATCGAATTATTTAGATAAACAGCTCCTTGTAATTGCTTTGCAATGATTGCATCAGGCGACATATCAAAATCTTTGTATTTAGCACCTTTGTCATCTTCTAAAGTAATAATTGAGTTTTCACGTTCCATTACTTTTTGTTGGGCTTCTGTTCGGTGAAGTCCAAGCACGTAGGTTTCTGTTCCAAAAGCAGCAGCACTTCCAGCGTTGGCATGAATGCAAATAAATAAGTCGGCTTTATTGCGGTTAGCGATATTTGCTCGTTCAATTAACTCAACAAAAACATCTTTGTCACGAGTGTAGATTACTTTAATATCTGGATACTTGGCTTTTATATGTGAACCTAATTTTAAAGCCATTTCCAAACAAACAACCTTTTCGTGTGCAAAGTTCCCATGACATCCAGGGTCTTTTCCACCATGACCAGCATCGATGACAACGGTTTTAATTGATTGTTTTTCTACTTTTCCACTTTGAGAAAATACACTTAGTGATAACAAGTTGAAAAACAGAAACACAAACTGAACAAATATTTTTACTTGTTTTTCGTTTTTCGTTCGCACACTGAATTTTGGTAAATTTGCACCAATTTCCTCCATATTACAAAATTAATAATCAAGCTTGACCAAGTACATCAACATACAACAACTTTTCTTCGTTACATTGTTAATAATGTTGGTTCAATTTTTTGTTTCAGCACAGGTTGTGCAAAAAGATACGCTTGTAGTTAACGATAATTCATTGGAAAGTATCATTCGTTATAGTGCTCGCGACTCTATTTTTAATGATTTTAAAAAAAAACAAGTGCATCTTTATGGTGAAGCAAAAATCCAAATGGATGAGGTAAACATGACTGCTGGTTATATTTTAGTGGATATGAATACTAATGAAATTTCAGCAAGTTATGCTTATGACAAAGACAGCAACAAGGTTGAATTCCCAACATTTACGGATGGTAGCGAGATGGTTACAGCACACAAATTACGCTACAATACCGAGACAAAAAAAGGATTTTTGGAGGAACTTTCTATCAAGCAAGATGAGTTTTATTTCCACATGGGAATTGCAAAACGTCACCCGAACGACGAAATCCATTTAAGGCAGGGAAGGATAACTACCTGTGATTTGGATGAACCCCATTATCATTTCCAATTGTCGAAAGGAGTGGTTATTCCGAATGAGCGCATTGTTACAGGACCGATGAATTTATGGGTAAAAGGAATCCCGACACCTTTTGGTTTACCTTTTGCACTTTTGCCAACGAATCAAAAAGAACGGACTTCTGGTTTGTTGTTTCCAGAATTTGTCCCGATTTCTCAATATGGATTTGGGTTTCAGAATTTAGGTTACTACATTCCAATCAATGATAATTTACAGACATCACTTTATGCCAATTTATACAGCCGTGGAAGTTGGGGCTTAAGAAACGACTTAGATTATTCTAAACGCTATGGTTTTTCAGGGAGAATATCTGTTGGTTTTCAACAGTTTAGATCTGGATTTCCAGAAAATAGTAATTCAAATAAAGTAAGTGTTAATTGGTCGCATCGAAAAGAACCAAAGTCAAATCCGTATTGGAATTTTTCTTCGAGTGTGAATTTTATTTCGGATAATACCACCAAAAATAATTTAGACCCTATTAATCAGGAATACTTTAATAATTCCTTTAATTCCGACATCAACATTAATCGCTTGTTTCCAGGAAAACCGTTGACAACGGGTATGAAATTATCAATGCGTCAAAGTTCAACGGCTAAAAGTATTTCGTTGATTAGCCCTGTTTTTAATGCCAATTTAACACGTGTCTTTCCTTTTAAAAACCTCTTTAAAGTAGCAAACAAAGAATGGAAAAAAACAATTGCTCGCATTGGTTTAACTTACAATTTAGAAGCTCAAAATCGTTCTAATTTTGGAGACACATTATTATCTCAAGGCGATTTTCAACGAATATCCGATCAATTTTTAAATGGTATATCTCAAACCGCAGCACTGCAAACTACTTTTGGTTTAATTGGAAACACCATCAAAATCAATCCTTCTATCAATTACGGTAATAAAATCAATTTTCAACAAGTTGATAAATCTTATGACATTCTCACTAACAAAACAATAACTGACACGATCAAAAAATATGGAATGGGTCATGAATTCAATATGAATCTAAGTTTGACTACCATTTTATACACGTACTATAATTTCGTAGGTAAAAACAAACCCAAAGTGCGCCATTTAATGACACCAAGTGTTGGTTTTCGATATGTTCCATTATTAAATCCATTGATTTCAGAGAATGTGGGAGTGAATCAATCGCTTGTTACTTACTCACCATTTGAGCGCAGTATTTACAACGTTGGTAATTCAAACCAAGCTGCCTTTTTGAATTTTGGTATCAATAATACTTTTGAATTAAAGTATAAATCGGATAAAGACACAGTAACTGGTTTTAGAAAAACACGATTGATAGATCAGTTTTCAATCAACGGAAATTATGATTTTATGAAAGATTCGATGAATTTATCGAATATCACACTTGCTCTAAGAATTAGTCCTGTAGATTGGTTAAACTTTGTTTCCAATGCCACCTTTAGTCCGTATGCATGGGATGTAGAAACTGGTAAAATATTAGGGAATTACGCTTTAAATCAATCTCAGAATTTGGGTCGTTTTTTAAATACTGGACTCACAACTGCCTTAACGATCGCCCCACCAAAAGACCGAAAAAAAATTCAGGAAACGGGTGAACGATTAAACACCAATTGGAACAGTGATTTCAATTATTTTGCATTGTATCCTGAACGTGCGATTTACTTCGATATTCCTTGGAAAATGTCGCTCTCACACGTATATACAATCAATGCTAATCAGTCAATAAATACGCTTTCTCCAAAGAAAAATAATCAAGTTCAAACGTTAGTGTTGAATGGTGATATGAGTTTTACCAAGCGTTGGAATATTTCTGGTAATTTAAACTTGAATTTACAAGAATTTGAAGTGACCAACCTTTATTTCTCCTTAAATCGCAACATGCATTGTTGGGCGCTTTCCTTTTTCTGGACAACAATCGGAGGCAATAAAAGTTTCTTGTTCAGCATTCGCAACACATCGTCCGTATTCAAAGATGCGAAGATTGAAATTCGTAAGCCACCTGCGTTTTTGTGATATTTGCGAATGAATAACAATTATGCTTGAAAGTTTTATAAGCGCATAAGAATGTTGGTTATTGATAGCCCTCTCTGTAAGTGTCTTGATGGGAACGAATTTGTACAACATCCAAAATTCTTAATTTACAAAATCGAGCGTGTTCACTAAAACTACGTTGTAAAAGAACAAAATGCCAAATTACAAACTGATTGCACTACCTTGATTTTTCTTTGCACCGATGATGGGAATTTCTGTCTGAGGTGGAATCCTGCGAGCCAGCTATGCAGGAAAGTAGAATTGTCAATAATGCAATGTATCTATTTCTTTTAGTTGTAATAGAAAACGCCAGCGAAAAAATTGAAATTAAGTGTATGCTTTTATTCCAATATTTCTTTTTTTGAGGCTGCTTCGAGTTATCTTTTCATTAGAAAAACTATTAGTTGAAATACTATTGTGTTAGGTAATTTCCTTAAAAAAACACATAGGTTGAAATGACAACTACTAAGATTCCTCACCTTGTTCGGAATGACTTTTGGGTTAGGGAAGTAAGCGAAAATGCGTAGCATTTTCGCAATCCTCCTTGATGAAAAGGTCCTTCCGAACGGAGTGAGGAATCTTTAAAAAAAGAGGAACTTTAGTTTAACAATCAAATGTTGTCATTGGTACTGAAAGGAGGAATCTTTATTAAAGAGTGGTCTTTCCATTGAAAAAAGTTTTACCATTTTTTTATGAATGAAGGTTGTCATTTATGTTAAAGGAAAGTATTTACAATTGCATACACTCATTCTGAAGTGTTATCAATTTCTTCAATACGATTCTTAGCAGCTTTTTTAAGCTCTAAATCTGTTGAAGAAGTGAGTTGAAGTAACTTTTTCTTTGCTTCTTCTCGCTTGTTTCGTTTCCAATCGATCATTGCTATGAAATAAAGTGAACGGTCGTTGTATGTACTTTGAATTTGACGGTTTTGCTTAAAATATTTTTCAGCTTTTTGTATTTGATTCGCGTTGAAATAAACAAGACCACCAAAATAAAGAACGGTATCATTTTCAGGTGCAATTTTTTGAATTTTTTGCCATTCTGAAATTGCTTTTGAAGTACTTTCTTTTTTCATTGCAAACATCAATGTTCCCCAAGCTATTTTTGGATTTTCGCTCATGTAGATAGGAATTCCAGGTTCAACGAAAAATTCTTTTTTATCAGCAGTTTTTGAAGTTAGATTATTTGCAGGAGTTGAATAGTAATAGAAATAACCACCAAGGCCCATTAAGAATGCAATTCCAGCAGCATATTTTAAAAACGAAAATGAAGTTGATTTTGCTTGCAAAGGCGCAAGAATTTGTGTTTTAGTAGAACTTAGATACTTCTTAATGGCTTCGCAGTCCCCTTCAAAACTATCGTAAAGTACAATGAAACCATTTATTTCTTCAGAAACGTTGGCATTTGAGCGTAGTATTTCTATTTCAACTTGAAGTTGAGCAGGATTATCTAAAAGCTTCTTTATATCTTTTAGCTCCATACGAAAGCAATTAGTAGAATCATTTGGTGCCACAATTTCCAAATAGACTTTCTTGTTAAACTCAATTTATTTCGAACTGTTTTTTCACTTAGGTTTAACTTTAAAGAAATTTCATGGTTGCTATAACCTTTTAAATGTAACTCCATCAATTGTTTTTCATCTGGTTTTAATTCTTGAATACAAGTAGTCAAATGTGCAATCATATCTATCTTTTCAACGTTGGAGCTTGTTTCAACTAAAATTTCATTGTTTATTCGCTCTCGATTTTGTGTAATTTTTAAGAAATCTAAACATTTATTTCTAACTATCGCCAATAACAAAGCTTGATGGTTTTCAATTTTATTCCAACTCGATTGTCTTACTTCTTTGTCCAATTCCAATAAAGAGACGAATAAACTACTTACAATGTCCCGAGCAATTTCAGGTTTTTTGGTATAAAATATAGCTTTAAGAACTAATGGTTCAAATAACTCCACGTACAATTTGGCAAGTGCGTCATTGTCACCTTTAAGATAACTTTGCCAATATTGTGTTGTATCGTTCATTATAATAAAAATAAGAATTTATTATAATTAAAAGAAATTCTGTGGATAATAAAATTGATTTAAAAAAAATGATTGTGCGCATTTTTACCACCAATATTTAAAATCATAATTCTAATGAAAATCCCAAATTGAGCTAATAATTTCATTTTGCCATTCTTTTTCCTTGATGAAAAAGAGTTGAAAAATCAAGGCTATGAAATTCTTTTTGTTCGCAAATTGTTGTTATACATGTGTTTATAACTCGTATAGAACAATTTTAATTCCTTTCTGAAACTGAAATTTTTTAAAAATGTTCTTGCAGAAATTTTAAAAATTACAAGTTTCAGTACAGTAGCTAAAACCAAAAATTCAAGGCCGAAGATTGTTCGCTAATATTCACAAAATAGCTCTCGCTTCGATTAAATTTTGATTTTCAACATTCAAGTATTTTTCTGTCACGATTGCGAACACCCAAAAAAAAACCACCAATCTTTTGATTGATGGTTTTTATCTTAAAAGTTGTTAATTAGTTTGCTGCCTTTTTAGTACAACAAGCTTTTTTCTCTGTAGAAGAGCAAGAAGCTTTAGTTTGAGAAGCACAACAAGCACCTTTTTTCTTTTTCTTTTTCTTTTTGTCGTCGTTTTTAACAACTTCAATTCCGTTTGCAGCTGCGTAAGCTGTAGTTGCCATTGAACCAACAAATGTTGTCAAAGCTAATGCTAAAAAAATCTTTTTCATAGTTCCTAATTTTTGTAAAGTTAATAAATTATTTAAATGTTGCCAAACGCGTTAACTTAGATTTAACAACGTCTCCAACCTTGACATCGATTTTAGTGCCAATTGGTAAGAAAACATCAATTCTTGAGCCAAATTTTATAAATCCAAATTCTTCAGCTTGTTTCGCTTCGTTTCCTACTTCGGCATAGTAGCAGATTCTTCTTGCTACTGCACCAGCGATTTGTCTAAAGAGTAGTTCAGTACCATTTTTGTTTTCAACAACAATCGTTGAACGTTCATTATCAGTGCTACTTTTTGGGTGCCAAGCAACTAAAAACAAACCTGGATGATATTTCACATATTTAGTTATTCCACTTATTGGATAATAGTTGGCGTGTACATTTAATGGAGACATAAATATAGAAATTTGAATTCTTTTGTCATTAAAGTATTCATTTTCTTGTGTTTCTTCAATTACAACAATTTTGCCATCTGCGGGACAAACAATATCGTTTTCACCAAAAGTACATAAACGTGATGGAATTCTAAAAAATTGAACAACCAAGATCAAGAATGTAATAAGTACCAATTCTATCAAAATAAAAAGTGATAATAACTCATGTATTTTGAATCCCCAATAGTTTAGAATGCTCAGAGCAGTAATTAGAACAACTGTACCTAGCATAATACCATAACCTTCTCTGTGTAATTTCATAGTTTGTTTTTACCAGTAATTGTAAATCATTGACCAACAATAAAAGAATGGAATTCCAAATAAAGCTGCGTCAAATCTATCTAATATTCCACCATGTCCTGGAAGAATTGAACCTGTATCTTTAATATTTAGACTTCGTTTAAACAAAGATTCTAATAAATCACCATAAATTGCACATGGAGCAATAATTATTGCAGAAATCATCCAAAAAACCTCTTCTCCTTTGTTTATAAATGCACCAATAATATATCCAAAAATTAAGGTAAATAGTATACCGCCGATAGTACCTTCCCATGTTTTTTTTGGAGAAATTCGTTCAAATAATTTTGTTTTTCCAAAAACTCTTCCTGTTAAAAATGCAAAGGAATCATTTGTCCAAATCAATAAGTACATTCCAACAACAGCGGGCAAGTAGGAGGTGTCACGAAGGTTTAAATCAATTGTTAGATAGAAGGGTATAACAATGTAAATTATACCAAAAACTAGAACGGAAATATTAACTATTGGATTTTCTTTTTTTTTCCATAATTCACTTAACACTAATGTAAAGAATAAAGGAAATATGACAGTGATTGAAATTATAGGTAGTATTCTCGCACTTATTCCAACCAATAATGTAAAAATAAATAAACCAATAAAAATACCAATTTCGGAACTAACGCTTACAATTTTATCATTATTAAACATTCGATAAAATTCAATCAGACCAAGTACCATAAATACTGAAAAAACTACTGTCTGAGCGTAAGGGCTCCATAAAATAGAACCAATAACAACGAATGCAAATACAATACCTGTTAAAGTTCTTGTGCCTAAATTACCCAGTGACATCTTTCAAGATTTTTTCTACTTCTTCTCTATATTCTTTGTTGATGTAAAGTTCGTAGCTCCCAAAATTATTATACATTGAAGAAACAGTATTACGCTCTTTAAAATTGATATTGTGAGCATCAAGTACCATTTTTAATTGCTCAAATAGAAAAACATCAGTAGTAGTATGTATACAAATCCAATCCATTAGATAGGTTCATGATTATTTGACTCAGTAGAACTGTTTGCTTCATCTATTGATCCTTTGATTGATTCGTCACTAGTAAGAGCTGGTTGTTCAGAGATATTATCTTCAATTACCGATTCATCTGATACAATTGTAGCATCTTTATCCCATTGACGTTTTCCAAAAATAGTTTCTAAATCTTCTTTGAATATTACCTCAGACGTTAAAAGTTTTTCAGCTAAAGCTTGTAGTTTATCTTTATTTTCTTTTAATAGTTGAATTGCTCGCTGGTATTGACTTTCAATTAGTTTACTTACCTCTTCGTCGATTGTCTTTGCAGTATCATCAGAGTAGGGTTTGGTGAAAGAATCTCTACCTTGAGAGTCATAATATGAAATATTTCCTATTTTATCATTTAAGCCGTATATGGATACCATTGCATATGCTTGCTTTGTAACTTTTTCTAGGTCACTTAATGCTCCTGTACTAATCTTCCCAAAAGTAACTAATTCAGCTGCACGACCACCAAGTGTTGAGCACATGTCATCTAAAATTTGTTCGGTAGTTGTAATACTTCTTTCTTCGGGTAAGTACCAAGCAGCTCCTAACGATTGTCCTCGAGGAACTATAGTAACTTTTATAAGTGGGTGAGCATGTTCTAATAACCAGGAAATTGTTGCATGTCCTGCTTCGTGATAAGCAATTGATTTTTTCTCTTCGGGAGTAATGATTTTATTTTTCTTCTCAAGCCCTCCAACAATTCTGTCAACAGCATCTAGGAAATCTTGTTTCTCAACTTGTTTTTTATCGTTTCTTGCAGCAATTAATGCAGCTTCATTACACAAGTTTGCTATATCAGCCCCTGAAAAGCCAGGTGTTTGTTTTGCCAAGAAATCGACATCAATATTTGGTTCTAATTTAATTGGTTTTAAATGCACCGCAAAAATTTCCTTGCGCTCATTAATGTCTGGCATGTCAACGTAGATCTGTCTATCAAAACGTCCAGCGCGCATCAAAGCACTGTCAAGAACGTCTGCTCTGTTAGTAGCAGCAATAATAATTACACCCGAATTAGTACCAAAACCATCCATTTCTGTCAATAATTGGTTTAAGGTATTTTCACGTTCATCATTTGAGTTAAAACCATTGTTTTTACCTCTTGCCCTTCCAATTGCATCAATTTCATCAATAAAAATTATAGATGGTGCTTTTTCTTTTGCTTGGCGGAATAAATCGCGCACCCTTGAAGCCCCAACTCCAACAAACATTTCAACAAAATCGGAACCAGATAAAGAAAAGAACGGAACTTTTGCTTCACCAGCAACTGCTTTTGCAAGTAAGGTTTTTCCTGTTCCTGGAGGGCCAACTAGTAAAGCTCCTTTTGGAATTTTCGCACCTAGCTCAGTATATTTTTTTGGGTTTTTAAGAAACTCAACAATTTCAACAATTTCTTCTTTAGCACCCTGTAAACCTGCTACGTCTTTAAAAGTGATATTAGTTGTTTTTCCTTTTTCGTAAACTTGTGCTCTCGATTTTCCAATGTTGAAAATCTGACCACCACCACCTGAACCACCAGCCATTCTTCGCATTACGAAAATCCAAATAATAATAATTAGTGCGAATGGTAACAAATAACTTAATATTTGTCCAACATAATTAACTTCGTTAACATTCTCATATTTATGATAACCTCTGTCATCTAATGATTTTTCGAAATTCATGTGGTTACCTATGTTTTCTAACTCAAAAGTTACCTCTTTATTTTTAACAGAAGTTCCTTTTGCAAGCTCTTTTCTCATTTCCACAAACTCGCCTTTATTTGCTTTTTTAACAAGCTCAATGCCTTTGGCTGTTAGCTTAAATTCAGCATGGCTTTGATTAACAATTTTAACATTTTTTACTCCTTGCTTATCTACAAGTTCAAAAAATGTCTCTCTGTATTTTATTGTGGCGTGCCCACCAGTATTCATGTAAATTTGAAAGGCTATTAAAGCAACTCCCAAAGCAGCGTAAATCCAATAAATTGAAAATGGATTTTTTTTCTTATCTTCTGACATAATTTATTAATCTAAATTTGGTATATCTGTTCTGATTGCATCAGACCAAAGCTCTTCTATTTGGTAAAAACCTCTTGCATCTTTGTAAAAAATGTGTGCAACAACATCTATGTAATCTAACAAAATCCATTCACTATTGTTTTTACCTTCAATATGCCATGGTTTTTCTTGAAGAATTTTTCTTGTGAATCGTGATGTAGCATTTGAGATACCATCTACGTGTGTACTTGAATCACCACTTGAGATCACAAAAAAGTCACAAACTGAGCTTGTTAAATGACGTAAATCTAATACCACAATATTTTTAGCTTTATTTTCTTGCATTCCTTCAACTATCGTTTTACACAATAATTCCGACTCAGTTATACTTTTTGTTTTTCGCATTTATTTTTTGTTGTTTCACAAATCTAAGGGATAAATTTTAATTTTGACTTGAACCATTAAAGTATTAAGGTGATACAAGCTCTTTTCGGAAAAGAAATCATTCATTTATCAGAGATAGATTCAACCAACAATTTTGCTGCCAAGTTGCTTTCAGAGAACCTTTGTCAAAATGGTTCGGTAATAATGGCAGATGTTCAAACACAAGGAAAAGGACAAAGAGGAAACATTTGGTTGTCAGAATCAGGAAAAAACCTGTTATCATCCTTTATTTTTAAATCCGACAATCTGTCAGTAGATAGGCAGGCTACATTGACTTGGGCAACTAGTCTTTCACTTATAGAAACATTAAGAAAATTTAACATTGAAGTTCAAGTAAAATGGCCGAATGATATAGTTGTTGCAGGAAAAAAAATCGCTGGTATTTTAATAGAAAATCAACTTCAAGGATCAAAAATTAACTGTTCAATTATTGGAATTGGCGTAAATTTAAATCAAACTTCTTTTGAAAATTTAAATGCAACAAGTTTACTACTTGAAACAAAAAAAACAGTTGAGCCAAAATCATTTTTAGCTTTCTTAGCTCAGGAGATGAATCTACTATTTCAATTTGATAATAATTCTGATTTACTAAAAAAAGAATATGAAAACAACTTGTTTCAAATGAATGAGTTAAAAAGATATAAAGATGAAAACGGTGAATTTTATGGAAAGATAATTGGTACAAGTGATGAAGGTAAACTGATAATTGAAAAGTCGAATAAAATTGAAACTTATGGAATGAAAGAAGTGGTTTTTCTAGACATATAGTTAGCGTTCATTATATCAGCCAAAAGGATTTTAAAATCCAAAACGCTTTGACATGTATTAGTTTAAGTATCTCCAACTATCTTTGCAACATGAGTTCAAAACAACAAATCAATAACGTTCTTTCTAACATAGGATTTTCAGAACTAAATGAATTGCAACAAGAAATACTTACGAAAAGTGAATCCGAGCGTAATCTGATGATTCTTTCGCAAACAGGTTCAGGAAAAACATTTGCCTTTTTATTGCCCTTATATTTGAAACTCGATGTAAGTTCAAAAGAAATTCAAGCTGTGATTTTAGCGCCATCACGTGAATTAGCGATACAAATTGAGGGTGTTTTTCGCGCGATGAAAACCAATTTCAAAGTGTTGACTTGCTACGGCGGTCACTCGATGTCTGTGGAAAAGAAAAGCTTGAAGGAAGCACCAGCGGTTTTAATTGGAACGCCCGGAAGAATTTGCGACCACATTTCAAGAAATACCTTAGATTTATCAAAAGTAACGCAATTCGTTGTAGATGAATACGATAAAAGTTTGGAATTTGGATTTGAAGATCAAATAAAATACATTTATCAAGAATTATACGCCTTGGAATTTACGACTTTGGTTTCTGCCACAGAACATAAAGAATTCCCTGATTATTTAGCTTTTAGAAATCCTGCAATTGTCAATCACTTAGCAAATTCGGAAGATCCAGCGATTACTTTTTGGAATTATCCTGTTCGCAACAGCAATAAATTCTACAAGCTTTTCGATTTATTATGTTCGTTCAAAGGAGAATTAACGATTGTGTTTTGCAATTTCAGAGAAGCCACCGAATCCGTTCGCAATCATTTGTACGACAACGGTTACGATTCAATAATTTACCACGGAGGAATGGAACAAGACGAGCGCGAACGTGCATTGATTCAGTTTCGAAATGGAAGTTACCACACGTTGATTTGTACCGATTTAGGTTCTCGCGGTTTGGACATTCCAGAAATTCAGCATGTTGTTCATTTTCAATTTCCACACAGCGAAGAAGCATTTATTCACCGAAATGGTCGAACGGCGCGAATGAAAACGAATGGTTCTTCGTATTTATTGCTCAACAAAGACGAAAACACGCCTGATTATTTGGAAGTTCCACGAGCTGAATTTAAAGTTCCAACAAACTTACCTCATCCAGTTGCAAGTCCTTGGGTGACACTTTATTTTAGTGGCGGGAAAAAAGACAAAATCAATAAAATCGATATTGTTGGATTTTTAGGTCAAAAAGGAAACTTATTGAAAGAAGAAATTGGTTTGATTACGGTGCTTGATTTTGCCGCTTATGCTGCTGTGAAAAGAGACCATGTAAAATCGCTTCTTGCAACCATTCGCCACGAAAAAGTAAAAGGGAAGAGGTTGAAGATTGAAATCTCGAAATAAGTTTTTTACAAAAACTTCACTTAAAGATGTAATTTTTTCTTGTGATTTGAAGCTTAAAATTTAAGCTGATAAATGTGTTACCGTTTAAATAAATCATTTTATTCAACTCAACTCCTTATCAATCGCAACCAACTCATTGAAAAAATCTGCTCCAAAAGCTCTAGTTAGTGGGCCTTTCAAGAATTTATACACAGGAACATTTAGTTTTTCACCACAAGCACAAGCAGCTTTGCAGATATCCCATTCTTCGTAATTGATTGCAGTGTATTCACCAATTTTCTTGGTGCGAATTGGATATAAATGACACGATAAAGGTTTGTTGAAATCAATCTCGCCTTTGTTGTAAGCATGTTCAATCGAACATTTTGCTTTATTTTCTTCATCAAAAAACACAAACGCACATTCTTTATTATTGACCAAGGTCGTCACAGGATCGCCCTCTTTGTCGGTGTAAAAAATTCCGTTTTCAGCAATCACTTCTAATCCTTCTTCGCGCATGTAAGGTTTTAACTTATCTAAATGAGTGGAAATATTTTCAATTTCTTGCTCCGTCATTGGTGCACCACCATCGCCTTCCACGCAACAAGCCCCTTTACACGCATTCAAATCACACACAAATTTCTTCGAAAAAATCTCTGTGGAAACTATTTTATTATCAATTTCAAAAAGCATAAAGCAAAGGTAGAGTCATTTTTTTATCAAATTACTATTTTTTATTTCAATTTAATTACTATATTTGCATAAGATTTATGGAACTAAAATGAGAGGGGACGAAAGTCCCCTCTTTTGTTGAGTATGATTGATAGAAAAGAAATTGAGCGTTTAGTAGAAGAAAGAATTCAAGAATTGGACAACGGTTTGTATGTTGTTGAGATGACTATTTCTTCCACCAATGTCATTCGAATTGAGATTGACAAAATCAATGGAGGTGTATCTGTTGCCGATTGTGTTTCAGTTTCCCGAAACGTAGAACACAACTTGGATAGAGAAAAGGCAGACTTTGAATTACACGTTTCTTCAGCAGGTTTAGACAAACCTTTTAGACATATCAATCAATACATCAAAAACGTTGGGCGAACAATCAATGTGAAAACAAAAGATGGTCGCACTATTGAAGGAGAAATTGTTAAGGTAGCAGATGAAAAAATCATTCTTTCTACTGAAGAGATGCAATTATTGGAAGGAAAAAAGAAAAAAGAAAAAGTAGAAGTAATTTATGAAATAATGCTTACTGAGATTAAAGAAGCAAATATTGTTATATCATTTAAATAATAATTTATGAACAGTGCTGAATTAGTAGACTCGTTTTCGGAGTTTAAGGAATTAAAAAACATTGATAAGCAAACGATGCAACATGTGCTTGAAGATGTTTTTCGTGCCATGTTAAAGAAAAAATTTAACACCGACGAGCATATTGATATCATCGTAAACATCGACAAAGGAGACGTTCAAATTTTCTTAAATAAAGAAATAGTTGACAATGGAGAGGTTGAAGACCCTAACACGGAAATAGCTTATTCAGATGCGATTAAAATTGAACCAGATTTTGAAATCGGAGAAGAAGTGACAGAGGAATTCAAATTTGCTGACTTCGGAAGAAGAAATATTCTTTCACTTCGTCAAAACTTGATTTCTAGAATCTTAGAATTAGAGAAAGATCATTTATACAAAAAATACAAAGAAAGAATTGGCGAAATCGTTACTGGCGAAGTTTACCAAGTTTGGAAAAAAGAAATTTTGGTTATGGACGATGATAACAATGAGTTGATTTTACCAAAATCAGAGCAAATACCCGCCGACTTCTTCAAAAAAGGAGAGTCTGTTCGTGCTGTCGTTTCCAAAGTGGATATGCGCAATAGCTCACCAGTAATTATTCTTTCACGTACTGCTCCAGAGTTTTTGGAGCGCTTATTTGAGTTAGAAGTGCCAGAAGTATTTGATGGTTTAATTACCATAAAGAAAATTGTTCGTGAACCAGGAGAAAGAGCTAAAGTTGCTGTTGAATCCTACGATGACCGTATTGATCCAGTTGGAGCTTGCGTTGGAATGAAAGGTTCTCGTATTCATGGAATTGTACGTGAGTTGAGAAACGAAAATATAGATGTTATCAATTATACTACCAATAATCAATTGCTTATACAACGATCTCTTTCACCGGCTAAGGTTACTTCCATGGAAGTAATGGAAGAAGATAAACGTGTAAAGGTATTTTTACGCCCGGACCAAGTTTCTTTAGCTATAGGTAAAGGAGGTAATAATATTAAATTAGCAGGAAGACTTTGTGGTTATGAAATTGATGTTTATCGTGATGGAGAGGTTGATGTTGAAGATGTTGACTTAGAAGAGTTTGCGGATGAAATAGACAGCTGGATTATTGATGAATTGAAAGCTATCGGTTGCGATACAGCAAAATCAGTGCTTGAAATTGGTGTAAACGATCTTGTACAACGTACTGATTTAGAAAAAGAAACAATAGAAGAAGTATTCCGAATTTTGAAAGCAGAATTTGAATAACTTTGAACAATTAAGGAGAAATAGAATAAAATGGCAGGAAAACCAATAAGATTAGGAAAGGCAGCAAGCGAATTAAATGTTGGGTTACCAACCTTGGTGGACTTCCTTGACAAAAAAGGATTGAAAATTGATTCGAACCCAAATACACGTTTGGAACCAGAACATTATGACCTTTTATGTCAAGAATTTGCAGCCGATCACGATCTTAAAGAACAATCTAAGGTTGTCAATCCTAGAAGAGGAGAAAAAAGAGAAACACTATCATTAAAAGACAAGCCTCAAGATGAAATTGAAAAATCAGTAGAGGTTGAAGAGGAAGAAGATGATACAGATTTGAATTTTGAGGAAATAAAAAGACAAGTTTTAGAGTCTAAACCAATTGCAAAACAAGCAATTGAAAAAGAAACGTCGTTGGTTGATACACCAGTTTCTGAGCCAATAATTCAAAACAATGAAGTTACAGAAACCATTGTTGAAGTATCAAAAGAAGTTCAAGAGGATAAAAAAGAAGGTGTCCAAATCGTTGGAAAAATTGACTTAGATGCTATTAATCAAAAAACACGTCCAGACAAGAAAAAATACGATAGTCCGAAAGTAAATCAACAAAAAGTTGATCAACAAAAATCAGTTGTAGATAAAGAAGAGGTTAAACCTGCCGAAATTAAAGTTGAAAAATCTGCAGAGCCTGTAGTTGAAGCACCAAAAGAAATTGAAACCATTCGTTTTGAACGTCAAGTTTTAACAGGTCCAACCGTACTAGGTAAAATCGAGTTACCGGTAGAAAAACCAAAGTCAACAAGTCCTTCGCACGAAAGTGCAAACTCAAAGAGAAAGAGAAAAAGAATTAAAAAGGTCGAAACTCCAGCTGCTAGTGATCCAAACAAGCCAGCAACACAAGGAAACAACCAAAATAATAATCAAAACAATCAAAATAAGTTCAATAACACCAAACCTGGCGCTCCAAAAGTAGAGAAGAAAGAAGTTACTGAACGCGATATTCAAAAAGAAATTAAAGATACTTTAGCGCGTCTTTCGAATCAAGGAGGAAAGTCTAAATCTTCTAAGAATAGAAAAATTAAACGAGAGTCTTTTGCTCAACGTCGCCAAGAAGAAATGGCAGCAGCTGAGTTGGAAGATAAAATCTTGAAATTGACAGAATTCGTTACAGTTTCTGAGCTTGCTTCCATGATGAGTGTGCAACCGACACAGGTAATTTCTGTGTGCATGTCACTTGGAATTTTTGCCTCCATTAACCAACGTTTAGATGCAGAAACAATACAAATTGTTGCAGATGAATTTGGTTATGAAACTCAATTTGTTAGTGCAGAAGTACAAGAAGCTATTCAAACTGTTGAAGATAAGGAAGAAGATTTAATAGATCGTCCGCCAATCATAACAGTAATGGGTCACGTTGACCATGGAAAAACATCATTATTGGATAAAATCCGAAATGCAAATGTTACCGCTGGTGAAGCTGGTGGTATTACCCAACATATTGGTGCTTATTCGGTTACTTTGAAAGATAATCGTAAAATGACCTTCTTGGATACACCGGGTCACGAAGCCTTTACTGCAATGCGTGCTCGTGGTGCCCAAGTAACTGACGTCGCGATTATCATAGTGGCAGCTGACGATGACGTGATGCCACAAACAAAAGAGGCAATTTCTCACGCTCAAGCAGCTAACGTACCAATGATTTTTGCCATCAACAAAATTGATAAACCAGGAGCAAATCCTGATAAAATCCGCGAACAACTTTCTGCTATGAATATCTTAGTAGAAGATTGGGGTGGAAAATACCAAGTACAAGAAATTTCAGCTAAACAAAATCTTAATGTTGATTTGCTTTTAGATAAAGTTTTATTGGAAGCTGAGATGTTGAATTTGAAAGCGAATCCAAACAAAAATGCTGTTGGAACTGTAATTGAATCCTCATTAGATAAAGGAAAAGGTTTCGTAACAAACATGTTAGTAGAAGCTGGAACAATGAAAGTTGGAGATGTAATTTTGGTTGGTCGTCACTATGGTCGTGTTAGAGCGATGCATGACGAACACGGAAAAGCATTATCAGAAGCAGGTCCAGCGCAACCAGTATCTGTTTTAGGTATTGGCGGTGCACCTAGTGCAGGTGACAAGTTCAATGTAATGGATGATGAGAAAGAAGCAAAAACCATCGCTCAGAAACGTGAACAATTGTACCGTGAACAAGGATTGCGTACAACTAAACATATTACTTTGGATGAAATCGGTCGTCGTTTGGCAATTGGAGACTTCAAAGAATTAAATATTATCGTTAAAGGTGACGTAGATGGTTCAATTGAAGCATTATCTGATGCTTTGATTAACTTGTCTACAGAAGAAATTCAAGTGAATGTTATTCACAAAGGTGTTGGTGCAATTACTGAGGCGGATGTGAATTTAGCTTCTGCATCGGATGCTGTAATTATTGGCTTCCAAGTTCGTCCATCTATTGGTGCACGTAAATTAGCGGAGGCTGAACAAATTGATATTCGTTTGTACTCCATTATCTACAAAGCAATTGAAGAATTGAAAGCAGCGATGGAAGGAATGTTATCACCAGATATTGAAGAAAAAATCATTGGTTCTGCAGAAATTCGCGAAACATTCGACATCACGAAAGTGGGAACAATTGCAGGATGTTACGTTATGGATGGTATTATCAAACGCTCTTCAAAAATCCGAGTTATCCGCGATGGAATCGTTGTTCACACTGGAACATTAGGTTCATTAAAACGATTCAAAGACGATGTTCGTGAGGTTAAAAACAATTACGAGTGTGGTTTGAATATCGATAAATTCAATGACATCAAAATTGGCGATATAGTAGAAGCATTTGAAGAAGTAGAAGTTGCTAGAAAGTTGTAATTTGTTAAGGAATCAGTATTCTAAGTAAAAACGATTAATTTTACAAAAAAAAGATAGTTATGTTCGCATTAGTAGTAGGTCCAGGGCAAGGTTTGATAATTATCCTAGTGATTGTTGTACTTTTCTTTGGTGGAAAAAAAATTCCTGAATTAATGAAAGGTTTAGGACAAGGTGTTAAAGAATTTAAAGATGCATCTAAAGGTGAATCAGAAAAATCGAAAGACATTGTAACAACTGACGATAAATAAATCTTATGTATCGTACGATTAAAGAAGTAAAGGAAGCATTGCTATCCGGTGAATCTGTATTATCAATAACGGAATATTTTCTGGGAAAAATTGATGAACATAAACACCTCAATGCATTCTTAGAAGTGTTTACTGACTCAGCAAAAGTGCAGGCACAAATCGTAGATGAAAAGATAAAAAACGGTACAGCTGGAAAATTAGCCGGTGTTGTTATCGGAATCAAAGATAATATCTGCTATAAAAATCATAAAGTTTCAGCTTCATCCAAAATATTGGAAGGGTTTGAATCGCTTTATACAGCAACAGCACTTCAACGTTTAATTGATGAAGATGCTATTGTAATCGGAAGATTAAATTGCGATGAGTTTGCGATGGGAAGTTCAAACGAAAATTCAGCTTTTGGTTCGGTTGAAAATAACTGGAAAAAGAATTATGTCCCAGGTGGATCATCGGGAGGTTCTGCAGTTGCAGTCTCGGCTAATCTTTGTACCGTTTCTTTAGGGAGTGATACAGGTGGTTCTGTACGTCAACCTGCCTCTTGGACAGGAACATACGGATTAAAACCAACTTATGGAAGAATCAGTCGCTATGGTTTAATTGCTTATGCTTCTTCTTTCGACCAAATTGGAACATTCACAAATAACTTAGAAGATGCTGCACTTTTACTCCAAATTATGGGTGGAAAAGATGAAATGGACGCAACCACTTCTTCTAAAGAATTAACATTAAAAACTTTAACTAAAGTTCCTAACAGCAGAATTGGGATCATTAAAGAATATATTTCAAATCCTGGTTTAGATGCAGAAGTAAAACATCATCTCGACAAAACAATCGAAGGATTGAAAAACGACGGACACGAAATTGTTGAATTGAGTTTTCCTTATCTTGATTACTTAGTTCCTACTTATTATGTTTTAACAACTGCAGAAGCTTCCTCCAACCTATCTCGTTTCGATGGCGTTCATTACGGACACAGAAGTTCAGAAGCTAAAGGAGTGGAACAAACTTATATTAAATCAAGAAGTGAAGGTTTCGGCCCAGAAGTTAAACGTCGAATTATGACTGGAACGTTTGTGCTATCTCACGGATATTACGATGCGTATTACACAAAAGCTCAAAAAGTTAGACGTGTTTTACAAGACAAAACCAATGAAATGTTAGCGCAAGTGGATGTTTTAATTATGCCTACCACACCTTCAACAGCATTTGAAAAAGACGCAGTAAAAGATCCGATTCAAATGTATTTACAAGATATTTTTACAGTTCACGCCAACCTTACAGGTAATCCTGCAATAAGTATTCCTTTGACAATTCACTCTAATGGTTTACCTTTCGGATTACAATTAATGACAACCCATTTTGCTGAGCAAGCGTTATTTGACTTTGCAAAAAGCATTGAGAAATTAAAAGAATGATTAAAACAATAAGCATACTTTTTTCCATTTTATTTCTCGGGCAAATCTTTGCTCAACTACCACACAATTACAATAAAAACGATCTCAACCCTATTGCATTTATTAATACGGTAGAACAAAGTTTGAATTTATTTTATGCTGACTACGTAAATGACAAACGCTACGATTCAATCATTAACGCTTTAAATTACGAACCAAACGAAGCACCACTTTTTTCTGACGAAATTTACTGTCAACGCTTAGAAAAAATCAATCAGATGTCCACATTTCCAATGGACTGCAACCCAATTACGCTCTCGACAATCCGATTTTTCGCATCAAAAAGAAGAAGTTTTGCGCGCATAGTACTTGGTCGTTCTGCTTTGTATTTCGATATGTTTCGCGAAAAATTAATTGAATACGGCTTACCCGAAGAATTACGTTTCTTAGCAGTGATTGAAAGTGGTTTAAGACCACAAGTGAAATCAAGAGCGGGCGCTTTAGGATTATGGCAATTTATGTATCGAACTGGTTTACAATATGGTTTAGAAGAAAACAACTACATTGACGACCGAATGGATCCTGATAAAGCGACAGATGCGGCTTGTAAATTCTTAAAAAAATTATACGGAATCTATGGCGATTGGAACCTTGCTTTGGCTGCTTACAACGCTGGACCTGGAAATGTAAATAAAGCCATAAAACGTTCTGGAAACAAAACAACTTATTGGGAAATTCGTCCGTATTTACCTTCTGAAACACAAGGCTATATTCCGAATTTTATTGCAGCAGCTTACCTTTTAACTTATCACGCGGAACATAATATCATTCCGATGGAAGCTAAAATTCACTATATCCATTTAGATACCGTTTGCTTGCGCGAAGCAGTTCACATGAATACAATAGCTAAACTTTTAAATTGGGACTTGAATGAAATCAAAGCTTTAAATCCAGTTTACAAAACGACATTCATTCCAAAATCTGAAAAAGGACGCTGCATTTCAGGACCAAACTACTTGATTAGCACTTTAGCAGGAATGGAAGATTCTTTGTATAAATTAGAAAAATCAATTTATTCGCCTGTAATTGTTACGCCTACAATCATTCAAAGTCCTACGATAAATGATACTATCAACGGAGAAGCGGGGTCTTCTAGTACTACAGATTCTCTAGCGCCAACTGTCCCCTTGTATTTGAGTTATCACAAAGTTAAATCACAAGAAAACCTCAAAAATATTGCCTTGAAGTACAACGTTACTGTTGAAAATTTAATGGAATGGAATAATTTGCGTTCAACAAGTATTTACGTTGGGCAAAAACTAAAGGTGTATACTGCTGAAGCGCCACAAGTTGCCCCGACACCGACACCTCCAGCGGTTACTAAAAAATATTACAATGTTCGCTCTGGAGATACTTTTGTAAAAATCGCACAAAGACATAATATGACGATGGATCAATTGAAAAAAATAAATCCAGGAATTAACATCAGTCGTTTAACCGTTGGTCAAAAAATTAGAGTAAAATAAACTTATAGATATGCGTTTTTTGATGTTTATACTGCTTTCTTGCACGCTATTTTTAGGTGCTTGTGATGAGCGAAGATACAGTGGTGGATTGGTCGTTACAGGAAAAGTTGGAGAGATTTTAGTGGTTTGCGACCAAGGCGTTTGGAATTCTGATTTGAAAAAATGTTTGGATACAAATCTCACCCAATTCATAATGCCCTACTTTCCGGACGTGGTAACTTTTGAATTAATTCATCGCACTCCAGCAAATTTTGAAGGTGCGATTAAGCGTCACAGAAATATACTTTTCATCACTTTAGATGCGAAAGCGAAAATTAAAAAAGGAACGATTCAAAAACGCAAAAGTGTTTGGGCAGACGATCAATTAGTGGTGGAAGTGATTGCAAAAGATATGAATCAATTGGTTGAAACTTGTCAGTCAGGACTGAAGTTTGCGCATTCTGAATTTGATTATATGGAATGGAAACGATTGCTGAAATATTTCAAATCCAACGATGACGAGCGCATTCAAAGTAAACTTAGAAAGAATTTCGGTATTCAAATTGCACTTCCACAAGGTGCTGAAATCGTAAGTACTCGTCCTAATTTCTACAGAATCGAAATGCCCACAGCATCGCGTCCTATTGAATTTGTAGGTTCAGGCACGCAAGATGTTGGAGCAATTTTTTCTGGTGTAATGATTTACCAATACGATTTCAAAGATAAATCGCAATTGGAACTTAAAAATCTACTTCAAGCTAGAGATACAATGCTGAAATACAATGTTCCACACGAAATTCAAGGATTGTATATGGGAACACAATTGACTGAATTTGTTTATCCAGAAATGACAATGACAACCAATTCTAATAAAACAATCAAAGGTTTTGAAATGCGTGGAATGTTTCAGTTTAAAGGAAATTCCACTTATTCAACTGGTGGTGCATTCTGGTCGTTTCATTTCGTTCACCCAAGAACAAAGAAAGTTATTTGCGTAAGTGGCTACGTTGATGCACCTTCAACTACTAGTTGGACCCATTCATTGCGTGAAATAGAAGCTATTTGGAAAAGCGTTGAAATAGCGAAATAAGATGAAATTGTCAGTTGTAATTATCACTTTCAATGAAGAAAGGAACATTGAACGCTGTCTTTTATCTGTTCAAGAATTAGCGGATGAAATTTTAGTGGTCGATTCTTTTTCAAAAGATAAAACGCTAGCAATTTGTGAAAAATACCAAGCGAAAGTGATTCAAAATCCGTTTGAGGGTCACATTCAGCAAAAGAATTTCGCAATGGATCAAGCTTCCAATGATTGGATTTTATCCTTAGATGCTGATGAAGCTTTAAGTGAAGAATTAGCATCAGCAATTAAACAGGTTAAATCCACTGAAAAACCAAAAGTTAACTTGTACGAAATGAATCGCTTGACGAATTATTGTGGTTCTTGGGTGAGACACTGTGGATGGTATCCCGACACGAAAGTGCGCTTGGTCAATCGGAAATTTGCAAAATGGGGAGGCGTTAATCCGCACGATAAATTAGAAGGCTCCAAACAAGAAAAAGTTGAATTTTTGAAAGGTGATATTTTGCATTATTCCTATTACACCAAAGAAGATCACCTCAAACAAATTGAATATTTCAGTAAAATCGCCGCTGGAGAATTAGTTAAACAAGGGAAAAACGTTGGTCAATTTACTGTTTACTTAAAAATGGCTGCACAATTTTTCAAAAGTTTTGTTCTTAAAAGAGGTTTTCTTGATGGAAAAACAGGATGGCAAATATCAAAATTAAGCGCTTTTGCCACTTACCGAAAATATTCACTTTTAAGAACATTAAATGAAACCCGCTAATATTCTTATTTCGCGAACAGATAGCATTGGTGATGTTTTGTTGACACTCCCTTTTTGTGCTTGGTTGAAAAATCAATTTCCAACAGCCAAATTGACATTTTTAGGTAGAAATTATACCCAAAGTGTTATCGAATCTTTTACTGTAATTGATTCATTTATTGCGCTTGAACAACTCAACAATCAGCCGACTTTAGAAAAGGTGAACCAATTGAAAGCTTTTGATTGCATCATTCATGTTTTTCCAAATAAAGAAATTGCGTCCTTAGCGAAAAAGGCGAAAATTCCTATACGGATTGGAACTTCACACCGTTTATTTCATTTACTCACTTGCAACAAAAAAGTAGATTTCACACGCAAAAACTCAGACCTTCACGAAGCACAACTCAACTTTGAATTACTAAAACCACTCGGATTAAAAGAAATTCCAAGTTTTGCAAGTATTCAAGACGCCGGAGTGAATTTCAAAGTTCAAGCAACGGAACTTCCATTAGAAATCGCTTCGTTGGACTTTAAAAATGTGGTGACTTTACACCCAAAATCGCAAGGAAGCGCTATTGAATGGCCTATAGAAAAATACATTGAACTGGCCTTGGAATTGGTAAAAACTGGAAAAACGGTTTGCTTCACTGGAACAGAAAATGAAGGCGTTTTATTTAGAGATTTATTACCCAAAAACGCAGCTATCATTGATACAAGTGGAAAACTGACCTTGCATAAACTCCAATTGTTGATTTCAAAATCTTACGCTTTAGTTGCTTGTTCCACAGGTCCTTATCACATTGCGGGATTGTGCGGAATTAAAGCAATCGGATTATTTTCAGCCCGCAAACCTATTCATCCTGGAAGGTGGAAAGCCTTAGGAAAAAATGCGCTTGCACTGGTCTATGATGAAAATTGCACGAGTTGTAAAAGCAAGAATGCATGTGTGTGTATTCAATCCATTTCTGTTGAAAAAGTGATGCAACAATTGCTGTAAAATGATTCAATCTGGACTGCTATTTTTTCAAAATTCTTCCATTTTATTGGCGCTTTTTTCTTTTGTTTTCACGTTCGGATTGCATTCAAATTGGGAAGATAAATGGAGTTATTCTAGCGCTATTTTCTTTAGTGTACTTGGTATATACAACTTTCATCGTTTGTATAAATTTCAAAAAAATCAATTAAATTTTCCATTAAGTCAGTGGCTTGCAAAAAACCAACGAATCATTCAATTATTAAGTTTAATTGGAATGCTATCAAGTTCAATTCTGTTTTTTTTCTTACTCAAGTTTAACCTTGGAAACCTGCTTTTACTGAGTGCTTGTTTAGTCATCTCCCTGTTATATGTAATCTCCAACTGGCGAGAAATTCCTTTTTTAAAAGCTGCTTTTGTGGCCGTTGTTTGGACGCTTGTTTTAGTGATTTTGCCTTCGCTTCTTCAAGATACATTTGAAAGTCGAGCGTGGATTTTTTTACTTTTCTTTTATGCGTTAACCATTCCAGCGGATGCGAGAGATATGGAAACCGACCTGAAAAAACTAAACACTTTACCTCAACTAATTGGTAAAAAGAAATCCTTTTGGGTAGCGCTGTTGTTGCTAAATCTCTTTACTTTGCTTTATCCCTTTTCTTTAGAGCTAAAAATCAGTTTGATTATTGTAAATTCTGTGTGGGTTTATTTGTACCAATATATGGAAGGCAAGCAAAAAATTAGCGCTGCATTTATGGATGCTTTGTTGTTGGTTTATGGGCTTGTTTTTACTATATATTAGATAATTAATGTCATCCCCTTAATCCCCTTTCAAAGAGGGAAATTTTAATCTCACTTCGGAAGAAATTCTTGATTTGAGTAAAATCTATCTCTTTTCCAACAGTTTAAAGCTCACCCACGATTCAGTTTCTCTCCGTCAGCAGACGGAAGATTAAGAGGGGTGACCAATATTGATTAAGGGAGATGACTATTTTCAAAATTTAATCAAACATCGTACCCCTAGCCCTGATGGTAGTGGAAATCCTTTATTGGTGTTTTTCACTACCAATAAAGATTGCAACGGATAGCAGGAAATAGCTCCGAAAAATTTAACTCATTCTGAACATCATAGAAAAGGAGGAAGAACACAATTTTCTATTTCATTTCTGAGACCCAAATAAAGAACCAAAACCATCAATGCAACTAAATCCATTTTTCCTTGTGATTTTTTATCGTTTAAATCCTTTCATTTTTTTGAATGACAAGCAATTTTAGAATAATATCAAGTAACTTTGGGCAACTTATGAAGCACGGCGTTTTATTTTTCCTATTAATCTTTTTTACGAATTGGTCACAAGCTCAAATTGTAAACCGTGAAAAAGAATTGTTGTGGGAAATTTCTGGAAATGGGCTAAAGGAAAAATCGTATCTCTTCGGAACGCTTCATTCTAACAATAAAGCCTTGTTCAATCTCGCAGATAGTTTATATGTTGCGCTTGAAAAAGTGAATATGATTGTACTCGAGACAGATATTTTTTCACTTTTTGAAGAATTAGATACTCGGAAATCAACTTCCAATACCTTGTACGATAAAAACGGTTTACCCTACACTGCAAGCAACGAAGCATCGACCACTTACTTCGGTTCGGAAGACGGTATGCCTCAGTTTTTAGATGCTTATTTTCAGGAATATTGCTTCAACGCTGGTAAACGATTTTTAGCTTTAGAAACGATTAAAAATCAAATGGAACTCAGTCTTGATATTCCGATTACGCAACGAAATTTGGTCAATACTCAATTTTCAAACTTCACACAAGAAAAGTTAATCGATTTGTATTTGCAAGGTGATATCAACGCAATTGATCGATTTATGCGTGCAAATATGTCCACTCAAAAGGATTTGTACAGTAAACTGATTATCAAACGCAACATTGCAATGGCGAATAAAGTTGATTCTGTATTAAAATCCAAAACAAGTTTATTTTGTGCTGTTGGCACTGGACATTTAGCTGGATCAGAAGGAATTATCAACTTATTGCGTTCTAAAGGTTATCGTTTGCGTCCCGTTTTATGGACGATTTCAGAAATTGCGATTCCTGCGAAAAAATCAGTTAAATCGAAACGAAACTATGTCTTTAATGACGAAACATCTGGAATTATTGCCAATTTTCCCGGTCAACCTTTTTCGAAAAGAAGAGAAGACGGAAGTTTGCTTTTAAAATACTGTGATTTTGGTCAAGGAAATACCTACGAAGTAGAGGTTATACCTTATGATGAAAGTTTAAGTTTTGAGGAAATGGCCGCCATTTATATTGCAAGTCCGCCAAATTCACCTTACAGTCGCAAAACCCTAGATGATGGAACTGAGTTATTTGTAGGTTTATCCGACACCTATCCTGAAGGTTTGAGCTGGGTTCAAATTCAAATAAGTGAAGGCTATTTTGCAGTGATTAAAACCTATGGTGGCAATAAATATATGCACTCTGACCGACCGAAGAAATTCTTTGAAAAGGTTTGGTTTGAGTAGTATTGATTAAGAATAATCGTTTCTGCCATAATTTGTATAAGAACCTCCAACTTATTTTCACATTGCAATAACTATGATTTATTTCTTTAGGCAACTCTTTCTTGCTAATTTTACAAAATGATATTAGTCACAGGTGCAACAGGACTTCTAGGTAGTCATTTACTTTATGAGTTAACTTCAAATGGTGAAACTTGTTTGGCGCTCTGTCATTCAAGAAGTAAAATTTCACAAGTTATTGACCTTTTCAAGTATTATAATCCAACTAAAGCGGATGAATTCTTGAAACAAATTACTTGGAAGGAAGGCGATATATTAAATGTTTTCTTTCTCAAAGAGTTGTTTACTGATGTAACTCACGTTTATCATTGTGCTGCAAAAGTTTCTTTTTTCAGATCTGATTTTTCGGAATGTATTCGCCAAAATAGGGAAGCAACCGCAAACATCGTTAATTTTTGTTTGAAATATAAGGTTAAAAAACTATGTTATGTTAGTTCAACGTCAGCAATTGGCAACAATTCGAAAGGTTTAACAACAGAGAAAGATAAGTGGCAAATTGATGAGAATAAAAGTGGTTATTCTATTTCAAAATTTTCGGCAGAAAAAGAAGTTTGGAGAGGGATTGAAGAGGGTTTAAGTGCTGTAATAATTAACCCTTGTGTGATTCTTGGTCCAGGAAATTGGGAGAGTGGATCATTATCTATTTTCAAAACTGGAAAAAAAGGTTTGCGCTTTTATCCAAGCGGTAGTAATGCAACAGTTGATGCACGTGATGTAGCTTTTTGTATGTGTTTTTTAATGAAAAGTACTGCTCAGTCTGAACGCTTTTTATGCGTTGGAACAAATCAATCATTCAAAGAATTATTTACTGTTGTTTGTTCCAAAATGAAAAGTAGCTTACCAAAGTATGAAGCTCCAAAACCTTTAGCTCTTTTTTTTGCTTATATAATAGAATTTTTCAGCCGTTTTAGCAGTAAAAAAAGTGGATTGACAGTAGAAACAGTTCAATCTGCTTACAATAATATTTCCTACGATGTTTCAAAAATTGAAGCACTTGTTCCTATTCAATTTAGAACGTTAAAAGAAACAGTAGAAAATGTTTTAAATGCACGAACAAATCAATAGCTATCAACGTTTAAAGCGCAATGTCATTAAAAATTAAAATTCTTATTGCAGTTCTTGTTATTCTTTACACTGTTGGTGTTTTTGGAATTATGACACCACAATATAGAACTATGTTTTTGGCTTTGTCTGATGTAAATTTATTTATCTCTTTTTTGATTCTTATTATTGCCCGTAAACGAAAAATAAGTAAATGGTATTTATTTATTGCATTCACTTTTATTGTTGGAATGGCTGTAGAATGGATTGGCGTTCATACAGGTTATTTGTTTGGTAATTATGAGTACGGACATAATTTAGGACGAAAATTAGATGGAATTCCGTATGTTATTGGCTTTAATTGGGCCTTAATTGTCATATGTTCAGCAACGCTAGCCAAACATTTTTTCCGTTATTCTTACTTAACTCCATTATTTGCTTCGCTTATTATGGTTGGTTTTGATATTTTGATGGAACCGGTAGCTATTTCAAGTGATTTTTGGACATGGAATGATGGTTATATTCCAATATTTAATTACGTTTGTTGGTTTTTAGTTGGTATTTTTTTACAGCTTATTTATCACTATTTTAAATTAAACGAATCAAACAAAGTAAACGATTCCTTGTTTTTAATTATGTCATTGTTTTTTATTATACTAAATATTTTTTGATATGTATTGGTGGGGTCCTATTGTTTTGATATTAACTTTTTTCGGAATGGAATTTATGGCTTGGGCTACTCATAAGTTTCTAATGCACGGATCGATGTGGTATTTTCACAGAGATCACCATCAAGAAGAACCTGGTTTTTTTGAAAGAAATGATGTTTTTTTTCTAATCTATGCAGTTCCCTCTTGGCTATGTATAATGCTTGGGATAATGTATAATAATTATGTTGCTGTTTGGATTGGTTACGGAATTGCGGCCTATGGTTTTGCTTATTTCCTTATCCACGATGTTTACATTCATAGAAGATTTAAATGGTTGAGAGATATTGATCATCCGTATTTTTATGCAATTCGTAAAGCTCACAAAATACATCACAAACATCAAGGAAAAGAACATGGGGAATGCTTCGGAATGTTGATCGTTCCCCCAAAATTTTACAAAGAAGCAAAACGAACTTATAAGCGTAAAACAGCAACTAAATGAGTTTGTATTTATGGGTTATTTTGTTGGCATTTATTGGTCCACTTGCCCTTAGTTTTGATAAAAAAGTCCATTTCTACACTTATTGGAAATCTGTTTTTTTAGGAATTATTATTGTTGCAAGTGTCTTTATTGCAGGTGATGAACTATTTACACAATGGAAAGTTTGGGGGTTTAATCCAGATTATGTTTTAGGCATTTATTTTGGTAATTTACCACTTGAGGAGGTACTGTTTTTCATTATTGTCCCTTACAACTGTTTGTTTATTCACGAAGTACAAAAATCTTATTTTCCTGAGCTCAGGCTAGAAAAATTATCCAATTACTTTCTGCCATTATTTGGATTGAATTGTTTACTATTAATTATTCTCAATTGGGGTAATTATTACACTGTCACCTATTGTACAACCTCTCTAATTTTGAGTATCGTTTTCTATCTCAAGAGATCAATTTGGTTTCCCCGTTTTGTCCTTACTTATTTAATATCAATCCTTCCTTTTTTAATTGTAAATGGAATTCTAACTGGTATGTTTACGCCTTCGCCTATTGTTTGGTACAACGAGGCACACATTATTGGTTGGAGAATTGTGACGATTCCAATTGAAGATCTATTTTATTGTTTTAGCATGCTGTTACCCGTGATTTGGATACATGAGCGAATGTTAAAGAATTGAAATACGATTTATTACCGAACCAAATGTAAAAAAGTTTGTCCTTCTTTTTCTTGCCCATTTAAACCAACAATTTTATATTTCATAAAATACACACCTTCAACTGCTTCTATTCCACCAACAGTGCCGTCCCAAGTTGAATTAGGAGTATTTAATTCAACGATTTTATTTCCCCATCGGTTATAAATAGCAGCTTTTTGTGTGGCAGCATTGATAGTGAAAATTCCGAAAATATCGTTTGATTCGTCACCATTTGGACTGAAAACATTAGGGATTTCAATTACAATTTCTCCAATTGGAATAACGGTGATATTACCTTCCCAAGAATCAGTACATAAACCATTTGAAGCAACTAAAGTAACGATATAGTTTCCAATTTCAGTATAGGTTGTGTTTACGTTTGCAGTTGTTGTAGTTGTTTGGGTTTGACCGTTTCCAAATGTCCAAACATAATTTGTAGCATTGGAACTAAGGTTTGAGAAATCTACTCCTAATGGAGCACTTCCTGCAACATCTTCAGGGCTACCAAGTGCAGTTGGTGTTGGTAGAACTGTAATTGTTATGTCGTCAAATCCTACACAGCCATTTGCATCAGTTGCTGTCATCGTGTAAGTTGTTGTTTCAGTTGGAGTAATGGAGGGATTCGAACCAATAAGGACACTACCCCAAGTGATTATGATTGCCCCAGCCCCGCCAGATCCACTTCCATTTAATAATGTGCTCTGGCCAGAACAAATGGAAAGATCAGCAGCTGCTGTTGCTTGAACAGGAGGAGGAGAGGTAATGGTTGAGGATTGCGTTGTTGGGCAGTTATTTGCATCAAAAACAGTTAATTGATATGTGCCAGCGGCTAAATTGTCGAAGGTTGCAGAAGTTTGAGGTGTACCTATTCCTAAAGCGAAAGTATAGGGAGCTGTTCCTCCTGTTGCACTAGCTGTAATTGAACCATCAGCACTAGTAGCGCATAAAGTTTGGATATTTGTTAATGTTAATGTCGGACCACCAAGGGCAGGCACAATGAATTGTAAAGTTTCTTGACAACCACTAGTTTGGTCTGTAACTATAACATCATAAATTCCAGCAGCAATATTTGTGGCGATTGCATCTGTTCCACCTACAGGACTCCAATTATAAGTATAGTTTCCTGATCCATTAGACGCAACAACAGTTGCACTTCCATTTGATGCACCACAGTCAGCAGAAACGATTGTTCCTTGAGTTAAGGTGAACGATGTTGGAGCTGTGATTGTTGTTGTTGCTGAATTAGAACAATTTACATCACTAACAGTAATTGTATAAGACCCTGCTGGCAAATTAGAAAACACATTACTTGCTTGTGAGGTTCCTGTTCCTAATTGATAACTTAAATTACCAGTACCTCCAGATGCCGTTACTGTGATACTGCCACTGTTTGGATCAAAACATGTTGGATTGACGGAAGCAATATTTGAAATCGTTGGTCCACCTGTGTTTGTAACTGTAATTATTAAAGTCTGTGAACATTGATTAAGATCTTGAACTGTAACTGTATAATTTCCTCCAAAAATGTTTGATGCAGTAGCTCCAGACCCACCATTTGGACTCCAAGAATATGAGTATGCGCCCGTACCACCCGTTGCATTTACAGTTGCGGCACCATCGGCAGATCCACATGTTGCACTAATAATATTCGAGCTGGTTAAAGTAATTATTGTTGGTTCTGAAATTGTTATTGTTGTTGAGCCAGGGCAATTTGCTGCGTCTACTATATTGATTGTATAAGTTCCTGCAGCTAAGTTATTTTGTGAAGCGCCTGTTAAATTACTTGTGCCACCGGTCCACAAATAGGTGTAAGGAGCAGTTCCTCCTGTTGTTGACACTGAAGCGGTTCCATTAGTTAAACCGTTACAAGTTATATTTGTTGAAGTTGCTGTCGCTACTAAAGTTGGGCAAGGACTACAGGTGGTAAGGTTTGCTAGTGTGAAAACCGTAACAGTTCCTGATCCATCTGTAACTTGTACTTGAGTTTGACCACTTGGCACCGTTGCATTTGTTCCAGTTGCAAAATTAACCCATTGAGCTGGAGTATTGCATGTTGTAAGAGGTGTAATTCCACTTAAACATTGATTAATAAAAGGCGTCCATGTTCCACCACAAGCGATACATTGAGCTTGGTTTGTTATTGGTGTATTTGTTGCTGGTTGAAAAGTTGCCCAAGTATAGGGTGCAACTCCGTTTGAAACTGTAATAGAACCATTTGATTCAATACAAGCATTCAAAGATTGGCATGGACTTACAACAACTGTTTGAGTTTCAGAACCACACAACAAAGTATAAGTGATTACATGTGTGCCAACACCAGCTATAGTTGGATTAAAAGTACCATTTGCACTCATTCCTGGCCCTGACCAAGTCCCGCCGATAGTTGAGGCAGTAAGTGTAACTGGAGCATCTGTTTGACATAAATTTGGAATTGGGCAGATTGATGCATCACAACAGGATATGGCTATTGGAGCACAAGCTGCAGCACTAATGTGTTGAATACCGCCAGATCTTGTATTATCCTGAGAAGTACCACTTGATCCCCCAGCAATAATATTACCACTTGTTGTAACATGCACATCATAAACTTTGAATGAGGTTGGGTATGAACCTTGCTGAACTAAGTTTTGGTCATATTTTATCACAGCATTTGTTGCACCAACGTATACATTTCCGCAGTTATCAATGTCAATTCCGCTACAACCAACTTGTCGAGTAGTAAAACCAAATGTAGTTGTATTGATAAAATTACCACCTGGTATATTTACTGTTGCGATAATCGCGCCTGTGTTGAAGTTTCTTTTTTCAAGAATATCGCCTCTGTGAACAAAAATAAAATTACCAAACGATTTTAATGCTTGAATACCTGAGTTTCCTTCTCTAAAATTTTCATTTTTATAACTAAAGTTATGGCCACTGCCTATTTTAACGTTTGATCCACCAAGACTTCCACATGCACTTAGGTTGGAATTAATATAACCTATTGTGTCATGGGATAAATAATAATATTTGTTGTTATCGCATTCAGTCAAGGCTCTGACTTCATGTCCGACTCCAAATCCTGAGGGGGTACCACTAACTTGAAGGCTTGCTAATATGTTACCATTCGACATATTAACATCGTACAGCCATGGAGATGGATTTAATCCTAAAAGCTTTGTACCACCGATTACTAATTTTGTTTGATCGCAATTAAATGAAATGGTCCAAAATTCAGAAGTTGCACCAGCACCAGAGGGATTGTTATTTAACCAAGCCACTGACCCATTGGTGTTTACTTTTAAAATTTTAGCGCTTGAACCATTACAAACAAAAGATTCTCCTATATCGTTAACTGCAAATCCACCGAGCCAACTTCCTCCAGTTGTATCATAAGGAGTATTGTATGTCCATTGTAGGTTTCCTGCAGGATCATATTTTAATAATTGCATTGGTGTAATTCCTCCAATTGCATAAATATTTCCGACATTATCTTTTTCTACCTCCCAAATACAATCCCAATTTGAAGGAAAGGCAGGTGTTTGTGTCCATGGGTCCATTACTACTGTTTTCCTTCTATCGTAATTTTCTAACTTAAACTTGATAATTTGTCCAATTTGCTCAAATGATGATTTGATTATATTAGTTGAATTTTTTTCATAAAAAGTAAAAGGTTCATGGTCTATAATATCTCCAAATAATGTGGCAACTTTCACTTTCCCGTTTTCAATTCTAACTGCTCTGTCGTAAACCATTTTAACATCATTTGGATTTGCTCCTGGATGAAGAATCACAGCATACTTTAGCCCTTCTTGGGGATGTATAACATACTCAATATCGATTTTAGGATAAATATTTTTATAGCTAATTTTATTGAATCCTTTTACATTATTTACGTGTGATTCCTTTCCAAATTTGTCGATATAGGAGTAAGAATGATAGTCATTTTTCTCACCTTCTGCTACTATAAATGAGTAATTTGCATTACCCCAAACCATATTAACTTCATCTGCTTGATAATGAAATTTACCAATAATTTTTTCCCACTGCTTATAGTCATCTGAGGTTTTTATCTTCAACTTAGCACTTAACTCTGCCCTTTCGTCTTTTGGGACTTTTTTTGCATTTAAAAAAGAATAATTAACTCCTTTTTCACCAAAAAACACACGAGTTGATCCAAAGTCAGCAGCGAATTGTATGTCGCCAATTAATTGATTTCCATTCGCATCGAATTGCCCTTTGTTTTCAATAAATACCTTATTAGATGAATATTCTTGTTTCCATGATACTTGATTTACTGCTACTATTGGAAAAAGAAGAAAAAGAAGAAATTGTAGTTTTTTCATTTTAATAATTCTGTAGATTATTTGCTTTTTTAGTGGTCTAAAATACAAAAAATATATTATTTCATCACATTATAGTAACAATCTAGACACATAATAATTGTAATAGTTTAAACAAAGATTTAGCTTAACTTTGTAGCAGTTTTAAATCAATTATAATGACTTCCAAAGTATCCTATCTCGGAAATTTACGAACATCATGTACTCATTTAGCATCAAATACTGTGATTATTACGGACGCACCAGTTGATAATCATGGGAAAGGAGAAGCGTTTTCTCCAACTGATTTGGTAGCAACTTCGCTAGCTTCATGTGTTATGACGATAATGGGTATTTATTGTCAAGAACACAAAATTGATTTTATTTTTTGTGAGGCTTCAGTTTTAAAAATAATGGCAAGTTCTCCCCGACGAATAGAAAAAGTGAGAATAGAAATGGATTTGAGTGGTAATAATTGGGAAGAAAAAACAAAAAGTAAAGTTATAGCTGCAGGAAAAGCATGTCCGGTTGCTAAAACTTTGGACGGTAATGTGGAATTAGAATTTATATTTAAATAAATGGAAAGAGATAATATGCGTCGTGGCGCAGAAAGAGAGAGTTATAAACGAAAAGAACGTTCCGATTTAATTTTTGGAGTTCATGCCGTAATTGAAGCAATAAAATCAGGGAGAGAATTAAATAAAATTCTGATTCAGAAAGGAATGAATAAGGAATTATTCTTGGAAGTAAAAGAAGCTTTAAATGGTAAGAGTTTTCAGTTACAATTCGTCCCTGCTGAAAAAATGAACTCCTTGACAACGGGTGTTCACCAAGGAGTAATTGCGATAGTAACGCCGATTGAATATCAAGATATAGAAGTGATTGTAAATGATTTGTTAGATGCAGAAAAGCACCCCAATATTCTTGTTTTAGATAGAATTACAGATGTTAGGAATTTTGGAGCCATAGCTCGTACTGCTGAATGTCAAGGAGTAGATGCTATTCTAATTCCATCAAAAGGTTCAGCATTGGTAACGTCTGACGCGATGAAAGCTTCAGCAGGAGCATTAAATAGAATTCCAGTTTGTAAGACGGATAATTTAAAAAATTCAATTTTCTACCTTCAACAAAGTGGTTTACGAATAATTGCTTGCACAGAAAAAACAGCTTATCCACTTTACGAAGTAAATCTTCGTGGTTCTGTTGCAATAATAATGGGCTCTGAAGAAAATGGAATTACCCAAGATTTAATCAATATGGCAGATATGCGTGCAAGAATTCCTATGAAAGGAGCAATTGAGTCGTTGAATGTAGGAATTGCTTGTGGAATGGTACTTTATGAAAAGCTAAGACAAGAATTAAATGGTTAAACTTATCATACTTTGTATAATAGTACTTCCTTTTTTCAGCATTAGTCAGATAAGAGGGAAGGCAAGACATCTAGTAGGAAAATGGAATTACAAAGAAGGCAGTGGATTCGAGGTTTGGAGTCGAAATGGAGACAAATTAGACGGTTCAGGTTTTCGTATCCTCAAATTTGGTGATTCAGTTAGAGTTGAAAGTTTGAATATTTCGTTTATTAACGGTCGCTACATCTACACCTATTTTCCTTTAGATGAAAAAAAACAATCCAAGGAAATTAATTTTATTTCAAAAGGTAGAAAATTACAATTTTTAAGTACTAATTTAGAAACGCCAATTAAAATGCACTATCGTTTCAATCTTCGCAAAAATAAATTGAAACTTTATGTGACCATTGGCGAAGTCAATAATCGTGGTGTTCTTACTTTATTTAAAGAGAAATAGTTTTATTGCCATTTCAGAAACATCATTTAAATCACTTACAACCCAATCGTAATTGTAGGTGTTTTTAGATTCTGGATCAAAAAGTATTGCTTGAATTCCCGAGTTTATAGCCCCTGTTATATCTGCGTAATAGTCATCACCAACCATTAAAGCGTTTTTTGGTTTACAGTTTGCCAATTCAAAAGCATGGTGAAAAATAGCAGGATCAGGTTTGTTTTTACCAATTAATTCTGAACATACGATTATATCAAAGAATTCTTTCAAACCTGAGTTTTCTAACTTGATAAATTGAACTTCTTGAAAACCATTAGTGATTATATGTAAAGTAAACCCGAGTGATTTTAAGTTTTTTAAGGTTTCAATTGCATTTGGGAAAAGTGCTGTTTGTCGAGGAGAAATTTCAACATAAGCATCACCAATCTTCTTAATTAAAAGTTCATCTGCAGGAAAAAAGACATGAAATGCAGCACGAAATCGTTCATACCGCAAACAATCTTTAGTGATTAAACCCTGTCCATACAGCTTCCATAAACGAGCGTTTTCAACAACATAAAAATCATGGAATTCTTCAAAACTTGGTAAATAATTGTATAATTGCTCTTCCTGAAAAATATGTCGTAATGCTATTTCTGAATTTTTATCAAAATCCCAAAGCGTTCTATCTAAATCAAAAAAAATGTGCTTATCCGAGAATGGCATAGCTTATGAGAGTAGTAATTGCTGCATTTATTGCCATTCCTAATACAATTAGAGGATAAGTTTTATTGAGCTTGCCATAAAATTTAGCAACAATTATACTTCCAAGCGGAACAGAGAAGAAGAAAGGAACCCAAAAGCAAATCCCATAAATTCCCAGTTTCATTTTCATTTTAATAATCAAGCGATTAGTTTTGGTGAACTTCTTTTTATGAGGAACTAATATTCCTTTTTCTAGTAGATCTTTTTCTTTTTTTACTTTTTTAATTTGTGAATATTCCATGAATTTATCACTTGCAAAATAAAAAACAGCTGCACTAATAGACCCACCGGCGAATGCTGCCAAAAATGTTTCATAGTAAGCTAATCCAAACGCAGGTCCTCCAACAGTTGAGAACATAAATTTTACAGTAGCAATAGTGAAAATACCAGATATTCCAGCCCAATTCATAGTTAAACTTTTATTCCAAACGCTAAATCACCTGCATCACCCAACCCAGGTACAATGTAGGATTGTGCCGTTAGTTCTTCATCAATTGCTCCTACCCAAATTTCTGTATTTTCAGGAAAATTGCGTTTAATCAGTTCAATTGCAACAGGGGTTGCGATTGCAGACACAATATATACTTTAGAAGGTTTACCACTTTTTAATAATGCTTTGTAAACAGTCACCATCGAGCTTCCTGATGCTAACATTGGATCGCTAATAATCCAAGTTCTTCCATCAAGTTGAGGGGAAGCTAAATATTCAACATAAATTTCAAATTCCTCAGGAGTCGTATGTTTTCTGTATGCAGAAATAAACGCACTATCTGAACGGTCAAAAACACTCAAGAGACCGTTGTGCATTGCTAATCCAGCTCTTAAAATAGTCGCCAAAACAGGTTTCTCACTCACTACCGTTTCGTTTGAAATACCCAATGGAGTTTTAACAGCAAGTAAATTTGAAGACATTTTTTTTGATAATTCATAACCCAAAATGGCAGCAATTCGCTCCATATTGAAACGGAAACGCATTGGGTCTTTTTGAATTTGTTCATCTCTAATTTCAGCCATAAAATTATTGAAAATAGAATGTTGTTGAGATAGATTAACGACCATATAATTTATTTTTTTTAAAGTTAATTAGAAATTTAAACCACAGTTTAGTTTTAATTTAACTTTTCGTTAAAATCGTTACTATTTATACATGTTTGTTTTAGTCTTAAAATAAATAATTTATTCTAAAAAATATAAACCTTGTATGAGTAGCAGACTCTGCTAGAGGTGGCGACTTTTATAATCTTTTCAGAATTACAAACTCATAGCATCCTCATAACTCCCATTCGAAGATACGATGATGGATTGGAGGATTTGGGTTTTTTGGTGGTGGGGGAGGGTTGGGAATTAAGAATTACTTCCCGATAAATTCCTCATACGAATTAGTTTTCATAACGTCAATCCTGTAATTTTTTTCATTGTCTTTTATTACAATAACACTGTCAATGTCAATTTTCTTAAGCATTTCTATTGTTACAATTTCATTTTCTTTTAATTGTAATGCTTTTCTTAAAATCCAATCACCTAATCCTTTATTTGATTTGGTCATAAGTCCTTTACCCTTATTGATTTTTTTTCCATTAATTTCTACCAAAGAAGTTTGACACATACTAGCTTCAAATGAGAGTCCATTAGGTAAATGAAGTAGAAAATGATTCTTTTCATTTTCTATTGGAGGAAAAAAATCTGGGTATAATTCATGAATAATTTTAGGGACCGGAATATAAACTTCATTTGAATCCCTTTTTCTACCATTTGCATTCCATTGATTTAATCCTGAACCTTCCCCCAATTTTTTATCACTTAGATTTCTTGTACTAAACAAAGGTAGAATTACATAATTCTTTCCTTTTATTAAAGAATTGGTTGCAGACTTTAAATTTTTATTTTTCTCAAATAATTCTAACAATAAAGTATATGGATCTTCAATGATTTCAATCGGAAGCCTGAAAACATTTTGAGGAATAATAAATTTTCTAAAAAGTGTGCTTTTTGAATAGTTAAACACATATTGATGATTTCCATCTTCAAATTGAAGACTTGATTTATTATCCTTTACAGAATTTATATTTGCTAAATCAATTTTATTATAATCTGTTTCAAAAAGTAATAATTCCTTTTCTTTTCTAGCAACAATATGATAAAGTGAATCTTCTAAATTATAGAGTCTGCTCGCAAAATCAATTCTCTCATTGCGACTTTCACCTAACTTTAAAGCTAGCTCTTTGCCTTTAAAATCTTGTAAAACCCTTGATAGTGAGTTAAATTCTGCCACTTTTTCTGTACTTGAATTTCCATTACAAATAAAAGTTTTTAGACCTACTCCAAGAGAATTATAATTTGCATCAAAAGCAGTGTCAGACCGAGATAAGTTTCCGGCATTAAAAGATTTACAAAAGATATTCTCAGCAACTCGATAATTAATAAATGGAACTGAACTTTCACTAAAAAGACCTGATAACTTAGAAACTGCTCCAAGTAATTTTAAATAGTCACCATCATTTTCTTTGTCTATTTCAGCAAAAGATTTCATAACATTAATTTTAGAATCATGATATCACTTTAGCAATTTGCGTTGCAATTCTTTCAACAAGTGAAGTTGTAACAGAATTACCTGCTTGCATATATAATTTACTATTAGCTAATTGAGGAAGTAAATAACTATTCATAGGATAACCTTGTAAAGCAAAACATTCTTTTGGGGTTAATTTCCTAATTCCGTAATTATCCTTAATCAATGGAACATTGTGTCCGCCTGCACCCATATTAGCTGTTAAAGTTGGGCACAAATTACTTTTATTCTCTCTTACATAAACACGTCTCCATTGATATACTGTATTTTTAGAAACAATTGTTTTTTCTAATTCAGGATAATACATATGACTTTTCTTATAATAAAAAACATCATCTTGTTTATCATTATCAATAAAATCGTGAATTGTATTGGTTAATTTAATCGGTTCTGGAAAAGTAAATTTGGAGTACTTTTTAACTTGTTTAGGATCAAATGCAACAATAAAAATTCTCTCACGATTTTGAGGAACATTAGCATGTGTTGCAGAATTTAAAACTTTATAAAAAACTTTATAGCCTAATTTTACTTCCAATGAATTCAGTATTGTTTTAAAGGTATTTCCTTTATCATGTGAAACTAAATTTTTCACGTTTTCGAGGAAAACAACTTTTGGCCTGTGTTTCTCTACAATTTGTTCAATGTCAAAAAATAATGTTCCACGTGTATCAGCAAATCCTTTTTGGTTACCTGCTATAGAGAACGCCTGACATGGAAAACCAGCGCAAAGTATGTCAAATTTTTCAGGAATATAGTTTTTAATTCTATCCTTAGTTATATCACCAAAAGGAACATCGCCAAAATTAGCTCTGTAGGTCTTTTTTGCATCATTATTCCATTCACTTGTAAAAACACATTTACCTCCAACATTTTGCAACGCCAATCTAAATCCTCCAATTCCTGCAAACAAATCAATGAAACTAAAGTCAATTTTGTAAGGTGTTGGATAAGGTACATTTTCAACCTCAAATAAAAGTTGTTGAAAAACATCCTCATTAACAACTGAAATATTATCAACCTTGTTCAAATTGTAAAGATTTCTTAATGATTGCAATGCATCTTTTTCAAAATACTTTTTTTCAGCATTATTGTAATTATGTAAAAAGTGTGTTACAATTGCTTTATTATTTTCTTCTTCAATAAATTCAATTCTAAATTTTTTATCTTCAAAATCTTCAATACTAACTGTACGTTTTAACTTCATTTTTTAGAATTCTATTTAGTCCGCTAAATTAAAAATTAATAACCTTAAAATTCAATATGCAATTTTGGTTTTCTAATTACAATTAATTAAATTCACCTTCCTCCCCCACCTATCTTTATTTCCTGTAAATTTGCACTCCAAAATTTTGAAATTGAAGAAGATATTTAATAGCCGTTGGTTTAAAATACCGTTTTTTACAGTCGTTTTTGCTTTCGCAGGAATTGGCTTTTTCTTAAGTGCCTCTTACGTTGCCATCAAGTTTCGCCTAACCGACCAGAAAGGAAGTGTCGATGTCAATAATCGTTATTTTCAGTCCATCAAAGGGAAATACAACCAAGCTTACACGCTGAGCAAGGAAGAAGTGAAACAATTGCGCTACGAATCTCTGGAGCGAATTTTAGTGTTGAACCGCTACCACCCCAAAAATGCACAGTACATTTTGAACGCTTGGCGCAAATCCAACAACAATGTGGAAGTCTTGCGTATGCTCGATGCGGTAGATATTCAACTGAAAGACAACGCTGCCTATAAAGCGGAAATCAAAGCCTTGAAATCGAACAAAAACAAGAAAAAAGATTATTCTAAATTGAGCGTTTTTGAGTGGATGAATATCTCTGAATGGCAAGATTTCAAAATCGCTGTTGCCAAAGACAAACACCTGATTGACTCTGCTGCAGAAGTGACAGGCGTTGAACCCCGCTTGATTGTTGCTTGCTTAGTTGGGGAACAAATTCGCTTGTTTAATTCCAATCGCGAGGCCTACAAAAAATGGATTTCTCCCCTTAAAATTCTCTCTGTTGAATCAATGTATTCCTTTGGTGTAACAGGGATTAAAGAACACACAGCCAAAAATATCGAAACGCATTTGAAAGATTCTTCCAGCATTTATTACCTTGGAAAAAAATACGAAAAACTCCTTAATTTCAAAACAGGCGACCCACAAACAGAACGCATTTCACGTTTGACTTCTTACCGCAATCACTATTATTCGTATTTGTATGCAGCGGTATTTTTGAAGCAAGTGAAAATTCAATGGGAAAAAGCAAACTATCCAATTGACAATCGCCCTGAGATTTTGGTGACGTTATTTAATGTTGGTTACCCACAATCAGTTCCAAAATCAAACCCTAAAGTGGGTGGCTCAACGATTATGATCAAAGACAAACCTTATACTTTTGGTGCGATTGGTTTCCAATTCTATTATTCTGGCGAGCTTTTTGACTTGTTTCCGTTTAAAAAACAAAAATTTGACTGGAATGAAGTGGTTTAACTTACTGTTCGTTTTTATAAGTTTAACTAGCTTCTGCCAAGTCGATCCTTCACTTCCTGATTATTCCGAATGGACTGTTTTAACCAAAGGAATGGAATACCGCGAAGTAAATGCGCCACTCAAGTCCGTAGTAGGCGATTCGAAACTGAGCATTCTACGCATGGATCCAAAGCACTTCGATTTCGGAATTCACGCAGCAACCGCTTACGACCGCAAACCAAGAACGCTTTATGATTGGGCAGATACCTTTCGTTTGAATGTTGTTTTCAACGCTGGAATGTATGATTTGAGTAAACCACTTATGAGCAAAGGATATTTAGGAACGAAAGACCATGTCAACAATGGCGTTTTGAGAGAATATTACCGTTCAATGATTGCAGTTGGTTCAACAGACACAAGCAAACATCAAAACATTGAAATTTTAGATTTAGGTTGCGAAAGTTTCCAAAGTCGCAAGAATGATTTCCAAGGATTCGCACAAGGTTTGAGGATGATCAACTGTGACGGTGTTGCAATGGCTTGGAACAAACGCAATCAGTCGTGTAGTATGATGGTGGCGGCGCAAGATACCAAAGGCTGGTTTTACTTGATATTTTGCCGTTCGCCATACACACACAACCAAATGATTCGCTTCATGAAAGATATGCCTTATGGCTTGACCAATGCGATTTATTTAGAAGGCGGACCAGAAACAAGTTTACTTATCGACGTAAACGGGCATTGCATCGAGAAAGTCGGAAGCTACGTTTCTTCCACTTACGAGCGCGACGACAATACTAATTTTTGGAAGTTGCCGAATGTGATTGGAGTGAGGGAGAGAATTAGGAATTGAGAATGTAGAATTTAGAATTTTTAAGTTAACTAGTAAATACTTCTTTTGATTTCGTACATCTGCAAAGCAAAAAAATGATTAAATTAGGGGTATGGAAAATCAAGAAGCAATAAAAGCCTTTTTGGAGAAATACAAAGATTTGTTTTGGCACTTTGACAAGACAAAATTGGAGCTCTTATCTGTTGATGTTGTCGTTGAATATATTCTTAATTATGGAGACGAACACGCAGTAAAAGAATTGTTTCAAGTATATGGATTAAAAGAAACTGCATCTGTATTTTTTAAAAACACATTTACTGGAAGAAGAATTAACTATTTACCTGAAGTAAAAAATTATTTCACTTTATATTTCAATAGACATGCACCTAGAAATCTTAAGTAAGGAGCAAATAGAGCTTTTGACTTTTATTGAAAAGTTTAAGTCGCGGTTTTATTTAGTTGGTGGTACAGCCATAGCTTTACAAATTGGACATAGACAATCTATTGATTTTGATTTATTTAGTGAAAAAAAATTTTCAATTTCTACAATTCATAAAAAGGTTGTGGAAGAATTCCCAAATTGTCATATTATTCATCGTTCTGATGACCAAATTCATTATCTTTTAAATGGAGTAAAATTTACTTTTTTTCATTATCCATTCTCAATTCCATTAGACAAAAAGCTTTCAAAAATTATTTCAATGCCAAATTTAAAAACACTTTCAGCAATGAAGGCTTTTGCAATTGGAAGAAGAGCAAAATGGAAAGATTATGTTGATTTATATTTCTTACTTAAATCATATATATCTATAAACGAAGTAAGTTTATTAGCAAAAGAGATTTTTGGGGGAGAATTTAATTCAAAACTTTTCAGACAGCAAATTTCCTACTTTAACGATGTAGATTATCGAGAGGCTGTTTTCTACCTCCCTGGTTTTGAGGTTAGTGAAGAAGAAGTTAAATCTTTTTTAATTGATGTTGCAACTGAACCTTTTTAGCTGAAAAATCAATAATCCTTGTCAAAATATCAAACAATTTCTGGAGTAAGTGAAGGTTTCTACAAAGAAAAGGGATCAAAATTTTATGCTTTCGCTGTTCCTTGTAAAACAGAAGAAGAAGCAAAAACATATTTAAACAACTACCGCAAATCTCACCCTCAAGCAGTTCATGTTTGTTACGCTTTTCGATTTGGAAGTGATAAAAAAGTCTTCCGTGCTAGTGACGATGGTGAACCCTCCAATTCTGCAGGGCCTCCAATTTTAGGACAAATTCAATCCTTTGATTTAACCAATGTGTTGATTGCAGTTGTGCGGTATTATGGCGGAACAAACTTAGGTGTTGGAGGTTTGATTCAAGCCTATCGCACTGCAACAAAAGAAGCATTGGAAAACGCCCAAATTATTGATCAAGAGGACGAACAACTTTTGGAGCTAAATTTTAAGTACGAGCAGCTTCCTGTAATTATGAAAGTTATCAAGAATCATAGCTGTACAATAATTGAACAAATTTTTGATAACCAATGCTTTATGAAAGTTTCTTTTCCTGTTTCTAATTTAATGTTAAGAGAACAAATCAATGAGCTAATAAAAGAATAGCTTTCTACATTAATACTTTTCCACCCACGAAAAATTCTCTTCAATAATATTTTCTTTTTCTTTTTCAATAAAATCAACAAAAGCCTTAGCAATTGGAGATAGTTTTTTGTTATCAAGATAAATCAAATACCAATCTGTACAAATAGGCAAACCTTCCATCGGAATTAGTTGTAATTGGTCGTTAAATAATTCATTACGTAAACCAATCATGGGCATAATTGAATAACCCAATCCAGCGATGATTGCTTGTTTAATCGTTTCATTTGATACAAACTCCATTTTCTTGATGCCTGTCAATTGAATCTTATCAATGTATTTTTCCATAGCATCGCGAGTAGCCGAACCCTCTTCTCTAAATATCAAAGGAATAGATTCTAAAATGGACTTATCATTAGAAACTGAATCGAAGGTTTTTTCCTTGTTACCAACCAAAAAAAGTTTATTCGGCATCAATTTAATTTTTTGGAAATTCATCTTTTCTGGAATAACCGAAACTAAGGCAAAATCAACTTCATTTTTTATCAAGCTTTCAATAACTTTAGTCTTATTCGTTACGTCCAACATCAACTCAATATTCTGATACTTTTTCAAAAAAGGCGAAAGAAAATAAGGAATAACATATTTCCCAGTTGATACCACTGAGATTTTTAATCTTCCCGTCAAATGTCCTTTGTATGCATTTACTTTATGGTTGATTGCATAAACTTCATTTAAAATAGACTCAGCGGCCTCGCCAATTTCTCTTCCAAAATCGGTGATGAATATTTTCTTACCAATAATTTCTGTTAGTGGTATTTCAAATTGTTCTTGAAAATTCTTCAATTGAATAGAAACAGCAGGCTGAGTCAAATGTAATTCCTCAGAAGCTTTAGTAATACTTTCAGTTTGAACGATTTTCAAAAAAATACGAAGTTGATTTAAGGTGTAATTCATAACGATAACTTATGTTTTTTATTTCAAATATAAATAAAAATAATACATAAAGAATTTTCATCTTTGCAAAAATTAGAAAATGTTTCAAGATAGGAGAATTTTAATTGCGACTAATCACGGAAAAGAATCTGTTATTTCACCACTTTTGGAACAAGAACTTGGACTTAAATCCGAGTTGGTTGAAAATTTATTAACTGATAGTTTAGGAACTTTTTCTGGAGAAATAGAACGCTTTGATGATCCTCTTACAACCTTGAGAAACAAATGTTTATTGGGTTTGAAGGTTGCTGACTGCGATTTGGTTATTGCAAGTGAAGGTTCATTCGGTGCACATCCAAGTTTATTTTTTGTGCAAGCGAACGAGGAATTAGTAATGTTACTCGATACAAAAAACAACCTTGAAATCAGCGCCAAATTTATTTCTACAGAAACGAATTTCGATGCAAAATCGATTTCTACTTTTATTGAACTAAAAGATTTTGCAGACAAATCACTTTTTCCAAGTCATGGATTGATTTTGCGACCAAGTAAATCAGATTACACTGAAATCTATAAAGGGATAAGCGATTGGCAACAACTTGAATCAGTTTTTAATAAATTAAAGAAAACTCATTCATCCATTTATGTGGAAACGGATATGCGAGCGATGTTTAACCCTACACGAATGAAAAATACTGAACAAGCAACACTAAAATTGATTGAAAAAATTAAATCATGTTGTCCAAATTGTCAAACACCTGGCTTTGGTATCTCAGAAGCTATTCCGGGACTACCCTGCGAATGGTGTGGGAAACCAACAGCAAGTGTTTTAAAATACCGTTTGAATTGTAAGAAATGTTCCTATTTGGAAGAAAAATTGTACCCAAATAACAAGACAGTTGAATCACCTGAGTTTTGCGACAACTGTAACCCATAAAAAATCATTTTTAGCGATGGGACTTAACGGTAATTAATGTATTACAATTAGAAAAAATCTTAATTGCTAGGATTTATATAGAATTGAAGATTATGCAGTATTCTTAACTACTATAATTTTTTGAAACGCTTTATTATTTTATAATTCAGTAATTCTAACCAAAGGAAACAAGCTTTAAATTACCTTTACAGCATGAATAATAAAACCATTAACGCTGTAGTTATTTTAGGCGTACTTTCCTTGATAAGTATTTTATTTGTCCAGCTTGTTTGGGTGAGTAAAACAATGGAAATGCAAGCGAAAAATATCGCCATCCAAGAAAAAGAAGATAGTCTAAACCTGAAAGAATTTTCGGAGCAAGTGCATATCGCTTTGACAAATGTATTGGAAATCATCACCCAAAAATCAGACGATAGTTCGGATTTATATGGAGCAGTAAAACAGTTGAGAACCAATCATTTCACCGTTGATATCAATCAAGAATTACAACCTTTTTACTTAGAAACATTACTTAAGAAAGCATTATACAATCAAAATATTCATCAAGATTTCGTATATGGAATTTACGATTGTTTTACAGATACGTTGATTTTTAGTAATTTGATAAAATTCTCAAAAGATTCACTTTATGCTCCGGTAAATGAAAGTATTCCTGGTTTAACGTCAGCAAAATTGCGCTTAAAAAAAGATGGACACTATTTCACTGTTTTCTTCCCAAAAGTAAAGGCTAAATCGATTGAACCAGCTGTTTTTATTTCTCCTTGGATTTATATTTCGATTATAGTTGTTTTAGTATTAATTTTCTTTACCTATAGCTTAACAATCATCATCCGTCAAAAACGACTTTCCGAAGTAAAAAACGACTTCATTAACAATATGACACACGAGCTTAAAACCCCAATTTCAACCATAAGTTTGTCGAGTGAATTACTTTTAAGAATGGATGAAGAAAATAACATTGAAAAGGTTCGACGCTATGCCGGAATTATTTATAAAGAAAATAAACGACTTGAAAATCAAGTAGAAAGGGTTTTAAATGTCGCTAAATTAGATAAAGACAAAGTGGTGTTGAACCAAGAAAATTTCAATATTCACGAACTATTGGATGAAGTAAAAGATAACTTTGAATTTAACCATTCTGAGGCTGGAGGTGAAATTGAATTACAAAAAAATGCAACTAATTTTTGCATACAAGCAGATCCAGTTCATGTCACAAATGTGGTTTATAATTTATTGGATAATGCGGTGAAATATTGCGCTGAAAAACCTAAAATTCAAATTATAACTCGTAATGAAAAGAATGGTTTATCACTAGAAATCACTGACAATGGAATAGGTATGAAACGTGAACACAGTAAGCTGATTTTTGATAAATTCTACCGTGTTCCAACAGGAAATATTCATAATGTGAAAGGTTTTGGGCTTGGCTTATATTACGTTAAATTAATTGTTGAAGCTCATCAAGGTAAAATTGACGTTAAAAGCTCAGTTGGAAAAGGGACGACGTTTGTATTATGGTTTCCTTTGGGGTGAAAATACGCGATTAAATGAATTTTTGACTGAGTTGTTTAAAGTTAAAATCATTTTTACTGATTTATTTAATTCTGAAAAAACGTCTTTTTCTTGTAAAATTTCTACCAAATCATATTTCACGAAAGGATATTATTTCTTAACTTCAGGTAAACTATGAAGAATGAAATCATTTTATACCGCCCAAATGAAGCTGTAGAACATATTGAAGTTCGCCTTGAAAACGAGACTGTTTGGTTGAATCGTCAGCAAATTGCAACTCTTTTTGGAAGAGATATCAAAACAATTGGAAAGCATATTAACAATGCTTTAAAAGAAGAATTGGAAGGAATTCCAACTGTCGCAAATTTTGCGATAGTTCATTTTGAAGGTGAAAGAAAAGTAAAAAGGAACATTGAATATTACAATCTTGATGTTGTTTTATTGGTTGGTTACAGGGTAAAATCTAAACAAGGTGTTCATTTCAGAATCTGGGCAAATAGAGTTTTGACTGACCATTTACTTAAAGGGTTTACAATTAATAATAGAATTAATTTACTTGAGCTCAAATTATTTCAAGATATTGGGAAGTTAGCACAAAGGATGAATGAAATTGAACTTTTGATTTCGACCAACGAACTTCCCACCCAAGGTGTTTTCTTCGAAGGTCAAATCTTCGATGCTTACGAGCTGATGTCGCGAATAATTCGTTCTGCCTCAAAAGAAATCATTTTGATTGATAATTCATCGATGAATCTGTGTTAGCGCACCTAAGTAAACGTTCCGAAAATGTTGATGCTATCATTTACACCAAGTCTATTTCAAGAGTTTTACAGCTAGATTTGGAAAGACACAACAGCCAATACCCGCCAATACAAATCCGTGAACTTTGTTAAAGCCACGATCGCTTTCTGATTATAGATAGAAATGAATTGTTTCATATTGGCGCATCCTTGAAGGATCTCGGAAAACGGTGGTTTGCTTTTTCGAAATTGGATGGGACTATGTTGGATTTTTTGATGGAAAGATTGGTCGAAAATTAAGGCCAAAAAAATCGTTTTTCTTTCAAAATTTCTACCAAATCATATTTCGCGAAAGGATATTATTTCTTAACTTCAAGTAAACTATGAAGAATGAAATCATTTTATACCGCCCAAATGAGGCTGCTGAGCACATCGAAGTTCACCTTGAAAACCAGTATACAATACAAATTAAACAATTTTTGAAATGAGTAGTATTTTAACCCAATCAACCGATCGTATCGAAAAAAGAATTTTTATTTTCCGGGGTGAATATGTTATGCTAGACAGCGATTTGGCAGATATTTACGGAGTATCAACTAGCCGTTTGAATGAACAAGTAAAAAGAAATGCCGAACGGTTCCCAGAAGACTTTATGTTTAAACTTACAAAAGAAGAATGGGAAAACTTGATATCGCAAAATGCGACTTCAAATGAACATGGAGGAAGAAGAAAAAACCCATTCGTTTTTACAGAACAAGGAGTTGCTGGATTGTCTGGTGTTTTAAAAAGTGAACAAGCTTCTCAAGTTCATGTCACTATAATGCGTGCATTTGTTTCAATGCGCAAATTGATGACTTCACAAAATGGATTAATACAACGAATTGATGGTTTGGAACGAAAACAATTGGAAACAGATAATAAATTTGAGAACGTTTTCAAGGCCCTCGAAAAAAATACTATCCCTTCTCAAGGCGTATTCTTCGACGGTCAAATATTTGATGCTTACGAGCTGATGTCGAGAATTATTCGTTCTGCGAAGAAAGAAATAATTTTGATTGACAATTACATCGACGAATCTGTTTTGACGCACCTTAGTAAACGTTCCGAGAATGTTGATGCTATCATATACACCAAGTCCATTTCAAGAGTTTTACAACTTGACCTTGAACGACATAACGGCCAATACCTACCCATTCAAATCCGTGAACTTCGCGAAAGCCACGATCGCTTTCTCATCATCGACCGAAAAGAATTGTATCATGTTGGTGCTTCTTTAAAAGATTTGGGTAAAAAATGGTTTGCTTTCTCGAAATTGGATGGGACGATGTTGGAGTTCGTTTTAGAAAGGTTGATGGAAAATTAAGGCTAAGAAATTCACTTTTTTACCCAAAATTTCTTAGAAATCATTCTTTATGAAAGGATATTATTTCTTAACTTCAAGTAAACTATGAAGAATGAAATAATTTTATACCGCCCAAATGAGGCTGCTGAACACATCGAAGTTCGCCTTGAAAACGATACTGTTTGGTTGAATCAAGCACAAATGGCTGTGCTTTTTGGACAAACAAAGCAGAACATTAGTTTGCACATTAATAACTGTTTCAAAGAAGGAGAATTATCTCTAGATTCAGTTATCAAGGAATCCTTGACAACTGCCCTCGATGGTAAAATTTACAAAACAAAGTTTTATAACCTAGATGTAATAATATCTGTTGGTTATCGTGTAAAATCCAAACAAGGTACCCAATTCCGTATTTGGGCAACAACTATTTTGCGTGATTACTTACTCAAAGGTTATGCAATCAATCAACGGGTAGATCGAATTGAAAATAATCTTGAGAATCTTTCCAAAGAAATGAGTAAAATCTCTTTGCAACTCAAAACGAACGAACTTCCCACCCAAGGTGTTTTCTTCGAAGGTCAAATCTTCGATGCTTACGAGCTGATGTCGCGAATAATTCGTTCTGCCTCAAAAGAAATCATTTTGATTGACAATTATATCGACGAATCTGTTCTAGCGCATCTATGCAAACGTGCAACGAACGTTGATGCAATCATTTATACAAAATCAATTTCAAGAGTTTTGCAACTGGATTTGGAAAGACACAACAGCCAATATCCTCCAATCAGCATTCGTGAGCTCCATGAGAGCCACGATCGCTTTCTGATTATAGACAAAAAGGAACTTTACCACATTGGTGCGTCCTTAAAGGATCTGGGTAAAAAATGGTTTGCTTTCTCGAAATTAGAAGGGCTTATGTTGGAGTTTGTGATGGATAGATTGGTTGAGAATTAGGTTATAATTTTAGGTTTATAGTTCAATTATTTTTGAAGATTTCTTCAACAATCAGTTTAAGTTCCTCGTCTTTAATAACATCTAATTCTATTTTTGAAATATTAATTTCTATACCATTTTGGTCATAATATTTGGGTATTCCGACTAAAGTGTCATTTTCAAAAAAGGCAGAAAATTTTGGTTTACTATTATCATAGTACATTTCAAAGGGCCCTTCAAGTATACTGTGTTTATGTTCATTATAATGATCATAATGAATATTTATTTCACTTAAATAGTTCATTTGACATTTCAATTTCCCATTAGGATAAAAGAAAGAAATTATAAAAACACCATCTGGAAGTAGAACTCGCCTTTCAATCAAAACATCATTTTTATAAACAGAATCTATTATTTGATTTTGGAGAAAGTAACTTTTTAGGCGGAAAGTATTGCTATTTTGAATTGAATATCCCTCAATAAAAAATGCACCAAATTCAAGATTTAATAAATATCTTTTATACCACTCACAACAATGACTGTGTTGCCAAAGTAAATATGGTGAATTTGGTTCAAAGCGGCATTCTCGAATGTTGATAAAGCCAATTTCTAAGTTATTTATAACACCTTGTCGAATTCTTTCATTTTCAGATTTCTGTAGGTATTCTACATTGAACTTGAAAAAATCATTTTGTCTAGATTTAATCATTCCATCTTTATACAACGTTGTTTTGCCATCAATTTCAGATGATTGAATTAGTCCCGAAATATAACTCCTTGAACCAACATTATTATAACTAAAGCCTTGGTCAGCAGAAATATTTTGAGTAAGCTTAATTCCATTTTCCTGGTATTCATACATAAAGGATCTTGTAAACTCTTCACATTTTAAACCTTTCCATATTGATTTATCATTTATAAGTATTTCAATAAGACAACCGTTCTTGTAGACAAATTTTTTAAGCTTAACAACTTCATTTGTCTCACTTTCAGTATTTTCACTCGCATGTTTAATCCACCACCCAGACACAATTCTTTCTTCATCCTCTAGTCTTACAAGGTCACAGTTTTCATAGATTAGGTCAGCAATTAAAGTACCATTGGCATCATACTCCTTATATTCTCCACATAACTCCCTATCAAACAAGTTTATAATTTTTTTTACGTTGCCATTAGGAAAATATTCAATGACCTTCCCATCTCTTTCATCCCAAGGATCTTGGTTAAATGTTATATAATCCGGAAACTTCTGCGCTATCAATGGGTCAAATATAATTATGTCATGTAAATAAAAACCGTCGTTGGATCTAGGATCATAATATCTAAAAGCTGTATCAATTAGAATACCCTTGGAATACTTTGTAGTTTGAACAATTTGCCCCACTTCATTTAAAGTTTTTTCAATTCCTTCTTTTAGACCATTCATATAATTCACTGACCGCCCTCCATAGTAAGACTCGTAAAACTCGCCATTTTGTATACCTTTCTTAAAATTTTCTTTTCTGTAAAGGATTCCATTTGAAATGTATAACCATTCACCGTCTTTTAAACCATCTTTGCATTTGCCCTTTCCTATTATACCACCTTTCTCAATAAAATCGCATTTTTCTGGCGTTACAATCATTTTTAATGTATTTTCAGGTAGTTTATGGCCAATGTACAAATCTACTTTCCAGTAACCTTTTAAAATTGAATTGTCCGCTTTTATTAATATTCCAGAACCATCTTTTAGACCATTCTTCCATTCACCATTGTATTCCCCTATATCTTTGTATTTGAATCTTCCATTGCCACTCATTAGACCTCTCTCAAAATTCCCTTCATAAATATCACCATTACTATACTTCATGGTGCCTATTCCATTTGGCAGTCCTTTTTGCGATTTTCCATAATAGAGGTTTTTATTTGCATAATAGCAAATCATAAGTTCATTAGAACTTATAAACTTTGAATCACTGGGATTAGTTTTGTCTGTTTTCCAATTACCTTCAGCAATTTTAATTTTATTAGAGGTTAAATAAAACTCTCCCTGTCCATCAACTTCATTAGAAACCCAATTTCCTTTGTATGTTAAATCAAAACTATACGCCAATTCTCCATAACCAGAACGTTTGTTTTTGGCAAAATTCCCTGTATAAACTGAACCATCAGAATATGTAAATTTCCCCTTTCCACTGATTCCATTATTGTATTCTCCTTCATATAAACTTTTGTTTTTATACCGTAAGGTAATGTATCCTAATAAAGCCCCATTTGTCCAAGAGCCCTCATAAACATTTCCTTTTAAATCAGTGTATTTTCCTTTCCCATTTTCTTTATCGTCCACCCATAAACCTTCATACTTATTTCCAATAGAATCTATATAAACCCCATTGCCATTTCGTTTATCATTCGACCAATCACCTTCGTATGAGGAACCATCACTATAGTACATCTTTCCTTTGCCATTTCTATTATCCATTTGCCAATCACCTTCGTAAGATGAACCATCAGAATAGTTCATCTTTCCCTTCCCGTTTTTTTTATCTAATTGCCAATCGCCATCATAATAGGAACCATTTATATAGTTCATCTTTCCTTTACCATTTTTTAATTTATCATTGAAACTACCAATGTAAATACTACTGTCCGCGTATAGGTAAGTACCAATTTTGTTTCTACAATTTCCTTCAAGGCATTTAGGTTTTACACTTTGTGTAAATGAAACAAATGTGTAACATAAAATATATATTGATAATAGAATTTTCATTTTTCTTCTGATTAATTACAACAACAAATATCTTTTATATCTTGAACTTCCAATTCTTGAATTACGTTAGTAACAATACTTTCTTCTGAGATGCAAACTAATAAATGTTCAGATTCTCCAAAATAATTTTCATAACAATAAACTTCAAAACCCAAACAGTAGTCATAAAGTCCTAAAGGAATACTCGTTCCATAATTCTGCTCAATAAACGAGGTAGCATTCATGCTGTATGTAGGTTCACCAAGTTCCCTATTCAAAAGTCTAAGGTTCCCACCAATTATACGCCCTCTAATTTCGCCGAATGATAATGATTCAGTTTCAGAATCTTTTTTATCCTCTTCTATACTTTTTTCGCTATCTTTTCCCCTTAAATCACTTGTATCAGCACCTGCTGGTATAGCTGTACTTTTTGTGTTTCTTTCATTTTCACAGTTGGTTAAATTCATTAAAATACAAATCGATATTAATTTAATGATACTGTTTAATAATTTTGCTAATATCTTTTTCATTTTTATGATTTTTAAAATTCCCTACTCGTTTGGCTTTACAGTTATGTCCGTTTTTTATTTTAGCTGGCCTCCGTGGTACAAATTTGTTAAATTGCTTTCGATTTTTCCTAAATATTTATGGAGTTTTTTTAAGTCAATCTGTTAAACCACCAAATTCTCCAGAATAATCCCATTCAGAACAAATAACATAATATGGACCCCCACCCATTAATCCACCTCTTGGTGAAAATAGATCCCCATAAAAAAAAACTCCTTTTGTATTGATTATTCTTTTTTTTGCAACAAAAGTGTATGATGAACCAACAAATCCAGCTCCTTTCCATTCAGGATGTAAAGCATTTGGATCTGGCATAGAAAGGATACGTGGGTCAATCCCATCATCAAACGGAACACATTGTATGTATACATTTTCTATTGAATTTTCACCGTCAGAATTTTCTTCAAATTGAACATCTTCACTAAATTGTTCTGAAGGGGTTGGTTCCTTTTCATTCCAATTCATTTGAACGTCGTGATACCAAATTTCGCCATTGTCGAAAATCATTTGAAATTCAGATCTCCCTATTTTTAGGTCACAATACTTGTTTCCATTTAATTTCCTGAGTACTACTGTTGAACTTTTGTTTTTTTTATAGTATCCTATAAATTCTAGTTTTTTTTCCTTAAATGCCCATGTTATCTTAACCAAATTATCAAAAAATTCACATTTCCAAAGTGTTGTTATCAAATTGACATTCGTCATTGTTTCATTCTTTATAATATATGATTTCCAAGTTTGATAATATACTGTTTCTCTTTTTACACCTACTTCTATTTCATCAAATGAATTAACAGCATAGATGTTTTCCTCTAAACTTTCTTTATTATCCATTTTTGTTAAATTTAAATCACTTATATCAGTACCAGTATTAACTCCACCACCATTTGTATCTGTTTCATTTTCACAACTTGTTAATGTGAGAAAAAAACTGACACAACAAAAAATAAATAACTGAATATTTTGAATAAAAATTTTCCTTTGTTGATTATTCATGAGGTTGTGATTTATGGAATTATTGTAACTTTTTGTGCTAAAATTAGAATGCAAAACATTATTTTAAAATTTTTAATATCAATATTTTTAATAACATAATTTTTTTGTTAATCTTGAACGCATCGAATTGAGAAGCCTAAGCTTTTATTCCTATCTACTCTCCAAGTAGAATTTAGATTTTGAGTCAAAATATATGTACACATATCTGGATAATATTTAACACCTTTATAAACATAATAACGATTTGATATCGTGCTTGACCAGAATCCTGCCATTTCTCCAATTTCATGAATATTTCCAGATGTTTTATATCCTATTGGGTGAGCATTAAAACCACTTTGATTAGATCCAATTTGAATATTATAATTTTCCTCCCAGTTATCTTTATCTTTCATAGTAACTCCTGCAAATTCATTACCACCTAAATAACCTATAAGGATTTTCCATTCTTTGTCGGACGGGATATGCCAACCAATGGGACAAATATTTCTTGAATCTAAAACAACATGTGCGTCATAATAATAATTATTTTCAAAAACTAAAACTCTATTTTCCGACCAATTCCAAATTTTGTTATCTTCTTCCTCATCTCCTTTAGAAAATATTATGTTATCAATGTTATCTCCGTTATTGTATTTAGTTGCTGACAAATTGTCAGCCATCCAGACTTGCTTTCCAATTTTAATTGTTCGATAAATATTACTTTCTATATCAACTATATTTTCTTTTTTTTCGTAACTTATATGTTTTGTTTTTTCATATATCGTTTTTTTTTCTTCAATTAAAAATAAACTGTCATAAGCTAATTCAAACTTTTCTTTTTTATTGGTTAATTGATCAATATCAAATAGTAAAAACTCAAATTCAGGATTTTTATATGTGTTCGACTTATTAAAATTATTTGCTTCTTTTATCAAAGATTCATACTCTTTAATTATTTTTTGAAGTCGCTTAGAGTCCAAAGCTCTATTTGCTTGCTTTTCACAATTTAATATTTTCTTACCCAAAACTATTTTCTGTTTTTTTATATCATCAACTGAACCAGTATTACAACTAATCAATATTAGTTGTAAGCAAATAAGTATAAAAAAATTAGATATTTTAAAAATCATTATTATAAAATTTTAGTTACGAGACAAATGAAACTTTATCACTACAAAAGTCACTCTGAAAAAACAAAAGAACAAACCAACTTATCCATCGTGCAACGCCTCGTGATTAGCGTTTGTAATCTTTAAATAAACGTAGAATTAGAGCGTTACGATCGGTAGTGCAAACTGTATGATGGTTTGATTGTTTGTTCGATTGATGCTAAAATGTTCAACCAATTTAGCGTCGAGAAGCGATAAGCGTTCCTTGATAATGTGGATGGCTTTGGAGCTAGGTTTATAAAGCGTAGTTGTTTCGAACCCTTCTCCATTGTCAGATACTTGGACGATTAACTGCTCGCTTTCAATGAAAAAATGAAGATGGAGTTCATACGCTTTTTCGCGATTAATGAATCCATGTTCAAAGGCATTTTCTACCAAGGGTTGAATCAATAAAGGGGGAATCAGTATTTTACTGGTATCTAATTCGCCAGCATCAAATTGCACTTTCACTTGGTCACCAAAACGCATATTTTCCAAGGCACAGAAATGGGATAAATATTCCAATTCTTCCAATAAAGTGATTTGTAAACGAGAAGAAAACTCCAATGTTTGACGGGTTAGTTTCGAAAACTTATCCATATATAACAAGGTCTTGTCAATGTCGGATTTGAGTACATAACTTTGAATAGCAGTCAGCGCATTAAATATAAAATGAGGATTCATCTGCGATTGTAAAGCCTCTAATTTGGTTTCGGCAATACGTTTGAGGAGAGCAGACTTTTGTTTTTCTTTGGATTTAATCGTTTTTATTCTTTGCTTAAATACCAAAATCATTATTAAAATAGAAATTACAATAACTAAAAGAATGAACCACGTTTGTTTGTAAAATGGCGCTTTAAACTGAATTTGAGCAATTCTGTATTGTTGAGTGACTCCATAATCTAAATTTATAATTTTAAGCTCCAGATTATAATTTCCAACCATTAATTTCTGAATTGTAATTTTCCTATCATAAATCGCTGTCCAATCTCCTTGATTTAGTTTGTAAAATAACTTTACTTTATTTGGAGAATAAACAAATTCATTCCCGAGTTGAATGATTACTCCTTTTTCATTTGGTAAAACTTGAATAACTGAGATTTTTCCTTTAACTTTCGAAGCATCATCCATTTTTTTCGAACCAAATTTTATGATGGACTCGATGAAGAAATTTGTTTTATAACTTTTGTTCAACTGGTTTAAATAGATTTCAAACACACCTTTTGACGTGACAAGATAGTAGCAGTCATTATAAACAAAAGTTCGTATTACATCATTAAAAAATAGTCCATTATTGTAATTTATTAAAATAGTATTTGTTGGTTTTATTATATTTAATCCTCTATTTGTTAATACTATAAGATTGTCTCTATAATGGTTTATTGCAAAAACCTGTTCACCATAGAATCTATTATGACTAACACTTCTAAGGTATGTTAAAGAGTCCTTTAAGAAGAACTTATTGATATTTCCGGTTTTATCTGCAACATATAAATAGTTATCCCAAACTTCCATTGTTTTAGGTTTCTGAACAGATAAAACTTTAAAATTATATGGGTCATCTTTTTTCAGATAAAGTATCCCTTTTTCAGGTGAATTGATAACGAGATTACCTTTGTGATTAATAACTTCTGTCTCATTAATTTTTTTTATTCTTCCATTCAATAAAATAGGATTATGATCCCAAAGTTCAGCTTTTCGCTTTAACAGATAAGTTAGTCGATGTTGATTAGGCCAATAAATTTGATTTTCAGTTAAAATACTGAATAGATTTGTTGTTCCTGGAAAAAAGCTTTTTGTTTTACCAGAATATTCAAATTCAAACAACCCACTTCCTGTTGATGTAAAAAAACTATTTTTGCCGAATTGTGAAAATCTAAAGTTGTCATTATCTCTCCAAATTTTAACAAGCTCGAAGGTTAAGTTTCCTTTTACAATACCTTTTGCTTTCTCTATTTCTTTGTATTTGTTATTATTTTGAATAGCCCAATTAATTATTTCAGAAGTAGTAATTGAATAATTAGTTTTTTTACTCTTAAAAATCAGTTCATTGGTAAATAGTTTTAGCTCACCTTTTGAGTTTTTATCATAGTTTACAAGTCCTGCTATCTTAAAAAAAGAAACAGAAGGTTGTAAATCAATTACATAAAATCCATAATCTAATGTTGAAACCCAAAGTTTATTATGCCTCTTATCTAAGTAGAGACTCCAAACTTGTTTTGAAGTTATACCGTATTTTTTAGAAATATCATGAACTTCATTGTCTCGCAATATGAATAATCCACCATTACTACAAAAAGGACAATAAGCAGCGAGGTATGAATAATCTGAAAAATTTATATTATCCCAAACGAGAATATTTGATAAGTTCTTCTCTATGTCTTTCTTTTTAGTTCTTATATTCAGCGTTTTATATGCTTTTGATTTCAAAAAAATTCCATAATCATTAGAAAAGTATTGATTATTTTGAAATTCGAAGTTGTAAATATTTCCTCTATTTTTAATGTCTAAAAGTACTGCTCTTTCATCTGTTCTCCTTTTTCTTAATTCATAAAAACCATGTGTTCTGCTTAAAAAGTACAGTTTTTCATCTTTTTCCCAAATTTTCATTACTTGGAATTTATCATATATGTCGTTTGACTTTTCTAGAAAATTTTTGAATTTGTTATCGGAAAAAATGCTCAATCCTCTTTCCGTTCCTATGAAAATCCTACCATCTTTTGCCAAATATAAAGTCCTAATCTCATTATGAACCAGTCCAGATTTGGTGGTGTAATTCGTAAACTTTTTTCCGTCAAACCTACTTAATCCATCTCCGTAACAAGCTATCCACAAATTTCCTTTTTTGTCCTCTAAAATATCTCTTATGAAGTTTCCTGCTAAACCATCACGTGTTGAAATCGTTTGAAATTTATAGCCGTCGTACTTCACCAAGCCAGCATCTGTCCCAATCCACATCAAACCGCGAGAATCTTTAAAAATACAGTAAACAGCATTAGAAGGCAGCCCATTGCTAATCGTAAAATGCTTAGATGGAAAACGTTGAGCAAAAAAACTTAAGCTCAAAAAACAAAAAAGAAGGAGGGTTCTAAACCTTTGATGTAATTGCATTGATTAATCCAGCGTTATTTCTTACCGACACCGGCAATTTAACACCATTTATTAATTCTACAAAAAGTCCGATGGTTTTATCATATTTCGAAATGTAATTTAAATTCACTACATACGATTTATGGATGCGATAAAACGCAGCTGTTGGCAATGTTTCTTCAATCGATTTTAACGTCCGAGTTACCAAAATGATGCGGTGGTCAAAGGTGAATAATTTAGTATAGTTCCCAAGTGCTTCAGCATATAAAATATTGCCTATTTTCTCCAACACATAACCTTTCTCGGTACTAAAAGCAATTTTTCCAAAACGAAAGGGGTCGGCATTAAATTGTTCCATTAGCCTACCAACATCAGCGCTGAAAACTTTTCTTTCTTTTTTCTTTTCATAACGTTTTATAGCCTCATTCAAATCCGACTGACTAATTGGTTTTAATAAATAATCTTGTGCCGAGTGTTTAAATGCTTCTATTGCATACTCCTTATGTGCGGTGGTGAAAATAACATCAAAATTAATTTCTTGAAAACAATCAAAAAGACGGAAACCTTTATCATTCGGCATTTGAATATCCAAAAACACTAACTCCGGTTTAAATTGATTAATTGCATCAACCCCTTCTTGAACATGAGAACAAGTTCTTAAAACAATTATTTTAGTTGAAAAATAGCGTTCAATTATCCCTTGCAGAAATTCTCTCGCGTTTTGCTCATCATCTATTATTATGCAACTTATCATGGTCAAAAATAACAATCATTTTTCTGCTGACTGTTTCAATTTATTTTACGTTTGAGAATCTTGAAAACCGTCTGAAATTCTAGGATTAACGTTGATTTATTTAAAATCAATCAGGAATCATAAGTAAAGCCTCCGGCTGTGGAAACACTCCTTTTCTCAACAAAGTCTTATTCTTTAAATCCAGAAAAAACAACGCTGGAATACCTGTTTCTTCCATTGCTCCTGTAATTTTATATTCCTTTTTAGTGATTTTTTCAACTTTATAAGTTCCGCCGTATTTTACTTTTCCAACTAAAACAAACAGGCTGTCTTTTTTCAGTGTAACTTTTAAATATTCGGAATTCACTTTTACGATTTCTTCACCCAAATTAATTGAATATGAAGGGAGCGTTCCATCGTACGCTTTCAAATACTTTTTCTTCAACTTTACAGTTTGACCAAAAGCGACAAATGCAAAAGTGCTTGCAAAAAGAAAAACAATTATTTTCATAAAACGAAAGTAAAGAATATCTGCTGAATAACTTTCAACTTCAAAAGAACTTAAAAATCAGATTTTGAATAATTGCGTAGTTTCTTCTCAATTTAGCCAGTTAAATTTTCAAGAAAACACCATGACAGACAGATTTTTATGTTAATCTGAATTTCAATTGTACAATCATCTGAGGTTTTTATTTTTATTGAATCTCTCATTTACTTCCCTAAGTGTTGAAAACACCTAGAAATGGAAGTGAATTTGAAACAAAATCAAAAAAATACCACAGAGACACAGAGAACACAGAGCTTAATCAATATCTAACTCTGAGTTCTCTGTGTCTCTGTGGTGAAAATATTCAACAAGTTGAAGTTTCTATTTAATTTGTTCTATTGTGTAACAATCTTTGGGAAACATAAGGGTAATTCGATAATTTAATTTTACTATCCAAGTCTTCCAGTGAAAAGAAATCTTCTGCTTTTGAATTCTTCATTCGTTCCAAAACGATTTCTTTTTGCCACTCAGGAACTTCAAAATCTTCAACCTTAGTCAAGCATTCAACACCAAATTGTTGTGTTAGAAATTCAATTAATTGATTGAATTTATTATCAGTAACATTTATGGTTATACTAACTTGTTTCATAGTTCGATGGTTCTTATTTTTTAACGAAACATTCTGAAATCGTTTCTTGTTCAAAGATACATTTTTTGCAATAAACTAACAATTCAATCAAACACAAATCCTAATTACGTTTTGTCTGAATTGTTGGAATTACCTGTGTCAATTAAATTACTCCTCCGAAATCCACATTCTGCCGTTCAATACTTGTGAATTTTCTCAAAATCGCTGGTCGATGAATTACTATTTTCGTAGCATGTCAAAAAAGGCCGAAGATTATAGTAAAAAAGGATTGCGTACAAGCTACGTTTCCACCGTTATAGGAATTTCATTGGTATTGTTCATGATTGGACTTGTTTTAGGTGGAGTTTTTGGACTCAGAAGCTTTGAAAAACAAGCCAAAGAAAGTCTGCAAGGAGATATTTTCTTTAAATCAGAATTGAACGATGCCGACATCAAACAAGTAGAACAACAGTTGAAAAGTTGGAGTGAATTCAGTGAAGTATATTTTGTTTCACCCGAACGTGCGATTCAAGAATTTGGAGGCGAAGGTCAAGATGAAAAAGAAATGCTGACGATTTTTAATGGTGAAAATCCACTTCCTGCAACAATTGGTTTCAGACCAAAAGAAGAGTTCGCTACCAAAAGCGGAATGGAAAAAATCAAGAAAAAATTATTGGCAAAATTCAACTCGGAAATTGATGAAGTGAATTACGATAAATCTAGCGTTGAAAAAATCAATCTTGGCTTCAAACAATTTGCATTTTTGTTTCTTTCTGTTGCATTTTTATTGGTGATAATTGCGATTGCGATGATTAACAATACCATTCGTCTTTCTTTATACTCTAAGCGTTTCACGGTTAAAACGATGCAATTAGTTGGTGCAACAAGTGGCTATATTCGTAAACCGTTCATCACGCAAGCAATCATTCAAGGTGTGGTTTCTGCTTTCATCGGTTTGGCGCTTTTACTCACCGTTTTCTTCGGTTTAAACAACCTTTTTGAAACAGTTGAAATCAGCTACACAATTCCAAGCTTTCTTTTATTAGTAGCAAGTTTGATTATTATTGGCGTTTTTATTACCGTAATTTCCACTTTATTTGCATTAAACAAGTATCTTCGTATGAAATTAGATGACTTATATTAATGCTATGGAAAATCCTATTAAACACTTTGGTTTTAATTCACAAAATTACAAATGGTTACTTATTGGTTTAGCTATCAATATTTTAGGTTATATTTTAATGATTGGAGGAGGTTCAGATGATCCTGCAAAATTTGATGGGAATGAGTTATTTAGCACTACCCGAATTACCATTGCACCGATTTTAATCCTGGCTGGATACGTTGTTATTTTTTATGCAATTATGAAACGTGGCAGCAGTTCAATATCTTCTTCCATTTCAGCTGAAAAAAGCGAAACAGAGGCTCCAAAAAAAAATAAATAATAAATTTTCATGAGTATTATTGAAGCCATTATCCTCGCAGTAGTTGAGGGTCTAACCGAATTTTTACCTGTTTCTTCCACTGCACACATGATTTTCATAAGTGCAATTTCTGGAAACGAAAAAGACGAATTCGTTAAAATGTTCCAAGTATCGATTCAATTCGGTGCAATTTTAGCAGTCGTTATGCTCTTTTGGAAAAAATTCTTCAACTTCAAATCATTCGATTTTTATATCAAACTCGGTTTAGCGGTAATTCCAGCTTTAGTTTTAGGGAAATTATTTGATGACAAAATCGAAGCGGTTCTTGAAAAACCCATTCCTATTGCCATTGTTTTAATTATCGGAGGAATCATATTGCTTTTCATCGACCGAATTTTCCTAAGAACAACTTTAGACACAGAAGAAAAAATCACAATTCGCAAAGCAATTACGATAGGTTTTTGGCAATGTTTGGCAATGATGCCTGGAACAAGTCGTGCAGCAGCATCGATTATTGGCGGAATGCAACAAGGATTGACACGCAAAATGGCAGCTGAATTTTCATTCTTTTTAGCGGTGCCTACAATGCTCGCAGTAACTGTTTATTCCATTTTTTTAAAAGATTGGAATTATCAAGGGAAAGAACAAAAAGGTTTTGAAATGATTCTTTCTTCGAATGAAAATATCTTGAATTTTGCGCTAGGAAATGTTATAGCATTCGTAGTTGCAGCTTTTGCGATTAAACTATTCATTGGTTTGATTCAAAAATATGGTTTCAAAATTTGGGGTTGGTATCGAATTGTTGTTGGAATTGCTTTATTAATCTATTTCACCGCTTAATGGATTTTATATCTGGTGCAACCATCCTCGTTGACAAACCACTTCATTGGACTTCCTTTGATGCTGTGAATAAAATTCGATGGAATTTAAAACAAGCACTGAAAGTCAAAAAAATTAAAGTTGGTCACGCTGGAACTTTAGATCCGCTTGCTACAGGATTATTGGTGATTTGCACAGGTAAAAATACTAAACTTATTGAAGGATTTACAAATGCAACCAAAACCTACACAGGAACAATATTAGTTGGAAAAACAACACCTTCTTTCGATTTAGAAACAGAATACAACCAAGAATTTGAAACGTCTCACATCACCGACGATTTGATGGAAGAAGTTCGAAAATCGTTTTTAGGTGAACAATTACAAACTCCACCTATTTTTTCTGCCAAACTTATTGATGGAAAACGTGCTTATGATTTGGCACGTGCTGGAAAAGAAGTAGAAATGAAGCGCAATTTGGTAACGATTGAAAAATTTGAAATTAGCACAGATCGTTTTCCTGAAGTTGATTTTGAAATTACTTGTTCTAAAGGCACTTATATCCGTTCAATTGCAAGTGATTTTGGGCAAAAACTGAATGCTGGAGCCACCCTAATCGCACTAAGAAGAACGCTATCAGGTGAATTTTCAATTGAAAATGCAAAAACCGTTGAAGAATGGATTAAATACTTGGATGAAAGTCTATAGTTTCAATTTAAAATAAAAAAATTACTATCTTTACTGTCCGAAAGAATATCAAAAAGCCCCGGTGGCGGAACTGGTAGACGCGCTGGATTCAAAATCCTGTTCTTTCGGGAGTGCCGGTTCGATTCCGGCCCGGGGTACAAAAAACCAGAGTGAGAAACAAAGCGAGAGCGAAGTTTTACACTCTGGTTTTTTTGTTCATTCTCACACTCATTCTCGCTCTTGAGTAAAATTTTTGAAACAAAGCGAGAGCGAAGTTTTACACTCTGGTTTTTTTGTTCATTCTCACACTCAT
>CAMAZP010000015.1 GCA_945863605.1 Chitinophaga pinensis
GCAACATCAAATGTTGTAACATTAGTTGTAAATACTTTACCAACAATTGTGGTGACTGCACCAAATAATGGAACATTCTGTGGTACCCAAACTATTACCGCAGCAGGTGCATCTACGTACACGTGGTCTCCATCAAATTTAGTTAGTTCCTCAAGTGGAGCTTCTGTTACTTACGCAGGAACATCCGATGGAACTTTGACAGTTACTGGGACAGATGTTAATGGATGTGTGAATACCTCAGCTCCTCTTAATATTACCTATACTACACCCGATCCTATATCTTGGACTGCAACTACTCCATCATTCTGTGGTACAGGAGGAACAACATCAGTTTCTGTAACTTCTGCAACTAACTATACTTACTCCTTGGTAAACAATTCAACAGCAGTTATTAGCGGATTTACCCCAACATCTTTTAATACAACAGTAACACAAACTTCTGCTTTTTTAGTAACAGGAACAGATCCTGTATCTGGTTGCGTTGCTCAAACGCCAGTACAAATTAATGTTTTCCCTTTACCAACTGCTAACGTAACATCAGATGTTAATGGAGTTTGCCCAGGAACAGCTGCAAATATTAATACAGGACTAGCGGCAGGAAACTTCACAAGCACCTCAATTCCTTTTGCAGCATTAACTGCACCAGGAAATGCAGTGACTTTAGTAACAGGAGGAGTTGCAACTCCAACTCCAGACTTAGGTTTTGGATTAGATGATGGTGGTTGGAGTGGTCTTCCACTAGGTTTTAATTTCAACTTCTTTGGAACAAACTATAATACCATTTCAGTTGGAACTAATGGTACAGTGTTCTTCGGTGCTACACCGAACGTTGGAGACTTTACTTTTGTAACATTACCAAGTACTACGGAACCATTTAATATGGTAGCTGTGTTGGCAATGGATAATAACTTAGGAAACGTTACTGGTGGTACGATAAAATACTGGACAGAAGGATTAGCTCCAAATAGAAAATTTGTTGTAAGTTACGAAAATGTTCAAGAATTTGGTGCAACTGAAACAAGCACAGCTCAAGCTATTTTTTACGAAACAACTGGTGAAATTGAAGTTCATGTTACATCATCAACAAATATTGATAGAAATAAATTAATAGGAGTTAATAATGGAGATGGAACAATTGGTGTATTGGCTTACGCATCAGGGACTACTGCTTCTGCTACAAACCCGATAGCAAACCCGATAGCATTCCGTTTTTCGCCACCAGCAAATTATACAACAGTTTGGACAGCAACCAATACCCAAGGAACAACAACAATTGCTTCAGGAACAAATATCTTTACTCAAGCTGTTACTCCAACAGAAACAACTGTTTATTCAGTTTCTTACACAAATCAAAATACAGGTTGTACAAATGCACCAGGTACAGCTGATGTTACTATTAACATTCTAGGAAATATAGCTCCAACTGGAGTTATTGCTTCAACATCTGATTCAATAGTTTGTCCAAATGTTAATTTTAACTTGTCAACCAACTATACAGGAAGCACAAATGGTTTAACTTTTCAATGGCAAGTTTCTACAAATGGTGTAGACTATAATGACATTACAGGTGCAACTTCTTCAACTTTAACAGTATCACAAACTGTAAATTCTGAATACCGTTTACAAATCACATCATGTGGAGGAACACCTGAAAACACAAGTATTATTGCTGTTACAATGGATAGTCCAACAAACTGTTATTGTACACCGGTTTATACATCAGGTACTTCTGCTGGTGATTTAATATCAAATGTTGAAATAGTTGGAACAACTTTAGCAAATAACACTGGATTTTTAGCAGGTGGACCGTCTTACACTTTCTATACAGGACAAGCTAATTATACTGCAACACTTACACCTTCAACATCTTATAATTTAAATATATCTACTGGTGAGTGGGGTGATCAAGGCTATGCAGCTTGGATTGACTATAATGATGATGGTGTTTTTGATGCAACAGAATTAGTAGGTGCTACAAATGGTGTTATAGGATCTGGATTTACACCAGGTGTTGTTAATGATTCATCATCTTTTGTAATTGCATTAGCATGTACACCTCCAGCTGGACTTCATAGAATGAGAATTAGAGGAGTATATTTTGAAGATGGACAATTAATTGATCCATGTTCTACTTATTCATATGGTGAAACAGAAGATTATTTAATTACAATCGCTCCAGCACCAACCTGTCCTTCACCAGGACAATTAACACCAGGGAGTTCAACAACTACAAGTGCTAATGTTATTTGGCAATTAGGTTGTTCAACTGCGTCAGAATTTGATTTTGAATACGGACCAGTAGGATTCACTCAAGGTACAGGTACATTAATTACAAACCAAACAGCATCAATAAACTATAATTTAACTGGCTTAACTCCAAATAGTTCTTATGATGTTTATTTCAGAGCCAATTGTGGTAATGGGGATGTAAGTGCTTGGTCAGTTCCAGTTACTGTCTCTACACTATGTGCACCTATATCACTTTTAAACCCAGGAGCTCAAATCGTTTGTGACTCTTTAGTTCTACCTACAATTGCAGAGCTAACGCCTTCAAATAATGCTGGTTTGGTATTGAGTTACAGAACACAACCAAATGGTGCAGGCACAGTAATTACAGGAAACATAACAACAACTCAAACAGTTTATATATATGGAGTTGCTGGTTCATGTTCAGCTAATGAAAGTTTCTTAGTAACAGTAAACAATAGTTCAACATCAACAACTAATGTCACTCAGTGTACTTCATTCACTTGGACCAATAACGTAACATACACAAGTTCAGGTTCTTACAATCAAACATTAGTAAATTCTGTAGGATGTGATTCTATTGCTACGTTGAATTTAACTATTACTCAGCCAACAACTTCAACGTTAAATGAGGTAGCTTGTCAAACATTCACGTTAAACAACCAAACATATACTGTTTCTGGAACATATGTTCAAACATTAACTAATGCAGTAGGTTGTGATTCTGTGGTTACTTTAAACTTAACAATTGGTCAACCTGATGCTGTTACAATAACAGAAGTTGCTTGTGATTCGTTCACATGGAATGGTACTACCTATACAAATACAGGTATATACGTTGATACCCTAACGAATTCAATAGGTTGTGATTCTGTTGTAACGTTAAATTTAACGATAAATAATACAAGTTCATCTAGTACAGTTGTCTCTGAATGTGCATTTTATCTATGGAATGGCACAACTTATACACAAACTGGAACCTATACATTCACTGCTCAAAATGCTGCAGGATGTGATTCAATAGCAACCCTAAACTTGACTATTGGAAATAACAGTTCAACTACAACAGCTTCAACATGTGATTCTTTCACGTGGACTAATGGTACAACATATACTACATCTGGTACATATACGCAGACATTGACAAATGCAATAGGTTGTGATTCTATAGTTACCTTGAACTTAACTATCAATATAACTCCAACAGCTACAGCAACAGATAATGGAAATGGAACATTAACAGCATCAAGTGGTACTACCTACCAATGGATTGATTGTGCTACAAACACTCCAATCACAGGAGCGACTAATGCTACTTACTCAGCACAAGTTAATGGATCTTATGCTGTAACAGTAACCAATGCTAGTAATTGTTCTGCAACATCAACATGTGTTGTTATTGATTATATCGGGTTGGATGAAAACAATTTAAGCTTTAACGTTTATCCTAATCCTACAACAGGTGAAATCAATATAGCAATTGATCAAACATTTGCAAACTATGATGTAACTGTTGAAGATATGAACGGAAGAGCAGTTGCTAATTTCGGTTCATTGATTAATGGTAACGGTGTGTACTCTTTAGATTTATCAAATGTGGTAACGGGTGTTTACTTCATCAAACTTAAAAATGAGTTAGAAGAGAGAACAGTAAGAATTATCAAACAATAATAAATCTTAACTTTTAGAAAAGAGGCTAACAATGTTAGCCTCTTTTTTTTGCGCTAACATTTTTCAATTGATTATTTTTATAGCATGAATTTAACATCTAAATTACCTAAAATTGGAACGACCATTTTTACGGTTATGTCTAAAATGTCAGTAGATTATAATGCAATAAATTTATCTCAAGGATTTCCGAATTTTCCAATAGATCCTATTCTTGTTGATTTGCTTAAACAAAAAGCAAGCGACAATATTCATCAATATAATCCAATGGCTGGAAATCCACTATTAATGAATGAAATAGGATTATTGATTGAAAAATCATATCAACGTGAACTTTATATCGAAAACGAATTACTGATAACAGCCGGAGCAACGCAAGCAATTTTTACAACCATACAAGCGCTTGTTGAAACAGGAGAAGAGGTAGTTATTTTAGACCCAAGTTATGATTGCTATGAGGCACCAATAATTTTGGCTGGAGGAATTCCAAAACGAATTTCGTTAAACGATGATTTTTTGCCAGATTGGGACTTAATTAATTCAAGTGTAAATGAGAAAACCAAATTGATTATTACAAATAATCCACACAACCCAAGTGGACGAATTTGGAATGTAAGTGATATGAAAGAACTAGAAAACTTGTTACATAGGTTTCCAAAATTATTAGTTCTTTCAGATGAAGTTTATGAGTACATTACCTTTGAACAAAATCATCTTTCTGTTCATTCAAATGAATTTTTAAGAAGTCGTTCAATTGTCGTATCATCATTTGGAAAAACTTTTCATATTACTGGTTGGAAAATTGGGTATTTGGTCGCGCCAGAATTTATTATGAATGAAATCAAAAAAGTGCATCAATTTTTAGTTTTCTGTGTGAATAGTGTAGCACAAAATGTGCTGGCAGATTATTTGCCTTTAGTTAAAACAGAAAATTTGGGCTACTTTTATCAAGAAAAAAGAGATTTTTTCAAAGAAAGAATGCGATCAAGTCGATTTGAATTGCTGCCTTGCGAAGGCACTTATTTTCAACTAGCTTCTTATCATAAAATTACGATTGAATCAGATATAGATTTTACAAAAAGATTAGTAACTGAATTTGGGGTAGCATCAATTCCTCTTTCTGTTTTTAACAATGACAATGCAGATAGAAAACTAGTACGTTTTTGCTTTGCTAAAGATAATGAAACATTAATTCAAGCAACAGATAGATTATGCAAGATTTAACAGTTACGCTTGTTCAAGCAAATCAAATTTGGGAAGAGAAAGAGGCGAATTATCGAAACTATTCTAACATATTAAAATCCATTAAACAACCCACTGATTTGATAATTCTCCCAGAAATGTTTGATACTGGGTTTTCAATGAACATTCAATTAGCTGAAACTTGGGAAAAAAATGCTTCTCTTGATTATTTATTAGAACTTGCCGCTGAGTATAATGCAGCAATTTATACATCCATGATGGTAAAAATTAATGATACAATTTTCAATAGAGGTGTTTTTATTTTTCCAACAGGCAAAATAGAAACTTATGATAAACGAAAATCTTTCAACTTGGGAGGAGAAGACAAGTATTATACACCTGGAAATACTGAAACGATTGTAAATTTTCGTGATTGGAAAATAAATCTTCAAATTTGTTATGATTTAAGATTTCCTGAAATAGCCCGAAATTATGAAATAGTTGGAATACCAAAATACGATTTATTACTTTACGTTGCAAATTGGCCAACAACTCGAATTGAACATTGGAATATATTATTAAAAGCAAGAGCAATTGAAAATCAATCTTATGTTATAGGCGTCAATAGATTTGGTCAAGATGGGCATAATTTGTTGTATAGTGGAAATTCATCAATTATAGATCCATTAGGTAAAATTGAATGTAAATTAGAAAATCAAATGATTTTCACGAGCACTCTTTCGAAATTAACGTTAATCAACACAAGAATATCTTTACCTTTCCTTAAAGATTATTAGTATAAATAATCTTTAAGTTGTATATTTGAAAATCAATAATAAATCGTAAAATGAAAAAACTAATACTTTCTTTATCTGTATTGGCTGTAACAAGTGTTTTTGCACAGAAAAACACTCACATACTTAAATCTCAAGATTTAGTAAAATCAGCCCCTAAAACTTCTACCGCTGCTCAGCCAATAGGAAAAATAATGACAACACTATGGGAAAATGATTTTTCTGATCCTACTAGTTGGACAATTGATAATAGTAGTCAAACAGGTACTGCTTTTGGCTGGAACATTAATACTACTTCAGAAGGTTGGTGGTCAGCAAATGGAATTAGTGCTAGTGGTACATCTGGTGGCAACAATGCTGAATTAGTAAATGGAAATCCAACAGCTTCACCTGCAACACAAGCATTAGGTGTTACTTACACTATGACAACAGCACAACCAATTGATGTTGCAACATTAGGAGGTTCTAACCAAGTGTCCATTCAATTCAAACAATTTGGAGCTCGTTTTAATGACTTGCAAGAAATCCAAATTTCAACGGATGGTACAACATTTACTACTGTTGGAGATAATTTAGATAAAGAAGTACTTTCAGCAGCTGGAGGTTCTGCCTATCCAAACCCTGACACTAAATTAATTAACCTTGCGACATTTTTAAGTGCAGCGCCAACACAACTATGGATTCGTTTTAGCTGGACAACAAATTTTCCAGGCTCTGCAACAAATCCTAATGTATGGATAACATACGGCTGGTACATTGATGATGTTAAAATTGTTACTAATCCACAATATGATTTAGCAATAAACACGAACACTTGGGGAACAGCTGGATTAAATTATTATCAAATTCCAACAACTCAAGTTGCTCCAATTTCATTTTCTTCTAATGTTTTCAATGGTGGATTAAATAGTTTAACAGGTGCCATTTTAAAAGCAGATGTTTTATCTGGTGCAAATAATGTTTTCGCTGGAACTAGTCCTGCAACGGCCGTACCATCTATCGACACTGCGACATTAACTGTCTCTACATCATTTACTCCTCCAGCTACTGTGGCGAGCTACACGCTAAAAAGAAAATTAATACTTGGTTACCTGCCTAACGGACAAATACTAACCGGTGCATTATCAAATAGTGGTGATGGATATGTCACAGGAAACAATATTGCAACTACTGGAGGTTCTGGAACGGGTGCAACTGTTGATATTACTGCTTCAATTGCTGGTATAGTTGGTAGTGGAAATCTTTCTGCTGCAGGAACTAGTTACACAACATCTTCAGGAGTTGCTACAACTGGTGGAACAGGAACAGGTTTAACACTTGATATTACAGCAGAAACAATAGGTGAGGCATTAATGATTGATACAATAACTACCGGATTAAATTACGTTGATTCTATTGGTGCTCCTACCCTAGCAATAGTTGGTACAGGAACTGGATTAACTGTTGGTTATTCTACAGTAAATGGATCAATAGATTCTTTGTATGTTGTAAATGGTGGTAGTGGATACCAAATAAATGATACTATTCAAATTTTAGCAGGCGATAGCACTGCAACTTTTATTATTGATTCGGTTTCATTAGGTCAGATACTAACAGCAACAATCGCAACAGCGGGTACAGGATATACAGCTGGATATGTTGTAACTATATCTACAGGTAATGGAGATGCTACTTTTACTATTAATACTGTTTCAACAGCAACAATAACTTCAGCAATATTGAATTCTGCTGGTACAGGTTATTCGGTTGGTGATGTTTTAACTATTAATGGAGGAGTTGGAGCTACATACACAGTTGCTACAGTTACAAACAATACAGAAATCACTGATGAAGTTGCTACTAACAATACAATTCCTGACCTGACTTTCGGAATAACAAATAATATTTATGCACGAGACAACAGTGTATTTGCAGGAAGTACGTCAAATGGTACTGATGGCTTTGAAGTTGGTAATTTATATGATATTTGGGCAGATCAAGAATTAAAAGGTATCAGTGTACGTTTAGCGGGTGGTACCAATGGAACTACTGTTGGAACAGAAATTTATGCTAAAATTTATTCTATCGATCAAACTGGAGAATTTGCTTTCTTAGAAGAAACAGCTCCACTGGTTGTAGCTAATAATAACCTTAATACTATCTTAAACATGGTTTTATTAAACCCAACTACACTATCAGCAGGTCAAACTTATTTAGCTGTTGTTGGTTCGTTTGATGGAGGATTGAGAGTATCTAATGCTGGTAGTTCTGAAGAACAAACCTCTTTTTTATATGACGTCCCTACTGACACTTGGTTCTTTACAACTTCAACTCCAGTTGTACGTTTGAATTTTGATCCAATTTTAAATATAAATGAGAACTCTTTACAAGTTACCAATGCGTCAATTTATCCTAATCCAACAGCAACAAGTTCAACTGTTGAGTTTAATTTGACAGATGCATCCGAAGCAACAATTTCTGTTACAGATTTATCTGGTAAAATTGTTTCTGAAAGAAATTTAGGTCAATTAAATGCAGGTGTAAATTCTACTGATATTAATACGTCTTCTTTTAATGCTGGTATTTACTACGTGACCATCGCTTCTAATGGAAGTTTATTAACTAAAAAATTAATCAAGAATTAATCAGATTCTGAAGTAACTTTGAAAAGCCGGTGTAAGCCGGCTTTTTTATTGAAGCAATGTTTGATATTGAATACGGTTTTATTGGGCTTTTTATAACCTGCTTTTTGGCAGCTACGGTGCTGCCTGTTGCATCAGAATTATTCTTAGGAACTATTTTATCAATGGGATATGACCCCATTTTATCGTTGATTATTGCAACTACGGGAAATACATTGGGTGGATGGCTTAATTATGGAATTGGTTATTTGGGAAAACCAGAATGGTTGACAAAAGTTGGTGCAACAAAAGAAAAAATTGGAAATTGGAAACAAAAAATAAATCAGTACGGTGTTTGGTTAGCTTTAATTTCTTGGATGCCTTTTGTTGGTGATGTTATTGGAATTGCATTAGGGTTTTTCAGAGTAAATTTATTGCTAAGCTTTTTGTTTATTGCTATTGGTAAATTCATTCGCTATTTTGTGATAATTCTTATTTTTTTGTATTTTAATTAATTACTATAGTTTTAAATAATGGTGGTAATCTCACCATTTTCAATTTCGAATAACTTTTTATCAATTGTGAGTTGCTCAAACAAGTGTTTTATTCGGATTGGATCGGTGTCAGTAACTAAAACTTGACCAAAGTAATCTGTTGTTACTAATTCAATTAATTTTGCTACGCGTTGATTATCGAGTTTATCAAAAATATCATCTAAAAGTAATACGGGATTTAATCCTTTATGACGTTTTAACCAATCGTATTGTGCTATTCGCAAAGCAATTAGAAACGACTTTTGTTGTCCTTGAGAACCAAACTTTTTAACTGGATGATTTTTAATTGTGAAAACCAAATCATCCTTGTGAATCCCAACAGTTGTATATTGTGCAAAAGCATCTTTTTTTTCAGCGTTTTTCAATAGTTCTAAGAAGTCACCATCATTCAAATGAGATCGATATTCTACATGAACGTTTTCAACCTCCAAACCAATTTCATTATAAAACCTATTGAAAACGGGTATAAATTCAGTAATAAATTCTTTTCGTTTTTCGAAGATGAGTGTACCAGTTTGAACGAGCTGATGATCCCAAATATCAATTGATTCTCTGTCAAATAATCGATGTTCAAACATGTTTTTTAAGAGTGCATTTCGCTGCTCGATAATTTTACTGTATCGTTGAATTTGTTCCAGATATTCTTTATCAATTTGAGAAAGAATACCATCCATCCACTTTCTTCTTAATTCACTACCTTCAGCTATTAAATCACCATCGTAAGGAGAAATGAAGACAACTGGAAATTTACCGATATGTTCACTTAATTTTTCATACTCCTTATTGTTATATTTGACCACTTTTTTAGCACCAAGCTTAAAAGCACAATGTACTTTATTCGTTTTATCTTCAGTTTTCCAATCACCACTTACCGTAAAGAAAGAAGTATCAAACTGAATGTTTTGTCGATCGATTGTATTTAAGTAAGACTTACACATACTCAAATAATGGACTGCATCTAAAATATTTGTTTTACCACTTCCGTTTTTTCCAACTATACCGTTTATACCATTAGAAAATTGAATTTCAAGTTCTTTGAAATTTTTGAATTGAATTAAAAAAAGGGAGGACAAATACATAAGTGTTCAAAATTATGGTTTATTTGAAAAACAAATGCTTATTTTTGATATGCAACTTAAATTTGTATCAACACGTTTATTTCAAACAAAAACTAAAATATGTCAATTAAGCATTATTTAATTCTACTTTCAATTTTTCTTTTTTCTAGTAAATCGATATATTCTCAATTGGTAATTGCGAACCAAGGAGCTTCTGCAACCACTATTACAAGTAGTATGATAGGGCCTGGTTTGACTGTTACAAATCCTGTTATTACTTGTCCCAACAATGCTTATGGAACATTTACTGGTGGTGGAACAACAAATTTAGGTATTCCTTCAGGAGTTTTATTAACAACAGGTAACGTTAGTACATTGGCTGGTAATGGTTCTGCATTTTGGAGCACAGGAAATAATTCGAACTGTAATGATCCTCAATTGAGTACTTTAGAACCTCTTGCAACAAATGATTGTTGTATTCTAGAGTTTGATGTAGTGCCTTCTTGCTCAACTTTGAGAATTCGATTTGTTTTTGGCTCCGAAGAGTATCCTGAATGGGTTAGTTCTGGATTCAATGATGCCTTTGGTTTTTTTGTTACCGGACAAAATCCAGTTGGAGGCGTTTATACTAACACAAATATTGCAACATTACCTAATGGAACTATTGTAAGTATTGATAACGTTAATGCAAATACTAACAATACTTTTTACGTAAATAATGCTACTGGAACCGCAATCAAATTAGATGCTTTTACAACCATCATTACAAGTGATATAGATGTTGTTCCTTGCCAATCCTATCATTTTAAATTGGCAATTGCAGATGCTGGTGATGCTGCCTTTGACTCAGGTGTTTTTGTTGATTTTTTAGATTGTTCTACTGCATTAAATGCAACAACTACAACAACTCCTGTTTCATGTGCCGGAAGTGATGGTACTGCGACTGCGACTGCTGTTAATGGTTTCCCACCATATACCTATACTTGGAACACAAATCCAGTACAAACAACCTCAACAATAACTGGTTTGACACCAGGAACATATACTGTTGTTGTTGATGATGCTGGTTCGTGTACCCCACCAGTAACACAAACTGTGAATGTAGGTCTAAGTAATAATGTACCCGTTATAACTACTAATAATCCTGTTATTTGTCAAACAGGTTCTGCAACAATAACTGCCTCAAACCCTGGTTCTGGAGGTACTTACTTATGGTCGACAGGTGAAACAACACAAAGTATAGTAGTATCCCCAACTATTACAACCAATTACACAGTTACTTACGATGCTGGATCATTGTGTACAGCAACTGATACATCAATAGTTTATATAATTTCTCCATTCACTCCGACTTTTGATTCAATTCCAAATTTATGTCATAATACTTCTCCTCCATTTTTGTCATTAAATTCAGTAGATACAATTTCAATCGCAGGAACTTGGAATCCTGTAACAATAGATAGTTCAATAATTGGAACTACAACCTATACATTTACACCAAATCCTGGAGAATGTGCTTTTCCAACCACGATGGATATTACTGTAATAGCACCAGATACAACTTCCTTCAATCCAATACCTGCCATCTGTCAAGGTTCAACATCTATACCTCTTCCGACAACTTCCAACAACATTCCAACAATAAATGGAAGTTGGAACCCACTAACAATTACAACAACAATTGCTGGAATAACTGATTATATATTCACACCTGACTCATCACTTTGTGCTTTACAAGATACCTTAACAATTACTGTAAACCCGACTCCAACTGTAACATTGAGCCCTAACCAAACAATATGTCAAGGACAACAAGCAACAATAAATTCAACAGTGAGTATTCAAGGGGGAACTTATAACTGGCAACCAATTGATACCACAACTGCTAACTTGAACACCTTTCCTGATATTACTACAACTTATGAATTAATATATACTTTAAATGGTTGTCCTAGTTTACCTGCTACGTCTACTGTTACAGTTAATCCTAATACACCAGTTTATGGTGGAAATGATACATTAATCTGTTTTGGAGATTCAATTTTATTACATGCTGTTGGTACCCCAACAATAGTTTGGGATGCACCAGTGATAGACAGTGTTGCGTTCGCTCCTACACAAACAGCAACATATACGGTCTATGGCACAAGTGATAATGGCTGCGTAACAGAGGATGATATTACAGTTGTAGTTATTCAAACCCCTATTATTGACCCAGGTACATCTCCAACTATTTGTATAGGACAAGAAGTTACTTTAAATGCCACAGGAGGAGGACCAGGTGCAACATACAATTGGGATCTTGGTGTAAATAATGGAGTTCCTTTTATTACTAATCAAACTAATACTTACACCGTAACTGGCATAGATCAATATGGATGTGTTGGTCAGGCATCTATTACAGTTACCGTATTACCACTTCCAGTAGCAGATTTTACTCCTAATCCTTCTGTTGGTTATGTGCCATTGTTTGTGACATTTACAAATAATAGTTCTAATGCAAATAATTATGTGTGGGATTTTGGAAATGGATTAGATACAATTACATCTAATAATGGGGAAACCTACACAAATTACTTAATTGCTCCTCTAGACTATATTGTTTACTTAGTTGCATCGAATGGTTATTGTACTGATACAATTACAAAAATCGTTAAAGCACTATTGCCTCCAGAAATTTTTATTCCTAATGTATTCTCCCCAAACAATGATTTAATCAATGATGATTTTATTGTTACCTCCCAAAATCTGGCGTCTTTAGAATTATTAATTTTTAATCGTTGGGGGAATTTAATGGCTACTATTGATGATCCTTTAGATAGTTGGAATGGTAAAACAGAAGGAGGAAATAATGCGACAGAAGGTGTATATTTCTATAAATATATTGCGTTTGGGCAAGCAGGTGAGGAAATTAAAGGACAGGGATTTTTAACTTTAGTTCGTTAACGAAATAAACGAAAGCGAACAATCAATATCACCAAGAACAAAAAACTAAACATTACTGATAAAATAATCCAGTGATTGTTTTCTTCTATGGTAGCGATTTCTTGCATCAAGAGTTTGGTTAATTCTTCCCGTTCTTTTTCGTTTTCTTGGTTTAAGGTTTGAATTGCTTTTTCGAGTGCTGTTATTTCTTTACTCAAGTTTAGTTCCTTAAGTTCATCGCGCTTGAATTTTAATGCTTCCAATTCTAATTGAAGATAGCCACCTATTTTAGCAACAATTTGACAACTATCAATATATTGATTTGCTAAATCAGGATTAACATCAACATAAAAACTTGCTAAGTTGTAGTAAGCGTCGTAAATTTTAGAGGGAATATTTTGTTTTTTCCGAATGCTTAAAATTTGTTTGAAAAGCGATAAAGCTTCTGTTGGTTTCCCTTCGAAGAAGAAAATTAAAGCTTGATTGTTCAGTGCGTTTATTTTTAAGTTCAATGCATTTCCTTTTTTGGCAAATCGTAATTGTTTTTCGCAGTAAATTTTTGCTTTAGAGTAATTTCCAAGGTTCAATTGAACATCTGCAAGAACTGAATATGCATTTGCAACAGCCTCCCATTTTTTAAATTCTTTTGCTATAAAAACATAATGATTGAGAATAGCAGTTGCTTGTTTAAAATCTTTCTTCGCAATGAAAACCTTTGCGAGATTTACTTCAGCTAAAATGACATCTGTTTCTTTTGGAGATTGCGCGCCTGTTGTCAATGATGATTTAAAAAAAAAAGTGGACGTTTCTAAATCTCCTTGTAAATAGTAAGCAATTCCAAGTTCATTCAATTCTTCGCACAACAATTGCATATCTCCAATGGAGAGAAAGTAATTTTTTGATTCTTTCAATAAATTAATTCCACCATTAATCTGACCCTTACGAACCTGATAACAGCCAAAAATTCGTTTGGAAACAGCCATCGAAAAAGCATTTCTATCCTTAGTTTTAGCTAATTCTGTGGCAAGAATTTGAAGAGAATCAACATCATTTCTCAAATAGTATTCCCACAATTCCAGTGCTCTTCGTGTTTTTTCATCAATGGAATTCGTGCTTTTGAAAGCTTTAAAACTACTTGTCTTTTGAGCAAAATTGAATTGCAAACTAGCACAAATAACTGTAAAAAGAACTAGAATTAGTTTTAGAAAAGGCTTATGTGATTTTTGTTGCAATTATTTGGTTTTTATTTCATTGCAAGGATAGTTAACAATAGTTACTTTTGCAACAAAATTATTAATATGTCAAATGCATTTTTCAACGTTCCGAAAGCTATAAATGAACCAATTAAAGGGTATGCTCCAGGTTCAGCAGAACGCACATCGCTTTTAAAAAAGTACGCAGAATTGTATAATCAGGAAGCTATTGATGTTCCAATGTATATTGGTTCGGAAGAAGTTCGTACTGCTACAAAAAAAGCGTTAACAGCTCCTCATGATCATAAAAAAGTGCTTGGGCATTTTAATGTTGGTGAAGCAAAACATGTTGAACAAGCTATCAATGCTGCTTTAGCCGCAAAAAAAGATTGGGCAAATTTACCTTGGGAAGAACGCGCTGCCATTTTCTTAAAAGCCGCAGATTTATTAGCTGGTCCATTTAGAGATAAAATGAATGCTGCCACCATGTTGGCTCAATCAAAAAATGTTTTTCAAACAGAAATTGATGCAGCTTGCGAATTGATTGACTTTTTTAGATTTAATGTTCAATACATGACTCAAATCTACAAAGAGCAACCAGAATCACTACCTGGAATATGGAATCGTTTGGAATATCGCCCTTTAGAAGGTTTTGTTTTTGCAATTACTCCTTTTAATTTTACTTCTATTGCAGCTAATTTATGCGCTGCCCCAGCAATGATGGGGAATGTAGTTGTTTGGAAACCAGCAGATTCACAAATTTATTCTGCACAAGTAATTATGGAATTGTTTAAAGCGGCAGGAGTTCCGGATGGAGTTATCAATATGGTGACTGTTGATGGACCAGTTGCTGGTGATGTTGTTTTCCAACACAAAGCTTTTGCAGGATTACATTTTACAGGTTCTACGGGTGTTTTTCGACACTTATGGAAAGAAATAGGAACGAATTTAGATAAATACAGAACTTACCCACGTATCGTTGGTGAAACCGGAGGAAAAGATTTTATCATCGCACATAAATCTGCGGTACCTGCTGAGGTTGCAACAGCAATGTCACGTGGAGCATTTGAATTCCAAGGACAAAAATGTTCTGCAGCTTCAAGAGCATATATTCCAAGTAATATTTGGCCTGAAGTAAAACGAATTTTCGTTGAACAAGTGAACTCATTTGAAGTTGGAACACCTGACGACACAAGCAATTTCGTAAATGCTGTTATTGATGCGAAAGCTTTTGATAAAATTTCTGGATACATTGACTATTGCAAAACACAAGACGATGCAGAAATCATTACTGGAGGGACGTATGATAATTCTAAAGGATATTTTATCGATCCTACAACTATTGTTACAACTAATCCGAAGTTTAGAACAATGGTTGAAGAAATTTTCGGGCCAGTTTTGACAATTTATGTTTACGATGCAGAGCAATTTGAAGAAACATTAGATTTATTAGATGAAACTTCTGAATACGCATTAACAGGTTCTATTTTATCACAAGATAGATATGCTATCAACTTAGCTACTCGTAAATTAGAACATGCTGCTGGAAATTTCTATATCAATGACAAACCAACAGGAGCTGTGGTAGGACAACAACCATTTGGTGGTGCAAGAGGTTCAGGAACAAATGATAAAGCGGGTGCAATGATGAATCTATTACGTTGGACATCGGCAAGAACAATTAAAGAAACATTCGTTCCACCAACAGATTATAAATATCCGTTTCTGGGGTAATCAATGAACGTTTTTTAATAAATAGTATTAACTATTTTTTTAATTCTTCCAATGTCTGCACTCCATCCTTTACGAGTCATATTATCAAAAGTAATATGAACAAAAGTGGCTGTGTTTAAATGTATATCTTCACCTGTAAAATAGGATGCAATTTCTGATATTCCATTATTATGACCAATGATTAACAAATCTTTATCGGTGTCAGCATTAAAAATTAAATTTCTGATTTGAATACCTGTCGCCATGTATAATTCGTTTTTAAACGCTATGTTTTTCGTTGGAAAATTTTTATCAAAGCATGAAAGGGTTTGTTTGGTTCTGACAGCAACTGAACACCAAACATCGTAGTTATTAAGATTATATTCACTTATAATATCATTTAACTTCATTGCTTGCAAAAGTCCTTTTTCTGTAAGCTTTCTATCAACATCTTGACCTGTAAATGAAGTTTTTTCGGTCTTTGCGTGACGGATTAGGATTAAATTCAAAGGATTGTATTTTTTAAAAGGTAAGTTCCAATCTTATGAATATATGGGGAGGTTAAACTATCTTCAAGTAACAATAGATGTTCAATTCTATGACAATCTGTTCCGATAAAATCAAATTCACCAGCATCTATTATTCTTTCTGCTTGTTTTTTAATATCTTGACCATAATGACCGGAGAGTGAATTAATATTTATTTGTATATTAATTCCTTTTTGACGCCATTCAACTGCTCTGTCGATTTTCCCTAGATAATACATATACCTTTCAAAATGTGCCACAACTGGTCGATATCCTCGAGATTGCAACTCGAAAAACATTTGATCTATATACTGAGGGGGTGAATGAAAAGCAAATTCCAATAATACATAGTTATCTCCAAAAGTTAACAAGTCTTTGTCCTTAATTTTAGCAACAAAAGTTTCATCAAAATAATATTCAGCAGCTGCCTCAATTTCAATTGTTAATCCTACTTTTTTTACTTCAGCACGAACATCTTCAAGACCAGCAAGAATATTTTCAGATGTATTCGGGAAACTATCCGACATTATATGTGGCGTAGTTATAACTTTTTTGTATCCTAAACTTTGGAATTTTGCCAACATAGCGATTGTTTCGTCCATTGTTTGTGATCCATCATCAATACCTGGAATTAAGTGACTGTGAATATCAACCTTAAACCTAGATAAATCAAAAGGTTCAAGAACTACTTTTTTATTCTTAAAAAGATCAAAAATTCCCATTATATTTCTCTGTTTGAATACATTTTATGATAATACTCTTTGTAGTTACCACTAGTTATTCGATTAATCCATTCAGAATTATTAAGGTACCAATCGACTGTTTTTTCTAATCCTTCTTCAAACGTAATAGAGGGAGTCCAACCAAGTTCTTTTTCTAATTTGGAGGCGTCAATTGCGTAACGTTTATCGTGACCAGCTCTATCAACAACATAAGTGATTAATTTTTCAGATTCACCATCTTCCCTTCCAAGTTTTTTATCCATCATTTGGCATAAGAACATTACCAATTCAATGTTTGTCCATTCATTTAAACCACCAACATTATAAGATTCTCCAACTCTACCTTCGTGAAAAATCTTGTCAATTGCGCTTGCATGATCTTCCACCCATAACCAATCACGAATATTGTCACCTTTGCCATATACGGGTAGAGGTTTTTTATTTTTAATATTATCGATCATCAACGGAATCAATTTTTCAGGGAAATGATGACTACCATAATTATTTGAGCAATTTGACATTTTGATTGGTAATCCGTAAGTATGGTAAAAAGCCATCACAAAATGATCTGAAGAAGCTTTAGAGGCAGAATAAGGACTGCGAGGGTCGTAGGGAGTTTCTTCTGTAAAAAGGCCTTCATCTCCAAGACTTCCATATACTTCATCAGTTGAAACATGATGGAAAACATGGCTATTTTCTTTATCCCAATTATCTTTCGCTGCCTGCAAAAGATTAACTGTACCAACAACATTTGTCATCACGAAATCCATTGGGCCTTCAATTGAACGATCAACATGAGACTCAGCAGCTAGGTGAATAACATCAGTTATTTGATGTTTTTTAAAAACGGTTCGAACTGCATCTGTATCTACAATATCAACTTTTTCAAAAACATAATTTGGAAAATTTTCAACATCTGCTAAATTAGAAAGATTTCCTGCGTATGTTAACTTATCCAAATTAACTATTAAATAATTTGGGTAAGATTTTAAAAACCTTCTAACAAGGTGAGAACCTATAAAGCCAGCTCCACCAGTGATTAATATTTTCTTTGAGTAACTATTCATATTTACAGACTCCAATATTCTAATTCTTTTATTTTACCTTTGTAAATCCCTTTAACATCAACGAATACACCATAACCATCTTTTAATAAGTCCTTGAAATAAGATTCATTTAAACCAACATATTCTTTGTGGTTAACAGCAACAATAATTGCATCATAATCTTTGCCCGCTTCCTTTACTAAACCAATATTGTATTCATGTAACATTTCATCATTGTCAGCATGTGGGTCAATTAAATCTACTTGTACATCAAAAGACATTAATTCATTAACAACATCAATAACTTTTGAATTACGAATATCACTGACATCTTCTTTGAAAGTAGCACCCATTATTAAAAAACGAGAGGATTGTATATGTTTACCTTGTTTTATTACTTTCTTAACTGTTTGGTCTGCTATATATGATCCCATGGAGTCGTTTACATTTCTACCTGCCATAATCACTTGAGCATGGTAACCCGCTTGTAATGCTTTATGAGTTAGATAGTAAGGGTCAACGCCGATACAGTGACCACCAACCAAACCTGGCGAGAATTTTAAGAAATTCCATTTAGTACCAGCAGCCTCCAACACATCAAACGTATTAATTTTCAACTTATTAAAAATAATTGAAAGCTCATTAATCAATGCAATATTTAAGTCGCGCTGCGTATTTTCAATAATTTTTGCAGCCTCTGCAACTTTAATTGTTGGCGCACGGTGGACACCAGCAGCAACAACTAATTCATATGTTTTTGCAATTTGTTCTAATGATTCATCACAACATCCTGATGCAACTTTAACTACATTTTGAAGTGTATGTTCTTTATCTCCCGGATTAATACGTTCAGGGGAATAACCAACTTTAAAATCTTCTTTGAATTTTAAACCTGATAATTCTTCTAAGATTGGTATACAATCTTCCTCTGTACAACCAGGATAAACTGTTGATTCATATACAACATAATCTCCTGCTTTTAATACTTGTCCAACAGTTCTCGAAGCACCTAAAAGAGGTTTTAAATCTGGTAAATTTTGGTCATCAATCGGGGTAGGAACCGCAACGATGAAAAACTCTACATCTCTTAAATCCTCAATATTAGCTGTAAATTCTATGTCACATCCTTCAAAAGCTGAAGCTTCAAGTTCGTTACTTGGATCGATATTATTTTTCATTAAATCAACACGAGCCTGATTTATATCAAATCCTACAACTTTAATTTTTCTAGCGAATTCTAGGGCTATAGGTAAACCCACATAACCTAATCCAATTACTGCCAATTTCGCTTCTTGATTGACAAGCTTGTCATAAATTAATTTGCTCATACTTTACTTTGTTAAGATTAATTTTTCATTTCTTACTTTATAAATTCTCTCAATTATATCTACAACTTTAAGCCCTTCAAGAGCATTTGTTGTTGGTGATGTTCTTCCTTTTAATGTGTCAATAACATTTGAAATAACATAGTTGTGATTTGCTGCAGAACCTTTGTATGGGCCATAGTCGTTTGCTGGATTTGATTCTTTTAGGATAGGCATTTCATATCCAACAATATTACAAACTTCTACTTCGTTCATATATTGACCACCAATTTTAACACTACCATTTTTTCCAATAATTGTCATTGAAGATTCAAGGTTTTGTTGAGCAACAGATGTTGAATAATTAATACACCCCATTCCTCCATTAATAAAATCAAAACTTACAAAGCCTGAGTCTTCAAAATCTGTTGAGTCTTGGTGATTAAAATCAGCAAATTTTCCTTGAATATTGTCTATATCACCAAATAGCCAGTACATGATATCAATAAAGTGAGAGAATTGAGTAAAAAGTGTTCCTCCATCTAAATCTTTAGTTCCTTTCCAACCACCCACTTTATAATAACGTGCATCACGATTCCAATAACAATTTAATTGAACCATGTAAATATCTCCTAAAACACCATTTGTAATAATTGATTTAATCCATTCAGAAGGTGGGGAATAACGATTTTGCATTACACAAAAAACCTGCCTTGAAACCTGAAGAGCTTTAAAAATCAACTTTTCACAACTTTCCTTTGTCAATCCCATTGGTTTTTCGCATACTACATGTTTTTTAGCTTCCAATGCCAATAATGATTGTTCAGCATGTAACCCATTTGGTGTACAAATATTTACGACATCAATATCTAATCCACTTGAAAGTAATTCTTCAATGCTATTGAAAAATGGTACATCAAAGTCCTGAGCGCCGCATTCCTCTTTTTGACGAATATCAACCATTGCTACCAATTCGCCTTCATTATCTCGTCGAATCATTTCTGCATGACGCTTGCCAATATGACCTGCACCAACAACAGCAAACTTTATTTTTGAATGATTTATCATTAAATTTTACTTACTTGATTGTTATCTAATTTATATTTTTCATGACTTTCTATACAGATTGCTATTCCATATTCATCGAAGTTTAGACGGTGTCCATATTCACTCATCCATCCTATTTGTCTTGCTGGATTTCCAACGACAAGTGCGTAGGCTGGAATATGTTTTGTAACAACAGCACCAGCTCCTATAAATGCAAACTCACCAATATCGTGACCACAAACGATAGTTGCATTCGCACCGATGCTTGCACCTTTTTTTACTGTAGTTTTTGAATACTGCCCTCGTCTATTAACACCACTTCTTGGATTAACAACATTAGTAAATACCATCGATGGTCCGAGGAAAACGTCGTCTTCACAAATTACTCCTGTATAGATTGATACGTTATTTTGAACTTTAACATTATTTCCCAAGATTACTTCAGGAGATATCACTACATTTTGTCCAATGTTGCAATTTTCTCCGAGGTAACAATTAGGCATAATGTGAGAAAAATGCCAAATCTTTGTTCCGTTACCAATTTGACAACCTTCATCTACAATAGCGGATTCGTGTGCGAAAAAGTTCATGTTATTTTATAATATATTTATCGAAATTGTAATGATCTGTTTCCATAAGCTCTTCTTGGCTAAGAGACTTAAAAAAAGCATATGTTTTTTTTAATCCTTCAGCTCGATCAATTAGTGGTTGCCATTTAAGTATAGATTGAGCTTTTGTTATATCTGGTTGTCTTTGTTTAGGGTCGTCAATAGGTAAATCTTTGTAAATAACCTTTTGTTTGGTTCCAGTCAATTTAATTATTTCCTCTGCAAATTCAGCAATCGATATTTCTGATGGATTTCCGATATTAACAGGATATGCATAATCACTATGTAGTAATCTTACAATACCTTCTACTAAATCATCCACATAACAAAAGGATCTTGTTTGGCTTCCATCTCCAAAAATTGTAAGATCTTCACCTCTAAGAGCTTGTCCAATAAATGCGGGTAAAACACGACCGTCATTCAAACGCATACGCGGTCCATAGGTATTAAAAATACGTACAATTCTTGTTTCTAAACCATGAAAATTATTGTATGCCATTGTGATTGCTTCTTGAAACCTTTTAGCTTCATCGTAAACACCTCTTGGTCCGACTGGATTAACATTTCCCCAATATTCTTCTGTTTGTGGATGAACTGTTGGATCGCCATAAACTTCAGAGGTTGAAGCAATAAGTATACGAGCACCCTTGGCTTTTGCTAATCCTAAACAATTATGTACTCCCAAAGAGCCAACTTTTAATGTTTGAATGGGTATTTTTAAATAATCAATAGGACTTGCTGGAGATGCAAAATGTAATATATAATCTAACTTACCTGGTACATGTATGAATTTAGAAACATCATGATGATAAAATTCAAAGTTTTCTAAACCAAATAAATGTTCAATGTTTTTGAGCCGACCAGTTATAAGATTATCCATGCCACTAACATGATAGCCATCTCGAATGAAACGATCACATAAATGAGAACCTAAAAATCCAGCAGCACCTGTTATAAGAATTCTTTTCATAATTAATGAATTAAATTTCTTCCGATACTTGAATAATAAAAACCACGATTCGTCATTTCATCCATATCGTATAAGTTGCGTCCATCAAAAATAACTTGATCTTTCATCAATTTTTTCATTTTATCGAAATCCGGATTTCTAAAAATTCCCCATTCTGTACATATTAGTAAAGCATCTGATTCTCCTAACGCTTCGTACTCATTTGTGGAATACTGTATTTTATCTCCGATTAATTTTTCAACATTATTCATCGCTTCAGGATCATACGCAATAATTTTTGCACCTTCCTTAACTAGAGCATCTATCATATATAAAGCCGGTGCCTCACGGATGTCATCGGTGTCTGGTTTAAATGCTAAACCCCAAATAGTAATAGATTTACCTTCTAAATTACCTCTAAAATAGTTTAAAATCTTTGGTAGTAAGATCGTTTTTTGTTTGTCATTAACACGCATTACTGCATCTAAAATTTCAAACTCAAATTGGTTTTCTTTTCCAGATTTCACTAATGCTTGTACGTCTTTTGGAAAACAAGAACCTCCGTAACCTATTCCAGGGAAAAGAAATCTTTTACCAATTCTATTGTCAGATCCTATTCCTATTCTTACTTTGTCAACATCTGCACCAACAATTTCACAGAAATTTGCGATTTCATTCATGAAAGTTATTTTGGTTGCTAAAAATGAATTTGCTGCATATTTTGTAAGTTCGGCAGATTTTTCGTCCATGAAATAAATTGGATTACCTTGTCTTACAAAAGGTTTATAAAGTGCTTCCATGATTTTTTTTGCACGCTCATCAGAAGTTCCAATTACTACCCTATCTGGCTTTAAGAAATCACTTACTGCAAAACCTTCTCTTAAAAATTCTGGATTAGAGACAACAGCAAATTCTGTGGTAGCATTTTTCGCAATTGCGTTATTTACTTTTTCAGCTGTTCCTACTGGGACTGTACTTTTATCTACAATTACTTTATATTCCTTCATTATTTTACCTAATTGCTCAGCTACACCAAGAATATAAGATAAATCAGCACTCCCATCTTCTCCTGGTGGAGTTGGTAGGGCAAGAAAAATAATTTCAGCATCAACTATTCCTTCCTCTAAAGATGTTGTAAATGTTAATCTGTTGGCTTTCACATTCCTGTGAAAAAGAGTATCCAACTCAGGTTCGTAAATTGGAACCATTCCATTTTTCATGTCTTCAACTTTTTTTGCATCTATATCTATGCAAACTACTTGATTTCCTGTTTCTGCAAAGCACGTTCCAGTGACAAGTCCAACGTATCCGGTACCAACTACAGCAATTTTTTTCATTACTTAATTATTTAAAAATTCTTTAACAGAATTGGTTATGTAATCCAATTGTTCGTCTTGCATTTCAGTATGAATGGGGAGTGATATTACTCTTTTTGTTAACCAATCAGTAACTGGTAAATGTGTATCAGCGCTTCCAAAGTCAGAGAACATTTTTTGGCGATGAGCTGGAATAGGATAATATATCATAGAAGGAATATCTCTTTCTGCTAGGAAATTACATAAACCATCACGATCATGATTATCTAATATTAATGTATATTGATGGAAAACATGTTTTGAATCATCGGATCTAAATGGTATTTGAACTCCGGAAATTGGTGCGAAAGCAGCATCATAGATAGAGGCAACTTTTCTTCTAGCGTCTATGTAATTATCTAATTGTCGTAGTTTTATTCTCAAAACTGCAGCTTGAATAGAATCTAAGCGCGAGTTACAACCAACCACATCATGATAATATTTTTTACTCTGACCATGATTAGCAATCATTTTAATCTTTTGTGCTAAATCGGAATCATTAGTAAATATTGCACCTCCATCGCCATAACAACCTAAGTTTTTAGAAGGGAAGAATGAAGTACAACCAATATGTCCAATTGTTCCTGTTTTTTGAACAGAACCATTTGTTAAGTGATAATCTGAGCCAATTGCTTGAGCATTATCCTCAATTACAAACAAATTATGTTTTGATGCTATTTCCATAATTGCATTCATGTTGGCTGCTTGACCATATAAATGAACGGGAACAATAGCTTTAGTTTTTGATGTAATTGCTTTTTCGATTTCATTTACATCAATACAAAACGTGTCTTTGTCAACTTCTACGAATACAGGTTTTAATCCTAAAAGTGCAATCACTTCAGTTGTTGCAATGTATGTAAATGAGGGGGTAATAACCTCATCGTCGGGCTTTAAACCAAGTGCCATCATAGCAATTTGAAGAGCGTCTGTCCCATTGGCACAGGGAATTACATGTTTGACATTCAAATAATCTTCTAAATCTTTCTGAAAACTTGAAACTTCTTGACCATTAATAAATTGAGCTTTATCTATGACGTCTAAAATAGCTCTATCAATTGATGGTTTGACTTTTTCGTATTGAGACGATAAATCAACCATTTGAATTTTTTTCATTAGTCTTATTTAATGGTACAAAATTACATAAAATCAAAACACTAAGTAAAATTTAACCATTTAAACCTTCTATTTAAATCTAAATTTAATAAATAGATAAACTTTAAAATAAAATAGATTCTAATGATTAAATTTGGAATATGAAAAATATTTTATTTTCCATTTTAATGGTTAGTCAGTTCAATCTGTACAGCCAAAGGAACGTTAAAGATTCAATTATCGGATCACCTTTAATAGGTGTACATTATGGGGGAAATTGGACAGCTATTGATTTAGCAGATAGGTATGGCTTTCTTAATCACGTTGGAGTTAACGGTGGATACAAAACAAAAAAAAATTGGTACTATGGAGTAGATGCTAATTTTATTTTTGGGAGCCAAGTTCGTATTACTGGAATTTTTGATCATTTAGTTGACGATAAAGGAAATATTACAGATGTAAATGGTGACATAGCAGCTGTTGTTGTTTTTCCAAGGGGAGTAAATGCGAATTTTTCTTTTGGAAAGATAATTCCAATATTAAGTCCTAATTCAAATTCAGGAATTTATATTCATGGCGGATTTGGTTATTTGTTGCATCGTTTACGAATAGAAACTAATGAGCAAGTGGTTCCACAAATTGAATTGGACTATAAAAAAGGGTATGATCGATTAACAATGGGAATTAACTTTCATCAATTTATTGGTTATTCTTTTTTAGCAAATTCTGGTGCATACAATTTTTATGGTGGTTTTTATATTCAAGAAGGATTAACAAAAAATCAACGAACTATTTACTTCGATCAACCAGATGTGCCTATATCAACTGAAACTCGTTTGGATATTCAATATGGTTTTAGATTAGGTTGGTATATTCCTTTTTACAAACGTCAACCTAAAGAATATTACTTCGATTGATGAATAGTTTTTACACTTTAGGAATACATCTTTATGGTTTAGGAATTCGTATATTTTCTTTTTTTAACCCAAAAGCTAATAATTGGATTGAGGGACGAAAAAATTGGGTAAACCAACTCAAAGACCTTCCTAATTCTAATTCAATTATTTGGTTTCATTGTGCTTCTTTAGGTGAATTTGACCAAGGTTTACCTTTAATGTGGGAATTAAAAAACAAGTTTCCTTCATGTTTCATACTAGTGAGTTTTTTCTCTCCTTCAGGAATGAATCATTTCCAAAAGCGAAATCATTGTGTAGATAAGGCTATTTACCTTCCTTTAGATACACCACGTAACGCAAAACAATTTATTCGATTAACACAACCAAAACTAGCTGTATTCGTGAAGTATGAATTTTGGGCAAATTTTATTTTTGAACTAAAAATTCAAAAAATTCAATTGATTTCTATTGCTACTAATTTACGTCCAAATCAGATTTTCTTTAAATATTATGGTTCGTTTTTCAGAAAAGTCCTACATACTTTTGATTTTTTTTATGTTCAAAACCAACAAACAGCAACCTTGCTTGAATCAATAGGAATAAATAATGTAAAAAACGTTGGCGATACTAGATTTGACAATGTAGTAGCAAATAAAATACGATTTGAAAAATCAGTAAAATCACATGCCGATTTGGTATTTCAAACATTTCTTGCAAACGAAAAAGCAATCATTTTTGGTAGTAGTTGGGAACCGGAGGAAAAAATCCTCCAGGATAGTTTAAAGCTTTTAGTGAAAGAAAAAATTGTCATTGCTCCACATAATGTCAGTGAAAGTAATTGCCAACGTTTGCAACAATTCTTGGGTCCTAACTCTATTCGATTTTCCAAGTTCGAGCACTATTCCAACCAATCAATTCTAATATTAGACACTATTGGACATCTTTCTTCCGCTTATCATTATGGGAAGGTTGCTTTTGTTGGTGGTGGTTTTTCGGGTCAATTACACAATATTCTGGAACCTGCTGTATTTGGACTTCCTGTTTTTTTTGGACCAAAACATTCCAAATTTCCAGAGGCATCAATTTTCATCGAAGAAGGATTTGCTTTTCATTTAGAAAGTTCAATTGAATTTATTGCAAAGTTGACTTTAGTTTCTAAAAATCATGCTGAAATTTCGCAAAAAGCAGTTGATTTTATAGAGACACAAAAAGGAGCAGCGTCTAAAATAACCAACGCATTAGTGGACTTTAAATTTCTTTAGAGTCAATCAAAATGGTTACTGGTCCATCATTTACTAAAGCAACTTTCATATCGGCACCAAATTCTCCAGAAAGTACTTTTCCGCCGAATTGCGATTTCGTTTTTCTGAGAAAATACTCATAAAGAGGAATTGCTTGCTCTGGTCGTGCTGCTTTAATATAGCTTGGACGATTTCCTTTTTTTGTGGCTGCGTGTAATGTAAATTGACTGACAATTAACAAGTCTCCGTTTACGTCTGTCAATGATAAATTCATTTTTCCTTCAGTATCTGAAAACACACGAAGATTGATTAATTTTTGTATCAAATAGTCAGCATCAGCTGAAGTGTCCTCTGTTTCAATTCCCAACAAAACAAGAAATCCTTTTTCAATGGCACTCATGATTTTACCGTCAATCTTTACAGATGCTTCACTAACACGTTGAATGACAATTCTCATAGTTCGTCTTATGATTTAGAACTCATTTCTACGATAAGGGTCACTGCTATCTTCAAGCATCAATTGTACATAACTTTGATAACGAGAAGGAGAAATTTCTTCCAATTCAACCGCTGCTTTTACAGAACAATGTGGTTCATTGAGGTGCAAGCAATTATGAAATCGACAAGCTCCAATTAGCTCGCGCATTTCAGGAAAATAATGTGCGTAATGTTCTTTCTCTAAATCAATCACTCCAAAAGCTCGAATTCCTGGTGTATCGATTATATATCCTCCTGTTTGAAGTTGGTGCATTTCTGCAAAAGTGGTGGTATGTTTACCTTGTTCATGGAAAGTCGAAATTTCACCCGTACGCAAGTCGAGTGTAGGATCAAGAGAATTAACTAAAGTAGTTTTACCAACGCCACTATTTCCAGAAATCATCACTTGTTTTCCTTTTATTGCTGCTCTTAAAAACAAAACATCAGCTTCATTTTGAGCAGAAATAGGATGACATGCATAACCTATTTTACTGTAAATGGCAGTCAATCCTTCTAGCAATAAATTCTCTTCTTCTCCGAATAAATCTACTTTATTGAATAAAATACTGGTAGGAATTCGAAAGGATTCTGCCGAAACTAAAAAACGGTCAATGAATGCAATTTGAGTTACTGGAGATTTTAGCGTAACCACTAAGTAAGCATGATCTACATTTGCAGCTAAAATTTGCATTTGCTTGCTCAAATTAGTGGATTTCCGAACAATATAATTTACTCTTGGAAGTATAGATTTGATGGAATAATCTTCCTCATTATTGTTACCGTTTGACTCTCCTTTAATAATTTCAACACAATCGCCCGCAGCAATTGGATTGGTTGTTTTTAATCCTTCGATTCTAAGTTTACCACGAATTGTTGCTTTGATAAGTTGGCCATCATCAAGCGCAATGTCATACCATTTACCCGTGGATTTTAAAACAAGACCTCGCATAAATTAGAACAACCATCTAACGATGTCGTTTCCGTTTGCATAAATCATCAATCCAAGCAATAAGATAATTCCAACATATTGCGCATATTCCAATACTTTTTGTGGTGCTTCTTTGCCTGTAATCATTTCGTATAATAAGAAGACAACGTGACCACCATCTAAAGCGGGGATTGGAAGAATATTCATAAATGCCAAAATGATCGACAATAAAGCCGTATTCAACCAGAATAATTGCCAATCCCAAACTGGTGGAAACATATTTCCGATTGAAGCAAAGCCACCTAAGGAAGTTGCGCCTTTTTTGGTGAACACAAATTTGAATTGAGCAACATAATCTGTTAAGGTATTACTACCGTATCTGAATCCAACAGAGATACTTTCACCAAAACCATATTTAACAGTTTTAATTGCTGCCGAATCTAAAATGATTTTAGCTTGTGTTTGAAAACCTATTGTTCCATCTGCTTTTACTTTCGAAATTATTTGTATTGTATCTTTCCCACGTAAGACCTCCAACGTTGCTTTTTTGCCTTTTACGGCATATAAACTTGATTGTAAATCATCAAAATAAACTAATGGTCTTTCGTTAACGGATAGTAAAACGTCATTTTCTTTCAATTCAGCTATTTCTGCTGGCGATCCTTTAACTATTTCTTTAACAATATTGGCTTTAGAACGTAATGAAAAGGCAGGCATAGCTCCTGCTTGAAATAATTCAGTGTCGATATTTTTAGGTAATACAATCACTTTCGTACTTCCGTCAGAACGTAGAACTTTCAGGTTACGAGCGTTACGCAACAGAATTTCTTTATTTAGTTCGTCAATACTAATAACTTCTTTTCCTTCTAGTTCTATAACTTTATCGCCTGATTTTAAATCGTATTTTTCTAAATAAGGATGTACGCTCATTCCGTTTTTCAAATCAGAAGGATTGATTTCAGTTTGTCCCCAAAAGAAGATTACACCAATATATATTATAAATCCTAACACTAAATTTACTGTAACTCCCCCCACCATAATAATCAAACGTTGCCACGCTTTTTTGGATCTAAATTCCCATTCTTGAGCTGGTTGTTTAAGTTGTTCAGTATCCATTGATTCGTCAATCATTCCAGCAATTTTGACATAACCTCCTAGTGGTAACCATCCAATGCCCCACTCTGTAGTATTTTGATCTTCGCTCCATTCTTTAGGAGATTCTTTAGTGAGCCAAGCTGTTTTCTTAACTCCATTGACTTTTTTGAAACGGAACAAAGAAAACCAAGGATTAAAGAAGAGGTAAAATTTCTCAATTCTTGTTTTGAAAAAACGAGCGGGTAAAAAATGACCAAATTCGTGTAAGGTCACTAAAATCGCCAATGATAGAAAAAGCTGAGCAGCTTTAATTAAAATATCCATTTAGAAATAATTGAGGGACAAATATACATTTTATCTAGTCAATATGAATAGTCAAGAAAATAAGAAAATGACTTTAGATAAATGATTAAAATTAAAAGGCATTCGATTTAAATGCCTTTTTGATTATAAAATTGTTCTAACCGTTCAAAGCTTCTGCACCACCAACGATTTCTAAGATTTCGTTTGTAATTGCAGCTTGACGTGCTTTGTTGTAACTTAATTTTAAGCTTTTTTGAAGTTCTTTCGCATTATCTGTAGCTTTATGCATTGCAGTCATACGAGCGCCATGCTCAGCAGCAAATGAATCACGAATTGCTTTAAATACTTGAAGTTTCAATGATTTAGGAATCAAATCTTCAACGATTTCATTTTTAGATGGTTCAAAAATGTAATCTCCAGCAGCGTTTGTTCCTTCAGAAACAGTTGGTATAATTGGTAAAAATTGTTCCGTTTCAATTGATTGTGTTGCTGCATTGATAAAACGATTGTAAACCAAAACAACTTTATCATATTCATTTGCTTTGAATCCACGCATTACTTCTTCTGCAATTCTTGCAACATTGTCAAATTTCAAATCAGCATAAACGTCCTCTAAAGGTGCTAAAGCTGGGTTGATGTAGTAATTCGGCGTGTTTTTATAAGCGTCTTTAATTTTTTTACCTAAACACAACAATTTAACGTTTGTGTTAGCATATTCATTTTGTTGAAGAGCAGCAACACGTTTGATGATGTTATTATTAAAACCGCCGCACAATCCACGATTCGAAGTAATTCCGATTATTAAAACGGTTTTAATTTCTCTCGTTTCTGAATAAGCGTTTTCAGATAAATCAAGTGTAGCACTTAAATTTTCAAGAATCTCCTTCAATTTTCCAGCATACGGGCGCATTGCTGTAACAGCATCTTGTGCACGCTTTAACTTCGCCGCAGAAACCATTTTCATTGCAGAAGTAATCTGCATCGTGGAACCAACGGAGGTTATTCTATTTCGTATTTCCTTTAAATTAGCCATCTTTTTTTGGATTGCAGATTTCAAATTGCGAATTACAGATTAGTTATTAATCTTCAATTCGCAATTTGCAATCTGTAATTTTTTAATATTTATCAGCTACTTCTCTTGCAACTTTTGTCAACGTATCAGTGATTTCATCAGTATATTTTCCTGCTTTCAAAGCCACTAAAACATCTGCGTGTTTCGCTTCTAAAACCGTTAAATAATCTTTTTCGAATTCTTTCACCTTGTTGATTGGAACGCGCTGCATTAAACCTTTTGTTCCAACGTAGATAATCGCAATTTGTTTTTCAACTGGATATGGATCACCTTCTTTTTGTTTCAAGATTTCAACGTTTCTTGCTCCTTTATCTAATACTGATTTTGTAGCAGCATCAAGGTCAGAACCAAATTTTGCAAACGCCTCTAATTCTCTATATTGTGCTTGGTCTAATTTCAAAGTACCAGCCACTTTTTTCATTGATTTGATTTGTGCATTACCTCCAACACGAGATACAGAGATACCAACGTTAATCGCTGGACGAATACCTGCGTTGAACAAGTCACCTTCTAAGAAAATTTGTCCGTCAGTAATCGAAATTACGTTTGTTGGGATATAAGCAGATACGTCACCCGCTTGTGTTTCAATAATTGGTAATGCTGTTAATGAACCACCACCTTTTACTAAATGTTTAATTGAAGGAGGTAAATCATTCATTTGTGATGCAATTGAATCATCAGCAATGATTTTCGCAGCACGCTCTAACAAACGAGAATGTAAGTAGAAAACGTCACCTGGGTATGCCTCACGACCTGGAGGACGACGTAATAATAAAGATACCTCACGGTAAGCAACCGCTTGTTTAGACAAGTCATCAAATACGATTAACGCTGGACGTCCTGAATCGCGGAAAAACTCACCTACAGCAGCACCAGTCATTGGAGCATAAAACTGCATTGGAGCAGGATCAGATGCGTTAGAAGCAACAACAGTTGTGTAAGCCATTGCACCAGCATCTTCTAATTTTTTAACGATTCCTGCAACTGTTGAACCTTTTTGTCCAATAGCTACATAAATACAATATACAGGTTCTCCTCTATCGAAGAATTCTCTTTGATTGATAATTGTATCGATTGCAACAGTTGTTTTTCCTGTTTGACGGTCACCGATGATTAACTCACGTTGTCCACGTCCGATTGGAATCATTGCATCAACCGCTTTTATACCTGTTTGTAAAGGCTCATTTACTGGTTGACGGAAAATAACACCTGGCGCTTTACGCTCGATTGGCATTTCATATAATTCACCTTGAATTGGTCCTTTACCATCGATTGGTTGCCCTAAAGTGTCAACAACACGACCAACCATTCCTTCACCAACTTTTACAGAAGCAATTTTTCCTAAACGACGAACTGTATCACCTTCGTTTACACTAGATGAACGACCAAGAATTACGGCTCCAACGTTGTCTTCTTCCAAGTTCAAAGCGATACCTTGCGCACCACTTTTGAATTCGATAAGTTCACCATATTGAACACCATTCATTCCATAAATACGAGCGATACCGTCTCCTACTTGTAGAACGGTTCCAACTTCTTGTAGTTCAGCTTCTGAGCGAAAACCTGAAAGTTGTTCTCTTAAAATTGCTGAAACTTCTGCCGGTTTAATATCTGCCATTTTGTTTTGTATTAATTGTGCTTTGTTTTATTTTGATAATTCTTGTTTCATTCTTAGTAACTGAGTTGCTACAGATGCATCGAACTGTTTGTCGCCCATTCTCACGATAAATCCACCAACGATACTTTCGTCAACCAATTCAGTAATTTCTAATGTACCTTTTACTGTTGTGCTTATTTTAGCGATGATGTTTGCTTTTGTTGCTGCATCCAAAGCTCGAGCACTTGTAATCGTAATCGGAACAATTCCTTTGTATTCTTTAACTTGATTGATATAAGAATTTGCAATTTCAGTAATGAAACGCTCTCTACCATTTTTAGTAATCAAGGCGATAAAAGAAAGAGTTAATGGTTCAAACTCACCAAACAATTTATTCAACACATCAATTTTCTTGTCTATGTTGATGATTGGTGAATTCAAGAAAACCTGAAATTCGTTTGTTTCTTTTGCGGCGTTAAGAATACGTTGCATATTTGACTCAATCACTTCGACTTTTTGTTGATCGACTGCTAATTCTAACAATGCTTTTGCGTATCTCGATGCTGATTTTGCTGATTTCATCCTTGAATTAATTCATGTTAATATCACCAACCAATTTGTCAGCCAATGCTTTTTGTTTATCATCAGATGCTAATTCACCTCTAATTACTTTTTCAGCAATTTCTAAGGATAATGCAGCAACATGTGTTTTCAATTCTGCCATAGCAGCAGCTTTTTCACTGTTGATTGTATGTCTTGCATTCTCAACGATTTTGTCAGCTTCTGTTTTTGATTTAGATTTCGCTGCTTCAATCATTTGATTTGCTGCTTCTTTCGCTTCTTTCAAGATATTATCTCTTTCAGCTCTTGCTTCTTTTAAGATTTTATCATTTTCAGCTTGTAAAGCTTGCATTTCAGAACGCGTTTTTTCTGCTAATTCTAAAGCTTCAGTGATTTTTTGTTCTCTAGCATTAACAGCAGAAAGAATTGGTTTCCAAGCAAATTTTGCTAATAAAAACAATAGGATGCAAAATACTAGTGCTGTCCAAAATAAAAGTCCTAAATCTGGTAATATTAAATCCATTTTATTCTAAATTTTAATTTTTTAAGTTTTAAAAAAATAAAGTGTGTCACAACCAACCGTTGCAACACACTTTAAAGTTTTACTTGTTTCCTCCAAGTAGACCAACTACTACTCCGAAAAGAGCAACACCTTCAATTAACGCTGCTGCGATAATCATAGCTGTTTGAATTTTTCCTGAAGCTTCTGGTTGACGTGCGATAGCGTCCATTGCTGAACCACCGATTCTACCAATACCTAATCCTGCTCCTAATACTGCAAGACCTGCTCCAATTGCTGCGATACTTCCGTACATATTTATGTAGTTTAAAAAATTACTAATTAATGATGCGCTTCTTCAACAGCTGCACCGATAAACAAAGCTGATAACATTGAGAACAAGAAAGCTTGTAAAAATGCTACCAATAATTCCAAAACAGAGATAAACAATGCCATTGGAACTGATAATCCTCCCCAAGCAACATTTTTGTTGATGAAGATAATTGAGATTAATGCTAAAATAATAATGTGACCTGCAGTGATGTTTGCAAACAAACGTACCATTAAAGCGAAAGGTTTTGTGAAAATCCCAACGATTTCAATTGGAATCATAATAATTAAAAGTGGAACTGGAACTCCTGGCGTTGCAAAAATGTGTTTCCAATAATTTCCGTTAGCTGATATCAACGTAACTATTAATGTACAACAAGCTAAAAAGAAAGTCACAGTGATATTTCCTGTCAAATTTGCCCCACCTGGTAAGAAAGGAACTAAACCTAACATATTATTCAACCAAATAAAGAAGAAAATAGTCAATAAATAAGGAACGTATTTTTTGTATTTGTGTTTATCGATGTTTGCCTTAGCTATGTCGTCTCTAACCATAATGATAATCGGTTCTAAAAATTTAGCGATTCCTTTTGGTGCTACAGCTCCGTTTTTCTTGTAGAAACCAGCAATACTAAACATGATCACTAAAATCAAGATTGCTCCGAAAAACAAAGAAAGAACATTTTTAGTAATTGAAAAATCTAAAGGTTTAGCGTTGTGCGGATGACCTTCTTCGAAATGTAATTTTCCTTCTTCCGTTTTGTAAATTTTCTCGTGAAATAAAGCGTATCCTTCTGCTGGACCTGTTCCAAGCATATAGTGGTATGATTCTCCGCTAACAGCATCTGTGTATTCAACCTGTTCTCCGTGGTAAAAATTACTTGAACTAAATGTTTTTAATCCACCATCCAATAAAATTACAGGAAGATAAATAGATGTTCCACCATGCTCAGGACCAAACAGATGCCATTCGTGTGCATCTTTAATGTGGTGCATGATCATCTCACCAACGTTAAACTCTTTTTCTTCTTTGTGACCCTCGTTGGCAAAAACTGCACTGTAAGATAGACTGGTTAAGATAACCAACAGAAATGATTTGAATAGATTTGAAAGCGTCATGAACTAAAGTTTCTCTTGTGGGTTTTCAAAATTTGGCGCAAAGGTAGTTAAACTTTATTAACAAACAATAATAAATCAATTTTTGATTACTTTGATTTAGCTCTCACCTTTTTATAAAGTTGAATAGCAACCATTAAACTAAGTGCCACCCCAAAGAAACCGAGTGTTCCATAAACCCAATTGAGGGTATTTTTTAGAACCACTAAAAATACAATTGCAACCAAAAATAAAGTGGCCAATTCGTTCCAAAGTCGCAATTGATTTGACTTCCATCTACACACACCTTTCACAATGTCAAACATTATTTTTTGACAATAGAAGTGATAAATCAAGAGAAAAACTACAAAAGTTAGTTTTAGGTGCATCCAAGGCATTTTGAGAAAAGCAGGATTGATTACAAGCATCCAAATTCCAAAAATCACGGATAAAACCATTGCAGGCGTTGTAATGATCCACCACAATTTTTTTTGCATAATTACCAACTGGTCAACTAAAATAGATTTTTTTGGCTCTTCCATTTCCTTTGCTTCTTGGGAGTAAATAAACAAGCGAACGATGTAGAACAATCCAGCGAACCAACTCACCACAAAAATGATGTGGAGTGCTTTTATAACATTAATATCTATTTGCATATGGCAAATTTATACTTTCTTTGCTTTTGAAAGTGAAACCATCTAAAATCATTGGTAATTGTATGAGTCTAAAATTGAATTTCAAAAACTTTATTCTGTTTACAAGTTGCTCTTTAGCGCTTACAAAGGCTATTGCTCAAGATAAACAATTCTCCATCGAAGGAAGTTTTCAAGGGAAGAATTTATTTGTTCGCAATCCACCTCAATCGGATGGTTTTGGGTTTTGTGTTTCAAAAGTTTTAGTAAATGGTGAAATCCTTCCGGCCTCTATTCAAAATTCAAACTTTGAGATAGATTTTTCACTTTTTGAAATTAAAAAAGGTGAAAAAGTGTTTGTAGTCCTTTCACATGCTGAAGGTTGTGAACCAGAATTTATTAATGCAGAAGTATTATTGCCAAAAAGCACGTTTGAATGTGTTGCTATTTCCGCAGAAAAAAATGGCTTAGTCAATTGGCAAACGAAAGCTGAAAATGGTTCATTAGATTTTATCATCGAGCAATATCGATGGGGACGTTGGGTTGAAGTTGGACAGGTAAAAGGAAACGGCATCAATCAACTAAATAAATATACCTTTCAACTTTCGCCTCATTCTGGACTGAACAAAGTGCGAGTTTCTCAGATTGATAACTCAGGAGAAAAACGAAGTTCCAAAGAAGTTTCCTTTCAAGCGACCATTTCCAAAGTGAAAATGGCACCAGCAAAAGTGACTGATTATTTGTATTTCAAAGCAAATGGTAAAAGTGTGAAGACAAAATTTGAAGTGTACGATGCCTTCGGAAATTTATTAAAGCTAGGCTACAACGAGAAAGTAGATTGTCAAAATTTGGTGAATGGTGTTTATTTTGTAAACTTCGATAACACAACTGAAAAATTCATAAAAATCGACCAATGATTAAAAAAATTGAACATTTAGGAATCGCTGTTAAAGATTTGAACGTATCTATTCCACTTTACGAAAAACTGTTTCAAACTCCTTGTTACAAAACTGAAGCTGTTGAATCAGAAGGTGTTAAAACAGCATTTTTTCAAATTGGTGAATCGAAAATCGAACTTTTAGAAGCGAGTAATCCCGAATCGCCCATTGCTAAATTTTTAGAGAAAAAAGGAGCCGGATTTCATCACGTTGCTTTTGAAGTGGACGATATCGACAAAGAAATCGAACGCTTATCAAACGAAGGTTTTCAATTGATTCACACTAGCCCCAAAGATGGCGCAGATAATAAAAGGATAGCGTTTTTACACCCAAAATCTAGCGATGGATTGTTAATTGAACTGTGTATGGAAAAGTTAAGTTAAAGCTCGTCTTCCTCTCCTTCTATATTTTTATCTCCTCGCAATACACGTATGCGTTTGCGCGCTTCGGCAGAAAACAAACTTCCTTTGTAGTCAATTGCCAATCGACGGTAGAATTCCAACGCTTTTTCTTTATTTAATAAGACATTATCATTGATGTCAGCCATTCTGAAAAGGGCATCATCTGCTAGAATATCTTGTCCGTGAAATTTCAACAAATCTTCGTAATAATCTAAGGCTTTTTGCCAATTACCCTGCATTTCGTTAGCTTTTGCTTTTCTAAACAAAATTTCATCAGCTAAAGAGTGAAATGGGAAATTCAATTGAATGCTATCAAACAATTGAAAAGCAGCTTCATATTTATGTTGTTCAATTAATAATTCAGCATTGGCAAACCAAGTCATGACGGTGTAATTGCTATCCAATCCAAAATTATCAGTAATAAAAACCGACAATTGCATTGCGTCGTTTGCTATCAATCGCGATGTTGCTTCTTTCAAAACGTTCAATTGTCCTTGGGCGAAATCAAACTCTCCATCGAAATAAAACACGCGCGCATTTTTAAACTTTGCTTCTTCTCCGATGGATTCAAACTTAAAATCAGTATCAATTTGCATATACAATAAAGACGCCTCCCAAATATCTCCACCTAAGACGTGAACATCTGCGAGTTGCATTTTCAGTTGTGCTTTTTGGATATCTGTTAAACCAGGAGTTTGCATTAAATTTGTTAAAACTTCAATTGATTTTTCGGCTTTATTCGCATAGAAAGCAAGTATGTGAGCGTATTCTAAAATAATTGAAATACTTTGCCTGCTTTTACCGGTTTTTACAATTGCGTTTTCGTAATCCAATAATGTGGCGTCAATTTCTGATTGTGAGTAAGCTCTATTCGTTGTTAATTCAACGTATCTTGTATTCAACAAAGATTTTAGTGCTTCAAAGTAAATAGGGCCATTTTCACCTAATGCCATCACGTAGTTAAAACATTTTCGTGCAGCAGTATAATCTTTATTTTCAAGACAAATCATACCCAAATGTTGAACGCGGTAACCATCGTTTGAGGTTCGTTTGTCTAAAGCAACCACTTGTGTAAAAGCACCTCCAAAATTTTTACTTTGCACAAAAAGCCAAACAATCATTTCTGAAAAAACAAGATTGGAATTAGATTTTTGTACTTTTTGTAATAAAGCTTCTTTTAAGATTAAAAAATCTGGATCTTCGCTATTGGATAATTTTAAACGTTGATTCATAGCCAATTGAATAGATTCAAACATCGTGGGTTGCGTTTCAACGTAATCTAAATACTCGCGCACCATTTCCGTTTTGTTTCCAATTAGTGCATAATAATCAGCATATTGAAAATTGAAAGGATAATAATTCGCTACTTTTCTTCCTTTGTCTAATGTTAATTTTGCGAAATCAAATTTTCCTTTTGCGGCAAAAGCTTGGTAGGTTTGAATAATGACTGACGGATTATTACCAACGTTTTCGATAATATCCTCGTAAGCTTTTTTCGCTTTAGCGGGTTCGTTGGTATCGTCGTAGAACTGACCTAAAACCACTTTCAATTCTAAGTCTGTTTTGTTGCTAGCAATTTGTTTTTTAATCGTTTTTTCAGCTGTTTTAAAGTCCTTTATTTGCACCAAACATTCTAAATAGCGATTGAAATAAACTTTGGTTGGATTAGCGTTGTATATTTTCTCGTAATAGCCTATTGCTTTGTCAAATTCACCATTAGAATAATAATGTTGTGCTAACTGAATATCATTTTCTGTTTGTGAAAACACAGAAAATGAGCCAATAAAAAAAAGTAAAACAAATCCTATATGTTTCATTTCGTTACTTTATTTTTCTTTTCCAATAAACTAATTGAAAATTTGTAAAGATCATCATGTAATTCAGAATAGGTTTTAAAAATCAATTCTTTTTGTTCTTTATAATCGTTTAATAACACAGAAATTTTGTTGATTTTATCCGATTCAAAGGTTAAATATTCGTCGTATTTATCGCGTTCACCGTATCCATTTTCTATATCTGCATACAGATTTTTAAGAGTGCCGCGTTCTTCGAATATCCCATTTTTTACTTTTTTGAAAGCTTCACCTAGTGGATTTAAAGCTCTTCTCATTCGTTTATATGCATCCATTTTTCTTCCAAGTTCACTGTCGATCTTATCCAATATTAAATTATTTTTAATGCGAAGTTCAACTGTACTTGTAGAGAGTTTTAATTGAGGGAGGGAGTCAATCGTGTGTGCTTTCAACTCTTTGTTTAATGAATCCAAACGTTCATTCATTAAATCAATTTTTGATAACTGTTCCTTTTTATTGAGGTCGGCACATGAACAAAATAAACCTATTAATGTAATGAATAAATATATTCTCATGGCTTAAAATTATGAAATAACAATTGGATTCAAAACTATCCGTTTTAATTTAACATTTATTTGTCCTTAAATTGAAGGAAAAATATTTAAATCAAAACTCCCAACCAAAGCGTTCTTTCACCAACGAATAAATGTAAGCTAGAATTTCTTCGTTTTCGGTTTTTTCTAACGCGTCGTTTACGAATGCACTAACCACCAAATTTCGCGCTGATTTTTCAGAAATACCTCTTGCACGCAAGTAGAAAACTGCTTCTTCGTCCAATTGTCCTGTTGTGGAACCGTGCGAACATTTCACATCGTCGGCGTAGATTTCCAATTCTGGTTTTGAATTAACAGTGGCATCGTCACTCATCAATACATTTGCATTCGATTGAAAAGCGTTGATTTTTTGAGCGTCTTTGCGAACGAAAACTTTCCCGTTAAACACTGCGGTAGCTTTGTCGTCGATCACTCCTTTGTACAATTCGTTTGACAAACAATGTGCGACTTTATGGTCAATAATTGTATAATTATCAACATGTTGTGTGCCATTTAAAATGTAAGTACCATAAAGATTCGTTTCACAATTTTGACCATTAACAGCAACATTTACCTCATTACGCACGAAGTTTCCGTTCAAAGTTGTTGTGTGAAGTGTAAAATTTGAATCTTTATCTTGTTTACTATTTACTTTTGAAACGTGGAAATTAGTTCCTTCCTCCGCTTGGATTTTATGTAATATTAAATACGTTCCTTCACCCACTTCAACGTCTGTAACAACATTTAGTAATGAATTACTTTCATTCAAAGACAAATAATTCATCACAATTTCCGCTTTCGAAAGTGCATTTGTTTTAATTACATTTCTTAAAGCAACAAATTCATTTCCAGTAGTATAATGAATGATTTCAATTACTTGTTCCAAATTTGTTTTAGCTGCAACATGAATAAATAATCCATTACTCGCATAAGCCAAATTCATTGTTTCGAAGGTGTTCAATTCAGTGGAAACATTCGATAATTCTTCCGCTGAACAATCTTGAATGCTTTTTACCATCAAGCCACTTGGCAAATTTTCAGGCTGTTGAATCAAGTTTCCATTGTGAAAAATGAATTGTAAAGATTCAGCACATATACGCAAAGATGAATCGATTTTGGCTACGTCAGTTTGATCAAAACGCAAGTTAGCAATGCGAGCTAAACGTGTATATTTCCAGTTTTCGTGCTTCGTTGTTGGAAAATCACTTGTGTTTAAAAAGTCAAAAGCAGCGTTAACTTTATCATCTGGAAAAGCCAAAGTTGTACTTGCCAAATTCGCACGAAAAGCTGCTAATTTATTTGTTGAAATTACTTCTTGCATGGCTTTTTAGTTTGCGTCTACTTCGTTTTTAATCCAATCGTAGCCTTTTTCTTCTAATTCCAAAGCCAGTTCTTTTGTGCCAGTTTTAACGATTCTTCCATCATATAAAACATGTACAAAATCTGGAACAATATAATCCAACAAACGTTGGTAATGCGTAATAACAATCGTTGCGTTTTCAGGTGATTTCAATTTATTCACACCACTCGCCACAATTCGCAAAGCATCGATGTCTAAACCAGAATCGGTTTCATCTAGAATCGCCAATTTCGGTTCTAACATCGCCATTTGGAAGATTTCGTTTCGTTTTTTCTCTCCGCCCGAAAAACCTTCGTTTACTGAACGTGAAGCCAATTTGCTATCCAATTCTACAATCGCTGATTTCTCACGTACTTTCGCCATAAAATCTTTCGCAGAAATTGATTCTTCACCTTTGTACTCACGAATTTCATTCAAAGCTGTACGCAAAAAGTTTACGTTTGAAACCCCAGGAATCTCAACTGGATATTGAAAAGCAAGGAACAAACCTTCACGAGCTCTGTCTTCCGTTGATAACTCCAACAAGTCTTTGCCATCAAAATCCACAGAACCTTCAGTCACTTCGTATTCTTCACGTCCTGCCAAGATGCTAGCAAGCGTACTTTTTCCAGCTCCGTTAGGCCCCATTATCGCATGGATTTCACCTGCGTTTACTTCTAAATTCAAGCCTTTAAGGATTTCTTTTCCCTCTATGTTGGCGTGTAAGTTTTTAATTTTTATCATTTTATTCTAAATTGCAGATTGAAAATTACAGATTGCAGATTAAAGCATTGCAAATTAAAAATTACAGATTGCAAATTGAGTGTATGATCTGTAATTACAATCTTATTTTATTTATTTATTTCCTTTATAACTTTTTAAATATTTTATAAATCCGGCTAATTGTTTACTTGTTGTAGCGCATTTTTCATTAATTATGTTATATTCATTTTCGCTTAAATAGTCCAAATTAAATGCAATTCTCAATTGGGTTCTTACTTCACCGCACGATCCTTTTGCTATCGCTAGAAAATACAAAAACTGATTCTTTCCATCTCTTTCATAACCTTCTGATACATTCGATGGAACAGAAACGGAAGCCCTTCTAATTTGATCCTTTAAACCAAAATCTTTAGAAAATTTTTCTGTATTTGTTAACCTATATATTTCAGTACATAAATCCATACTAGCTTTCCAAACATCTAAATCCTCAAAGTTTCCTATTGTTGCCATATATTCAAATTACAGATTAGAAAATTACCGATTGCAGATTAATAGTAGATTGCAGATTAATAGTAGATTACAAGTTGAAAAATACAAATTACAGATTGAGACTGAATTTAATTTGCAATTTGTAATCTGTTAATCTGTAATCCATATTATCCTACCGAGCCCTCCAAACTAATCGCCAACAACTTCTGAGCTTCCACAGCAAATTCCATCGGCAACTGATTCAATACTTCTTTACAATATCCATTTACAATTAAACTAATCGCTTTTTCTTCACTAATTCCGCGCTGCATGCAATAAAACAACTGATCTTCACCGATTTTAGAGGTCGTTGCTTCGTGTTCTATTTTCGCACTTGGATTTTTACATTCTATATATGGAAACGTATGCGCACCACATTCATCCGTCATTAACAAAGAGTCACATTGAGAAAAATTTCTAGCATTTTGTGCATTCTTGCTAATTTGTACCAAACCTCTGTATGAATTTTGAGATTTCCCAGCTGAAATTCCTTTTGAAATAATGGTACTTTTTGTGTTTTTACCTAAGTGAATCATTTTTGTACCAGTATCCGCTTGTTGGTAATTGTTAGTTACGGCCACAGAATAAAATTCTCCAATCGAATTGTCCCCTTTCAAAATACACGAAGGATATTTCCAAGTCACAGCCGAACCTGTTTCTACTTGCGTCCACGAAATTTTTGCGTTACGTTCGCATACACCACGTTTAGTTACGAAATTGAAAACGCCTCCAAGACCATTTTTGTCGCCCGGATACCAATTTTGAACCGTAGAATACTTGATTTCGGCATTTTCCAAAGCGATTAACTCAACAACAGCTGCGTGTAATTGATTTTCGGCACGTTGTGGAGCAGTGCATCCTTCCAAATAAGAAACATACGAACCTTCGTCAGCAACTACCAATGTACGTTCAAATTGTCCAGTTCCACCTGCGTTAATACGGAAATAAGTAGACAATTCCATCGGACAACGAACTCCTTTTGGTATATAGCAGAATGAACCGTCTGTAAAAACAGCTGAGTTTAAAGCCGCGTAGAAATTATCTGTAGTTGGAACAACAGTTCCCATGTATTTTTTAACCAATTCAGGATGTTCCTGTACTGCGTCAGAAAACGAGCAAAAAATGATTCCTAATTCGCCCAATTTTTCTTTGAAAGAAGTAGCCACTGAAACTGAATCCATAACGAAATCAACTGCAACACCAGTCAAGCGTTGTTGTTCCTCCAAAGAGATTCCCAATTTCGCCATCGTTGCCTTCATTTCAGGATCAACATCGTCCCACGATTCGTATTTTTTTGTTTGCTTTGGAGCTGAATAATAAGCAATTGCCTGAAAATCTGGTTTTGTGTAATGAACATGTGCCCATTCAGGTTCATTCATAGTTTTCCAAATTGCAAAAGCTTTCAAACGGTGTTCCAACAACCATTCAGGTTCATTTTTCTTATCGGAAATCAAACGAATAATGTCTTCATTCAATCCAATAGGAACAGTGTCTGTTTCAATATCAGTAACAAAACCAAATTTGTATTCCTGATTTTCGAGGTCTTTCGCTAACTCGTTTTCGGTATAATTTGCCATTGCGTTTGTTTAAACTGAAAAAGATTCTCCGCAACCGCATGTTCTATCTGCATTTGGATTTTTGAAAATAAAACCTTTTCCATTTAATCCTCCCGAAAAATCAAGTGTTGTTCCTAGTAAATATAAATAGCTTTTTGTGTCAACAACAACGCGCATTCCATTATCCTCAAACACTTTATCGCCTTCTTTTTCCTCGTTATCAAAAGTAAGTTGGTACATCAAACCTGAACAACCTCCACCTTGAACTCCAACACGAATGAAATATCCTTCTTTGCCCTCATCTTCCATCAATCTGATTGCTTGCTTTTTAGCAGTATCTGTGACCGTAATCATCGCTTCTGTTTATTTAGATTAATTATAAATAAGATGTAATTTGATTGCAAAAATACCACTTTTAAGGTATTGTAACAAACATTTCAATAACAATAATTCTTAAAAATAGTTTTTCGCCTTTTGATTTGAATTATAAACTGCTCTTATCTTTGTTAAATGGAAGATGAAATACCACAATTTAATTTCAAGCAACATATTCCTAAGCGTTTTGGGAGAACTTACGTTGTAAGAATGGTTATTTACATTTTAGGTTTTGCAGTAGCTTTAGGTTTTTTAGTTCAACGATGGAAATCGGTTGATTCAAACAAAAAGAAAATTGAAGTGTTAAACGAAATACAAAATAAGGAAATTGACGTTCAAGTAGCCCCTGAAAAAATAAATCGATGAAAACACTTTTAATTAGTTCTTTACTTTTCATGTTGATGGAAACAAAGACATATCAATTAACTATTGAAATCAAAAACATACCTTCGACTAAAGGAAATCTATTCATTGGTTTATATCAGCCGAAGAATGAGTTTCCAGTTTTTGGAAAGCAATACATTGGAAAAGTGGTTCCAGTTTCAGGAAAGACAATGACTTACACTTTCAAAGATTTACCTCAGGGAGATTATGCGTTTGCTATTTATCACGATGAAAACAAAAACGGTAAATTGGATAAGAACATGTTAGGCGTACCAACAGAATATTACGGATTTTCTAACAACGCTAGAAGAACATTCAGTGCGCCAAATTTTGAAGAATCAAGCTTCGACCTTAAAAAAGATGTAAAGCAAACGATTGTTCTAAAGTAATCCTATTATTAAAAAAGTAGAAGGTTATTATTTTTGGATAATCACCTTTTGAAAACTACTGTATTTCTCCTCAAAAATAAAATTGAAATAATAAATTCCATTTGTTAGATTTGCTTTTTTAGGTAAATCAATTGCTTTTTGGCCGACTTTAATCTTTTCAAAATAACGTTCATAAATAATTTTTCCATTTTGATCGGTAATAAAAAGTTCAACGTTTCCCTGTGTTGGCACTTGAAATTGAATTTTCACATCGCCATCACTTGGATTAGGGTAAACTTTAGCACTAAAAGGATTTACACCGTCAATGGTAGTGATAGAATTAGTTGAATCTTTCATCAACCAAACTTCATAAATCACATTATTGGCACTTGTTACTCCTGAATTATTGTTGGTAAATGCATTTTTATCGGTAGAGAAAATCCCCCCTAAAATATGACCAATCATGACAGAATCTCCCATAAAAGTTTCCATTTTCAACACTTCATTACTATGATGAGCTAACGATTGATTTAAGATAAATTCTGAACTTGGACCTACTAATTCTGGCATTTCTGTTCCAAAAACAAACTCTTGCAAACCACCATTTGAATCACGAGCAACAAGGCTAATTGTTTTCACAAAAGGAACCGTTTGGTCATTTACTAATTGTCCGTTGGAAAGATAATATTGACTGATTCCACCAAAGAAAATAGAGTACATTTTCTCTACATCAGCATCGTATAAACCAACATTTGCAGCGTGATAATTACTTAAATATTGATTGAAAGTAGTGATTGGTGTGTGACCAGAAGCTTTTACATCAACAGGATATAGAAAAGGTAAATCAGCATTTATCTGAAAAACACCCGAGGAAATTGTGTAACCAAGTTCGTTGTTTGCAAAAACTTGTGGTACTAAATTGTAATCGCGACGGTGAAGATTAACTTCATCCACAATGGAAGTATAGTTTGAAATTGATAATTGCGAACCTGAATTATTGATTTTAAACTTACGTATAGCGCTTGTATACGTTTGCGTGTAAGTTGGATTTCCCATTGGGTTGTAACGACCATCAAAACGATGACCACCAACTAAGTAAAATGTATCACCAATTTTACCTAAATGTCCGCCAGTTACTGCAAAATTTTCATCACTCATTTGTTTGAAAAAACCATCAATTACCTGATCATTTATTATTGCATTGATTAAACCACTTACATTGATAGAAATCATTTTCGGGAAAGTGATATGATCGTTTGCCGTTGGACTAAAAGCATAGCCACCTAAAAAATACAAAGTATCATCATCCTGGAAAAAATTCATATTCGTAGATTGCAATTGCTCTTTAATCGAAACTTCTAAAGCATTTATACTCGCTGTCCAAGATTGATTGGTGTTGATGTCTAAAATATAAATATCCGTATTGTTTTGATTTTGAGGAAATGCATTAAATGGCTGTCTAGCGTGAATCCCATCTTTTCTTCCTCCAATTAATAGTACTTTATCTCCCGATTGAGCAAAAGCGTACGAATGTAAACCGTTAAAACCATTAACCGTTTTTGCAACCAATTTTACTTCGTAAGGGAAGGTGTTTTGTTGAGAAAAAGCAAGGTTAGAAAGTACTTGTGTGAGTAGTAGTTCGAAAATAAGTAGCTTGCGCATAATGATAGTTTTTACAAAAGAAAACATATTTTGAAGAATTGGGTGTAACTAAGGTTACTTTAGGTGTAGTCTATTTCTTTTTCCCAGTCTTCAACTGAAATTGAAGCGTGATGTAGGCATTGATTCCATCAGAAGGTAGAATTCCAGGGCCTGGATAAGAAACAGCGCGACGTGTATAATATTTTGAGTTGGTGAAATTATTTACTCCTAGCTCAATTTTGAATAGTTCGCTCAGATCGTATCTACTTGAAAAATCACCCACAAAATAAGCTGGAATTTGTCCTATAACAGCATCACCTGAGGGTTCAACTGAATTTGTAGCGTCTGTAAATTGAGCACTATTAAACGAACCTTGAATTTGCATTGTGAATTTTGCTGTTTTGAACTTTAGTCCTGTTTTCACAATAATTGGGCTTACATATTCCACTTGTTTTCCAACGTAGGAAGTTTCTCTTGAACGAATATAAACAGCGTTGGTGTATGCAGCATTTACAAACCAAGAAAGACCGTTTTTTGCTTTTTCGTCGTGCATTTTAAGGAAATCAATTTCGGCAAAAATTTCAATTCCCATATTGCGAGCGTCACCTATGTTTGTACGCTCCTTGTAAATCGTTCCTAATTTGGGTGCGAGTCCAATTTTATCTCCGTAGTACAAATAATAGAGGGCTAGGTCGTAAATAAAAAAATTGGAAAGCAAACCTCTTGTGCCTAGCTCAACCGTTACACCGTATTCGTCTTTCATTAAGGTATCGACGATAAAATTGGGGTTGGTAACTCGAATGTCAGTGAAATTAATCGCTCTGTAATTTTGGGTTGCATTGGCGTAGATTGTTCCGTTTTTCATTGTTTTTTTCGAGAGACCTAATCCGAAAAGAGGCAAACTTCTCTTAACAAAACGTTCACTTTGATTGGTGTAAATAGCAATTGTATCAAAATTTACAGGATGAATTACATATTGTTTATAGTATCCTTCAGACGAACTTGTAATATACTCATAACGCATTCCAAAATTAAAACGCCAATCGTCATTTAAGAAAAGAATATTTTCTATAAATCCAGCAATATTTTCTGATGGAAATTCATAAGAAGAATTTTCTAAATTAGAGGGGTTGGTGAAGGAAAAATCTGCTGTTGAGTCGCTTGATGCGTTGCCTTGTTCTGCTGTTGTGAATCCTCGATAATAGCGCGCGCCTACTAAAAATGCACCTTTCAATTTAGAATTCAATTCATAGCGTTTCAAAAAACGTGTTTCAGCTCCAACATTTTTAAATTCACCCAAAATCATTGTTCGCGGCCCGCCGATGTCTTCTTTGGTAATTTTTTCTAAGAAACCCAAACTTTTACGATCTGATAGCATTCCAAAGGCACGTACATTAATTAAAGCTGATTTCGTAACTTCAAAATCGTAATGTAAAGCCAACATTTTCCAATCCACTGCAAACCAATTTCTGTTTCTAAAACTTTGACGAATATCGTTCTCAAATTGCAAATCAGTCAATCCACCAGGCTGTTGGGTGAGGTAATTCATTTGCGTATACTCCAATTTTAATAGCTGTTTTTCCGTTAATTGAAAGGCCAATTGTCCAAAAAATTGATGCTGGTAAAAACCTGAATTTTGGCGATAACCATTTCCTCGTTTGTACTGGTGGTAAACTTGATAAGCGAATTTATTTTTCGTTCCTGAAATGCGATTGAACGTTCCTAAATACCCATAAGTTCCTCCTGTAAAGCGACTTGTGAGTTGAAAAGGTGTGGTCGTTTCTGGATCTTTGATGACAAAATTCAACAAACCTCCGAATTGTGTACCAAATTGCAAAGAAGCAGAACCTCTGATGATTTCAATAGATTTCAATGCTTCAATTGGTGGCGTGTAATAGCTTTCTGGGTAACCCAAAGCGTCCGCGCTGATGTCATAACCATTTTGGCGTGTGTTGAAATTGGCTGCTCTGTCTGGACTTAAACCTCTTCCTCCTATTCCAACTTGAATTCCTGCGCCATCACTTTCCCAAATATTTAGACCAGGTACTTTAGCAAAAATCTCCCTTGGATTTGCTGTCGATTTTGCACCGCTCAAACCACTTAATTCAATGACAGCATTTGTTCCAGTATTGATTTGAACACCTTTCAACGCGGGTAAATATCCAACGTCAAAACCTTCCATTCGCTTGCGTGTAATGTTTACTTCATTTATTTCCATCACCTGAGAGCGCATTGAAACTTCGAGTACTTTATTCATAATTAATTCTCTCGAAACTAATAAGTTAAGTGTGTCATAGTTAGTTAATGAAAATTGTAAACGATCGCCAACTTCGACATTAATTCCAAATTTCCCACTTCCATCTGAAGACGCATTTTTATTCGTATTGAGATTTTTAATGCGAACGCCAGGAATTTCTATTTGTGATTCATCTGCTATTTTACCTGAAAGTAAAAATTTTTGCGCCTTGAATTGAGCACAAAAAATAACCAATAAAATAACGAATATCCCTCTCATTTCTTAAATTCTTCCAACCAAGTTCTATTATTCAAATCGTTTTTAATCGTAACTAAATTTTTTCCTTTTCTAACGAACAACTGAGATGGTCTTCCGTTCAACGTGACATAAATTTCAGCTTGGATTTCTGGTTTAAGAATTTTTAATGGTAAACCAGCAACATAAAAAGTTTTTCCATTATACTCCTTGTATAATATTTGTGCGTATTGCAAAATCATATCGGGTTGCGTCAACATTTGATCGAGTTGAATTGGTGTTAAAAATTGTTGTTGGGGAAGTTCCATTTCGCGTTTCGTTTTGCTATCCACCACAAAAAAACGTCCGTAGCCTTCTTTGTGCATTAGCATTACCCGCCACGAAAAACGAAATCCTTGTTCGTGCCAGAATAAATCACCATCATAAGCAAGATAGCGAAACGGCACTAATATTTGAAATGAAACAAACAAAATCAATGCATAAGAAACGAATTTTTTGTTGAAAGTCGGGAGTGTTTTTAGTGAAAGTGTTTGCATTTTTTCCTTAGTTATAAACTGAAGAATGCGTTCGTGAAAATTGGGCGAAAAGAAAATAAGTGTTGAAAAAATCATTACCCAAGGAAAAACACCAATTGGAAATAAATACCAAGTTACGAGGTGAAATAATACTACAAAACTATAAGCGAAAGGTCGCGTGTGTTTATTGAATAGAAAAATCACAATGAACAAATCATAAACGCAACCTGTCCAACTGAAGGCAAAGGCGAGCCATTCTTGTTGTAAAAATTTCCCTAGGAAATGTAAATGATGATGTGCTTGCAACCATATTTTCAAGGGATTTGCGTCGAACAACCAATCTGAATTGAGCTTGGCAATACCAGCAAAAACATAAACGATTCCCAATTGAAACTTTAAAATTCCTATGTTCCATTTAGAAACGAGTACTTGTTTTGTTGTTAAATTTAAATGAGCATCAAGCGAGCAATAGCGATTTGCAGGTAAAAACAGCATTATAAACGCTACCAAGCTCACGAAATAATAATGGTTTAGGTAATTTGTTTTGTCGAGTAGTTCAATATAAGTGAAACACATAAACAAAACAACGGAAGCTATGCGGTAAAACAAGCCAAACATAAAAAACAAGGCACTCACGAAGAGCAAAACAAAGGGTAAAAACATCCAATTTCCAGGTAAAGGTTTTACCCATTCAAAACCTAAAAAAGGAAAGAAAAAGGTAGGTTCAATATACAATTTTTGAACCCAACCATTTAACATAAAACGAGTAGTTCCAATAAGTATCAAAGCCCCAAAAATTATTCTGAAAATAATTAGTGGAGCAATGCTTACTTGTTGAAAAGGATTAAAAAATTGGTGGATTTTCGTTTTATCAATCACCGTCGTTGTCTTGATAAGTGATTAAAATACCAAACGAGGCTGTCATATCGGTTTTAATAAAAACCACTTGTTGAGAAATAGCATTGAAAAGATTTTCTAAACTGCTAGGATTTTGAGACAATTCATTTTCTAAACACGTATTGAAATCATAAAAATTCGAATCAATGACTCTGAAATTATCTTTAATGGTTGTATTTAAATTCTCTTTTTTCAAAGCGATTAAATAATCATCAAAACCAACTCCATCTTGTCCATTTATTCCAATACCTGAATAGATTTCAGCGATACTCGATAGACTTGCTTTTAGAATTGGTAGAGAATAACCCGAATAACGCGCTTCAATATATTCTGGACGCTGAATTCCTAAGCTATACTTTCCTAGTGGTATTCCCAATTTTGCAGCTTTAGCTTCTTCCCAATCTTGGCAGAAATCGTTTACCAACATTGAAAACATAGAAGTAGATTCATTTCCTGTAGATGCAATAAACGAGGATTTAAAAGTAGTCCATGCATTAACGACAGCATCAGTTTCTGCTTTCATTTTTTGAATGACATCTAAACAATATTGTCTGTAAGATTCGACTGATGTAATTCTCAAATATGCATCAGTTTGATAAAACAAGTAATCCAAAGCTGCTAAGCCAACTGCATCAGCATTGGTCGCTGTCGCTAAATTGTAAGATCCTACAGAAATATTTGAACTTATTTGTACTGTATCCGAAGGGAAAGTTCCAATTGCGCTTTTGAAACCTGTATTCATAGCTGGTCCGAAATCAAAAGTTTTAACACGCTGAAAACTCAAGTAACAGCCCTTCCATTGCGCTTTTACAGACTCAAAGTTTTCCTCAGAGGGATTTGTTTGAAAAGCAATAAACAAGGTTTCGAGACTATCAATTTTGGTTTTGAAATCAGCATATCTTGGTTGTATGATATTGTCAGCAAAATTCTGAAGCAATGCAGCTTTGTTAAATTCATCTTTATTTTTGTCTTTGTTACAAGCTGTAACCATAAACAAAGCACTAGCCAATAAACCAAAAATGATATTTTTCATATTATTCCTTGTTTTAGATTTAATATTTTTCATCTATCTCTGCGATTATCGCGTTTAAATCAGCAACCGTCATTTCCCAGAAATTTGATTTGTATAAATTCATCAATGAAGTGTGTGAAGTTGGTGTTAATCTTCTAGTTGCCTCTGGTGCATAGCGCAAATTCCAAGAGAAAGCATATGCTTCAGAGAGAGCGTGTAAGTATTTTGCATCATCATTTCCGAAGAAACTAATGGCATCTTGTAAATATTTCTTCGCTTGGAAAGCAGAGATTTCTTCCCATTCTTTAGAAATTGCTTTAATTGCTTTGTCGCGATCTGTTAAGTAATTATTGCTAATTGCTGCTCTTCCTTTTCTGAAATTTGACATCATATCAGCATTAGAATTCAACGTTGCATTTTGATTATTACAATATTTTCCCCAAAAATCAATGGGAATTGTGGTTGGGAAATCAATGCCTACTCCGAAATATCCAAATGCTTCGTCAAAATGATGTTCCATTGTTGTGTAATATAAACCATTAGCTACATCAACAGGAGTTGTATTATCAACATCCATTTTAGAAGAACTGAAATATACATTTAAAGATTGATGCATAAACACAGCGCCCATCAAACCTTTTTCGATCAATTGTAAATATTCTTTACCATTTTCGTCAAATAAGTAAGTTGAAGTTCCTGTTGTCAATATTCCCGCTTGACCGTCAGCAGCTTGTGAACTAAATGAAATACTTGCGAGTGCCAATTTATCCATCCATGTTTCAAATAATGCTTGATCTACTGCAAAACATTTATCTTTTAATTGTTTAGTTGAAGTGAAACTAAAATTTCCGTTTCCATTTCCTCCTTCGTTTGAGAACATCGCTTTTAAATCAACGGCTGAAATGCTAGAAGATATAGCTGATTTCATTAAAATAACCATTTCTCGCAATTGATTTAGACGCTCGGTTTGTCCGTTGTAGTTTACAGTATTATTTCCATTTGCATCCATGAAAGCGTAAGTTGAAGGTATTGTGTAAGGCGCATCATAAATGCATGATCCATTGTCTTTTTTAGCTTCTTCGGAATAATTGTATGCTTCTGGATCAGTACATCCTTTTTTCTTACAACTAGTTGTCAAAGCAAACATGAAGAGTGCGAGTGAAAATATTTTAATTGCAAATAGGTTCATGTAAATTGTTAGTCCACAAAATTCGCAAGCACATAGCTAATTTGCAATACCACAAATAAGGTATTTTAGAATGATTCTAAATAAACAATGGGTTAATTTTTAGAGTGACAAACTTTATTTTAATTTAAAGTTTTGCGTTTTTTTTCAATAGATTCAATTTTTTCCTCTTGCGTTTTAAAGGCATCTTTTTTCTTCACTTGATTTGATTTTACGTCACTTATTTTATTTTCAGTTTCGTTGATGAGTTTTTTGTAATTTTCAATATCTTTTTCGTAATTATTTAAGTCCTTTTCTAAGGATTGTTGATCCTTTTCAATTGATCTCAGTTCCTTTCTTTCGATTTCGATTTCTTCGTCAATCGCTTTATTTGCACATTCTTTTCCAAATTTTAATAGTAATTGTTCAAATGCTTGCGATTGATTTGAGTGTTCTTTACTATTCATAAATGCACCGCCTAAATCAACTGCAAAAACAGCAAGTTGAGAGCCATCTTTTTCTGTCAAAACCATTGCATAAACATCAAATGGTTTGTCACCCATGCTTTTGTTATCACCTAGTAATACAACGTACTCGCCTTTGGATGATTTTGATTTTCCAAAATCTCTTAAAAAATCCTTGAGTTTGTCTTCCACTTGTGTTTTGGTAGCATAAGGAATTGAGATCGCATATGCATTTTTACTACCAACTGAAAAAGTTTGATTTTGTTCAGATAATTTTACTTGTTGTGACCATACCTGTGTAATTAAAGTCACTGAAAAAAATAAAAGAATGGATTTCATATTTTTATAGTTTAATTGAAAGCTAAATAATGTCTGATTTAAAAATTAATCTAAACGAATATTTTTAGGTTTTAGAGTTGTTTGAATTATTGATACTATTTTTTATTGCAAAACTACAACTAAATAACTTTTGACTTTCAAATCTACTAATTTCCCTTAAATTTGAGCGTGCTTTTTAAAAATGTAGTTGGGCAAAAAGAACTTAAAGCAGATTTAATTCGAGAAATTAAGGCTGGAAAAATAAGTCATGCGCAATTGTTTAGTGGAAAACTTGGATATGGTGGTTTAGCAATGGCCTTAGCTTTCACGCAATATTTATTCTGTTCTAATAAAGGAGATGAAGATAGTTGCGGAGAATGTGCTTCTTGTTTAAAAATTCAAGATTTGCAACATCCTGATGTACATTTTGTGTTTCCGGTGGTGCAAGCAATCAATAAAGTTTCTACCCTATTTTTAGATAGTTGGAGAGACCAATTAAAGCGAAATCCATATTTCAACTTATTTGATTGGACCCAAGAAATGGATTCCAAAGAACGTAAACCAATAATTGGAATTGAGGAAAGTAAGGACATTCTTAGAAAATTGAGTCTTAAGGCTTACGAAGGAGGTTATAAAGTAATGATAATTTGGTTGCCTGAAGAAATGAACCAAGAAAGTGCCAATAAACTATTGAAAATTTTAGAGGAACCACCTGCAAATACTATTTTTCTGCTTGTTTCAGAGAATCCGGAGAAATTACTGATTACGATTCGTTCACGAACACAAATGGTGCGCATTCCAAAAATAAACACTAGTGAACTATCCAACTTTATAGGGTATCATTACAAGTTAGATAAGGTGCAAGCAGATTCAATTGCTTCCTTTGCTGAAGGAGATTTAATTCGTGCCTTAGAATTTATAAATACCAACACAGATAAGGACATTTATCGTGATTTATTCATTCAAATGATGCGTGTTAGCTATAAAAAAGATGTAATCGGCATGTTGGATTGGGCAGATAAAATTGCAAGCGAAGGAAAAGAACGTCACAAATTATACTTGGTTTATGCACTTCACATGTTCAGGCAATCATTAATGAACAACTATGTGGGTGAACACATGATGCGTGTTTCTGCAGAAGAAGAAAAGTTCTTACGCAATTTCGCTCCGTTTATTTCAGGAAATAATATTCGAGAGTTTATGGAGACTTTTGATGCTGCTTATTACCATATCGATAGGAATGCCAACTCAAAAATTCTTTTTACACAATTGTGTTTTCAAACGATGCGCTACATTCATCAGGCTTAGTTTTTTTTGAGAATTAGCTTTCGTATCTCTAAAAAATAATCCTATTGAAATTTATTTCTTGAAAAAATCTCAATTTGAGCCATTATAAATTTTGCCTTTCTTTTTCCTTGATGAAAAAGAAACAAAAAATCAAGGCTCTGAATTTCTATTTTGTTTGCAAATGATTGTTTTACAAATGATTATAACTCGAAGCAAACAATTTTAACTCCTTTCTGAAACTGAAATTTTTTAAAAATGTTCTTACAGAAATTTTAAAAATTAGCAGTTTCAGTTCAGTAGCTAAAACCATGAAATTCAATGCCAATCATGTACGGTGCTATTTACTAAATAATTCTAACTTCAATCATGTTTTTGATTATTAATAATAAAGTGTTTTACTAGTACTATTACGAAGACTCAATTTTTTTTTTCTTATTTTTACACTTAAAACAAAATTAAAATGGGTTGTGCGTCATGCAGTAGTGGAGGAGGAACTCCTAAAGGTTGTAAAAACAATGGGACTTGTAGCAGTGGTGGATGCAATAAATTAGAAGTATATGATTGGTTAGCAAACATCGCTTTGCCTGCTGGTCAAGAAGCTTATAACATTGTTGAAGTTCGATTCAAAAATTCAAGAAAAGCATTTTATAAAAATGGTTCTAATTTGAGTTTGCAAGTTGGAGACATCGTTATCGTTGATACCGCGCCAGGATATGATGTTGGTTTGGTTTCAGTTGTTGGTGAATTAGCACGTATTCAAGTACTTAAAAAAGCGCCCAATTTAAAAGATAACGAGATAAAACGCATCTTGCGAATAGCCAATCAAGAGGAAATTGACAAATGGATTAAAGGTCGTTCTTTAGAAAAAGACTTGATGTATAAATCCCGAACGATTGCTATTGATTTAAATTTAGAGATGAAAATTTCCGACGTTGAATATCAAGGAGATTTAAGTAAAGCTACGTTCTATTATACGGCAGAAGGTCGAATAGATTTTCGTCAATTGATAAAAAATTTAGCTGACGAATTTAAAGTTAGAATCGAAATGCGACAAATTGGATCGCGTCAAGAATCTGCTCGTTTAGGTGGTATAGGTTCTTGTGGAAGAGAATTATGTTGTACAACTTGGTTAACCGATTTCAGATCCGTTTCAACCTCAGCAGCTCGTTACCAACAATTATCCTTGAATCCACAAAAACTAGCTGGGCAATGTGGTAAATTAAAATGCTGTTTGAACTACGAACTCGATATGTACTTGGATGGAATAAAATCATTTCCAAAAACAGAAACGAAATTATTGACTGAAAAAGGGGATGCTTATCACGTAAAAACAGACGTATTCAAGCGTGTGATGTGGTATGCTTATCAAGGAGAAACAGGATTAATTTCACTTTCACCCGAGCGTGTTAAAGAAGTAATTAGAATGAACAAAAACGGTGAAAAACCAAAAGAACTAGCTGAATTTATTTTGTCAGAAAAAGTAGTTGAAGTGGGTTATTCAAATGTAGTTGGACAAGACAGTGTGAATCGTTTTGAGAAAAACTTTGTAAAAAAGAAAAACAATAACAATCGCAATAAAAAGAAGAAATCAAACCCGAATCAAACTAACAATCAGAGCGGATCAGCACCGACTAATTAAACAATTGCATAATATGCGTACCACTTTATTTCTTTTTGGGCTACTATTACTGCTACAAGCGTGTGAATCGCCTGCGTTTTATAATAAATCCTATGCATTTAAAGATAATAAATGGAGTCAAGATGTAAAACCAAGCTTTTTGATTGACTTTAAGGATACGGTAACTTTATATGATTTTGTGATTACGCTGCGTACCACAACCGATTACAAATACAATAACTTATGGGTTTTCTTAAACACAACTACACCAAATAGAAAAAGTGTGCGTGAGCCTTATGAAATTAAAACAACATATCCTGATGGGTCTTGGATTGGAAAGAAAACAGGAACCGTTGTTGAACATCAACTTGTTTTCAAAAGAAGAAGATTACCCTTCATTGGAAAATATAAATTCGTTCTTGAACAAGGAATATCAGAAAAAGTTATCGACGAAGTGTTAGATGTTTCATTGCGTGTTCAAGAAGTTAAAGAATAATTAATCAATGCGTTTTAGAAGTTTGACTATTGACGAACTAAAGGAACTCGAAACAGAGTTTAAACAGTTTTTAATCATCAATCAACTTTATAACGAAGAATGGATTGAAATGAATCAAAAAGATGTTGAGAAAGCAAACGCATTAGTTGATTTGTTTAGCGATCAAGTTCTTGAAAAGGTTTATTCAAAAATTGAATTTCTTGAAAAAAGAGATAAGTATACGTTCAGTGTTTTTACAGTAACGAAAACTGATATTGAAACAATTACCATTCAATCCAAAAATCAATCTATTGAATTAGAGACAAATGCACAAATTGAAACAGCATTAAATCAACATTTAAATAAACTTGAAATTTATTGCGGAACTAAAAGACTTGTAAAAGATAAATGCGATGAAGTTTTCGATTTAATAAAAGAAGGCTGCTCTATCTCAACTTTTGATGTTTGGCATAGTTTTTCATCATTCCTTGACCAAATCAAAAAACAATAACTTAAAACAAATAATATGAAATCAATTTTTACAATCGTAACTATTTCTTTATGCGTCTTTCAATCGTTTGCAGTTGAACTGAATTACAACTGGAAAGCTAATTCAGCCTACACCTATGGCGCAACAATTACCGACAACATTTCTACCTCGATGATGGGAATGAATGTTCAAGAAAAATACTTCACAACGGTAGATTTTGTTTTGGCAATTTCAAGTGTTGACAATGAAGGAACAGCAACTGGAACAATTTATTTAGTTAATTTCAACGTGAAGGATTCAAAAGGAATTTCGGTTGCTTCGTTGCTTAATTTACCCAAAAATGCGGTGAAAAGTGAAGTAAAAGTTGATAGAAAGGGAAATTTTACTTTTTTAAGAAAATTACAATTGGTAACAACTCCAACTTCTAATGCTTTGGTTTATGCAAATGTGAACGAAAACGGTGGAACGGCTGGTGCTGAAGTTGATGGTGAAAAAGTAGAAGTTTATGCAGAATTCGATCCTAAAACTGGTAAAATGAAAGCAGGTTATTCAGTAACTACAATTGCAAAACCAAAAAAAGTAGAAGTTAAAGAGGACGAACAAAGCGACGAAATTGACATCATCCCTTACGATTTATTGCAATTTTTAATCCTTCCTGATGGCGATGTTAAATTGAATGATAAAATTGAAGTTCGCGCAGGAATGTACACTGTAAATGAAGTTGTTAAAACTTTAACTGCTACCCAAGCTGTGATTGGTCAAAAAATTTCAACCGACAAAAATGCGGATATGTTTGAAGGAAGCGCTAAAGGAGAAACAGAAGGAAGCGGTTTTGACATGGGTACATTTGGAGGTACGGACGGAATGGATTTAGATACGGAGGACCAAGCTGCTTTAGCAACAGCAAATTCAATGTCTCCAACAATGAATGGAGAATTAGTTTCTACTTTTGATGTTGCAAACGGGCAATTTATCAATTCAAAAGGTGTAATTACATCGACGATTGATGCGATGGGAGTTAAGATCACTTGCACCACCAATTTTGATTTTAGAAAAAAGTGAATTGAGTTAAAAACTAGCTTTAGATTTTCAATTTAATGCGCTTCCAACCAATTCTGCGCCAGCTTCAATTCCACTTCCATCGGAACGGCTAATTGAATCGCACTTTCCGACTCCTATTTAACAAATAACCTTGAAAAAGATAATTGAACTATAAGTTAAATTATTACTTGTCGATATTTAAAAGAATTGTTGTTCTTGAAGTAATAAACTCTAGGAGTTCCAGAAGTTCTGCGCTGACTGACTTGTAGTGTAATACCGAAGTTGTTTTCAATTGTCGTATAAAATACTCGTTGAAAACTAATTCGGCATTATACCAGATGGATTTTCAATTACGTCATTTAAAATATAAATTGGTATAACATCTGAATTCAGATTTATCAATTTTGAAAAAATGAGCGAGAAACGAAAGGGTAACTTTATCAAGTGTTCGTAAACTGGTTGCTATTTGTTTTAGTTCTTCGAATGAGTAAACCTGTTGTAGCAGTTTCCAATCGTTCATCAACCCAAATTCAACGACTTGAAAAACAATCTGTTCTTTGGATTTTTCAAAATTCAATTTATTTCGGTCAACATCCCAAAAGAGGTGTGGCGAAAAATCGGATATTTTGACAGCTACGTTCATTCAAACAAAAATACTAAAAAATTGATGTATTCAATGTAGAGAAAATGAATTATGGTTGGTACTCTAAGCTTTATAACTTATATATTTTATCAATAGCCGTCGGACTTCGAGAACCTCAGCCCTCCTATTCAGTCCTTGAATTCAGTACTTTTACCTGCAATTATTTCGTTCGCAATTCCTAAGCAGTATGCTTGTCCGTTCGTAATTTGCAATTTTATCGTTCGCAATTCCTAAGCAGTATGTAGCTTCGTCCGTAATTCGCAATTTTATCGTTCGCAATTCTTAAGCAGTATGTAGGTTCGTCCGTAATTCGCAATTTTATCGTTCGCAATTCGCAATTCCCAAGATGTTTAGAAGACGATTCTACTTCATCAAATCACTTAATTCTACTACCACATCAATCGTTTCAAGAGCGTATGCGTTTTCTTTTATTGGTTCGTTGGTAATGAAGGTTGTCAACAACATTTTTTTGGTTTTTGTTGCTGTTCTAAACCCAATTTTTCTATTCTTAAGTTCGTTTGCGTAAACTTTCGTAATTTCAAAATTACTCTCATAGAATTTACATTCACAAAGGTTAATCGTTGCATCTTTTCGAACGATTATTAAATCAATTTGAATTCCTTCATCTATGTTTTTGAAAAAACCAGCAGTTTCAGTATAAACATTTTTAATTCCAAGTGCATTTTTAATTTCTTTGATGTGTTTTAAACACAAGGTTTCAAATGCCAGACCTCGCCAAACTTTAAAACTTTGTGACTGGCTGATAATTGTCCATATTTCACTGTCTTTCTGTTCGTTATCTTTCATAAAGCGATGATAGAAACAAGAAAATTCATCTGTTAATTTGTAAAGACTTTCTCTTTTTTTACTACCAAAAGGGTGATAAGTTGAAACAAAATCAGAAAGAATTAAATCATTCATTACTCTGTTCAAGTTACCTCCTGCACTAACTTTAGATTTTTCAACGATTTCATTGCGTGTTAATCCTTTTTGACTTTGAGCAAGAGCCTGCACAATTGCTTCATGATATTCCCAATTTTCAAATAGTGCTTTATACAAATTTTCGTATTCCCTTTTTAAAATTCCATTTTGCGAAAAACAAATTCTTTCTATGGCCTTAGTAGGACTTTCTCCTTTTTCAATTTGTTCTAAATAATAGGGTAAACCACCTAAACACATATAGATTTCAGCAATACCTGAATCCGTAAATTCTATATTTCTCGATTCTAAGAATTGCTTCGTTTCAGCAAGTGTAAATGGTTTTAAGTGGATTGGAATTGTTACTCGATTGTGAAACCCTCCTTTGTCATTTATAATTTTAGTAGTAATCCAAGATGTTGATGAACCACATACAACCAAAATAAAGTGATTTTCTTGTGAAAGATAATCGTTCCATAGATGCGCTAAAAGTTGAATAAATCCAGATTTAGCCGTTGACATCCACGGTAATTCATCAATAAAAATGACTTGCTTTTTATCTTTTGGCAAGGTTTTAAGGTAAGTTTTAAACGCGAAAAAAGCATCTTGCCAATTTTTGATAGTGCCAATTAGCTTTAAATCTGGCTGAAATTCAAGTAGTTTATGGATGAAATTTCCAATCTGTACACTCAATGATGCATTTTGAATTCCTGTTACACTAAAACAAAGTTGCTCTTCATAAATTGCTCGAACGATAAATGTTTTTCCAACACGTCTTCTTCCTGTTATAGCAATGAAAGATGATTTTTTTAGTTGTAATGCATCTCGCATAATTTGCGTTTGTTCACTTCTTCCTATCATTATAATTGGATTTATAGTCACAAAAATAACACATAAATCTAAACAAATAACTATAATTGGATTTATCCACTTAATTTTAAGACATAAATCCAACTATTTTTCGAGTGGTGAATTTCAGTTGAATTTTTTATTGTGGTATGAAAGCGTATACTCAATAATTGTTTTTCTTGAAGCAATAAACTCTAAGAATTCCAGAACCTCAGCCCTCAAGCTCAGTACTTGTTTTCATTACATCAGTAGAAATAACTCCTTTCGCAATTCCTAAGCATAATGCTTGTCCGTTCGCAATTCGCAATTCTTTCGTTCGCAATTAATTTTTCCTATTTCACCAAAGCGCGCAAAAATAGAACTTCACTTTCCAATTGTTCGATGCGTTTTTCGTATTGCTCAATAAGTTTGTCTGGTAATTGATAAATTGATTTTCCAATAGTGTTATAATTTCCTTCTTGTGAGCAATTGTTAAAAATGTTTTCGTGGTCAAAACCCAAAGCTTCCATTGGGTCAACCCCCAAAATAGTTGCTATTTCATTCAAGCGATTGATGGTTAGTTGTGTTTCTCCTGTTTCTATTTTGGAGTAAGCACGTGTACTTAAACCCAATTGTTGCGCAACGTATTCTTGCGTAAAATTCTTCAACTCGCGCAATTGTTTCAATTTTATTTCAGGTTGTTGAATCATAGGCTTTAAGAATTAATAGTTCAAATATAGAAATATAAATTCATTATTAGAATTTATTGAACGTAAATAAAAATTAACAGTAGGTAAATTTGTAAAAATAATTTCTGAATACATCGATGTTATTAAGAGCTGAAGACCTATTTCGAATTACGATTGATTCCAATTCGGTTTTTCCGTTGAACTTAAGTTTTGAATTAACTGATGATTCACAACCAACGTTTCAAGGTCCGGGTATTTATTTCATGTATTATAAAACGGAATTGGTTTACATTGGATTCTTTTATCCAAGTCAGAAAAACAGAGATGTTCGTAAAGAACGAATGTTGAAGGAAATTGCAACGATAACAATGCGAAGTAAACAGGTTGTTTTTTCCAAGAATGCATTTAATGCCCACCAGCAATGTGTCAATTATCCAATTTTTCAGGGCGAAATTGGAGACAATGGATTTCAGACTTCTAAAAACCGTGTTGAATTTGCTGACAAGAATTTGAATGAATTTCAAAAAAATAAATTTTTAAAAGATTTTTCATTCTATTGGTTCAAAGAGGATAAAAAACTCGGCAGAACTCGAGATGAGCTAAAAAAAGTAACAAAACAACTAATTAACTTTTATAAACCAACATGCAACAGATAGAGTTGCGTAAATCAATTTAATTATGAAAAAATTAATCTTCATTTTCTCACTTGTGAGTTCTTTCTCTTCATTTGGGCAGTATCCACCTGAGTTCCCTAAAAGTTTAATGAATAAAGTTTTTTGTGGTAATATATCTGTGTATGGTCAAAAATATATGAGTACTGATATTGACTTAAGTACAAATACTAATTTTGATTACAAAATTTATATATCTGAAACAGACGGGATTTATGTCGAGTATAATCCAGGACAAAAATTTGGGAGAGACAAAAATGGCACTACAGAGAAACTTAAAAATTTAACCCTTTGGAAAAAAGAACCTTATGTCGACAGAGACAAATATGGAGATATTACGGGAGAATCAACGTTTTATTATTATAAAGTTTATCCAAATACTAAAAAGGATCACTATATAAAAGAAATTGTACTTATAATTTTTAAGGATGGTTTTAAATTTGCCGATGGTGGAGTAGCTAAAAGCTACTCTCGTATCTTTGTTAAAATTAATGTTCCATATCACCAAGATGCTGAAATTATGGTTTCAACAGACGAAAAAGAATGTGAAAGATTAAAAACGAAGGTTGAAATTGAAAAGGAAGAACAAGAACGCATTAAAGTAGAAAATCAAAATAAGGATGCGGATAAAACTACTCTTATAAAAATCAATGATTTAATCTCCAAAAACTCCTTGGAGGATGCCGCAAAAGAATATGACAAGTTAAACTTTGAATATGATGATATAAGAAGTTCAATTCAAAAGAAGTTGAGTGACAAATATGAAAATGAAGTTGTTGAACTTAACTTCTACAAAGTCGAAGATTATATAAAGTCAAATAAGGATAAAATAAATTCAATTTATCCAGGTAATTATTCTGTTAAATTTGATTCGCAGGGCAAACCTTATAATGCTGATTTTCCTAAATGGCCAAACAAACAATTTAAAGAATTTGGTTCGTTTACTGTAAAAATGAATTCTAAAGCAGACATTAATATAGTTGTTAAAGACTCTATTTTGGTTTCAACCGTTTACAGTAAAAGTAATACTAAGCCACTGTTTGTTGACAAAAATGAAAATTTTTATTTCAAATCAAAAAGTGGTCTTCCTGTAGCCCAATTTGTAATCAACCCAGCAATTAATAAAAACTCGGTAAATATTTTAAAATATTATAAAAGAGAGAAATATGCGAACGGAATTTTAATCGGAACAGAAGGATTTTACTTTGAAAAAAAAGTAGAGATAAAGAAAAAAGATTATTAAATGAAAATATACATAATCACAGGAGCTCCCAACACATATAAATCTTCTGTTATTAGAGCTTTAACAGGGGTTAGAAATTCTGCAACATTTAATGTTCAGTTTTTATCTGGTATTTTTAAAACTCATGTGATGATTACTTCTTGTAATGAGATACGCTACAAGCAATTCCCGAATGGTATTTCACAAGAACAACTAATTCAGATTATTCAAAGTTTACCGCCGTCCGTTGAAGTTGTTATGATTGCATTGCGCTCTTCAAGACCTGTAAATGGAATCGGCGCAGAAGTTTATATTGAACGTTTAAACCAAGCTGGTTATGAAATCATGCCTGTTGTGATGTTTAATGATACTATTACTTTACCGACTAACGTTCAAGGAGTAGTTATACCCTCTAATAAATCCATCCCTTCCAACCTAACCGCTTCAAAAATCAGAAAAATTTGGGCGATTGTTTAAGGTGATACTTTATAAATAGGCGTTGGTTCTTTGAACTTCGGACTTCGAGAACCTCAGCCCTCTTATTCAGTCCTTGTTTTCATTACATCATTAGAAATAAACCCATTAGCAATTAATAAGCAGTTTGCTTGTCCGTTCGCATCCCGATAGCTATCGAGGACGCAATTATTCCGTTCGTAATTAATAAGCATCACGTACCTCCTAATGCGCCTCCAACCAATTCTGCGCCAGCTTCAATTCCACTTCCATCGGAACGGCTAATTGAATCGCACTTTCCATCGCTTCTTTTACCAATAATTGCATCAACATTTCTTCCGAAACGTGCACATCAAAAACAAGCTCATCGTGGACTTGTAGAATCATTTTCGATTTCACTTTTTCGTGCAACATCGCTTTGTGAACTGCCACCATTGCCATTTTAATAATGTCTGCTGCAGAACCTTGAATCGGTGCGTTTACAGCATTTCGTTCGGCATAACCGCGCACCACTGCATTTGCAGAATTGATGTCCGGTAAATAGCGACGACGTTTCATAATCGTTTCCACATATCCTTCTTCGCGCGCTTGTGCAATCACTTTGTCCATATAGGTTTTGATGGTACTATATTGTTCAAAATAACTGTCGATAATTGATTTTGCTTCGGTGCGAGAAATTCCCAAATTCTGTGCTAAACCAAAAGCCGATTGTCCATAAATGATTCCAAAATTTACTGCTTTTGCTGCGCTTCGTTGGTCACGCGTTACGTTTTCAATTTCAGTGTGGAATACTTTTGCTGCCGTTGCTGCGTGAATGTCTAATCCATCACGGAACGCTTGAATCATGTTCGTGTCTTCACTCAAAGCCGCAATGATGCGCAACTCAATTTGTGAATAATCGACCGCCATGATTTTATATTCGTTACTTCGAGCTACAAATGCTCGGCGGATTTCACGTCCTTTTGCGGAGCGAATCGGAATGTTTTGCAAGTTCGGATTATTGGAACTCAAACGACCAGTTGCCGTTACTGTTTGCATGAAATTCGTGTGAATGCGTCCATCAATTCTGTCAGCATAAGTTGGCAATGCGTCCACATAGGTGCTTTTCAGTTTTCGCAATTGACGGTATTCCAAAATCAACGGAATGATCGCGTGATCGTGTTCGTGTTTTTGTAGTACGTCTTCCGAAGTAGCGTATTGTCCTGTTTTGGTTTTTTTCGCTTTAGAAGAAATTTTTAGATGTTCGAACAACACTTCACCTAACTGTTTTGGTGAATCCAAATTGAATGGAATGCCCGCGTGTGCTTTGATTTGACTTTCCAAATCAATCAAAGTAGTATCTAATTCTTTGGAATATTCTTGCAAAGCATTCACATCGATTGAAATTCCTTCTTGTTCTATGTCTTTCAACACTTCCACCAAAGGCATTTCCATGTTGTAGAACAAGTTGTATAAATGTGGTTTTTGAATTTCCGGCTCAAACAATTGTTTCAATTGGAAGGTAATGTCTGCATCTTCACAGGCATAATCTGATATGTCTTCAGGAGCCAAATCGCCCATATTTCCTTGACCTTTGCCTTTTTTACCAATCAATACTTCGATGGAAATCGGTTGATAATTCAAGTAATAAGTCGCTAAGAAATCCATTCCTTGTTTCGCTTCTGGATTGATCAAATAACAAGCAATCATTGTATCGAAAGTGGGCGCTGCCACTGTGATTCCATAGCGGAACAACACTTTCAAATCGTATTTTATATTGTGTGCAATTTTCTCAATCGACGGATCATCGAAGAACGGTTTGAATTCGTGAATGATACTTTTTGCCGCTTCAAAATCTTTTGGAACCGCCACGTAAAATGCTTCGCGTGCTTTGTATGAAAACGAGAATCCAACTAAATCGGCGTGCATTGCTTCAATGTCAGTGGTTTCCGTATCGAAGCAAACTTGTGATTGTTTCAGTAATAATTCTAACAATTCTTTGCGGTCTTCAGGCGAAGTAATCAAATGATAACTTGGTTTTTCAGTAACAATTGTTTTGTATGAAGATGTGGCAATTGGTTCTTGCTTTTCAACCATACTTTGCATTCCAAATAAGTCCAATTGGGCAGTATCAGCTGGCTTTGAACTTGTATTTGACGCGGAAGTAACAACGATATCGGTTCCTAAAATGCGTCGCGCAAGGTTGCTGAATTCCAATTCTGTGAAAATCGCTTTGATTTTTTCATCGTCGTGCGGACACATAATCAACTCATCTTCATTGAATTCAACATCCAAATCTGTGATGATGGTTGCCAATTGCTTGGACTCCAAACCTTGTTGTGCAAAATTGATAACGTTTTCTTGTTGCTTGCCTTTCAATTCGTGAGCGTGTGCAATCAAATTTTCAATCGAACCATATTTTTGAATTAGTATTTTAGAGGTTTTCTCGCCGATACCAGGAATTCCAGGAATGTTATCTGCCGCATCTCCCCAAAGCCCTAAAATGTCAATCACTTGTTCTGGACGTTCTACTTCAAACTTCTCACACACTTCTTTTACTCCCAAAATCTCAGGCGGATTTCCTCCACGACCAGGCTTGAAAATAAAAGATGTTTCTGTCACCAATTGTCCGTAATCTTTATCGGGTGTCATCATGTACGTCACAAATCCACGTTGGTCGGCAATTTTAGCAATCGTTCCTACCACGTCATCTGCTTCGTAACCAGCCAATTCCAAAATAGGAATATTGAAAGCTTCCACAATTTGTTTGATTGGATGAATCATCGAGCGAATGTCTTCTGGCATTTCTTCTCGTTGCGCTTTATAGGCGGCAGAAATTTCTATTCGATGCGTTGAACCTCCCGGCGGATCAAAAACGACTGCGATATGTGTCGGTTTTTCGTTTTTTATGACGTCAATCAAAACATTCGTGAAACCAAAAGCCGCAGAAGTATTTTGTCCTTTGGAATTGACACGTGGATTCTTCGCAAATGCAAAATAAGCCCTGTAAATCAGCGCAAACGCATCAAGTAAAAAGAGTTTTTTGGGAGCTTCTTTGGATAACATAGACTTAAATTAAAGCCCGAAGATACTATTTTGAACTTGAAAAAGAAATGAGTAAGCTCAAAATCGTGTTTTAAAATAGGAACTTATTTTTCAATTTTTATTAGACTTTTTGTTTAAATAAAAATGTCGATAGCTTTTGTTTATAGTGGGTTTTAAAATATCTTAAAATTTTATTACGCTGGTGCATATACAACTTGTTTTGTTCTGTCTAATTCCGCTTTGAAAATCCGATTTTTAATAACTCTGTAAGAAACCAAATCAATGTTTCTATGATTAAGTTTTTGTAAATCATCACCGTGTTCAAAAGGGGTTAATTTATGTACCAAAAAGTCTCACGTTCAATTTACGTGTACCACATACTATTTTTTTGGTACATGTTTTGTTTACATGGGACTATTTGGTACATGTTGCTTTCATCCCTTTTTCAGTAAATTATAGAGTTTAGTATTGATGTAAATAACCTCTTTGCCTTTTTGTTGCGATTTCAAAATTTCTATTTCCTCAAGACTATTTAAGTATCTTGATGCTGCTTTCCTTTCAATACCTAAATTATTGACTAAAAACTCAATCTTACAATAAGGATGGATAAAAAGTTGCTCTATCAGATCTTTTGAATAGATTCTAGGTAACTTCTCCTGCACCAATTTTTGTATTTCGTTGAAAAGTAGATTGATTTTGTTGATTTGCTCAATTGTGCTTTGAGCTGTCTGTTCTATGCCTTTGAGTATATACAAAATCCAATCCTCCCAATTGTTTTTAGTACGCACTTCTTGTAATAGTCTATAGTAATCTCCTTTGTTTTGAATGATATATGAACTCAAGTACAGAACAGGTTCGTTTAATAAACCTTTTAAAATCAAAAACAAAACATTGATAATTCTACCTGTCCTGCCGTTACCATCATAAAAAGGGTGGATGCTTTCAAATTGATAATGTTGAATGGCTAACTTGATTAAAGGAGAAATATCATCTGCATGATCATTTATGTACTCCTCCAAATTTTTCATCAAATCACTAATCGTATCAAAATTATCAGGTGGAGTATAAACTACTTCATTGGTCAAGTCGTTTACTAAAGCTGTTCCAGGAAGTTTTCTAAGTCCAGCATTATTTTCTTCCAATTCTTTCTGAATGGCTATAATACCATTGTTATTGAGAAATCCCTTTTCTTTTATTAGAGCCGTTCCCATAAGAAGCGCTTCTCTATATCGTAAAACCTCTTTGGTTGCTCCATCTGGTTTAGTCGATTTGGCATATAAAGCTTGGTAAAGTTTATCTTGAGTTGTGATTACATTTTCAATTTCGGAACTCGCTTGTGCTTCTTTTAAAATAACCGCATTGATAAGAATATTTGGATTGGGCAATGTGTTTGTAAGGCCTTTTAATTCAGCCAAAGCTACTGCAGATTTACTTTCTTGTTTGAGAATTGCTATTGTCTCTATCAAAGATTGCTTAGGAGGGAGGATAGGAAGATTATTAAATGCTTTATTCGATTTTGTAGCCATAGTCACATTTTATATTACATATTCTGCTATTCCATTCGGTAATTTTTCATCAAACCAATGCCAAAAATCAAATCAATCAGCTCCTTTTCTCAAACAATAGAAATCTAATTCAATTTCATCTTTATAACTTTATAAAGTTAAACCTGATTAAACGAAACTGAAAACATTTTAATCTTTTTTAAATGGATTCATGCTTTTCATTGGATTCAAACTTTTTGGAGAAACAGAACGTGTAACGTTTACAGGAAATTTTTTGTAAATGAAGAAAACACCGCCTTTCACGTCACCAGCTAAATTCAAACGAATGGAATCTTTCAAAGCCATTCCCATCATGCGCATCATTGCTCCATCCTCTAATTCAGCGTGCATTGGTGCAACTAAAGAAACAGCTTGTTTTGCTTTTATTTTAACTTTTTCATCCAAATAAACATTGGCGAATTTTTTACCGTCAATCGTTACTTCTAACATCGATGGTTTCACTTTTAAGGCGTACCAATTTGGATTTTCAATTGTTCCTTTTAGGGTGAAATTGATGTTTTTTCCATCCATTTTTAGACCTTCCATCCCGTCGTAACTTTTGAAAACAGGTTCCTTAAAAGGAGCACAAGCCAGTAAAACCAGCGTTAAAATTGCAAGATAAATAACTTTCATTTTAAGCGTTTAATTCGTTGAAATAGTGGTAAAAATAAGGAATCGTTTCAATGCCTTTGTAGTAATTGAATAATCCGTAATGTTCGTTTGGTGAGTGGATCGCATCGCTGTCTAAACCAAAGCCCATCAAGATAGATTTCAATCCTAATTCTTGCTCAAACAAAGCGATGATTGGAATACTTCCACCGCTTCTCACAGGAATTGGTTTTTTACCAAACGCTTTTTCGTATGCTAAACTAGCTGCTTTATAACCGATAGAATCAATTGGCGTAACTGCTGCTTGTCCACCGTGGTGGGGTTTCACAACAACGCGTACTGAATTTGGTGCAATCGACTCGAAGTGTGATTTGAATAATTGTGTGATTTCCTCAGGGTCTTGGTCGGGCACTAAACGCATAGAAATTTTCGCAAATGCTTTAGATGCAATTACTGTTTTTGCGCCTTCCCCTGTGTAACCTCCCCAAATTCCGTTTACGTCCAATGTTGGTCGAATCGAGCCACGCTCTGGAGTTGAATAACCTGCTTCGCCCATTGTATCTTTTAAATCCAAAGCTTGACAATATACTTCGTGTGAAAATGGTGCTTTAGCCATTTCAGCGCGTTCTTCGTCCGTTAAATCCACCACTTTGTCGTAGAATCCAGGAATGGTAATTTTTCCATTTTCATCGTGTAAAGAAGCTATCATTTCAGCCAATACATTGATTGGATTTGCAACGCAGCCTCCGTAAAGACCAGAGTGTAAATCGCGATTTGGACCAGTAACTTCCACTTCCACGTAACTCAATCCACGCAAACCTGTTGTGATAGATGGAACGTCATTTGCCAACATTCCAGTATCTGAAACGAGGATAATGTCCGCTTTTAATTTTTCTTTATTCTCTTTGATGAAGATACCTAAGTTTTCACTTCCAACTTCTTCTTCACCTTCAATCATGAATTTCACGTTGCAAGGAAGTTCGCCACTTGACAACATTGCTTCCACTGCTTTCACGTGCATAAACATTTGACCTTTATCGTCACAAGCTCCACGTGCAAAAATGGCTCCTTGCGGATGTTTATCGGTCACTTTAATTACGGGTTCAAACGGCGGTGAAGTCCACAATTCCAAAGGGTCAGCTGGTTGCACATCGTAGTGACCATAAACCAAAACTGTTGGCAAAGAATCGTCCACAGTTTTATCTCCGTAAACGATTGGGTAACCTGCCGTTTGGCAAATTTCAACGTTGTCAATTCCTATTTTGGTTAGATTGTCAGCGAGGTGTTGAGCACAGGCATGAACATTCTCTTTGTAGCTTGGATCCGCAGAAATCGATGGAATTTTGAGTAAATCTATTAATTCGATTAAAAATCGTTCTTGATTTTCGCTAATGTATTTTTGGCTATTTTCCATGTTAAATTTTTTGAGTAATCAAAGATGCGAAAAATATTTGCTTTGCTTGCAATTTGTTTAGAAACGAGGATAAACTCATAGCTTCTGAAATTTTAACCGTTCGTCGATAGGTAATTTTATGAATTGAGTAACCTCAACTTTTCCAAATTCTTTAAAAAGTGGATTCAAGATGAAATTTGATTCCAAGCCAACTATTGAAGAAGGAACTCTTAGTGCAAAAAAGTTATTCGATTTCGCTAGATTTGTAAACAGTTTAGTGGTCTTTGAAGAATAGGGATACTGATTCCATCTTTCGGGAAGTTGTTCTAATTCTTGAACGACAAACTCATCTGGAAATTCAATTTTTGCAACAACAATTTCTTTAGGAAGATTGGCAATGTTTTCAGAGTGAATGTAATATTCTAGCAAGGCTAATGCTATATTTTCAGAGCAATAAACGGCACGAGTTCCCACTTCGTTCCATCTTCCACCAACCATTTCTGCACCAATTCCAGACAAAACTGAATTTTGATGTTTTACATTTGTAATTCGATAAACAACCATTAACTATAAACGTTGTGTTGAATTCTAATAATTTCATTTTCAACCAATTCAAAGCCAAAACTATTATCCAATAATTCAAACGGAATTTTATCACCAAGTGCTCGAGAAGGAGTCATCAACCATTGTTTAAAAGCTTCTTTGGTGTCAAAAACTTCAAAACCTAATCCAAATAAACGAGCCAATTCATAGATTCTTTCAGACGTTTCTCTGCTGTAAACGGCTTTCTTTTGCATACTACTGATAGAACTTGGAAGTATGTTTTCAAATTCTTTTTCCGTGGATCCAATACTTGCGATTAAATTTTTCCAATCGGTTTTCTTAACTCCACTTCTAATACGATTGATTAACTCCAAATTATAACCCGGAGCCTCGTTTGAATGAACAACAACCCAAGCTGGGGAAAATTTGTCTAAAACAACATTTTTTTGATGACTTTTGGAAACAGATGTTCTCTGACGCACAACAGAAACCGTTTTTTTTGTGCTCGGTGTAATTGCCATAATTGTATTTTTACACGTTATTGATTGTAAATGTACAATAAATTGATTTATTTATCAACGACTATAAGAATTTAAGTTGACAAACTTTTAAATAAACACTGAATTAAAAAAAATCAACTCATTTCTTTCGCTGGTAATAAAGTCGCTTGCTTAATTCAGCTTCACTAAAAACTGGAGGAACAAGCTCATTGGGTGAATTTCCAAAAGGAATAGCTTTTACCTCAAATAATTTTTTAAAGGTCGTTTGTAAAGCCGCTAAAGCGTATTGACCAAAAACGGTGTGTCCGCCTTCGTACATTTGTTCTTGGTATTCTTCAAATGTCGTTATGTAACCCGAATAAGAATTTGCGTAAGGACATAAAATCACTTCTTTTTTTCCTTCAATTAAGTAAAGCTCTTCTATTCCTTTTTTCAGTCTTCGTCCTGCGGTTGTAGTTATTTCAAAAGGAATACTTGCCAAAACAACATCGCCAATTTCAATAAGTTGTATCGGTAAAATTTGGGGTGACCATGCATTTTCTTCAATCGCTTTGCGTTTTGCAAATAATTTGAAAGTTGCTATAGTTGGATCTAGAAAACTAGGAATAGGAACTTTATTTACCTTTTCATATCCAAGTAAACGTTTCACTCCAGTTTCTATAGCAATTGCTTTCGGACCTTGCGCTTTGTATTTTTCAAAAATGGTATTAGAAATTTCTCCAGGATTTTTTTTTGCCCTTCTAAGTTCTTTTTTTTGCTGTTTTTTTATTAACCATTTTCCAATTTTAATAATGATTTTAGGAGCAGCTGGCCCATCCATTAAAGCACCACCTAACATATCTATACCTATACAGGAGGGGCTTGTTTTTTTAATATCTTTTGTATGAGAATAAGCTGTGTCAACTGATATTTTTGAAAAATCAAAAAAACGCAAGGAACAATGTATTTCTTCTGGAGAAATAGCAATTTTATTTTCAGTTTCAATCAATTCTAAGGCTTTTTTATATTGCAATTGACCGTTGTACTTTGCACTTTCAATATCATCAGGAAACTTACCTTCGTAATACCCTCTTTGCCAATTTAGTTTTGAATTATAAATAAATTTTGGTGTAACATCTCCAGCTGTACCTTGTGCAAAAGCAGCAATATAATTCGGATTTAAGTTCATGAAATATTGCTCTAAATAAGTTGCAGCGTACCCTTTATTATCTGCATTAATGGCTGTTTTGTCATTGGAAATGCTCGTTGCATGCACGCCAAACCAATTTAAAGAACCTAAAGGTAAATTATTCAATCCTTGAAATTGAAGCAAAGTCATTTCGCGATTTACTGCTTTATGTCTATCATCATGATTTAAAGGAATGACATCCGAATTTCGATTATACGCAGGCAACGAGCGATTAAAAGCGACTTCCCAATCATCAGGGAAAAATCCTTTGCTTAGTGAAATTGAACATGGAACCATTTTTTGATTTGCAGCTATTATTGAATTTGCAATTTTTGAACTTAGCCAATCAAAAATTTCAGGAATAAATCCTGGAACTGACATGTTATAGGAAGAATAATGACAATATCCTCCGGGTGCAGAATGTGTGTGTTGTGCCATAATCAAGACATTTTCTTCATTAAAAACTTGTGTTTCTGTCTTTTTTTGAAGTAAATTGATTATTGCTGTTTTTAACTCCGAGGGAATAAAACACAATTCACATTCTACAATTACTACTTTTTTTTGGTTTGTACCCTCTAACACAAATGTTCTTGCAAATAATGGTGTTTCAATGCTATGTGAAACGTTGAACGCCATACTGTAACCCAGCATTCCTCCTCCCTTTTTGTAAATTGTTATATCTGTTTTTTCCATACCAACACTGAAATTATTAACTTGAGAGAAGTTAAAATTTGTAATCAATGTAAAAATTATTAAGGAAAAAACTCGAAACATAAATGTAAAAAAGTGTACGTATAGATGTAGAAATTAATATTTCTTAAAGCTATCAATAAAATTTATTATCGAGTTAATTGCAATAAGATATTGATGAAAACGAATTTTTTACCTCAAATTCCACCTCAGCACCAACAATTACAGCTTGATTGTCGTCAATATGTCCAATGGGTGCGCCAAAGGCAATTGGAATTCTTGAAAAGGTAAAATGTTGGAGGATAATTTCTTCGATTGTCATTCCAAATGGAACAGCAGTATCTTTTAAATCGGTCATTCCCCCAATGATTAAACCACTAATTCGGTCTAAAATCCCACTTTTTTTCAATGCAAAAAACATGCGGTCAAGATGGTATAATTGTTCGGATAAGTCTTCCAGAAACAAAATATTTCCTTCAAAATAATATGCGTCATTAGTCGCAATTAAGCTGTAAATAATACTTAAATTTCCTCCAATTAATTTTCCAGTGGCTTTTCCAATTTGATTATGAGGAGTTGTGTTCCAAGTTAAATTAGGTTTTTTACCAGTAATGGAATCAACTAATGTTTGTAATGCGGCAGTTGAATTCGTTTGGAAATTGAGAGGCATCGTCCCATGCACACTTTGAACTCTTAACTTGAATAATCGGTGATGAAAAACAGTGATGTCGCTAAATCCAATTAGCCATTTTGGTTCGCGCAACATATTCGCCCATTGCAATTGATCGACGATGCGCACACAACCGTAACCACCACGCGCACACAAAATCGCTTTCGCTTCTGGATGGTCGATTGCTTGTTGTAAATCAGTAAGTCGTTCTTGGTCTGTACCCGAAAAGTAATTGTAATTTCCTAAACAATTTGGGCTGATCTCTACTCGAAAACCTTGTTTTTCAAGATAGTTTTGAGCGAAATAAACAAATGCAGGTTCTATTGCTTTTGCAGGAGCGGTGATGTAAATTAAATCTCCTTTTTTTAAAGGTGCGGGTTGAATCATTTTTGAAATTCTTGGATGAATAATTCAGCAATTTTCAAATCGTTGGGTGTTGTGATTTTGATGTTTTCTTCGTTGCTCTCCACTAAATGAATCAAAACACCATTTGCTTCTACCAAACTTGCATCGTCGGTGATACCCTCGTGAAATCTTTGAAGATAGGCATCTTTTAAAACTGATGCGTGAAAACATTGTGGCGTATGAATCAACTTAAATTCATTGCGATTGACTGCATGTGAGCTTCCGTTTTCTAACTGACGTATCGATTCTTTGATGCTCAAAACTGGAACCACAGCTGCATGGCTTTCTAAAGCTTCGAAACAATTCTTCAAAGTTTGGTGACTTACCAACGGACGCACACCATCGTGCACTGAAGTGTATTTTCCCGAACAAAATTGAATCGCGTTTTGAATGGAATGGTAGCGTTCTTCTCCACCCGAAATTATTTGATGGGGAATTGTACACTTGTTTTTTTCCAAGATTTCATTCCAATAACTTTTCCAATCTTCGGGCAAAGTGATGAACAATTCCATACTTGAATCAAAGTGATAAAACAGCTCTAAGGTGTGCAACAAGATTGGCTTTCCGCAAATTTCAATGAATTGTTTGGGAATTTCACTTCCCATGCGTTTTCCAATTCCTCCCGCAGTGATGATGATAGAATGTGTTACCATGATTCAAAGATAAGGAAAAGGTGGAAAGATGGAGGAATCAAAAATTGCTCAAACTAATTTTTAGTCTAAAACAAACAATATCAATTTTCTTCTTGAAAAAATTAACTACCATTATTTTTTTAGAGGACTTGAATAGCAGATCAGTTCATTATTAGAAATGATACCTGGTATTAATTGTAAGCATTAATTGTAAAAGAGTTATTGAAAAAAAAAACGTTTTTCAATATTTAATAAAACTACAACTACAGAAAAAACACGCACATTGATTCAATAATTCAATACTGAAAAGCTTTGTTTGTCAACGATTTAAATTTCAAACCTTACAAGATTGTAAAGAAACTATGACACAATGGGAAAAAATCTGAAATTTCTAGAGAATTAAAGATGCCTTAAAGTATAAATCACCAAAACAAATCCTTGAGCCGAATGCTTTTAAAGTTGACCCAAAATAGATCTATTAAAATAAAAATCATGTTCAAATAATTAATTTTAAGACTGTAAGTTATAAAAAAATAGTGTCAATAAAATTCATAATTATTACTTTTGTTTAAATTTTATGATTTATGAAAAATATTTTTTTTCTCTTACTTGGTTTTGCAAATTTTGCATCTGCACAAATTTTTCCAACTGCCCAATTGAATTATTTAGAAACAAAAATAAATGGCGCTTTTCCTGTATATGTTCAAAGTAGACTCGTTAACATTTCCAAAAATGGTGGAGTACCTTCATCTGAATTAATTATTAATCAACAAGAGTTAACTGAAAAAAATAATTCGTCTTTTTCAATTAAGCCTGATCATGGTTTTTCTTGTTTTGGAATTGGATGGGTAAGTCAAGAAATAAATCCAAATCTTGAAAAATATACTGTTTTATTTCGAACAAAAAATCAGAATGGTCAATGGACTGAATGGAAGGAAATGTCTGCTGAAGTCGGGCCAAATGAAACTCCCACTCAAATGGTTTGGACGGACGCAATTTTCACCACGGATGCAACCACTCATCAAGAGATTGATCTGATTGTTAACTTCCCTGTTACTCCAAAAGAAATTAAAGTTCATTTGTTTGACGGAAACTTTAAAACACAGGAAGATAACTTAATAAAAAAGGATTCTATTCTTTCAAATCATAAAAATACTGATTGTCCTGCATTACCAACAATGATAACACGTGCCCAATGGTGTGGAGGTTCGGCCTCATGTGCACAAGTTACTACTTCATATACTCCAACATATATTAATCCAACTCACGTTGTTATCCATCATGGAGCATCTCCGGACACGTATACTTCTGGTCAAACAGTTGTTCAATCCTATTATAATTATCATGTAAATACACTTGGTTGGACTGATATTGGATACAATTATTTAGTGGATAAAAATGGTAATTTTTTTCAAGGTAGACACAATCCAAATATTGACAATTCAGATGTTCGAGGCGCTCATGCTGGAGATGCTAATAGTGGATCAATTGGGATTAATTTCCCGGGAAATGCCGATGTTACTATTGCCACAACTATTCAGATGCAGCGAGTTTCTGAAATATTGGCATGGTGGTTTGATAAAAAGGGGTGGGATCCATTATCTTCTGCATCCATGCAAACTCAAGCTTATGGAGTTTTAAACTTACCACGTATTAATGGTCATAAAGATGTTGGACAAACTGCTTGTCCTGGAAATAACTTGTATGGTAGATTAGGGAATTTGAGAAATGATGCAAAACAAATAATTTCAGCTTGTAATTTGTGTGTGAATCCTACCAATTTGCTAGCTTCTTCTATTACTAGCTCTTCGGCATCCTTAAATTGGGGGGCAGTGCAAAATGTTGTTTCTTATACTATTCAATACAAAGCAGCCAATTCAACATCTTGGATTACAACAACATCCAATTCAAATTCTAAAGTGATTTCAGGTTTGTCCTCTTCAACTAGTTATCAATTTAAAGTAATGAGTAATTGTAGTGCATCAAGTAGCTCTTATTCAACTGAACAAACTTTTACAACACTTGCCCCTCCTCCTGTTTTTGTTACTTTAGGAAATGGAACTACAGCCTATTCTGGGCACCCATATTCTAGCTCCTTCATGGATGAGCGTTCACAATACATCATTACTAAGAGTGATTTACTAGCATCTGGGTGGACTTCACAAACTCCAATGCTACATTCTATTGCTTTTCAAGTTTCTACTCCAAGCTCAACAACATTGAGTTCATTTACAATTCGAGTTGCTCATACTACTTCGGCAAGTTATTCAAATGGGAGTTTTATTTCTGGCACCTCTTCAGTAACAACCTACACGGGGTCAGTTACAACTATTAATGGATGGAATACATACACATTTAGTAATCCATTTAATTACAACCAAACAATGAATTTGTTAATAACAATATCATTTAATAACAATGTCGTTGGAACTAATTCAATTGTTCAATCAACGATTTTATCGACTTATAAGTCGCTTTTCAAAAGAGATAACTTAACTAGTTCTACCATTGCATCAACTGCAGTAGGAACTCAAAGTTATTACCGCCCCAATATGCGATTTAAATTTGGCCCCACTATGGTAAGCGGTATTAATTCAATGCAAGTACAAAATGAAGATGAAGATTTTGTGCAAATACTAGAAAAAAAATCTTTAGTAGTTTATCCAAATCCAATGGGAATAACCAAGAGAATTATGTTTACATATGACGAAACAAGTAATCAACCGTATCAAGTTCTTGTAATAGATCAAATGGGACGCGTCGTATATTCATCCGAGAATGTGTTTTTGAATGAATTTGAAAATAGTATTGAACTAGATAAAGAACTACAACAAGGAAATTATATGTTAAGAATTCAAAATACAGAAGAATTAATCAATGAACGATTTACTGTTTTTGGTGATTAGTTTTAATGGATTTAGCTGGTTTTTCTAAGGTTGAGAAGCGCTATCTCATTAAAAGAAACATTTAAAATAAGTAAGCGTTTTTTTTGATTCCTTAATGCTTGAAAAATTGAGCAAAAATCATTTTTTGTAGATGACTTCTGTTGCCGTATTTGTTCTGCTAAAACCTTGTTCAATTAAAACCACATCTATTTGTTCTGATAATGGAATACTTTTCTTTTTTCCAATAAGTTGATTCGTATCTCTATCCTATTTTTTTAACAGGAATATATCTATTATCGATTATAATCCTCATTCATCTTTTACTGAAAAAAATCAATTAATAATCAAATAAAAGATTTTTTTCTAATCGTTTAGTTTTACTAAACGATCTTTTTAACTAACTTAAAGTAAAAAAATAAGAAAAATGAGTCATCTAAAATCAAATAATGAGTTTTTTGAGTGGATAAATGCATAAAAACGAACAATAAAGTCAGCAAGACAAAAGTTAGCAGCAACCTTAAATACCCAAGTATTAGAATTATATTGGGAAATTGGAAAAGAAATTTCCTCTAAGCAAAATACGTGGGTATTAAATATTATAGAAAATGTTGCGAAAGAATTGAACTCTGAATTCCCAGATATGAAAGGCTTTTCAAGAAGAAATTTATATGCAATTAGACAATGGTATTTGTTTTATAATTCAAAATATGAATTTGTGCCACGTACTGTGGCACAAATTCCTTGGGGACATAATCGTTTAATAATAAGCAAAATAAAATTCATTTTGCCATTCTTTTTCCTTGATGAAAAAGAATCAAAAAATCAAGGCTCTGAATTTCTATTTTGTTCGCAAATTTCTGTTCTACATATATTTACAACTCGTTGCGAACAATTTTAACTCCTTTCTGAAACTGAAATTTTTTAATCCGTCAGCTGACGGAACAGAAATTTTAAAAATTAACAGTTTCAGTTCAGTAGCTAAAACCTAGAAATTCAAGGCCAAAGATTGTTCGCGAATATACACCAAATAGATCTCGCTTCGATTAAACTCTTGATTTTCAAAATTCAAATATTTTACTGGTACGATTGCAAACGCCCAAATCTCCTATTATGAAGAGGAGTACTTTATACAAACGCTAACCAGCGATTTTTTGAAATTTTTTTTTGAAGGAATAAATCAATCTTTCTCTTTTTTCAAATGATAAATTTCGCTAACTTAATGTAAACTATGAAGAATGAAATCATTTTATACCGCCCAAATGAAGCAACTGAACACATTGAAGTTCACATTGAAAATGAGACTGTTTGGTTGAATCAAGCTCAAATGGCTATGCTTTTTGGACAGACAAAGCAGAACATTAGCTTGCATATTAACAATTGTTTTAAAGAAGGTGAATTAGAGAAGTTTTCAACTGTCAAGGAATCCTTGACAGTTCGAGTTGAAGGTCAACGAAAAGTTACCCGAAAAGTCGAGTTTTACAACCTCGATGTAATTATCTCTGTTGGTTATCGAGTTAAATCGAAACAAGGAACACAATTTCGTATTTGGGCTACAACTATTTTGCGTGAATACTTACTTAAAGGCTATGCAATCAACCAACGTGTGGATCGAATAGAAAATAATCTTGAGAATCTTTCGAAAGAAGTGAGTAAAATCTCTCTACGGCTCAAAACCAATGAACTCCCCACCCAAGGTGTTTTTTTCGATGGACAAATCTTCGATGCTTACGCGTTGATGTCAAAATTTATTCGTTCGGCAAATAAAGAAATTATTCTTATTGACAATTACATCGATGAATCTGTACTCATGCATCTCAGTAAACGTTCCCCAAATGTGAAAGCAATCATTTACACTAAAAAAATAACGAAGCAACTTGAGTTAGATTTAGATAAACATAATAATCAATATCAACCTATTTTCGTTAGAGAACTGAGCGAAAGCCATGACCGTTTTCTAATTATAGATAGGAATGAGCTTTATCACATTGGTGCTTCCCTGAAAGACCTAGGTAAGAAATGGTTTGCCTTTTCAAAATTGGATAACCAATTACTGCCTGGAATTTTACAGCTAGCACAGGGGTAAACATGTAAAAAACACTTCTAAAATTAAGCGATTTATCAAAGGAGTTAACCCATAACTAATTCCCAAAAATTTCGCAACTTTACGTTTCTATTCATTCATTATTTTTCGCAATGGCATTATTTCAAAAGTCCGTTCTCAATAAATTCATCAAGTCACAGGACACCGTTAAAATTGAAGCAGCATACCAGCGCTTTTCTGACAATTTCCAAAAAGCGGAAAGACAAGCAGAAATACGGTCAATGAAAGAGGAAGAATAC